>CAVYPI010000095.1:0-34320 GCA_963770125.1 uncultured Actinomycetota bacterium | reverse complement strand
GCGGCGCCGCCGGTGCGACCGGCTACGGCCTCGGAGTGTTCGCGGTGTGGCTGGTGCGCTACATGCAGTCGAAGGACACCAGCCCGCCCGCCCCGCGTTGGGCGTGGATAGTGCTGATCGTCGTCGGCATCATCGGCCAGATCCTGATGATCATCTGGTTCCACGTCTGGCAAGACGACGTGCGCGACCTGATGGGCGTGCCGCGGCTGAAGTTCAGCGACCATCCACTGGCCGCCATTGTGTCGATCGTCTCCCTGTTCGTCCTCGTCGAAATCGGCCAGCTGATCGGCAAATTGGTGCGCTATCTCGTGCGGCAGCTCAATCGCTTTGCGCCGCCACGGGTTTCGGCCGTCGTTGTGGTAGTGTTGTTGCTCGCGTTGACGATCGCGCTGCTCAACGGCGTCGTGGTCCGGTTCGCGATGAGCACCATCAACAAGACGTTCTCGGCGGTCAACGACGAAACTGATCCGGAGTTCCCCGCACCGAAGTCGCCGTTGCGCTCGGGCGGACCACAATCGCTGGACAGCTGGGAGTCGCTGGGCCATCAGGGTCGGGTGTTCGTGTCCGCGGGGCCGACGGTCGAGCAACTCACCAAGTTCAACGGCAAGCCTGCAATCGAGCCGATCCGCGCCTACGCGGGTCTGCATTCCGCCCCCGGCATCAAGGCGACGGCCCAACTCGCCGCAGAAGAACTGCGCCGCACCGGCGGACTGGATCGCGCGGTTGTCGCCGTCGCCACCACCACGGGCACCGGCTGGATCAACGAGGCCGAAGCCTCCGCGCTGGAGTACATGTACAACGGCAACACCGCGATCGTGAGCATGCAGTACTCGTTCCTGCCCAGCTGGCTGTCGTTCCTGGTAGACAAGGAGAACGCACGCCAGGCCGGGCAGGCGCTCTTCGAGGCCGTCGACGCGATGGTCAAGGAACGGCCCGAGGGCAAGCGCCCGAAACTCGTGGTGTTCGGCGAGAGCCTCGGCTCGTTCGGCGGCGAGGCGCCATTCCTGGCCCTCAACAACCTCATCGCCCGCACCGACGGTGCGCTGTTCTCCGGGCCGACGTTCAACAACACGATCTGGGAAGACCTCACCCGTAGCCGCGACAAGGGTTCCCCGATGTGGCTGCCGATCTACGACAAGGGCGAGAACGTCCGCTTCGCCGCGCGGGCCGACAACCTCGGCAGGCCGCCGGATCCGTGGGGCGAACCACGGGTGGTCTACCTGCAGCACGCGTCCGACCCGATCGCATGGTGGAACGTCGATCTCCTGTTCTCAAAACCGGATTGGCTGCGCGAGCCCCGCGGATACGACGTGTCGCCACGCATGGAATGGATCCCGATCGTGACTTTCCTACAGGTGTCCGCCGATATGGCGGTCGCGGTCGACGTGCCCGACGGACACGGCCACTTCTACGTCAGGGACGTGGCCAACGCGTGGGCCGCGATCCTGCAGCCGCCGGGCTGGACACCCGAGAAGACCGAAAAGCTCCGCCCGTTGTTGACCAACGAAGAAAACGCTTAAGCCACAACGTCATCAGTTCTGCACGGTCGGGCGGATGGTGATCTCGCCGATCTCGACATCGCGAGGCTGGTCGATGGCGAATGCCACCGCTTCGGCGACAGCCTCTGGCTCGATGCCGAACTCGTCCATACCGGCGCGGATCTGTTCGCGCATGATGGCGTCGTCGATCGAGCTGTCGAGCTCGGTGCGAACGAAGCCGGGTGAGATCGTCGTGGTCCGCACGAAACCATCGGTGGATTCCTGCCGCAGCGCTTCGAGCACTGTGCGCACGGCGTTCTTGGTCGCCGCGTAGACACCCATATTCGGCACGATCTTCAGACCCGCCGTCGACACTGTCGTTACGAAGTGCCCGTGCTTCTGTCGCGCGAACACCGGTAGTGCAGAGGCGATTCCGTACAGCAGGCCGCGCAGGTTCACGTCGATCATCGCTGTCCAACCGTCGAGGTCCAGATCGGCGATCGGCCCGATCTTGCTGATGCCGGCGTTGTTGACCAGCACGTCAAGCCGACCGAACTCGGCGACCGCCCGGTCGACAAGTCGCTGCAGATCCTCGCGGCGGGTGACGTCCGTCGCGCACACGATGGCGACTCCTCCCCGCTCTGTGATCCCGGCGGCGACTTGCTCGAGCCGTTCTGTGCGGCGTGCCCCGAGGACGACGGATGCACCGCGCTGGGCGAGCAGTCTTGCGGTCGCCTCTCCGATTCCGCTACTGGCTCCGGTGATGGCGACGACGTTGTGGTGGATCGACGGCATTTCGTACCACCCTTTCGATAAAGTGGACATGTGTCCGCTTACTGTCTCTCCAACGTAACGGACACGTGTCCGCTTAGCAAGTGATCGCATGACGCCGCCCCGCCGTCGTGCCGACGCGACGCAGAACCGAGCCCGCATCATCGAGGCCGCGCGAGAGCACATCGTCGCGTCGGAGGACTTCAAGCTCAACGAGATCGCGAAGTCCGCAGGCATCGGCCAAGGCACCCTCTACCGGCACTTCCCGACCCGAGAAGACCTGCTTGTCGAGGTCTATCGCGACGATGTCGACGCGCTGGTGGCAGCCGCACCGGCACTGCTGGCCGAGCGCAGTGCAGTAGACGCACTCTCCGGTTGGTTTGGTCGCGTGGCCGAGTACGCCAAGGTCAAGCGCGGGGTGTTCGCCGCCGTCACGTCGGCCATGCAGAACGACCTCTCAGGGCACAGCCTCGGACCGATCGGAGAAGCGGTAACGACACTGCTCGATGCCGGAAAGCGCCAAGGAGCGATTCGACGCGACGTGGACGCCCGCGACGTCATACTGCTTCTCGGCTATCTGACACGTCTCGATGAGGCCGAATGGGACACGCGCGCAGAGCATCTGCTCGACATCATTCTCGACGGACTACGGAACCGTTCCTAGACCAAAACGCCTTCGGCCTTCAGGGCGTGGTAGCCGCCGACGACGTCGGTGGCGCGATGCAAGCCGAGGTCGATCAGCGACGCAGCGGCCAGACTGGAGGTGTAGCCCTCCGAGCACAGCACCACCCATTCCACGTCGTCGCCGACGGCCTGCGGCAGGCGTGCGTCACTTGTCGGGTCGCAACGCCACTCAAGCACGTTGCGCTCGATCACCAGCGCGGCGGGCACGCCGCCCTCGCGCTCGCGCTGGGCGTGCGGGCGGATGTCGACCAACACGGCACCACGCTCGAGTGCTGCGGGCACGTCGCGCGCCGAAAGCCTGCGCAGCCGTGAGCGGGCCTCCTCGAGTACCCGATCGATTCGACTCATCGCCCCTCCGGTACATCAGTGAGTTCGGTGCGCTTGCGGCGCAGCGTCTTTCGCTCGGTCACCTCGTAATACGACATCGCCGTCAACGGCGGCGAGTATGCGTGCACGCTAAGTGTCGGGGTGACCGGAGCCGACAGATCCCGTTCGGGCGTCCACACGACGTCGTGCACCCAGCCCAGCGGGAACCCGGCCTGATCGCCGGCCCGAAGGCGTCGGCGCCGCAACGTCTCCCCGTCCCAACGCGTTTCCCTCAGTGCGCCGGACACCACGGTCAATGCGCCCAACGAACCGCCGTGGTCGTGCAGTTCGGTCGAGCGATCCGGGACCCAGCTGATCAGCCAGACGTCAAGTTCGTCGTCGCCGTGCAGCCGCGCGAACCAGCGGTCGTCGGTCGGCGGTCCGCCCACGGGCAGCAGGTGGTCGCAGCGGCCCGAGAGCACGTCGTCGGCGTAGCGGTCGGTGGCCTGCAGCAGGTCGGGCAGCCGCAGGCGGGTCGGCGCGGATACGGCGGGGACGGCAGACGGCAACACAGCAGACTGGGCGAAAACCATGTGGAGCTCCAGAAGTGACGCGGACGGATCAGGGGGTCGGCGCTCAGCCCCGACAACACTCCCCCTTGCACGCGAGGAGGTGGCCCCAGCCCCGGAATCCGGTCGTCATGTACGCGAGTGTGGCACAGGGGTGAGGTCCCCCGATCGAGCGGCTCCATGCGATGTCGTGCACACGATTCGAAAAACCCTGTTCAAGGCCGGATGCGTGGCGAACCGGCTTCGGCTCGCGGTGAGCAGAATTGCGCCGCATGTCAGAGAAAGTGGTGGCGCCCGGCGTTTCAGACCGCGCCGGGATCGCTGCACCATAGTCAGGATCTGAGGGCAACAGCGACAGCCCTCGCGGCGATAACGGGCAGTCGACCGGGCCGTAGGGGCGGGCCCTGATGGCCGACGCGTTGCATAGATTGGGCTGCATGCGCGGGTACCCCCAACGCATCGCGCTCTGCGGTGCACTGCTGGCGCTCACGGTCGGTGGCTGTTCGTCGAACGAGCAGAAATCGTCGACGTCGACGCCGACGACGTCCACCAGTGAGCTGCCGCCCCTGCCCGCCGAACCGGCCCAGCCCGGCGCCGTCGGTGTCTCGCCCGGTGGCGTCACCACCAGGGTCGACGTGCCTGCCGACGCCACGGAATCGCAGTACGGACAGGCCTGCCATGCCGCCAAGGTGTGGATGGACAGCCAGCAGGCCGACCCGAAGACCCTCGTCGAGCCGTACCTGAAGATGGTCCAGTCGCCCGGCTTCACCGGCCCCGGGAACTTCAACACGCCGTGGGCGAAGCTGACACCGGCCCAGCAGGCGGGCGTCATCATGGCGGTCACCGGCGCCGCCAACGGTGGGTGCGAGTAGCAAAATGGCGGTATAGCCGGCAACGCGTGGCGCTCGCTCTCGGCAGCGGCGGCGCCCGCGGATACGCCCACATCGGCGTGATCGACGAACTACGCCACCGCGGTTACGACATCGTCGGGATCGCCGGGTCGTCGATGGGCGCGCTCGTCGGTGGTTACAGGCGGCGGGCAGGCTCGACGAATTCGCGGACTGGGCCAAATCGTTGACACAGCGCGCCGTGCTGCGGCTGCTGGACCCGTCCATCACCGCAGCCGGGGTGCTGCGGGCGGAGAAGATCCTGGACGCGGTCCGGGACATTCTCGGTGAGGTGACGATAGACGCGGCGATCCGGGCGTCGATCGCGATCCCCGGCGTGATCACCCCGCACGTGTTCGACGGGCGCCTGCTCGCCGACGGCGGAATCCTCGACCCGTTGCCGATGGCGCCGATCGCCGCGGTCAACGCGGACCTCACCATCGCGGTCAGCCTCGCGGCAGTGAGGCCGGTGTCCGCTACGAGGCGACCGAGACCGAGCCAAGGGCTACCACGGAATGGTTGAGCCGGATGTAGCGCAGCACCGCCACGTTGTTCGAGTCCAGCCGCGGCGGAGCCGCTCCAGATGAGGCGGGCGACGAACTCGTCCAAAGAGGAGGCGGTGCCCAGGCTGGGCAGCTTCGAGGTGATGAACCGCACCATCGACATCGCGCAGGCCGCGCTTGCCCGCCACACCTTGCGCCTATCCCCCCGACGTGTTGGTCGAGGTGCCGCGCAGCGCCTGCCGCAGCCTTGAGTTCCACCGTGCCGCCGAGGTCATCGACGTCGGCCGGGCGCTGGCCGCTACCGTGCTCGACGAACTCGAAAAGCCAACGCGGAAGGCTGATTCAGCCGCCGAGGAAGTCGGCGACGCCGCGGCGACCCGCCTGCCTTGCTCACGACCGGCCAGTGCGGAGGGCTTCCGGCACGCCGGATCGAGTGGGTTGGGCCCGAACGCGGCAATCGACTCGTCGTCGGCGAACACGCCGAACGTCGACCCGCCGAACGCCTCGACCTCCTCGGCCGCGCCGCCGCCGAACAGTGACGGTGCCGACAGCCCCGCCGGCACCAGTACCACCGCGACATCGCAGTCATTCGCCAGGGCCATGTTGACGCTGCTGCCCACACCGCCGTCCATGTAACGGCGGTCGCCGATCGTCACCGGTGGCCAGACACCCGGCACCGCGCAGCTGGCGGCAACTGCGTCGACCAGGCCGACTCCCGAGTTTCTATCGAACGTGATCAGCTCGCCCGTGGCGGTGTCGATCGCGGAGATCCTCAGCAGGCGGTCCGGCCAGTCGTGCGACGGCAGCCGCTGCGCGATGACATCACGGCGCACCGCTTCCGTGACGGTCGCCGTCGACAGCGCGACCGCGCCGATCTTCTGGAGCCTTTCGGCTTTCGTCGTGTTCGGCGTCAACATTGCGGTGAGGAACCTCTCGGTTAGCTCGTCGATGCCGGCGTTAGGGTTGAGCTCCGTCGACGACGCGGTGGTCTGGCGATCGAACAGCGCCTCGAGCCCCAACCCGCTGCCAAGCTGAGCGGCGACCGTCGAGCCGGCCGATGTGCCCACCAGCACGTCGGAGACCAACAGCGCCTTGGCCGTGGCGGGCGACTCGTCGGCGATGCCCCACAGAACGCCCGTTTCCCATGCGATGCCCGCCAGTCCTCCGCCGGCCAGCACCAACGCTCGTTTCGTCGCCACGGCAGCGAGTGTGCCAGTGCGCGTTTTAGGATTCGCCCAAACGGACGTTTGGGCGCGAAAGTGCGAGACGCGGCCGCCAAAGCGTCGATCTCGGCGCTACGCCACCGAGGCGTGCTGGGACGCCGCAGCCTGGGCGGCTAAATCCTCGTGCCGCAGTTGATGTTTGGGCGGATCGTGGAATGCGATGCGACGGTCGATCTGCAGATCGGCGTCGACGTGCACCAACTCCCCCGGCGCGAGCAGCTGCCAGTCGTCGTCGTCCATCGGCTCGCTGGCGAACAACACCGAGGCGTCGGAGGTCAGCTGCTCGGAGTGTGCGGTGATGCGGTCACTGCGCATCCGCAGGCGCCTGTTGTCGACATCGCGGCGGTCAAGCAGATACAGCTCGTGGGTTTCCGGATAGCGCAGCGCCCACATGTCGGTCGCGGTGCCCAGCAGCATGTTGACCGCGAAAACCGGCACGGTGTCGGCGAGCCAGCCGACCGCCTCGACGATGCCTGCGCCGACGCCGCCATCGTGTCGTCGGATGCAGGCGGTGATCAAGGCGAAGATCCGTTCGGAATCCGTCTCGCCCTGCACCAGATCGCCGACGCCGAGCTCGCGTAGCCGCGCGTCGACCACATCGAGGCCGGTGATCACGCCGTTGTGCGCGAAGATCCGGTCGTCCTGGAGAAACGGGTGAGTGTTGCGCACTTCCAGCGCCGCGCTGGACGAGTAGCGGACATGTGCGATGAACGTCGTCCCGGTCAACTCGTGTGCTTCTGTTGCGAATTGGCTGTCCTGCCATGCGGCCATCGGCTGCTTGTAGAGCACGGGCTTACCGTCGGCCCCGAACACCCCAAGCCCGGTGCCGTCGGGATTGCGCTTGCTCTGCTCGACGAGATTGTCGGGTGCCTCGAGCAGCCAGAAGGTCGCGGTCACCACCCGCCGGTCGGCGTGCAGACCGAACAGTCGGCACATGGGTCAGCTCACCTCGAGCCGATGACCGGGCATAGCCTCGCCACAGCCAGCCGAATACTGGACGGGCGGCCACGAACATCGCCGACTCGGGGTGAACGGGTATCACGCGTGATTGCTCCACAACCAATGGCTGGGCCATGATCCGAGGGTAGCCGCTGGGGCGAAGGGAGCGAAATGGTTGACACCACGCGGGCCGAGCGTTTCGATGCTGATTCCAAAACTATTGCGGTAGAAGATGTTCCGATACCGAGAGCCAGGTTCTGGCGAGGTTCTCGCCGACGCGGTGTCGACGCCGTGCGGCGCCGCGCCGGTGATCGCGGTCGACATCAAGCCCGAGGTCCTCGATCGCGCCGTCGAACTCGGCGCCGATTACGCGTTCGACGCGGTGGGCCTGAAGTCGACGTTCGAGCAAGCCCTCGACAGTGTGACGGTCGGTGGGCGTCTGGTCAGTGTGGGGATCAGTGCAGAGTCTCCCAGCGTTGGACCGACTAACATGTTCGGACTCACGCAGAAACACGTGCTGGGCCAAGTATCAGAACGTCGACATCCAAACACTCGCAACGCTGGTGTCCCGGGGGCGGCTGGAAAAGCTGGACCGTCAGGACGGCACCCGATCAGGATCCTGGTGAAGCCATGACGGACGAGCTCACGGGACGTGTCGCGCTGGTCACGGGCGCGTCCGGCGGCATCGGCAAGGCCATTGCGCGCAGGCTTGCCGACGAGGGAGCCGACCTGTGCCTGGCCTATGGTCGCCACGCCGACGACGCCGAGTCCATCGGCGCCTATGCCCGTGAGTTGGGCAGGCGCGTCGCCGTCGTCGCGGCGGACATGTCCGATCCGCAGGCACCCGCCGAGCTTGTCGCACACGCGAACGGCGAACTTGGCCAGGTCGACCTGCTCATCGCCAACGCGGGCACCGCCGACATAAAGGGTTGGCAGAACATCGATCTCGCGTCATGGAACGCCACCCTCGCAGTCAACCTGACCGCGCCGTTCCTGCTGGCACAACAGGTGCTGCCCGGAATGATCGAGCGGAAGTTCGGACGAATCCTCTTCATCTCATCGGTCGCGGCTCTCACCGGCGGCGTGGTGGGCGCCCATTACGCGGCGAGCAAGGCGGGTTTGCACGGCCTCATGCATCACCTCGCGCCGCGGGTGGCCGCCGACGGAGTCACGGTCAACAGCCTCGCACCCGCGCTGGTCGGCGGCACGAACATGTTCCCAGCGGATCTGGAGACCGGCACGCCGCCCATCCCGATCCCGGTGGGCCGCATCGGGCGGCCAGACGAGATGGCGGACATGGCAATTGCCATGCTGCGCAACGGCTATTTGACCAACAAGGTGATCACCCTCGACGGCGGCATCGTGCCGCGCGACTAGCCCAGCCGCGGGGCGGCCCTGCCGCTGATCAACGGCAGCTCGAGATAGGTCAAGATGCCCGGTTCGGCCGCGCACACCGCAGGTACGGAGTTCACGCAGTGCGCCGCTGTGCCGACGATGCCGTACTCCGCGCCCTCACCGCCGATCTCGGAGTGAAAGCCCTTGACGGCGATCGTGATATCCGGATTGCCGCGGACCTCCATCTCGTACCGCTGGCCTGCGGGGCCGAATGTCCATGCGGGGTCGAGGTTTTCCTCACCCATCAGCCAATTCACCGTGACCCGCACGACGACGTCGTCGCCGACAAGCGCCTCCCAGTGGAACTTCCGGCCTGCGACCTGGCCGGGCTCGATGACGCCCAGCGGGGAATCGATCGGCCCGGACGCCACCGCGACCTCCTGGGACGCACGCACCTTCGGGCCGGCCTTGAAGCCCATCTTGTCGACGACCATCTTCACGGCCTGGATGAAACCGCTGTCGAGCATCTTCTGCATCGGCCCGGTCAGCGCCTTCTCCGGGATCTCGCCGAAACCCATCACATGACGCAGCACGTCGGGTGCCTCATAGGTTCGTAAGTCGGAAAACTCCTCGGCGCGAACGAATGTCACGCCCGTGGAGAACGCCGAGAACAGCAGCGGGAACTTCTCGCTGATGCCGCCCGGCGCCATGCCCGTGCCGTGCAGCGTGGCGTTGCCCTCCAAGGCCGCCTCACGCATCGGTGCGGCGCTTCGCTCGCTTGGGTACAGCCAGCCAACCGGCGTCACTACGTTCTTCCCCGACCGCAGCAGCGCAGCGACCTCGTCGGGGTTGGCCATGAGCGGCGAATAGATGACCGCGTCGGCGTCGAGGGCCAGGATGTCGTCGATGCTGTTGGTCGCGGTGACGCCGAGCGGTTCGGAGGCAGGGTTTCCTATGATCTCGCCGACGTCCCTGCCCGCCTTGTCCGGCGAGTGCACCCAGCAGCCCGCGAGTTCGAGGTCGGGGTGTTCCAGCACGCCCCTGATGGCCGCAACACCCACGCCGCCCGTCGCCCACTGCACGACCCGCAGACCCAATCTCTTCTCCTCCCACGAGCGAAGAACTAGAACAAGTTCTACTTAGGTCTACACCACTCGACAAGGACGCGGCGTAACTCAGTGGAGATCGAGCGCAGCGATCTGCTCGAGGAACGCACGGGCGGCCGCGGACGCGCTGGCGGAGACGGCGATACCGAGCCGGCGCACGGTCTTGGGCACCAGCGGACGCACGACGACACCGTCGGGCAGATCCGGCAGGCCGGCGCTCGGCAGGATGCTGACACCGAGTCCCGCCCGCACTATCTCGAGCACCGCAGACATCTCGCGCGCTTCGAAGGCGATGTCGAACTCGACACCGGCCCGCCGCGCGACCGGGGTGAACACCTCCGCGCAGCCACCGGTCGAGCGGATGAACGGCTCCTTGGCCAGCTCGGCGTAGCTCACCTCATTCCACGTAGCCAACCGGTTGTCGGCGGGCACGACCGCGACCATGTCCTGGTCACCGAGTACCGCGGTGTCCAACCCGCGGGCGGGCAGGCTGACGACACCGGCCTCCGCTGCACCTTGATCGAGCCAGTCGCGCACCTCCTCCTCGCTACCTTCGAGCAGACGGATCGTGACGGCCGGATACCGCTCGGCGAAGGCCCGCAGTTGCGGCGCGACGAGAGTTGCGGTGACGCTCGGCAGGCTCGCCAGGCTGAGTGTCCCGGTGACCTCACCTGCGAGCGCGGCGACTTCGGTGCGCATCAAAGTCAAGTGCCGCACCGCTTCCCGCGCGTGTGTCAGTGCGACGGCACCGGCCTCGGTCAGCGAGAGCCCGTCGCGGCTGCGAACCAGCAGAGGCAGCCCCAACTCGTTTTCCAGCGCGGCCACCGCCCGGCTGATGCCCGGCTGCGATAATCCCAGCCGGCGGCTCGCGGCGGTGAATCCGCCCTGCTCGACGACCGTCACAAACGACTGCAGTTGCAACAAGGTCGTCATCGGTCCTCCCGGCATACACAAACTACTGGTGGTATATCAATCTTGTTATGATAACTCGATCCTTCAGAACGTTGATGTAATCAAATTGCCACTTTGAAGGAGAACGCCATGTCACCAAGACGAGTACTGATCACCGGAGCGTCGAAAGGGATCGGGCGAGCCGTCGCCGACCGATTGGCCGCAGCTGGACACACACCGATCGGCCTGGCTCGAACCAGACCGGAAGACTTCCCCGGCGAGTTCCATGAGGTGGACCTCGCCGACCGGGTCGCCACTGCCGAAGTATTGGAAACGATCGTCTCGGGCGGGAGGATCGATGCGGTGGTCAACAATGTCGGCTTTGCGCGGTTCGCCCGAATCGGGTCGATCGAGTTGGACCATCTGTTCGACACGTACGACATGAACGTGCGCACCGCAGTGCAGGTCGTTCAGGCGGCCCTGCCGGGAATGCTCGCCGCGGGATGGGGTCGAATCGTCAACGTCACCAGTTTGACCACGCTCGGCACCCCCGAACGCACGCCCTATGCCGCCGCGAAAGCAGCGCTCGAAGCGTGCACCCGGATCTGGGCCAACGAACTGGCTTCGACGGGCATCACCGTCAACGCGGTCGCGCCAGGGCCCACCGAAACCGAGATGTACCGCGAGCGCAGCCCGATCGGATCCGAACGCGAGACTCGCTTCCTGGAGACCATTCCGCTGCACCGGGTTGGCACACCGCGGGAGATCGCGCATGCGATCTGCGCACTGCTGGATGAGGACGCCGGCTACATCACGGGCCAGATCGTTCGGGCCGACGGCGGTGGGAGCATCGCGGCGTGACGACCGATATCGGCCGACCCGGTGATCCGTCGGCGGTGCGTTCCCTGCGACTGGGCGACGCCGTCGCCACCTACGTGGTCGACGGAGTTCTCACGATGCGGCCGGACGCGTTCTTCCCTGCGATACCGAGCGACTATTGGTCAACGAGGCCCAACCTGCTCACCCCGCGCGGCGAGATGCTGATGAGCGCAGGCGGACTGCTGATCGAGCGCGATGGCAAGGCCCTGCTGATCGACGCCGGCGTGGGTACGACGAAAACGGATTTCGCCTTCGGCGGTGTCGACTGCGGCTCGATGATCGATGTCCTCGGAGCAATCGGCCGCCGGCCAGAGGACGTCGACGTCGTCGCCTTTACCCATCTGCATTTCGACCACGCCGGCTGGGCGTACGCCAACGGCGCCAAGACGTTTCCGAACGCCCGCTATGTATTGGCAGCCAAGGAGTGGGCGCCCTATGCGAGCGGCAACCACCGCGGGGACGAAACGACACCATGGCATGTCATCTTGCGGATGGCCTCCGAATGCACCTCGCTCGACTTGATCGATGACGGCGACGAGATCTTTCCCAATGTTCGCGCGGTGGTCACGCCGGGGCATTCCCCTGGCCACACGTCGTATGTGATCACTTCGGGGGCGGGTCAGCGCCTCGTCGCGCTCGGCGATGCGTTCCACACCCCGGCCCAATTGACAAATCCGGCGTGGTTGTCGGCTGCCGACTGGGACGTGACGGGCGTTCAGGGCGCACGGCGCCGACTGCTCGCCGAACTGGCCGAGCCGAACACTCTCGGGTTCGGCTTTCATTTCGGAGATCAAGCATTCGGCCGGGTGGTTACCGATGACGCCGGCGCAGCCGGCTGGGAACCGGTGCCCACATCGGTACTCGCCGCGCCACCGCGTCTGCCGCAGTAGCGCAATCCAGCTGTCGGCGGCGATCGCGCGGCGCCGTCATGGAGCGGGCGCGTGGACTGCTCGTCGATAGGGCATCTAGACAGTTCGCCCGGTTTGTGTTTCTGTCGATCGCAGGAACAGCGAAGGGACAGTGGGATGCCGAACAAGGTTTTCGTCGTCGGCGTGGGGATGACGAAGTTCGAAAAGCCGGGCCGCCGCGCGGGCTGGGATTACCCGGACATGGCGCGCGAATCAGGAACAAATGCACTCCAGGACGCGGGCATCGACTTCTCCGAGGTGCAGCAGGGCTTCGTCGGCTATGTCGCGGGCGACTCGACGTCGGGTAATCGGGCGCTCTATGAGCTCGGCATGACCGGCATTCCGATCGTCAACGTCAACAACAACTGTTCGACAGGTTCGACGGCGCTCTTCCTCGCGGCGCAGGCCGTCCGCGGCGGGCTGGTGGACTGCGCGATCGCGCTCGGTTTCGAGAAGATGCAGCCCGGCCCGCTTCAAGGCGGCGCCGAGGACCGCGAATCCCCGATGGGTAAGCACGTCAAGGCGATGGCCGAGATCGACGAGTTCGCATTCCCCGTCGCGCCGTGGATGTTCGGCGCCGCCGGGCGTGAGCACATGCGCCAATACGGCACCACCGCAGAGCATTTCGCGAAGATCGGGCTGAAGAACCACAAGCACTCGGTGAACAACCCGTATGCACAGTTCCAGGAGGAGTACACGCTCGAAGACATCCTGGCGGCGAAGATGATCTCTGATCCGCTGACCAAGCTGCAGTGCTCGCCGACGTCCGACGGTTCGGGCGCGGCGATCGTGGCCAGCGAGGCGTTCGTCGACAAGCACGGTCTGGCCGGCCAGGCGGTGGAGATCGTCGGGCAGGCGATGACCACCGACTTCGACAGCACCTTCGACGGCAGCGCCAAGAACCTCATCGGCTACGACATGAATGTCAAAGCCGCACAGAAGGTTTACGACCAGTCCGGGCTGGGGCCCTCCGACTTCCAGGTGATCGAGTTGCACGACTGCTTCTCCGCCAACGAGCTCCTGCTGTACGAGGCGCTGGGGCTGTGCGGCGAGGGCGAGGCCCCGAAGCTGATCGACAACAACGACACCACCTACGGCGGACGGTGGGTCGTCAACCCGTCCGGCGGCTTGATCTCCAAGGGGCATCCGCTGGGTGCGACGGGCCTGGCGCAGTGCGCCGAGCTGACGTGGCAGTTGCGCGGCACGGCCGACAAGCGGCAGGTCGAGGGCGTCACCGCCGCGCTGCAGCACAACATCGGGCTCGGCGGGGCCGCGGTTGTGACGGCCTACCAGCGCGCGGAGCGCTAAGTGAGGCTGTTGAGGCCCCGGCGCGCGGCTTCGCGTCTGAGGTATGTGGATCTGTCCAAACGTGATACCACGATCCGCAACAGCATCGTGGCAGCGTTGGCGGTGCTGACGTGGCGCTTGTGATTGTTGGGCACACCACTGGAAGGAATCGAGTGTCGCCGACGATGTATGTAGGGGATCATTGACCCAGGCGACGACGGAAGGTACGGCCATGCGGACAAAGTGGATGCTCGCCGCCGCTGTGGTTGGGGGCGTGTGCGGAGCGATCGCCGCCCCTGCGGGCCTCGCGTCTGCCGACGAATCGCCGCAGGAGTTGATTAACCGGCTCCAGGGCGAGGGCTACACGGTCAACATCGACCGTGTAGGCACCGCGCCGCTCGACCAATGCGTGGTGACCAACGTCAGGAACCCTCAGCAGGTCACGCAGTGGGTGCCGTACAACGGCCCCGGCAGGAACGGCGACCGCGTGCTGGTGCAGGTGGTCACTAGCCAGTCGATTTCGGTGACCCTGAACTGTTCACGCTGAGCAGATCGGAGAGCCCGATCCGCTGGTAGAACCACTGGGCATGTCGGCAACTTTCACGATCTGCCGGCACCCGGAACACGTCCTCGCCAGTTCGCCAGCTCGTCGCCATCAGCCCCGCGTACTCGGATTCGTACGTCCGATGGACCGCGGAGCGCGGCGTTGGCGAAGTGGTTGGTGCCCGGCTGAACGGCAGGTCGACGACTTGTCTCGATCCCGACCGGGTGAGCTCGGAGGCGTAGTCCCCCGCAGCGGGAGGTACGGCTGGCGCCAGTTCGCCCAGCCTCTTGGCCGCGAACCAGTCGTCGGTCAGCCCCGCGTAGCTGACGGCCCACCCGAGGATCCAGGCCGTCGCGCTGCTCGCGCATGCTCGGCAGGACGGCGCGGTTGACGCGCTGGGTGGACAGCACGTTGGTGTCGTAGACGGCCGCGACCTGTTCGGGTGTGAACGCCTCGGTCGGGCCAAGCACCATGTGGCCCGCGTTGTGGATGACCACGTCGATGCGGCGCGCCTCCGCGAGGACCGCGGCCACCGCACCGTCAACCGAGGCCTGATCCGACACATCCATCTCGATCGGCCGCAGCGTCGCGCCGCGCTTGTCGGCGTAGCGCCGGGCGGCCGCGGCGGCCTGGGCATTTCGGCCACGGATGTCCCGCATACCGGCGTAGACAACGTGTATCGCGTCCGCGAGGGCTCGCACCGTCATTGCGCCGAATCCGCTCGAGGCGCCGGTGACGAGAATCACTTCCTTGCGCTCATCTCAGATCACTCCTCCGTTGGCATAGATGACTTGGCCGTTGACCCAGCGCGCGGGCCCGGCGAGGAAGGCGACAGTTTCGGCGATGTCGGCCGGCTCGCCCAGGCGCTCCAGCGGCGAGGCTGACTTCGCGCGGTCGATGACCTCCTGCGACTTGCCCTCGAAATAGAGCGGCGTGGCGGTCGGCCCAGGCGCGACGGCGTTGACAGTCACGTCGTGGCCCCGCATCTCCTTGGCCAGGATCAAGGTCATCGCGTCGACGGCGCCCTTGGTGGCGGCGTAGGCGGTGTAGCCCGGCGCGGCGATCTTCGTCACCGAGGTGGAGAAGTTGATGATGGCGCCGCCCGCTTCGGACCCGCCGGGCGGCCTGCTGGCCGACCACAAAGGTCCCGCGCACGTTGGTGCGGTGCATGCGGTCGAAGTCGCCGAGGTTCAGCTCGGCCAGCGGCGAGAGCAGCATGATGCCCGCGGTGTTGACCACCACGTCCACGCCACCGAACTCGGCTTCGACCTGGTCGAACAAGGCCGCGACCTGGGCTTCATCGGCGATGTCGGCGGCCACCACCAGGGCGCGGCCGCCGGCTGCGACGATCTCGTCGGCGACTGCCTGGGCGCGGTCGCGGTTGCCTGCGTAGTGCGCGGCGACGGACATGCCAGCCTGGGCGAGGCGGACAGCCACGGCGTGGCCGATGCCGCCCGAGGCTCCGGTGACGATGGCAACACGGTCGGTCATCTCAATCTCCTTCGTTGTGTACGGTGCGTCCATATAATCATCAAGTGTACGATCCGTCCATATATTTCCCGGAGGAGATTCCCATGACCGAAGATCGGCCCAGGCGCGGACGCGGGCGGCGGCCCGCCGCCGAAGCACGCGAGGAGATCCTCGTGGCCGCGGCCGAACTGCTGTTCGCCGACGGAATGGGTGCGTTCACGATCGAGAAGGTCGCGAACCGGTCGGGCGCCAGCAAGATGACGATCTACAAGTGGTGGCCCTCAAAAGGGACCCTTGCGCTCGACGGTTACTTCCACAAGGTCGAACCCGAGCTTGTGTTTCCCGACACCGGCGACATCGAGGCCGACATTCGCACGCAGTTGCACGCCTTCCTGCGAGTCCTCCGCGGCAGCCCGGCGGGCCGGGTGATCGCCGAGTTGATCGGGCAGGCTCAGTCCGATCCGGAGCTGAAAGCCGGATATCTGCAACGGTATTCGTCGCCGCGACGCGCGCTGGCCGTTGCCGCCATGGAAAAGGCCAAGGAGCGCGGGCAGTTGCGCGCGAGCCCGGACCCCGAGACGGTGGTGGACCAGTTGTGGGGCGCCTGCTACCACCGGCTACTGCTGCCGGATCAGCCGCTGACACATGAATTTGTTGACGCGTTGGTGGACAACCTTTTTCATGGCATCGCAGGATAGAGAAGGCCCGGCCGGAAACTCCGGCCGGGCCCCGCATTTGTCAACGTCGTGAGCAGTTCAGCGACACCGTGACGGTGCGGTCCACGATCACGGGAACGACGCCGCCGCGGTCGCGACCGCCGAGCACTGGGACGAATTCCGTTCGATCCCTTGGGTTTCGCACATTCGTGACCACGCAATCGGAGAGCGGCGCGCTCCCGACGCGGTCGATCTTCACGTCGAAGCCCTGGGCTTCCAGCTGTCCGATGGTGACTACCGCGGATTCGGCTGAGGCCAAACCTGCAGGGGCGAGGATCAACCCGCAAGCCGCCGCGGCCAATGCGATAAGTGTGAGCAATATGGCACGCATGATGGCGGGCCTCCGTTCTTCCGTTTGGTCGGTGTCAGCCGGTTCAACGGGCGGAGGTCACAGGGGGTTCAAAGGATTCCAAAATCTTTGAGAGCACAGAGAAAGGCCCGGCCTCCGGGGGGTTCGGCCGGGCCTTTCTCGTCTTGCCCCAGGTGCAGCCCTACGCAGGCACAGGGATTCGCTCCTGCACCGGTTCTTCGGCGCGCGCGGCGCGATCGTCGTCAACCATGGTGAGTTCGTCGAACGGATCGGATCCACCCAGAACGGCGTTCACCTTGTTGCGGTCGATCGTCTTGGTCCAAGAGCCGACCACTATCGTCGCTACCGCGTTACCCGAGAAGTTGGTCACCGCGCGGGCTTCGGACATGAACCGGTCGATACCGACGATGAGACCGACGCCGTCGAGCAGGTCGGGGCGGTGACTCTGCAGGCCGCCCGCCAGCGTGGCCAAGCCGGCGCCGGTCACACCGGCGGCACCCTTCGACGCGACGATCATGAACACCAGTAGCCCGATCTGCTGACCGATGGACATCGGGGCGCCCATCGCGTCGGCGATGAACAGCGACGCCATGGTCAGGTAGATCGCGGTCCCGTCCAGGTTGAACGAGTAGCCGGTCGGCACGACGACGCCGACGGTGCTGCGGTCGACACCCAGGTGCTCCATCTTCGCGATCAGCCGCGGCAGCGCGGACTCCGACGACGAGGTCGAGAAGATCAGCAGGTACTCGCGGGCCAGGTAGCGCACCAGCTTGAAGATCGAGACGCCCGACACCGCGCGCAGCAGCACGCCCAGCACGCCGAACACGAACAGCACGCAGGTGAGGTAGAACCCGAGCATCAGCGTCAGCAGCTGGGTCACCGCGGTCCAGCCGGTCTGGCCGACGACGTTGGCGATCGCACCGAACGCACCGATCGGGGCCAGCCACAGGATCATCACGAGCACCTTGAAGACCAGCTTCTGCAGATAGTCGATGCCACGCAGGATCGGCTCACCCTGGCGACCCATCGCCTGCAGCGCGAAGCCGACGAGCAGCGCGATGAACAGTGCCTGCAGCACATTGCCTTCGGTCAGCGATGAGAACAGCGTGGTCGGGATGATGTGCTGGATGAAGTCCATGATGCCGCCGGACTTATGCGCTGTCTCGGCGAGCTCGGCGCCCTTGCCTGCCGCGCTCGCGGAGAGGTGCATGCCGCTTCCTGGGTGGATCAGATTGCCGACCACCAGGCCGATCGCCAGCGCGAAGGTCGACATCACGAGGAAGTAGATGAACGCCAGGCCGCCGACCTTGCCGACGGTGGCGGCTTTGCGCACCGACCCGATGCCAAGCACGATCGTGCAGAAGATGACCGGCGCGATCATCATCTTGATCAGGCTGACGAACATCGTGCCGAGCACGCCGACGCTCTTGCCGACCTCAGGGGCCAGCAAGCCGACGGCGATGCCGGCCAGCACCGCGACGACGACGGCGATGTAGAGCCAGTGGGTGCGGTCGCGGCGGCGCGGCGGCGCCGGCGGCTTCGGTACCGGCGGCCTGTCCAAATTCGTAGTCATGGCATTCCTCCAACTCGAGATCCAAATGTGGTCTGCAAGGATGTTCGGCGAGAACGTGAGCCGGGTCACGTTTTAGTTCATTACGTTCAGGAGTGTGGGCTTGAGCAGGTGGTGGCCTCGGTCGTTGGCCGGGCAGGCGATCGCCCTGCAGATCCTGGTGATCGCGGTGGTGGTGCTGGCCGGCAGCGCGCTGGCGCTGTTCGACGCCCGCCGCGACGGCGATGCCGCTGCGCGGCAGCAGGTGCTCGGCATCGCCACCGCGCTGGCCGATTCACCGTCAACGGCCGCTGCGATCGAATCCGGAAGGGCCACTGAGACTTTGCAGCCGGTCACCGAGGCCGTCCGCAAGAACACCGACATCGCGTTCATCACGATCATGGCGCCCGACCGCACGCGGTTCACCCACACCGACCCGAACCAGATCGGAGAGAAATACATCGGCACGATCGAGCCTGCGCTGCGCGGTGAGACGTTCACCGAGGTCTACACCGGAACGCTGGGGCCGTCGATCCGCGCGGTGGCGCCGGTGCGCGACGGCACCGGCCGCATCGTCGGACTGGTATCGGCGGGCATCCTCCAACAGAGCTTGGCCGACCGCTGGCGCTCTCAGGTGCCGACGATCGCCGCGGTCAGCCTCGCCGCACTGGCCATCGCATTGATCGGGGTGTGGGCAATCCGGCGCCGACTGTTGCGGCAGACCCACGGGCTGCGCCCCGACGAGTTGCGGGTGATGTACGAGCACCACGACGCGATCCTGCATTCGGTGTCCGAGGGGCTGATCGTCCTGGACCGCAACGGCGTGGCTCTGGCCAATGACGAGGCCCGCAGGCTGCTCGCGCTGCCGCCCGGCCCCGTGGACCGGTCGGAACTGCCGGAATTCCTGCGCACCTACAACCCGGGAGCGCGAGACGAGGTGCACGTCACCGAGGACCGGGTGCTGGTGGTCAACCGCTCCCCGGTCGAAGATGCGCCGCGCGACTCCGAAGTCGTGACCATCCGCGACCGCACCGAATTGCAAGGCGCGCTGGGGGAACTCAGCTCGCTGAAAGTGCTGACGGACACATTGCGGTCGCAGGCGCACGAGGCGGCCAACAAGCTGCACACCATCGTCACGATGGTCGAGATGGGCCGCGCCGACGAAGCGGTCAAGTTCGCGACCAACGAGCTGGAGCTGTCGCAACAGCTGGTCGACCGGCTCTCCAGCGCCGTCGGCGAGCCCGCGCTGGTCGCGTTGCTGCTGGGCAAGACCGCCCAGGCCGACGAACGCGGCATCGAGTTGACCGTCACCGAAGAAACGCATCTGCCGACCAACAGCGACGATCTCGCGCTGTCGGGCCAGGAGATGGTCACCGTGCTCGGCAACCTGATCGACAACGCGATGGACGCCTGCGACCGCCAAGACCCGTGGGTCGAGGTGACGGTCAGCCAGGACGACGGCACGCTGCTGATCCGGGTGGCCGACAGCGGGCCCGGCATGGACGCAGGCACCTTCGAGAAGGCCATGGAGCGCGGCTATACGACCAAGTTGGTTCCTGACGACGAACTGGGGGCGCTCCCCTCGCAAGCTGGGGCCCCACCCGCTAGCGGGGGACACGGTTTGGGACTGGCTTTGGTCGCCCAGGTCGTGAAGCGACACAACGGCACGCTGACCGCCGACGTGAGCTACGGGTCGGTGGTGACGGTGACGGTGAAATCGTGATCAGTGTGCTGATCGTCGAGGACGAGCCGCTGATCGCCGAGGCGCATCGGGCATATCTTGGTCGGCTGCAAGGCTTTTCGGTGGCGGCCGTCGCGCACACTGCCCGCGACGCGATGCGCGCGGCATCGGATGCGGTGGCAAGTGAGGCGCCAATCGACCTCGTGCTGCTGGATATTGGGCTGCCCGACGCGAACGGGATCGCGCTGGCGTCGGGCCTGTCCGGCCTGCGCCCCGCGCCGGACATCATCGCGATCACCTCCGAACGCGATCTGGAGATGGTGCGCGCGGCTGTCGGCCACGGCGCGCTGGCGTATCTGCTCAAGCCGTTCACCTTCGCGGCGTTCCGGGATCGGCTGGAGCGCTATCGCCGCTACCGCGAGGCGCTGCCGGCAGGCACCGATGCGGCGAGTCAGGCTGAGGTCGACCGCGCGCTGGCCGAATTGCGGGTCAGCTCAGGCAGATCCGCGGCGCCCAAGGGTGCCGCGGAGGGGACCAACGACGAGATCGCCCGTGCAGTCCGTGATTCCGTCGACGGTATCACCGCCGACGAGGTGGCCAAGCGAGTCGGCGTGTCACGGGTGACGGCCTGGCGCTACCTCGAACGACTCGCCGACGAGGGCACGCTCACGCGACAGACCGACTACGGCAAGGCGGGTCGTCCGAAGACCCGCTACAACTGGCGCTAGTCCCCTCGAAACTGCGGGCAGATCGCGAAATCGGGCCAGATCGCGATCTCCCCGCAGTCTCGGGGTGGGCATCACCCGTTGTAGCAGAACGCTCTTAGGACGCCGCCTCCAGTTCGGGCGCCTCGGGCAGTGCGATCGATCCGGTGGCCCTGAGCTGCAAGTACAGCAGCGGCGAGGTGGAGGCGACGGAGAACACACCCACTTCGCCGGCGTAGTCGGCGATGTAGAGCCGGCCGCCGTCGGAATTCACTGTGACGCAAGATGGCCGGGCGTCGACCGTGACGGTCGTGACGATTTCGTGGGTCAGCGTGCACAACACCGCGACGTGGTCGTAGTCGACGATGTACGCGCGTGTCTTGTCAGGGCTCAGCGTCATCTGGGTGGGGGCGCCGATCCCGAGCTCGATGGTGTCGGTGATCCGGTTGGTCGACATGTCGATGACGCTGACGGCGCCCCCGCGGGCCCGATCCGACGTTAGGAGGTATGCGGTGCCGTCGGCGAACGCGAGGTCGCGGATCGGCGAGCCGACCCACACCTTGCGATCGACGCGGGCGGTCTCGGCGTCGACGACGACGAGCTGGCTGCCGCGGGCGTCGGTGGTGGCGACGTAGAGGCGCTTGCCGGTGGGGTCGACCGCGATGGCGTCGACACCGATGCCGGCGCCGGTCGCGATGTCGATGGTGCCGACGCGCTCGGCGGTGGTGTCGATGACGGCGACGTCGACGTGGTCGCTTCCGGTCCGGCCGGCGTAGACGCGCTTGCCGTCCGGGCTGATGGCCAGGGCGGTGACGCCGAAGGCCAGCGGGTAGGTCGCGATGACGGTCCTGGTGTTCGTGTCGATCACGGACACGGCGTCATAACTCGCGGACGAGGTGCTGACGTAAGCACGGTCATCGGAGACGACGACCCCGAACGGCTCACCGGAGACTCCGATCGCGCCCTCGACCACGAGCGTGTCGGGGTTGAGGAACGAAACGCTGTCGTCGCCGTAGTTCGTGACGACGACGGCCGCGGCGCTGGCGGCGATGTCGCCGATGGGGCCACGCCGGACTGCGACGGTGCCCACGGGGGCGACGTCGGGGTCCACATGCGCCTCGTTATTCACATGCGAATCAGCAGTGCCCTTAGGCAACAGAAAGTTAGCCATCTTCGTCGGTACCTCCGCCGGTATGGAGTGCACCGGCCCTAGATTCCAGGTCTATCTGCGCCTATCGGCGCGATCTAGATTGAGTGTAGCGACGAAAATTCGCGTTACGAGCGCGTGACTTCGTGGATCCGCGGGAATCCGGCCCAACCTCTCAGGCAGCGCTTAGGAAACTCTTCGTTATGTAGTTGTTACGTTACTGTGGCAACGGGATTCAGCTTAATTACGTGCAGATTTGACTGCATGGCAATCGGTTCATGATCGTTCGTCGCCGGCCCGCAAATAATGGATTCTTAGGGTTGGGAGCGAAAGTGAGCCGTAGATCACAACCGACACATCAGCAAACTTCCCGACGGCCATACCCTACCGCGCATGTTCACACGACAACCGCCGTGCGGGCGCGCCGGGGACAAGCGAAGTTCTGGTCTGTGTTAGCTGAATCACAGACGTTCATCCGGCGTTCAATCGGCATAGCCGTTTCAGTGCGGTCGGCCCATCCGGTGTGCCCGCCCAGCGCCTGGCCAGGACGTCGGGCCCGGGACTCCGCGTCGCCGAGTGCAACGGAACTGCTTTGGCGTGTATGCGCGGGATGCGGATCCTGGCGGGTTGTTGCCGAGCCGTGTCGGGCCGGGCGCGCGGCAGGGCTGCCGAACGTGATCACCTTGAGCAGGTCGCTGGCCGGTGGGAGCGGCCGACAGAACATCAGCCGAACCGTGCCCGGCGCGTTACTGGAATTCTCGGACCACGGCGGTGGTGTGCTGTCCGTAGATGCCGTCGACGACCAGGTTGGAGTACAGCGGATAGTCGCCGTTCAGCCGGGGCCTGCAGGAGGCGGACAAGATCGTTGTGGTCGCCGGGTCTCAATACACCTGTCTTGGAATCGATGCTACACCGAATCACGTTCAGCTGTCAGGGAATTGGTCGGCAGGCGGTTGAGCAACCTGACGCTGTATCGCGGTATGGCGTTACCGTCGCGCGTTAGTCGTGCCCATCGATCTGCGCGAACCTTCGGGTTCGCGGCGACCAGCACAGCCATGTAGGCGAACGACGGCATGACGTTGCTGATCTCGCCGACGGCGGGTCAGTTCATCGCCGCGCTAGGACTTGCGACGCGCTGCGCCCACCGCGATGGCGACCCCGATCAACGCGACGATCGGGCCGATGATCGACCAGGTGGTGGTGTTGCTCATCGGGCTACCGCCGACGACGCCGAAGCCCTGCAGAGCCCACAGCAAGCCGAACAACGCTACGACCACACCAACCACGACAAGGGCAATGCGCATGCATTCACTGTAGGCCGATCCCACTGGTCCTCGCGGTGCTCTCCGGCCATCATGGAGGCGTGAGCACCACATCCCAGCAGCCGGCAACCGGCTATCCCCAGATGGCCGCGGTTCGCGGGCGAGTCGAGCCGGCGCCGCGGCGGGTCCGCGGCTTCCTCGGACACCATTTGGTCTTCGACACGACGTCGGCGCGGTATGTCTGGGAGGTGCCGTACTACCCGCAGTACTACGTCCCGCTCTCGGACGTCCGAGCCGAGTTCCTGCGGGACGAGAACCACGCACAGAAGGTGCAGTTCGGGCCGTCACGGACGTTCGCGTTGGTTGGGGCTGGGCAGGCGTACGAGTCGGCCGCGAGGGTGTTCGACGAGGGTGACGGACCCGTCGCAGGGTTGGTGCGCTTCGAGTGGGATCCGTTGACCTGGTTCGAGGAGGACGAGCCGATCTACGGTCATCCGCGTAACCCTTATGTCCGAGTGGATGCCCTGCGATCACACCGCCATGTCACCGTCGAGTTAGACGGCGTGGTGCTGGCCGACACTCACAGTCCCGTGTTGTTGTTCGAAACCGGTTTGCCGACAAGGTATTACATCGATAGGACCGACATTGCCTTCGAGCATCTGGAGCCGTCCGACGCGCAGACGCTGTGTCCGTACAAAGGCGTGACGTCGGGCTACTGGTCCGTCAGCGTCGGCGACGCCGTCCACGCCGACCTCGCCTGGACATATCACTACCCGCTGCCCGCCGTCGCACCGATCACGAACATGGTCGCCTTCTACAACGAGAAGCTCGACATCACCGTTGACGGGGTGAAGCTTGCGCGGCCGCAGACGCACTTCGGCTAGTCAGGGTTGTTGCCCGCCGACGATGCGCACCAGGTCGGGCTTCATGGCCTGCAGCTGCGAGCCCCAGTAACCCCAGCTGTGGGTGCCGTCGGTGGGAAAGTTGAACACCGCGTTGTGACCGCCCGCCGCTATGTACTTCTGCTGAAATTCCTTGTTGGTCGACAGCGTGATGTTCTCCAGGAACTGGGCACCGTACTGAGCGCCGAAATCGGAACCGTCGTCGAGATCCGAGGTCACGCCGTTGCCGCAGTAGATCCAGAGCGCCGTGTTGTTGGCCACCAACGTGTTGATGTTGACCATCGGATCATTGCGAGGCCACGCGGGGTCGGAGGTCGGCCCCCACATGTTCGAAGCGTTGTAGCCGCCCGCGTCCTTCATCGAAACGCCGATCAGCGTGGGCCACAAGCCCATTGAGGGATTGAGGTATCCGGACAGCGAGCCAGCGAAGATGAATTGCATCGGATGCCAGATGGCCAGAGTCAACGCCGCGCTGCCCGACATAGACAGTCCGACAACGGCATTGCCAGTCGACGCCTGTCCTTTGTTGGCGGCGAGCCAAGCGGGCAGCTCCTGGGTCAGGAAGGTCTCCCATTTGTAGGTGACTGTCCCTGCGCTTCCTGTCGCCGGTTGGTACCAGTCCGAGTAGAAGCTGGATTGCCCGCCAACGGGCATTACGACCGAGATGCCGGACTGGTAGAACCACTCGAACGCCGCTGTGTTGATGTCCCAGCCGTTGGCGTCGTCCTGGGCCCGAAGCCCGTCCAGCAGGTAGACGGAGTGCGGGCCGCCGCCCTGGAATTCGACGCGGATGTTGCGTCCCATCGACGGCGATGGCACGTCGAGAATCTCCACAGGCAGCCCATCCCGCGAATACGCTGCGGCCGTCGGGGTTTCAACCGCGATCATAGCGAGGACCGGCAGCACTGCCCCGAGGAGTGCTATGCAGATTCGGCCAAGCGACAGCTTCACGATCGGCAAGTTAGCAGCAAGACGGAGACGATCCCTGCATGGCGCGCGTCGCTTGTCCAGCTTGTTATCAAAACTGGTGTGTCGAGTTCATTCGGCGTGGAGGCGGCAGTTCGAGCGCGATACTGGACGAGTGCAGAACTGGACCGCGAAGATCGCCGCCGCGTTCCACTCATTCCGAGCTGCCGCGAGTCGTACCTTCCGACGCAAGGTCAAATCGACGCCCTTCTCCGGAGAAGAACGGCGGGGTGCCGTTCAACGCCTCCGGCGTCGTCCAAGTGGGTCCCCGCCGCTTCGTCTTCGTCGACAACCACGAGTCGACGGCCCTCTTTGAATTCACTCTCGACGCCGACGGTCTAGAAGTCGAACGAATTCGGCGGCGCCGACTCGTCGGCGTGGCTGAGGGACAGTTGGGCGATCCCGAAGGCCTCACCCGCGTCGACCTGAACGGCGAGACCCTTCTCGTCGCCGCATCCTCGCTATGCATTTCGGACGCCGACGGGTCAGGGCAACTACGGGTCAATGACGGATTGGTGCGCGTGCGCTACACGCCGGAGGGTGACCTGCACGCGGAAGCGATGATCGGATTTCGCTCCTGGTTACTGTCGCACGAGCCCTCTCTCGCCGCGTCCGGCGAACGGGAACCGGATGCCGGCGGGCTGAACATCGAAGGCGTTGCGTGGGATCCGCGCGCGAGAACGCTCCTGTTCGGTCAGCGAGGGCCGGCAAGTCCCGGACAAGTCGCTGTCATTCAGGTCCCCGTTGATGATGTCGGCGGAGCGCCGTGGACGACGGCAGCGCTCAACGCCCCATCCGTTTTGCGACCCCACATACCGCAATCGACAGCGACACAGGGGATCCGGGACATCTCCTACGACGAGGAAACCGGAGACTTCCTCATTCTGCTCGGGCGCTCGCTCTCCCGAGGCACCGAACCGTTTCAGCTCTGCGCGTGGAACGGCAGCAGCGATGAGGTCAGACTCATCGACGTCACGTTCCATCGGTCCATGAAGCCAGAGGGCATCACGACATTCTCGAGCAACGGTAAGAGGAAAATCCTCGTGGTCGACGACCGCGGCGGCTATGCGGTGGTCAAGGCCCGCCACTTGTAACACTGATCAGTAGAAGTCACCTGCGACCCGCCGGATTCCTGATTTCCCTGAAGGGCCATCTCCGTCGACGCCTTGTCGGCGAGCTACCAGAAGCAAACGCGAGCGGGCAGCAAGAGATCATCAGATGCCGACTCATCGCCCAAATTCCAGCGCCCAACCGCGCATCCAGGAGGTCCGCGGGTGAGCGAGACCCCGGCAGGGGCCGGGATGGTGGCAGGCGTCCGACGGCAAGTGGTACGCGTCGGAGCAGGTCCCGGCTATCGCGCCCAATGTGGCCAGGTTTGCTATCGGAGCCGGACCTTCCGAGCCGGTCACCGGGTATCGGCGCGGTTTTCAACTATGCGCTGTCCAAATTTCAGGCCAATGCTCGCGAGATCTTGATCGCCGGCGGGATCTGCTTTCTGGGCCTGGTTGCGCTGGACGTGGTGACGTACGTCATCGTGGGGACCGGGATGATCAGCGCGTTGCTGTGCGCCGATTCCGGCGTGTCGCTGCTTTCCTTCATCGGCCTCCCGCTGCTCTATCTGATCCAGCTCGTCGGCACCTGGTTATTCCAGATGGTCATGATCCGTGGCTCCCTCATGATCGTGGACAGCCGCCTGAGCCTGCGTGTGAAGTCGTGGACGTTCGCCGGCCCCGGTCTCATCTCACGCGAACGTACGAGCAGCGCAGAGCTGTTTACTGTGCCCCCAGCCGAACTCGAACCCAGACTTGGCGGATTTTAAGTATGCGTGGTCACCTCCGTTGCTTCGAATGCTGTTGTGGCGGTGCCATAGCCACCAGGCCGATTTCGATGGCATTGCGACGTTATGCGATGCGGTGGGTAGTTCGACCGCATACTGCGGAGATGGATGTGGAAACCTCAGTCGACCTGACCGGCAACTTTGCTGACCTGCACGGTGTGCTTAGTGAGGCGGCACAGCAGGGGCCATTGGCCGTGGACGTAGCGACCGGCGCCACCGTCGTGCTGCGCCAGCGCGACCTCGAAGCGCTGGCCCACGATCAGCGACTAGAGGGAATCGGGCTGGCGTTGTTCGACATGATGGGCATCACCGACGGACCCCTGCGCGACTGGTACAGCCGGATAATGTTCACCACCGAGGGCGATTATCACCGCCGCATCCGCTCGCTCGTTTCCCGCGCGTTCACTCCCCGGTCCGTCGAGGCGCTACGCGCGAGGGCTGCCGACATGGCGGCCGATGCCGTCGCTTCGGTGCGCCAGGGCGGCGACCTTGTCGCGGCGTTCTCGACTGTGGCCACCCGGCTGATGTGCCGCCTGCTCGGCGTACCGGACAGCGACATTCCGGTGTTCGTGGCCTGGCTTGACGCATTGAGCCCAGTGTTCGTTGTCATGACGCCCGAACAAATCGCGGCCGCGACAACCGCGATCACCGAACTACAACGCTATGTCGATGAGTTGACGACCCGTCGTAGCAAGGCCCCGGGGCGTGATCTGATTACCGCCCTGCTAGCCGCCGAGGCCGACGGCGAGCGGCTCACCCACGACGAAACCGTCACCATGATCGCGAATCTGCTTGTGGCCGGGCATGATACGGCCGGGAGCCAGATACCCTGCAGTGTTCTGGTGGCCTTGCAACACCGCCACGAACTGACGGGCGTAGATGAAGACGAGGCGCGGCTGGCGAACGTGGTCGCAGAAACCATGCGCCTGGAGCCCAGTATTCCCTATATTCCCCGCACAGCCGTGGCGCCGATTGAATTGTACGACAACACGATTCCGGCTGGCTCGATGCTCTTTCTCTGCATTGCCGCCGCTTGCCGCGATGCGTCGGCCTGGCGGGAACCTGATCATTTCGACCCCAACCGCTTTTCGCGGGCCGACACACCGAGGCTGCTCAACTTCGGCGCGGGCACCCACTACTGCGTAGGCCAGGCCCTGGCGAAGATCGCGGTGGAGGAGTGCCTGCGCGCTGTACTGGCAGCGGATCCCCCCTTACGCCTGACGGAGGATCCGGCAGATATTGCGTGGCGACAGGTGCTTGGCCGCAGCCCTGCGCGATTGGTCGTGACTTCAGAGCAGGCGGCTTAGCGG
Source organism: uncultured Actinomycetota bacterium (assembly GCA_963770125.1). Lineage (GTDB taxonomy): Bacteria > Actinomycetota > Actinomycetes > Mycobacteriales > Mycobacteriaceae > Mycobacterium. The sequence goes on along the minus strand of CAVYPI010000095.1, from coordinate 6,156 downwards.
CTCACGCCCGCTGGATCGCGGCGGCAAGTCTTGCCGCGCGCAGCCGCCAACCGCCGCGACGACGCCGCGACGAGCACGCCGCAGAAGCTGGCCGGCCTCGCTTTCATCGCCTCCCACCGGTGCCGTTATCGTGCCCCCAGTCGGACTCGAACCGACACTGGGCGGATTTTAGTCCGCCTCAACCTGCCAGCCTGTGTCCGCAGGGACTTGCACGGACGCACGGAATGGACACATTATTTCGCTGCTGCGCAACAAGATTTGCCCGTAGATGCCCGTCGGCGTCGGCGTGTGTCTCGGAGTGTAGCCCGCGCGTATTAGCGCATGAGTTGTGACACCCTCGTGACAGCGAGAGGCTGGCATCGATTACCTCCGACACCGCAGAACGTGGGCCGTGTTTGGAGCACGCTGAGTGCGTGTGTGCAATTGAGGCGACCGAGCTGGTCGTGCTCGAGGTGTTTCCGGCAATGCGAATGCAGCGGCCAGCCGGTCAGCATGGCAGTAAACCAGTACGCAGCACCGATGTATGCGCCTACGGCGCCAGCCGACAACGCGGCTCGCTCGGTTCGCGCCAAGGCGAAGATGACCACGACGAGGCGGGCCATCGCTACCGCCTCGCCAACGAAATGCCCAGTCGTTAGCGGCTCCTTTGTGGCGAGCTCGATGATTCGTCGGTCGAACATCACGTTGGCCAGCACCGCTCCGGTAATGCCGCCGAGGGTCTGGGCCACCGTCTATGCGAGCACATCGCCGCCTGCCAAGCCCGTCCCCGACCGCTGACCGCGCAACCAGTCGGCAACTGAGACAACAGGATTGAAGTGTGTGCCTGACACTGAGCCGAACAACAGAATCAGCACTGCCAGTCCAAAGGTCGTGGCCGTTGAGTTTTCGAGTAACTGCAACCCCACGTCGTCGGGTGAAAGTTGTTCGGCTGTAATGCCAGATCCGACGACCACCCCGACGAGTGCGGCGGTGCCTGTGAACTCGCCTAGAAGTCGTTGCCACATATTCCGGTCACGCTAACGGCAGCAGGTTGTGGCTGCAGGAGCCGCCTTGTCAGAGACCTCACCGGTACCCCAGGCACAGCCGCGGTCGGCGGCGAGCAGCTCCGGGCTCGTACCGAACGTGTCCGAGTCGGCCAAAACTGTGTAGACCACCCATCTCTCGCCGCCGGGACCGGTGACCCACACCTTGTCTTGCTTGGCGAAGCAGCACGTGGTGCCGATTTCCTCCTCGGTGAACATGCCCTCGCCTGCGAGGCGGGCTATTTCGGCGTGCACTTTGTCGCTGGATTCAACTTCCACGCCAAGAAATAAGAGTCCATCGATTCGCCGTGGGAATTGAGTCAGAAGAGTAGCGTCAAATCAACGCCTCCGAATACGGAAACTGCATGCCGGACCTTCTGGAGGGGCCAGTGGACATTGTGCTTGGTGTGTCGGTGACGACCACGACCGTCCGTATGGTGCTCATCGAGGGTGAAAAAGCGGACGGGGTAATCATCGAATGTGCAACCTTCGATACGGCCAACGGCGTCGTGAAGGCCAGCCCGTCAGAACGAATCAGCGCCGCAATTCTGGCAACCCAGCAGAACGCCTTCTCAAACGGCCACCACTTGGTTGTGAGCGGCGTTACGTGGGATGACGAGTCGGCGCCGGCGACCTTGAGCGATGGCATCGCCGCACGCGATCTTCAGAACGTGGTGCTGGTGGCGGAGCAGAATGCCGCAGGTGCGTTGGCCCAGACCGTCGGTCGAGCGCTTGGTTATGACACCACAGCAGTGATGGTGATGAGACCGGAGACAGCGACGTTGTCGGTCGTCGACAGCGACGACGGGTCAATTGTGGAAGCGCGAATGTGCACCCTGGACGGTGAGGACGCTACGGACATCCTGCCGGCGATGGCGGCAACCTTGGAAGCCACAAATCCCAAGCCCGGCAGCGTATTTGTGGTGGGATCGAGGGCGGCAGTCTGTTCGGTGAAGTCGAGCCTTGAAAGTCTGATACCGCAGCCGGTCATCGTCCCGGAGGAACCGGAATTCGCTCTCGCCCGTGGCGCGGCATTGGCCGCGGCCAATGTGCCGGGCTCGGAGGCGTCAACTTGTGGTCTGGCCTATTCCCAGGATCCAGACGAACTTGCCGCACTCGACCGAGCCCCGGTCAAACTGGCCGACGCGGATACAGAGGCGGCCCTGTTCGACTACATCGGAAGTGACGATGAGGTGTGCTCGCCGCACCACGGAGCCGACCCTCGGGTGCGAATCCCCATCGGGAGCGTTGCGGCTGCGACCTTCGTGATCGGTGCGGTGACGCTGGCGATGTTGGTTGCCGCCAACGTCCAGCCCGCCGTCGACCGGAACTCCATCCAGGCCGGAGTGGCTCTGGTGCCCGAGCTGCCCGTCGCCCAACCTGCCGCCGCAGTTCCAGCTCCTGGCGTATCGGCAGCGCAGCCCCACCAGCCGCCACCCGTACCCCAAGGCATCACGGTGGCGACGCCGGTGACGCAGCCTCCACCCGCCCCGCCATTGCCGGCGCCAGCAGTCCAGACTCGGGCACCCGTCGTCCAGATCCGGCAACCTGCTCCATCACATGTAATGGCTCAACCAGCCCCCGTTGCGGTCGAAAAGCCACTCCCAGCCACGCCCATCGCGGTCGAGCCTGAGCCCGCCGAAGCCCTTCCTGTACCGGCCGCGGCCGCAGCGCCGCCCCCGCCCATGTTCACGTCACCATCACCGCCAGCCTCGTCGCCAACGCCGGTCATCCCCGCGCCGGCTGTGCGCCCCGCCGCACAGGGCCCGCCTTTCGGCTTGCCGCCGTGGGGGCCACCGTCGTTGTGGATTGGGGCGCCACCACCTCAACCGCAGGTCTCCCAACCTCCTCTGGGTCGGCAGTGGGTGCCGATTCCCTTCGGACCTCAGCAAGAAGTCGGGCAGTGGCCACAGCAACCTTCGCCCGGTCTGCAAATTGTTCAGTGGCCCGAACAGCAAGCACCGCAGCCGCAGTGGACGCCATCCCTAGTCCCGCAGTGGACGCCACCCCTAGTCCCGACGCCATCACTAGCCCCGCAGTGGACTCCTGCGCCAATGATTCCCCAGTGGACTCCTGCGCCAATGATTCCCCAGTGGACCCCTTCGCCAGTGAGTCCCCAGTGGATACCTGCCCCTCCGTTGCAACCGCCGCAAATTTCGGCAACGTCGCGTTCGCCGTACCCAATACTTCCCTGACCGCTGGTGGTCTTACCCGTAAGCAGTCACGGCCCCGGCGCTTCGCAAGGTCGGCGGAGAGTGGCGTCTAACGGCTTGGGCGTGGGCGAAAGGGCACTTGATAGGGCGATCGCGCGGTTAGCTCGCGACCCGTCACCGCTCGATAATCGCGCCAGCGAGGTGAGGCCGGGGTGAGCGGCCCCCTCCGCGACCGGCGACCGGGCAGCGATGGCCCTGACCGGCGCCAAACACCGTTGCTCGGCAGGTCGTCCTGCTTCGCGGGGGGCCGGTGGCTCCGGCAAGATGTTGAGCGCACCGCCATCCTCTTTGGGAATGTAGTCGCCGTACACGTCCAGCGTCAGCACAAAAGTGCTGTGCCCCAACCACTTCGAGACTTTCATGAAGTGGACCCCCGCCCGTCGACCAACCCCTGGACGGGGCCCTAACCCGGTTCGGACGTCGCACCGGTTCCGGCGGCGACGTCAGGTGTACTGGAAACCAGCAGCCACACCAGAGTCGCCAACCCGGTGAAAATGCCCTGCACGGCGAATAGGAACGCCACATACTCATGCCAGCTGGACAACACGTCACCGCATCCCTGGCCATCCCACGGGAGCGTCGAGAGCGCTCCGACCAGACCGGCCGCCATCACAGTCACGGTGGCCGCGGTCGCCGCGCGCTGGCCGGCGTCGGTCAAAGTCCGGCGGAAGTAGTTGAACTCGATACCGAGGGTCAGCAACAACACCGGCAGCACCCCGACGATCTGGTGAAAGAACACCGGGCTGATCGCTCCCTCGCACAGTTTAGACAGCACCGCCATCTGTTCCGGCATCGGCATTTCAGCGACCTCGTCTGCGGTCGCCGGGTCAAGGACCCGCATGGTGTCGACGTCGAAGTAATCGACGAACGCGCTCGCCGCGAGGTAACAGAGCCAGGTCCCAAACACCAACGGGACGATCGCGCGCACCCGCATCCAGTCGGTCGGCAATGCCACCCGGCGCGCAGTGCTGAACAGCGCGAGAGGATCAGCATTCAGCGACGCGGCCATCGTCAAACCCATCGCGACGGCATAAACAGTCGCGGTCAGCATGTCGAGACGAATCGACTCCGGGAGGATGAGCCGAAGTACATCGACAGCGATGAGAATGGCGACGCCCGTCCACCACCAACCCCATAGCCGTGGCGCGTCGCCGTCGGCACGGGTGACGACGCCTTTCATCAGCCCGACCAGGCCCAGCACCGCAGCATCCACGACGACCACTGCGACCCGCCACGCGGTCTGACCTCCGCCGCCGACGACGGGGAACAGGCCTGAAACAAGTTGCTCGCTGTAGGAGAACACGAACAACATGAGGAACACCACTCCGAACACCGCGCGATCGCCGCGCTGGCGCACGCCGAGTTCAGACATGGTTGGCCTCCGCGGCGACGCGTTGGTCGGGAGTGCTAGCCACAAGCAGCCACATGAGCGTTGCCAGCCCCGTGGCCACACCCTGGACTGAGACGACGAAAGTCAGGTACTCGTGCCAATAGCCGAGCACACCGCCACAGCCCGTGTCAGCCCACGGCAGGGTGGACACCGCCAGTGACAGGGCGATCGACAGTACGGCGACGGTCGCCGCCGCAGCTGCACGCTGAGCGGGCTCGTCGAGAGCGCGCCGAAAGAAGTTGAACTCCACACCTAGCGTGAGCAGCAGCAACGGGATGACCGCGACGACCTGCTGGAAGAACGCTGGACTGACGGCGCCCTCACAAAGCGTCGCCAACGCCCCGAGCTGCTTGGCCAACGGCATTGCGGCGACCTCGGCCGCCATCTCCGGATCGAGGGTGCGCACCGTGTCGAGGTCGAAGAAGTCGTCGAAGGCGGTGGCGGCGATATAGCAAGCGAACGTACCGATTACGAGCGGAACCACAGCCCGGACTCGTGCCCAATCCGTCGGCTCCGCGGATCGTCGTATCCCGCTGAACAATGTCAGCGGATCGGCGTTGAGCGACACCATCATCACAATCCCCATCAGGGCGGCGACAGCAAGCGACGATGCCAGGTCGATCCACAGCGAATGCTGTTCTGGCAGCAGAATCAAGAACACGTCGAGAGCAATGACGGCGCTAAACGAGATCCACCACCATCGCCACAGTCGCGGCCCGTCGTTGTCGGCGCGGGCGATGACGCGTTTGAGCAGACCCACCACGGCGAGCACGGTCGCGTCGAAGCCGGCCAGCCCAACGATCCATCCCGCGACATGGTCGCGGCCGGTCGCCTCGAGGGCGGCGGCCACAAAATCCTCGCTGTAGGAGAAGGCAACCAGCAGCAGGAACACCACAGCAAGCACGGCGCGGTCGCGTCGATGCCGCTTCAGTACGGCAGAGTGATCGGCGTCCGGTTCGGCCTTCAACCGCACCCTCCAACCAAATTTGCTCCGCGGACGGCAGCGTCGATCTCCAGTGCGCTCACGCTAATCGCATTGGTTGCGGTTTCCTCTGCGTTTCGCAAAGAACTCCGCGCCGGCGAGAGCGCGCCGTGGCAGACGTGTCTCGCTAACCAATTTCGATCAATCGTTCGTGGTCATCAGGCAGGCACCGCGAGATGACTGTTAAGGGTTAGAGGAAGCCGAGGGGCGGCCCGGGGAGCGACTCCAGATCGGGCGGGGGTTCTGTGCAGAACACGGGAACCCACGCCTGCCAATTGTTCACCGTCCCTAGGTTGTTCGTGGTTGTAAGATGCAGTCGTCGCTCACAACCGTCATCGCCGCAGCGCCGTTTGGAAAGAAGCATCGGGAAGCTGCGCCGGAACTAGCTAACCTAGGCACGCGGACTCGCCGCGACCAACCCGCCATGTCCCCCCACGCGCCGCGCCGACGCCGCGATGAGACGTACCGGCGAGCCGACCTAACCGGTCGTAAATAGCCTCTGACCAGGCGTTTCTAAGTGCCCCCACTCGGACTCGAACCGAGACTGTG
>CAVYPI010000094.1:0-145324 GCA_963770125.1 uncultured Actinomycetota bacterium | reverse complement strand
CAGGCGGCTGGCGACGGCCGGTGCGCACGTCGTGCTTGTCGACATCAATTCCGATGCGGCCAGGGCCACCCACGACGAGATCATTGCTGCCGACGGGCGCTGCACGACCGTCGTCGGTGACATCCGCGACCGCGACGTCGTGGCCGCAGTGACCGAAACCACACTGGCCGTTGATGATTCGCGGGTTGACATCCTGGTGAACAATGTCGGCGACTTCCGCCCTGCGGCCAGGGATTTCCTCCACAGCACCGAGGAGCAGTGGCAGACGCTCTACGAACTGAACCTGCTCCATGTGCTGCGTATGTGCCACGCCGTGTTGCCCGCGATGGTGAGTCACCGGCGCGGGGCGATCGTCAACAATGCGACGGTGGAGGCGTTCCGCGGCATTCCGTATGCCGCTCCGTACGCGGCCTTCAACGCGGGCGTCGTGGCGTTCACCCGCAGCCTCGCCGTCGACGTGGCGCAACACGGTATCCGCGTCAACGCCATCGCCCCCGACCTCGCCGACACGCCGCAGACGCCCGCGGAGGTCATGCTGCGGGGCCGTGACCCCGACTTGATCAGGACCTGGATCCCGGTGGGACGGTTCGGCACGCCCGACGACTACGCGGCCGTGGTGGAATTCCTGGCATCCGACGACGCGCGGTTCGTCACTGGTCAGACGATCCCGGTAGACGGCGGCACGCTGGCGGCTTCCGGCTGGTATGCCCGTGGCGACCGCAAGGGCTGGACCAATATGCCCAGCGAGGCCTGAAAATTTGGTGTCCGAGGGGGGACTTGAACCCCCACGGAGCTACCTGGTCAGAGCGCTGAAAACGGCGTGAACCGCGAAAATACATAACGGCAGTTAACGACAGTTACCGCCCGATTAGGGAAGTTTGTGTCCAAAGTGTGTCCACGGTGGCGCATCCGGCACTTCTAGCGTCGCCCGTCGCGGATCTGACAGACACGCGGCACTGACAGCCAACGGCCGTGGGTGTCAACGAGAGCGCACGCTGACGAGATGATCAAGTTGAGTGAACAACAGATCATGGACCAACTGCAGGCCGATGAACTGGGCTAGCACCTCGTTGCGCGAGCCGACGACCTTCGGCGTGTCTGTCTGCTCAGCAAAGCTCGGGCTAATAGGATCCGGCCTCATGCGGGTGGCTTTCCGGCGTCTGCTTGCGGTCTTGCTGGTGGCCGTCGGCTTGTTCGGAGGTACGGGAATTACAGCACCGAGCCTTGGGGTGGGGGAGCGATCGCGATCTCACCGACGACCGGGAGGGTGGGCTACTCGCAGGGCCTCAATTCGGCTATCGAGGCCGAACAGGCGGCCGTCGGCCTGTGCAAAGCCCGCGACTGCCGGGCAGTCGTGAACTTCACCAAGGCGTGCGGCGCGGTCGCCCAAAGCATTCAAAACACGTCCTGGGGATGGGGCTGGGACCACACCAGCACCGGCGCGCAGAACAAGGCACTAATCTCATGCAGTCAATACGGCGCCGGCTGCCGGGTCGCCGGCTGGATATGTAGCTGATCGCATACGGCGCCGCAGAATATGCTCCGTGCTGTGCTGGGCGAGTTGGTGCAGACGACGGACGGCAAGTGGATCATCCACACGCCGACGCGCTGCCCGAACGGACACCAGCTCGGGCCGAACCAAGTCCTCGTCGGGCATGTCGCCTGCCTCGGGCACGGCGGCGGACACATCACCTGGACGTGCCGGACGTGCGACCAGACCGTGTACGGGCCACCGCTCAACACCCACTGCACCGCACTCGAAGGGCCAGCGGCGGTGCGGATCTCGACCCAACGGCGTTGACAGGGTCTGTAGTGCGGGTTGTTGGCCTCTCTGAGCGTGCCCGGCGCGGACTGAAGCATTGACCCCAGGGCGGGAACCGACGCGCGCGCCGTTGCGCGTCTCATCCAGTAGTCGGGCCGCCCATCCAAGATCCCCACGGATGGCGGGCCGACTGCTATGCGAGGTTGCGCTCAGTCGGGAGGCGTACTGGGAAGAGACTGAATGGCGTTACCTTTCGGTATGACGAATTGTCACGGCGAACTGTGCATTCTGGCCGATTCTTGTGATCTAGCGGCCAGAAAGCTGTATACCTTCCTCACGCGTGCGCGAACCACACGCATGTATGACAGGAGGACCACTCGTGGCTTTCAGCAAGGGGGTGGCCGCGGTGACCATCTTCACAGGCGGTCTTGCCCTCGGAGTCGCAAGTCCGGCGTGGGCAGATGAAGCTCTTAACGGCACCTACAACCTCATGTGGAGTGACGGGGACGCGTCAACGTGGGTGATCACCTCGACGTGCAGTTCCGCAGACTCATGTGTCGGGCATGTGTCCACCACCCAAGGGAGCATCGGTGGTTCGACAGGAAGCGGCAATGCCCAGTTACGTAACGGTCAGTGGACCATGACGATCGACAATTCTGATGGCGTTATGTGCCCTGATGGAACCCGGGCGCCCAGCCACAATGAGTATTCCTGGGCCGCGTCGACTCTTTCCGGCACCCTAGTCAAAAGTTGGGGCGCGATCTGCGGAAATGCTCCGGGAAGTCGCACGTACACATTCACTATGACGAAGGGCTGACGTGACTTACGCGTCCCACTCGGCCCGTCATCCTCCTTGGGTGGCGGGCCGACGCGCTTGTTATCGAATTGGCCTCGGGAATGGGGTAGTCAAATTCCTGTGAGCGCGCTGTGCGCGGCGCCGAACCGGCGTACATTTTGCTTATGATTGCAGGTCCGGGGGGACTTGGGTCTGGCCGGTGTGGTGATTTTCATCGTTGCGCTGTGGGCCATCTGTTTGTAGGCCCGCGCCGGCAGCGAGATACTCACCATCCTGGTGAGCGCTGCGGTGCTCCTTCTGGCGTGGCGGGTGCTCACCCTGGTGTGGCGGCAACGCGGTCGACGTTATGGGCGTATCGCCGAAGGACACATCTGCTATTGAAACCGGCACTAATGTGTTTCGCGTTCATCCTTCTCGTGGGCCTCATCGGGTGTAATCGTGAACACGACAAGATCATTAATGCCCCGCGGACCGAATCCGCTTCCTCGCTCGCCGGATGGACGGACGTTTCCACATCCGGCATTGCGCTCCGGTTCCCTACTGACTGGAAGCTGATCGATCTTACGAGAGAAGACTTCGAACAATCCGCCGACAAGGTATTTGGCAGCGACCCCAAATTTGCAGCCGCACGCAGCCAGGTAAGCGCCGCGGTACAGCAAGGACTGTTCAAATTATTGGCGTTTGAAACGGCAACTCTCGGCAGCGGTCTTGCCACCAACTGCGGTGTCGGGATCCAGGATATGCCCGGTCAGGAGACGCTCGAACAGGCAGCCGAGGCGACAGCACGCGAGATCGCGCCCATGGTAACTAATGGCACGCAGCCGAAGCTCGAGTATGTGTCGCTCAAATCCGGTAGATCCGCGTTGATCAGATCGGAGATCACACCCCCAAATCCTTCCATTCCCGTTCTTGTTTCGCTCGAATTCCTGAATATCAAGGGCTCGAAGCTTGTCGCAGTGACGTTCACAGCCCCACTTACAGACGAGACCCATATCCGAACCATCGCGGACCAGGTAATGGACGCGTTCCGCTTCGTCAATTGAATGCATGCGTGGATCTCGTGATTTTGTGTGCGCTGAAATCAGAATGCTATTGGGTCGAAAAGGGCCTTGACATATGGCCAAGAGTTGCAGCAGTGCCAAAAGTTTGTCCACCCGGTTTCGGTTGGTTAGTCGTCGGCTTTAGTGATCTGGTCAGCCGTCGGGCATAGGCTTCTGGCTGTGCTTGGCGAATTAGTGCAGACCACTGCGAGGAAGTGGATCACCCACCCGCCGACCCGTTGCCCTAACGAGCACTCCCTCGTAGCCAACCAAGTGTGCTAATAGGCCATCAAGCCTGCCTCGGGCGCGGCGGCGGGCACACCACCTGGACATGCCGGACGTGCGATCAGACGGTGTACGGGCCGCCGCTCAACAGCGACTGCACGACACTGCAAGGTCCCGCGAGCGTTCGGATCTCCACTCGGCGGATTCGGCCAGAAACCGGATCGCAGTTGTAGGGGTCTGACCTAATACTCGGGCCGCCACCCGCTCCCCTGGTGGCGGGCCGAACCATATTTGCTGGCAAGATTTCTCGTCACGACTGATCGAAGCCTCCGCGGCGATGTCACGCGTAACGAGTTGGCCAAGTACGCTCGCGGCGTCGGATTACGTTGGGACACATCGAAAGTCAGAGACTTCGAGAGCGGCCGCAGTGCGCCGACGTTCGCCACGGTGTTGGCGGCATCACTGGCGTTGTCGTACGCGACAGGCGGCGACGTCACGGTCGCAGACTTGGTGGCGACGCCCCCCGGCGAGGTTGCCGTTGTGCTGAACGACCGCCTTGCCCCGCTCGGCGAGAAGGTGGCCGCGGCTGTTCGCGGCGAGCCGCTGCGGTTGGGCGAAGACGACCACTTTTCGTCGCTGCTCATCGAGGTTCAAACGCAACTGTCGACACGTCAGGCAAGCCCCCAGCCCATCGACGAGGTTAAGAGCCGGTCCGGGCTTGACGAAGAACGTCTGACGAAGCGCCTCGGTATTGACGCCGACGCACTCGCTGCAGCGTCGCTGCAGTTATGGCGCCGGTCGTTCTCTGACGAACGCGACCGCCGCGCAGGCCCAGGCGCGAACCCCCAAAAAAGGGGACGTATTTCGCGGGAGCTGCAGGCCGAACTTAAGAAGGTGCTCGGCGATGGCAACGATTAAGCGGTACCAGACGGCGGCCGGAGAACTGTGGGAAGTCCGGTACCGCCAACCGAACGGAATCACCAGCCGCAAACGGGGATTCACCACCAAGCGCGACGCGTCGGTGTGGGCGTCGAAGGTCGAGACCTCCAAGGTCGAGGGCGCCTATGTGTCACCGGCGCGCGGCCGGGTGACGGTCGGCGATCTGTCGGTCGGATGGTTGGCCCGGCAGGAGCAGACACTCTCGCCGTCCTACTACCGCACCATCTCGTACGCCTACGGCAAGCACGTCGAACCCAAGTGGGCCGGCGTTCCCGGTGAACAAGGTGGACAGCTTGGATGTGAAGGCGTGGGCCGCGTCCATGACCCGCAACGGGTCGAGTGCCACAGTGGTCAATCGCGCGGTCGGCATCCTGGCGGGCATCCTCGACGACGCGGTCGAGCACCGGGCGCTGGCTTTCAATCCGGCACGTCGGTTCAAGCGCGGCGAGAAGCCGAGGAAGGCACCGAAACGCCATGTCTATCTCACCGAGGCCGATGTGTGCCGGTTGGCCGAGGAGTCCGGCCGTCACGCCGACCTGGTGCTGACCCTCGCATTCACCGGGCTGCGGTGGGGTGAGGCGATCGCGCTGACCGTCGCTGACGTCGAGTTCCTGAAACGTCGTATCTCGGTGCACCGCAACGCTGTCCAGGTCGGGCAGGAGTTCGAGGTCGGGCAGACGAAGGGCAAGGAGAATCGGACGGTGCCGGTAGCGGCGTCGGTGCTGTCTCGGCTGGCGGCACGGTGCGAGGGCCGCTCGGCGGGCGATCTGCTGTTTCCAGCGCGCGGCGGCGGGTATCTGAAGCGTCCGAGCTATGACTCAACGGGGTGGTTCAATCGGGCGGTCGAGCGCGCGCAGGTGCAGACGATCACGCCGCACGATCTACGGCACACCTGCGCGAGCCTGGCGGTCAGCGCCGGTGCGAATGTCCTTGCGGTGTCGCGGATGCTCGGCCACAAAGATCCCAGCGTCACGTTGAGGATCTATGCGGATCTCTTCGACAGCGACCTCGATGCGGTGGCGGTCAATCTCGACGCGAAGATCGCAGATAGTGTCCAAACCGTGTCCAAAGCACCTGCCGACCGTCGCCGCAAGCGCGCGAAAGCTGCTGTCTAGCTGCGTCGATGCGTTTGCCTGTTGAGTGTCCGAGGGGGGACTTGAACCCCCACGCCCGTTAATAGGGCACTAGCACCTCAAGCTAGCGCGTCTGCCATTCCGCCACTCGGACCCGTTCGTGGGCAGCTAAGGCTATCGGATTGGGCTGCCCGGACCCAAACCCAGCGGCTCGCCTGCAATGGTAGGAAAGGTGACTGTGACTGGTCCCCCCAACGCCGAGGCCGAGGTGGTTGACCTCGTCAGCGCGCTGATCCGGTTCGACACGTCCAACACCGGCGAACCCGAGACCACCAAGGGCGAGGCCGAATGCGCCCGCTGGGTGGCCGAACAGCTGGAAGAGGTCGGTTACACGACCGAATACGTCGAGGCCGGGGCGCCCGGGCCGGGGCAACGTGTTCGCCAGGCTCGAGGGCGCCGACCCCGACCGCGGCGCCCTGATGATGCACGGCCACCTCGACGTGGTGCCCGCCGAGGCCGTCGGACTGGAGCGTGCACCCGTTCTCCGGCGCGGTCGAGGACGGCTACGTGTGGGGCCGCGGCGCGGTCGACATGAAGGACATGGTCGGCATGATGATCGCGGTCGCCCGGCACTTCAAGCGAGCGGCGATCGTGCCGCCGCGGGACCTGGTGTTCGCGTTCGTCTCCGACGAGGAGGCCGGCGGCAAGTACGGCTGCGAATGGCTGGTCGACAACCGGCCGGACCTGTTCGACGGCGTCACCGAGGCGATCGGCGAGGTGGGCGGCTTCTCGCTGACGGTGCCGCGCCGCGACGGCGGTGAGCGGCGTCTCTACCTCATCGAGACCGCGGAGAAGGCGATGATGTGGATGCGGCTGACCGCGCGCGGCCGCGCCGGGCACGGGATGCTGATCCACGACGACAACGCCGTCACCGCGGTCGCCGAGGCGGTCGCGAAACTGGGCCGGCACCGGTTCCCGATGGTGCTGACCGATACCGTCGAGCAGTTCCTGCAGGCTGTCGCGGAGGAGACCGGGCTATTCGTTCGACGCGGCGTCGCCCGACCTGGACGGGACGATCGCCAAGCTCGGCCCGATCGCGCGGCTCATCGGCGCAACGCTGCGCGACACCGCCAACCCGACGATGCTGAAGGCCGGCTACAAGGCCAACGTCATCCCGGCCACCGCGGAGGCGGTGGTCGACTGCCGCGTCCTGCCCGGCCGCCAGGCGGCGTTCGAGCGGGAGGTCGACGAGCTGATCGGCCCCGACGTCACGCGGGAGTGGATCACCGAGCTGCCGTCGTACGAGACGACCTTCGACGGCGATCTCGTCGACGCGATGAACGCCGCGATTCTCGCCGTCGACCCCGACGCCCGCACCGTCCCGTACATGCTCGCCGGGTGGTACCGACGCAAAAGCACTTCGCCCGCTTGGGAATTCGCTGTTTCGGCTTCGCGCCGCTGAGGTTGCCACCCGAGCTCGATTTCGCGGCGTTGTTCCACGGCGTCGACGAGCGGGTACCCGTCGACGCGCTGAAGTTCGGCACCCAGGTTCTCGAGCATTTCCTGATGCACTGCTGACCAACGAGAAAGGACGACCATGGCGTTTCCCTACAACCCCTACGACTTCCTGCCGGAGCTGCCGTCGTTCACGCTGACCTCGGAGTCGGTCACCGACGGGCAGCCGCTGGCGAACGACCAGGTCAGCGGCATCATGGGCGCGGGCGGCTACGACGTCTCGCCGCAGCTGTCCTGGTCAGGTTTCCCCGAGGAGACCCGCAGTTTCGCCGTCACGATGTACGACCCGGACGCGCCGACGGCATCGGGCTTCTGGCACTGGGCGGTCGCCAACCTGCCCGCGACCGTGCACCGACCTGCCCGCCGGTGTCGGCGACGGCAGCAGCAGCGGATTTCCGGGCGACGCACTCACTTTGGCCAACGACGCCGGCCTCAAGCGCTACATCGGCGCCGCCCCGCCGCCCGGCCACGGTGTGCACCGGTATTTCATTGCGGTGCACGCGGTCAAGGTCGAGAAGCTCGAACTCGACGGGGACGCCAGCCCGGCCTACCTCGGATTCAACCTGTTCATGAACGCGATCGCCCGCGCCGTCATCCACGGCACCTACGAGCAGACGTGACTACTGCTCGATGGCCGAGCCGACCGCATCGGCCAGTGACGCGAAGCCGCCCTCGTGCAGGCGGCGCGCGAGACCGTCGTGAATGTGCTTGGCCCACAACCCGCCGCCGTAGATGAAGCCCGTGTAGCCCTGCAGCAGGGATGCGCCCGACGTGATGCGGTCCCACGCGTCGTCGGCTGTCTCTATGCCGCCGACGCTGATCAACACGAGTCGGTCGCCAACCCGCTTGTACAGCCGGCGCAGCACCTCCGCCGAGCGCTGCGCGACGGGCGGACCGGAGACGCCACCGGAGCCCATCGCTTCGGCGCCGGGTGTCGCGAGCCCAGCGCGCGACACCGTGGTATTCGTTGCGACGATGCCCGCCAAGCCCAATTCGACTGCGAGATCGGCGATCTCGTCGACTTCGTCGTCGGACAGGTCCGGCGCGATCTTGACCAGCACGGGCGTCGACGTCTCCGCCTTCACCGCCGCCAGAATGGGCCGCAGTGACTCGACGGCCTGCAGATCACGTAGCCCTGGCGTGTTCGGTGAGCTGACGTTGACCACCAGAAACGCGGCCAGCGGCCCGACCAGCCGGGCGCTTTCGGCGTAGTCCTTGACCGCGCCCTCCGGCGGCGTGACCTTGGTCTTGCCGATGTTGACCCCAATCGGCACCTCGGGCGTGCGTCGGGCCAGGCGCAGTGCCAGCTCACCCGCGCCGTGGTTGTTGAACCCCATCCGGTTGAGCAACGCGCGGTCGTCCGGCAGCCGGAACATCCGCGGTGGCGGATTGCCGGGCTGGGCCTGCGCTGTGACCGTGCCGACCTCCGCATAGCCGAAGCCCAGCGCGCCCCACGTGTTGAGCCCCCTGCCATCCTTGTCGAACCCGGCCGCCAGGCCCAGCGGGCCTGCGAAACGCACGCCGAACACCGTGCTGGCCAGGACCGGATCGTCCGGCGCGAGCCATCGCGCCAGCGCACGGCGCAGCGGAACCACCGCCGTCACGGCCCGTAAGAAAGCAAAAACCCAGGTGTGAATGCGTTCGGGGGCGAGAAGAAACAGCGCCCGCCGCAGCGCGCGGTACATCAACATCGGCTCTCGATTGATTGCTCTTCGCCCAAGAGGCTCATCGCCGCGCAAGCGCTCACCGCTACAGCCCGGGTTGATCCGGAATGCCCAGCCTGTCCTCGGCGGTCTTCTTGCGGCGCAGCAGCACGCGCCTGCTGCCGTCGGTGTACAGCCGGACCCGGGTGAGCTCCCATCCGCGGTACTCGGCCTCGATCGACAGTCGGGTGGATGCACTGATCCGGGTCAGGTCCGGCGGCAGCCGCATCGGTATCCACTCGTACTCGTCCGACAGGTCGTCACCCCAGCCGTCTGGCATCCGTCCGCGGTGCATCGCCGTCATCGGCTCACCCCCGCATTGGGGATCACCTGCACACCCGCTCCCGACCCAGACACCACATACAGGGTGCCAGATGCTTCGTCGAAGGCCAGGGAGTTGGGCTGCTGCACGGTTCGATAACGCACCTTCTCGACGGGGATGCCGGTTGCCAGATCGTAACCAACGACGGTGTTGGTTGCCGTCTGCGACACCCAGGCCAGGCCCGACGAGCCGGCCAGCCCGTACGGCGCGTCGCGCACCGGGTACCGCTGGCGCAGGATCAGCGGGTCGGTGCCGAACACGAGCAGCTCGTCGCCGCGGGTGTCGGCGACCAGTACCCGGCCTGCCGAATCGGCCGCCATCGTGGTCGCCCCCTCGCCGGCCCGCAGCGCATGATCGGCGTCGTCGCCGCTGGCCGAGATGGTGGTCACCGACGTCTGGCCGCGGTCCAGCACGACGGCCGTATTTCCTTGTGCGACAAGGGCATCGACCCGCGCGAAGATCTTCAGCGACGCGCCGACTGTAGAGTCGGAGCTCAACGTGTAGACGGCGCCGTCGGCACTGCCGAGGACCAGCTTGCCGTCGGCGCGCCGGGCGATCGCGGTGAAGTCGGTGCCCGATTGGCCGTCGATATCCACCCGGCTGGCCGCGCCGGCGCGGATGTCGACACGGAAGTAGCCGCCGCGCGTCGATGCGTACACCCGGCCGTTGTTATCACCGGTCATCGCCGTCGCCGGGCCCGGCAGTGGCACCTCTCGCGCGCCGCCCGACGAACCCACCACGGTCAGCACTGACTGGCCCCCGACACCCGGGCTGAGCACCACCAACGATGCCGTTGTGGGGTCGAACACGGCACCCTGGGCGTGCCCGGCCAGCGGCCGCACCACGCCTGCGGGTGTTCCCGTGAGCGGAGGGGACTGCGCGGCCTGGGCGGGCACGATAGTGGGCGGCGGGGCGTCGGTATGGTTCGCCGAGCAACCGACCAATCCGACTGTTGCCAGCATCACAGCGCTGACGCGAATTAGCTGAGCTGAGGGGTTTAGGCGGCGCGGCAAAGGGTAGCTCTCGGAGGTGCGAATTGGGTCTCGATCGAAACGCAAGTGTAGGCACGGGCCGTAATCAACAAAGGGCCGCGTCCGGCACGCCGGGCGGCATCGACGGCGGTATGGTTCGTTCATGACCCTCGCCGCAGACCGGGATTTGGGTAACCAAGTGTTTGCTATCGAGGACATCACTACTGGTGTACACGCCAGCGGATTTGGCCAGGTTGGCGACGGCCGCAGTTTCTCGTTCCACATCGAAAAGCAGATGCTCGTCGTCGAGGTGTACCGGCCGCGCCTCTCCGGGCCGGTCCCACAGGTAGAGGACGTCGTCGCCGTTGCCAGCCGCAAGCTCACCGACATCGATCTCACCGACCAGCGCAGCGTGTCCGCGGCCGTACGGGACGCGGTGGGCGCCGCGCAGCCGGTGACACGCGCGGCGCGCTAACAGCGTCCAAACGGTACGGTCGTCGTCGTGATTGAGGCGCCGGCGATGTCCTGGCTGCAAGTTGTCGTTCTATCGGTGCTGCAGGGGCTGACAGAATTCCTGCCCGTTTCGTCGTCGGGTCACCTGGCGATCGCCTCGCGCATGTTCTTCGACGATGACGCGGGCGCCTCGTTCACCGCGGTCACTCAGCTGGGCACCGAGCTGGCGGTGTTGCTGTACTTCGCGCGCGACATCGGGCGCATCCTGGCCGCCTGGTTCAAGGGTCTGTTCGTCGCTGCGCACCGCACCCTCGACTACTGGATGGGCTGGTACGTCATCATCGGCACCATCCCGATCGGTGTGTTGGGTCTGGTGTTCAAGGACGAAATTCGTACTGGCGCGCGCAATCTGTGGCTGATCGCGAGCGCGTTGATCATCTTCTCCGTCGTCATCGCCGCCGCCGAGTACTACGGCAGGCAGAACCGCCACGCCGAAGACCTCAACTGGAAGGACAGCATCACCGTCGGCCTCGCCCAGTGCCTCGCGCTGGTGCCCGGTGTATCGCGGTCGGGCGCAACGATCAGCGCAGGCTTGTTCCTCGGGCTCGACCGCGAGCTGGCCGCGCGGTTCGGTTTCCTGCTAGCCATCCCCGCCGTCTTCGCTTCCGGTCTCTTCTCGCTGCCCGACGCGTTCCACCCCGTGGGTGAGGGGATGAGCGCCAGCGGCCCACAATTATTTGTGGCGACGGTGATCGCGTTTGTGATCGGCTTTCTCGCCGTGGCGTGGTTCCTGCGCTTCCTGGTCCGACACCGCATGTACTGGTTCGTCGGCTACCGCGTCCTGCTCGGGACGGTGGTGCTGATCCTGCTCGGCACCGGGGTAGTCTCCGCGACATGACGGTCATCCTGCTGCGGCACGGCAGGTCGACCTCAAACACCGCGCACACGCTCGCGGGCCGCACCGACGGCGTCGACCTCGACGACAAGGGCTGCGAGCAGGCGCACGCAGTCGTCGAGCGGCTGGCCGGGCTGCCAATCCGTGCGATCGTGCGCTCGCCGCTGCTGCGCTGCCGGCGCACGGTCGAACCGCTGGCCGCCGCGCTCGGGCTGGATCCGGTGGTCGACGAGCGCATCTCCGAGGTCGACTACGGTGCCTGGACCGGTCGAAAGATCGGTGACCTGGTCAAAGAACCGCTCTGGGCGGTGGTGCAGCAGCAACCCAGCGCGGCCGTCTTCCCCGGCGGTGAAGGGCTGGCCCACGTGCAATCTCGCGCGGTGGCGGCGGTCCGCGAGCATGATCGGCGGCTGGCCGAGCTGCACGAGGGCGACGCGTTGTGGGTGGCCTGCACGCACGGCGACGTGATCAAGGCCGTGGTAGCCGACGCGCTGGGCACACACCTCGACAGCTTCCAACGGATCACCGCCGACCCGGCGTCGATGAGTGTGATCCGTTACACCGCGTTGCGTCCGTTCGTCATTCACGTCAACCACACTGGTGATGCACTCACCGCCGGACTGCTGGCCAAGCCGACCAAGGCCAACGGGCAGGCCGATAGGAAGGACGGCGAGGTGCCGCCAGAAGACGCTGTGGTCGGTGGCTCGACCGATTGAGGGCAGGGCGTGGAATTACGGCCGACATGCCCATGCCGGTATTTTGGAGGGTGCCATGGCCCGCGCAATTCACGTCTTCCGCACACCCGACCGCTTCGTGGCCGGGACCGTCGGGCAGCCGGGAAACCGGACCTTCTACCTGCAGGCCGTGCACGACAAACGCGTGGTTTCCGTCGTGCTGGAAAAGCAGCAGGTTGCCGTGCTGGCCGAGCGGATCGCGGCGCTGCTGTTAGAGATCAACCGCCGCTTCGGCACCCCGATCCCGCCCGATACGGGCGACATCGACGACCTGAGCCCGCTGATCACGCCGGTCGACGCCGAATTCCGGGTCGGGACCATGGGGCTTGGCTGGGATTCGGAGGCGCAGACGGTCGTGGTCGAACTGCTGGCGGTGTCTGAAACCGAGTTCGACGCGTCGGTCGTGCTCGACGACGCCGAGGAGGGACCCGACGCGGTGCGCGTGTTCCTGACCCCCGAGTCGGCGCGCCAGTTCGCAACACGCTCCAACCGTGTCATTTCGGCAGGCCGCCCGCCATGCCCGTTGTGCGATGAGCCGCTCGACCCGGAGGGCCACATCTGCGTGCGCACCAACGGCTACCGGCGCGGCGCCCTTGCCGGGTCCGACGATGACGCCGATACATAGCGGCGGGCCAGGCCCCAATGACCTCGATGAGGTGTGCCTACGCGGCGAATTGACCGTCATCGGACGAATCCGCTCAGCGAGCAACGCCACTTTCCTCTGCGAGGCGCATCTCGGTGAGCTGCAAGCACATTGCGTGTACAAGCCGGTCGCGGGCGAGGCTCCGCTGTGGGATTTCCCGCACGGCACGTTGGCAGGCCGGGAACTGGGCGCCTACCTCGTTTCCGATGCGCTCGGCTGGAATATCGTGCCCTACACCATCATTCGTGACGGGCCCGCTGGCCGCGGCATGTTGCAGCTGTGGGTGGACCAGCCCGGCGACGAGGTCGGCGACGAGCCGGAGTCCGGGCCGGACCTCATCGACCTGTTGCCCGCGGGGCACATTCCGCCCGGCTTCCTGCCGGTGCTGCACGCCTACGACTACGCCGGAGACGAGGTGACCCTCGTGCACGCCGACGACATCCGGCTGCGCCGCATGGCCGTCTTCGATGTGCTGATCAACAACGCCGACCGCAAAGGCGGCCACATTCTTTCGGGTGTCGACGGCATGGTGTACGGCGTCGACCACGGGGTGAGCCTGCACGTCGAGGACAAACTGCGCACCGTGCTGTGGGGCTGGGCCGGCAAGCCCGTCGACGACGAAACCCTGGAGACGGTGGCCCGTCTGCGCGATCAGCTGCGAGGTCGCCTCGGCGAGCAGTTGTGTGAGCACATCACCGGTCGTGAGGTCGACGCCCTACACGCCAGAGCGGTTGCGTTGCTAGATAATCCGGTGATGCCGGCCCCCGACCGTCGCCGACCGATCCCCTGGCCGGCCTTCTGATGAGCTTGACCGATGCGGCGCTGGCCGCCGAGGTGGCCGCCGACGCCGGAGAGCTGCTGCTGGCGGTGCGCGAGGAGCTGGGCTTCGATGACCCGTACGACCTCGGCGACGCGGGCGACAAGCGGGCCAACGTTCTGATCCTCGACCGGCTTTCTCGGGACCGGCCCGGCGATGCCGTGCTTTCCGAGGAGGCCGTCGACGACGTGTCGCGGGTGCACGCCGACCGGGTCTGGATCGTCGACCCGGTGGACGGCACCCGCGAGTTCTCCTGGCCGGGGCGCGAGGACTGGGCGGTGCACGTCGCGCTGTGGCAGCGCTTCGGAGCCGCAGGGCCGGCGACATTTCACACCCGCGGGCCCGACGGCGGCATCACCGACGGCGCGGTCGCGCTTCCGGCCCGTGGCGAGGTGTACCGCACCGATACCGTGACAGCCCCGCCGCCGCGGTCCGAAGGCCCCATCCGCATCACAGCCAGCGCCAGCAGGCCGCCCGCGGTGCTGTGGCGGTTGCGCGACCGGATGGACATCCAGATGGTGCGGATCGGGTCGGCGGGCGCCAAGGCGATGGCGGTGGTCCGCGGCGACGTCGACGCCTATGTGCACGCCGGCGGCCAATGGGAGTGGGACTCGGCCGCGCCTGCCGGAGTGGTGCAGGCTGCCGGGCTGCACGCATCGCGGCTGGACGGCTCACCGCTGATCTACAACCGACGCGACCCGTATCTGCCGGACCTGCTGATGTGTCGTGCCGAGCTGGCCGACGTCCTGCTCGACGGCATCTGGTCGGCGTATCGGGAGCGCTGAGGGGAATGGATTCGGCCGCGGCGTTGTAGCTCATGTTCGAAGCAACGCACCATCGGGAGGCGGACCTGAGCGAACACCTTAGAGTCGACGCTATGCAATCGTGGCCGGCTCCGGACGTCCCGGCGCTGGAAGGGCGTAGCCCGCAGCTGCGGCTCTATGACAGCGCCGACCGGCAGATCCGCCCGGTCACGGCAGGCGAGACGGCCACCATGTATGTCTGCGGCATCACCCCGTATGACGCGACGCACCTGGGTCACGCCGCCACGTACTTGGCGTTCGACCTGGTGCACCGGGTCTGGCTGGATTCCGGGCACAAGGTGCACTACGTGCAAAACATCACCGACGTCGATGATCCGTTGTTCGAGCGGGCCCAGCGCGACGGCGTCGACTGGCGTGAGCTGGCGGATCGAGAGACCGATCTGTTCCGAGAAGACATGGCGGCGCTGCGGGTGCTGCCACCGCACGACTATGTGGCGGCCACCGAGGCCATCGGCGAGGTAGTCGAGCTGGTGGAGAAGATGCTGGCCTCCGGCGCGGCCTACGTCCTCGACGACCCCGACTACCCTGACGTGTACTTCCGCGCCGACGCCACCCTGCAGTTCGGCTACGAGTCCGGCTACGACCGGGACACCATGCTGCGGCTGTTCACCGAGCGTGGGGGCGATCCCGACCGCGTGGGCAAGAACGACGAACTCGACGCGTTGATGTGGCGGGCGGAGCGTTCCGGCGAGCCCAGCTGGCCGTCGCCGTTCGGCCCCGGCAGGCCCGGCTGGCATGTCGAATGCGCGGCGATCGCGCTCAGCCGCATCGGGACGGGTCTCGACATCCAGGGCGGCGGCAGCGATCTCATTTTCCCGCACCACGAGTTCTCCGCCGCGCACGCCGAATCCGTAACGGGGGAGCGGCGATTCGCGCGGCACTACGTGCATGCCGGGATGATCGGCTGGGACGGGCACAAGATGAGCAAGAGCCGCGGCAACCTCGTCCTGGTGTCGCGGCTGCGTGCCGAGGGTGTCGAACCGGTGGCCATCCGGCTCGGCCTGCTCGCCGGGCACTATCGCGCCGACCGGTCGTGGAGCGATCGGGTGCTCGACGAGGCAAACAGCCGGCTTCAGCGGTGGCGTGCCGCGACCGCGCTGCCCGCGGCACCCGACGCGAAAGACGTCGTGGCGCGGGTGCGCCAGTACCTGGCCGACGATTTGGACACCCCGAAAGCGCTTGCCGCACTGGATGGTTGGGCGACCGACGCGCTGGAGTACGGCGGTCACGACACCGAAGCGGGCCGGACTGTGGCGACCGCGGTCGACGCCCTACTCGGGGTCCGGCTGTAAACGGCCAGATCGGCCCACCGTGGATCGCGGTGGAGTACGTTTCGTGCCATGAGTTTTGTGAATGGCAAGGTCGCCCTGATCACGGGCGCCGCCAACGGTATCGGGGCCGAAGTCGCCCGTCGCCTACATGAAAATGGCGCCCGACTTGTTCTGACCGATCTCGACGAAGTCCAGCTCAAGGATGTGGCGGCCCGGCTTGGCGAGCACCGAGTGCTGGCGACGGTCGCCGACGTGCGGCGGCTCTCGGACATGCAGGCCGCAGTGGACAAGGGGATCGAGCGCTTTGGCGGCATCGATATCGTCGTTGCCAACGCCGGGATTGCGACTTATGGTTCCGTGCTTCAAGTTGACCCGCAGGCTTTCAAGACGCTCATCGACGTCAATGTCGTTGGCGTTTTCCATACCGTACGTGCCGCGCTGCCGTCAGTCATCGAGCGTCGCGGTTACCTGTTGATCGTCTCGTCGGGTGCCGCGTACCTTCCCCTTCCGGGCATGGCGGCCTACAACGCGTCGAAGGCTGGGGTCGAGCACTTCGCCAATGCGCTGCGGCTCGAGGTCGCGCACCTTGGTGTTGACGTCGGGTCGGCACACATGTCGTGGATCGACACGCCACTGGTGCGAGAGGGCAAGGCGGATCTTGCGACGGTCCGTGAAATGCTCGACGCTTTGCCGTCTCCCCTCGGCAAGACGACGTCCGTGCAGAAGTGTGCAGACGCATTCGTCGAGGGGATTGAAGGTCGTAAGCGCCACGTCAATTGTCCCGGCTGGGTCGGCCTGTTCCGGTGGTTGAAGCCACTGTTGACCAGCCGCGTCGGCGAGGGTCAAGCCCGCAAGACTGCACCGGACACGATGCCCCGCATCGATGCCGAAGTCGCTGCGCTAGGCCGGTCGATGAGTGCTCGCATCGAGTCGCTGGAAAAGCATTGATCCGCCGCATCGGGCTCGTCGTAGTAATACTGGCGCTGATCGCCGGGTGCACGAAGGGATCGGAGGAGACACCGAAGTCATCACCGCCGCCCACTTCGGCGGCGGTGACTCCCGACCAGGCACGTGCCATCGCGAAAGAGGCCTACACCTACGGCTTTCCGGTGGTCGACAACTACCGAGTTCAGTACGCCTACTTCGTGAACACGGAGAACCCCGAGTACAAGGGCGGCTGGAACGAAATCCACAACACCGCAAGGGTATACACCCCCGAAGACACGGCGATTCAGACGCCAAATTCGGACACGCCGTACTCGGCCGTCGGGGCAGACCTGCGGGCCGAGCCGCTGGTGCTGACCGTCCCGCCGATCGAGCAGGATCGCTATTACTCCCTGCAGTTCGTCGATGGCTACACGTACAACTTCGCCTACGTCGGCAGCCGCACCACGGGCAACGGCGGTGGGAAATACCTTCTCGCCGGGCCGAATTGGAAAGGCAGCAAGCCCGAAGGCATCAACGAGGTCATCCGCTCCGATACGGACCTGGCGTTCGTGCTGTACCGCACCCAGCTGCTCGGCCCGTCCGACCTCGAGAATGTCAAGAAGATCCAGGCCGGCTACCAGGTGCAGCCGCTGTCGGCGTTTCTCAACGAGCCGCCCCCGCCGCCTGCGCCTGCGATCGACTTCGTGCCGCCGCTCACGGCCGACCAGGAGAAGACGTCACCGCAGTTCTTCGAGATTCTGAACTTCGCACTGCGGTTCGCCCCGGTACTGCCTGCCGAGAAGGAGCTGCGCGACCGGTTCGCGACGATCGGCATCGGGCCAAACGGCACCTTCGACGCCGACAAGCTGACTCCCGAGATGCGGTCTGCCGTCGAGGCCGGCATGGCCGATGCGTGGGCAGAGTTCGACACGCTGAAGAAGGAGAAGATCGATACCGGGCAAGTCGGGTCGGCGCAGTTCTTCGGCACTGCCGAGGACCTGAAGGGCAACTACTTGTACCGGATGGCCGGGGCCGTCCTCGGCATCTACGGCAACACCGCGGCAGAGGCGATCTACCCAAGCTTCACGAATGACTCCGCCGGCGCGCCATTGACGGGGGCGAACAAGTACACGTACAAGTTCGCGCCCGGCCAGTTGCCGCCGGTGAACGCGTTCTGGTCGCTCACCATGTACGAGCTGCCGAAGAGCTTGTTGGTGGCCAACCCGATGAACCGGTATCTGATCAACTCGCCGATGCTGCCAAGCCTGGTCCCCGATCCCGACGGCGGCTACACGTTCTACATCCAGAACGAGTCGCCGGGCATCGACAAGGAGTCCAACTGGCTGCCTGCGCCCGAGGGGCCGTTCGCCCTGGTGCTGCGGCTGTACTGGCCGAAACCCGATGCGCTCAACGACACCTGGAAGGCGGAGCCGCCGGTGAAGGTCTAACCCGGCTGGGTTGGTTCTTCGGGCTAACTCCGGAAGCCGGGACCACGGCGGCGCAGGTAGCGCTCGAACTCCGCCGCCAACGCGTCGCCGTCGATCTTGCCGAGCGCCTCGTTCATGTCGACCTCGGCATCACCGCGCTCCTCGAGCGACTGGACGTATTCGGCGATCTCTTCGTCCTCGGCCGTCATCTCGCTCACCGCCTGCTCCCACTCCTCGGCCTGGGTGGGCAGGTCGGCCAGCGGTACCTCTATATCGAGGACGTCCTCGACCCGACGCAACAGCGCCACCGTCGCCTTGGGACTGGGCGGTTGCGACACATAGTGCGGAACTGCCGCCCAGAACGTCACCGCCGGAATGCCCGCCTGCACACAGGCGTCCTGGAACACCCCGGCGATGCCGGTCGGGCCCTCGTAACGGGTCTCCTCCAGACCGAACGTCTTCGCCGAGTCTGGGGAGTAGGCCGCTCCTGAGACCGGCACCGGCCGGGTGTGCGGCGTGTCGGCCAGCA
The DNA here is from genome assembly GCA_963770125.1 of uncultured Actinomycetota bacterium. Classification (GTDB taxonomy): domain Bacteria; phylum Actinomycetota; class Actinomycetes; order Mycobacteriales; family Mycobacteriaceae; genus Mycobacterium. Next base: position 126,458 of record CAVYPI010000094.1, on the reverse strand, counting down.
GCGCGCCAAGAATGACGACGGTCTGCACGTTGAGCTTGTCGGCGATTGCCAGCAGTTCGGCGCAGAACGTGCGCCAGCGCATGTTCGGCTCGACGCCGTGCATGAGGACGATGTCCCGGTCGGAGCCGGGCGGGCGGCAGTGGGAGATCCGCATCGACGGCCACACCAGCTCCCGGGTAACGCCGTCGACCTGCCTGATCACCGGCCGGTTCACCTGATAGTCGTAGTAGGCCTCATCGTCGATCTCCACGATCGGCTCGGCCTCCCAGATCGCGTCGAGATGCTCCAGCGCGTCACTGGCGGCATCGCCCGCGTCGTTCCACCCTTCGAAAGCGGCGACGACGATCGTGTCGTTGAGTTTGGGCAGGTCGGCCGGCCTGTGGCCGCTCGCATCCGACGGGGTCACTAGGCCAGCGTAAGCCCTGCGTGGCGGCTATGAGCGGCATCGACGCACGGGCTGAGTTGCATAGACCAACTACCCTGTCTTTGTGACTGCTGCCAACAATCGCGCCTACGACACCGACCTGCTCGACACCTTGTCGAAGCGGGTCATGGTGGGCGACGGCGCTATGGGCACCCAGCTGCAGGCGGCCGATCTCACGCTCGACGACTTCAACAACCTCGAGGGCTGCAACGAAATCCTCAACGAGACTCGGCCGGATGTGATTGAGACCATCCACAGGGCGTACTTCGAGGCTGGCGCGGACGCGGTCGAGACCAACACGTTCGGCTGCAACCTGTCGAACCTCGGTGACTATGACATCGCCGACCGGATCCGTGATCTCTCGCAGCGAGGCACCGCGGTCGCGCGTCGGGTCGCCGACGAGATGAGCACCCCGGGTCGCAGGCGATACGTGCTGGGCTCGATGGGGCCGGGCACCAAGCTGCCGACGCTGGGCCACACCGAATACGCGCTGATCCGTGACGCGTACGCCGAGGCTGCCCTCGGCATGTTGGAGGGCGGCGCGGACGCGATCCTCGTCGAGACCTGCCAGGACTTGCTGCAGCTGAAGGCCGCGGTGCTCGGCTCACGCCGGGCGATGGTCCAGTTCGGCCGTCACATCCCGGTGATCGCCCACGTCACGGTCGAAACCACCGGCACCATGCTGCTGGGCAGCGAGATCGGCGCGGCGCTGACGGCGGTCGAGCCGCTCGGCGTGGACATGATCGGGCTGAACTGCGCCACCGGGCCCGCCGAGATGAGCGAGCACCTGCGCTACCTGTCTCAACATGCCCGCACGCCCGTGTCGGTGATGCCCAATGCAGGGCTGCCGGTGCTGGGCGCCAACGGCGCCGAATACCCGCTGCAGCCAGATGAATTGGCCGAGGCGCTATCGGGCTTCGTCACCGAATATGGACTGTCGTTGGTCGGCGGTTGCTGCGGTACCACGCCCGAACACATCCGCAAGGTCGCCGACGCCATCACCGGCGTGCAGCGCGCCGAGCGCCACATCAGCTATGAGCCGGCAGTATCGTCGCTCTACTCGTCGACGCCGTTCGCGCAGGACGCGTCGGTGCTGATGATCGGCGAGCGCACGAACGCCAACGGCTCCAAGGCGTTTCGCGAGGCAATGATCGCCGAGGACTACCAGCGCTGCCTCGACATCGCCAAGGAGCAGACCCGCGACGGCGCGCATCTGCTCGACCTGTGCGTCGACTACGTCGGCCGCGACGGCGTCGCCGACATGACCGCGCTCGCCAGCCGACTGGCGACCGCGTCGACGCTGCCGATCATGCTGGACTCCACTGAAACCGGCGTGCTGCGAGCAGGTTTGGAGCACCTCGGCGGCCGGTGCGCCATCAACTCGGTGAACTACGAGGACGGCGACGGGCCGGAGTCGCGGTTTCACAAGACCATGGAACTGGTCGCCGAGCACGGCGCCGCCGTGGTCGCGCTGACCATCGACGAAGACGGCCAGGCCCGCACTGCCGAGAAGAAGGTGGAGATCGCCGAGCGTCTCATCGAGGACATCACGACGAACTGGGGTGTCGATGAGTCGTCGATTCTGATCGATTGCCTGACCTTCACCATCTGCACCGGCCAGGAAGAGTCCCGCAAGGACGGTATCGAAACCATCGAAGCCATCCGGCTGCTCAAGCAGCGGCACCCGGATGTGCAGACCACACTGGGTCTTTCGAACATCTCGTTCGGCCTCAACCCGGCCGCGCGGCAGGTGCTGAACTCGGTCTTCCTGCACGACTGCCAGGAGGCCGGGCTGGATTCGGCGATCGTGCACGCGTCGAAGATCCTGCCGATGAACAGGATTGACGAGAAGCAGCGCGAGGTCGCGCTCGACCTGGTGTACGACCGGCGCCGTGAGGGCTATGACCCGCTGACCGAACTCATGGCGATGTTCGAGGGTGTGTCGGCGGCCTCGTCGAGGGAGTCCCGCGCCGCAGAACTGGCCAAGATGCCACTGCTGGAGCGGCTGGCGCAGCGCATCGTCGACGGCGAGCGCAATGGCCTGGAGGCCGACCTCGAGGAGGCGATGACGCAGAAGCCGCCGCTGGCCATCATCAACGACAACCTGCTCGACGGCATGAAGACCGTCGGCGAGCTGTTCGGGTCCGGCCAGATGCAGCTGCCGTTCGTGCTGCAGTCCGCGGAGGTGATGAAAACCGCTGTGGCCTACCTCGAACCGCATATGGAGCGCTCCGACGACGACAGCGGCAAGGGCCGCATCGTGCTGGCGACGGTCAAGGGCGACGTGCACGACATCGGCAAGAACCTCGTCGACATCATCCTGACCAACAACGGCTACGAGGTCGTCAACATCGGCATCAAGCAGCCGATCGCCAACATCCTCGAGGTGGCCCAGGACAAGAGCGCCGACGTGGTTGGCATGTCGGGCCTGCTGGTGAAGTCCACAGTGGTGATGAAGGAGAACCTCGAGGAGATGAACACCCGCGGGGTGGCCGACCGGTTCCCGGTGCTGCTCGGCGGCGCGGCGCTCACCCGCAGCTACGTCGAGAACGATCTCGCCGACATCTACGAAGGCGAAGTGCATTACGCGCGCGACGCGTTCGAGGGCCTCAAGCTGATGGACGTCATCATGAGCGCTAAGCGCGGCGAGGCGCCCGACACCGACAGCCCCGAGGCGATCGCGTCACGCGAGAAGGAGGCCGAACGCAAGGCCCGCCACGAGCGGTCGAAGCGCATTGCCGCCGAACGCAAAGCCAAGGAAACGCCCGTCGAGGTGCCGGAGCGGTCCGACGTGGCCGCCGACGTGGAGGTGCCCGTCCCGCCGTTCTGGGGCACCCGCGTCGTCAAGGGCGTCGCGGTGGCCGATTACACGAGCCTGCTCGACGAGCGCGCGCTGTTCCTCGGGCAGTGGGGGCTGCGCGGCGTGCGCGGCGGCGAGGGACCGTCGTACGAGGAGCTGGTCGAGACCGAAGGACGCCCGCGGCTGCGGTACTGGCTGGACCGGCTTTCCACCGACGGAATCCTCGCGCATGCCGCGGTGGTGTATGGCTACTTTCCCGCGGTGTCGGAAGGCGATGACGTCGTCGTGCTCACGGAGCCCACCGGACTGTCTGGTCGCTCAACAAGTTTCGCTCCGGACGATGCCACCGAACGGTTCCGGTTCACGTTCCCGCGTCAGCAGCGCGACCGGTTCCTGTGCATCGCCGACTTCATCCGGTCCCGGGAGCTGGCTACCGAGCGTGGCCAGGTTGACGTGTTGCCGTTCCAGTTGGTCACCATGGGCCAGCCGATCGCCGACTTCGCCAACGAGCTGTTCGCGTCGAACTCCTACCGCGACTACCTCGAGGTGCACGGCATCGGCGTGCAGCTGACGGAGGCGCTCGCCGAGTACTGGCACAAGCGCGTGCGGGAGGAGCTGAAGTTCCCCGATCACGTGATGGCCGCGGAAGACCCCGCATTCCGTCGAGGATTACTTCAAGCTCGGATATCGCGGCGCCCGGTTCTCGTTTGGCTACGGCGCATGCCCGAACCTCGAGGACCGCGCGAAGATGGTGGAGTTACTGCAGCCCGATCGCATTGGTGTGACGCTGTCCGAGGAGCTACAGCTTCACCCGGAGCAGTCCACGGATGCGTTCGTGCTGCACCACCCCGAGGCCAAGTACTTCAACACGTAAGTCAGCTGAACAGCTCGGCGTTCTGCGCGACCGTGACGCGGCTCAGCGCCTCACGAGAATGGTCGTGATTTTCACCGTACGTGGCGCCCGTGACAGAATCGCTGACATGCAAGCGGTGCTGTTCGACATGGATGGCACCCTCGTCGACTCCGAAAAGCTCTGGGACATCTCGCTGGCCGCGCTCTACGAGGAGCTCGACGGCCGGCTGACCCCGGAAGTGCGGGCGTCGCTGGTCGGCGGTTCCGCGGAGGACACCATCCAGACGGTCTACACAGACCTGGGCCTGGAGCTGGATCCGGTCGCAATGGCAGAGTCCAACCGCTGGCTGCACGACTACACGGCGGACTTGTTCGACGGCGGGTTGCCGTGGTGCGACGGTGCGCAGGACTTGTTGGAAGCGCTTGCCGCCGAAGGAACTCCAATGGCGCTGGTGACCAACACCCAGCGCGCGCTCACTGAGCGGGCGTTGAACAGCATTGGCCACCAGTACTTTACGGCGACGGTCTGCGGCGACGAAGTGGCGCGGGGCAAACCCGCACCCGATGCCTATCTGCGGGCGGCCGCGTTACTGGATCTGCCGCCGGATCTCTGCCTGGCCATTGAGGACTCGGTGACAGGTACGGCGGCCGCGGAAGGCGCAGGGTGCCCGGTATTGGTGGTGCCCAATGACGTAGCGGTGCCCATCGGCCCGCGGCGGCACCACGTGAAATCGCTCGCGGACGTCGACGTGGCCGAGCTACGCCGTGTGCACGCAGAACTCGCTCAGTTCGGGGAACGCACCGCCTGACGTGGGTGTAAGTGATTGAATGTGATTCTCATCACGCAATGCTGCGGAAGGGCGTCACATGACTCACGGACCCGTCGGTGATTCTGCATCTGGTTTGGACTACGAGGAATCCGAACACAGCGGACGCGTAGTGCTGATAGCCTCCGTCGCAGCCCTTGGCGGGTTGCTGTTCGGCTACGACAGCGCCGTGATCAACGGCGCCGTAGCGGCGGTTGAAGACCACTTCCAGATCAGCAAATTTGTGACTGGCGTCGCGGTCGCCGCGGCGCTGATCGGCGCGGCGCTCGGTGCACTGGTCGCCGGACGGCTGGCGGACAAGATCGGCCGCCTGTCGGTCATGAAACTTGCCGCGCTGCTGTTCCTGATCAGTGCCTTCGGCACCGGTCTGGCGGCCAATATCTGGATGTTCGGCCTGTTCCGGGTCATCGGCGGCATCGGCGTCGGGGTGGCATCGGTCATCGCGCCCGCCGTACATCGCCGAAACCTCCCCGCCGCGTATTCGTGGCCGGCTTGGCTCTCTGCAGCAACTGGCGATCGTTACCGGCATCTTCGTGTCCCTGGCCGTCGATGCCCTGTTGGCGCACTTGGCCGGCGGGTCGCGCGAGGAGCTGTGGCTGGGCGCGGAGGCCTGGCGGTGGATGTTCATCATCATGGCGGTGCCTGCCCTGCTGTACGGCGGACTCGCCTTCACGATTCCCGAGTCGCCGCGCTATCTCGTTGCCACATTCCGGATTCCGGAGGCGCGCAAGGTGCTGAGCATGCTCCTCGGGGAGAAGAGCCTGGAGTTGACCATCACCCGGATCCAGGAATCGCTGAAGTCCGAGAAGCCGCCGTCGTGGTCGGATCTGCGCAAGCCGACCGGCGGGCTCTACGGGATCGTCTGGGTCGGCGTCGGCCTCTCGGTGTTCCAGCAGTTCGTCGGCATCAACGTGATCTTCTACTACTCCAACGTGCTGTGGCAGGCCGTCGGATTCGATGAGAGCCAGTCGTTCATCATCACCGTGATCACCTCAGTGACGAACATCGCCACCACGCTCATCGCGATCGGGCTGATCGACAAGGTCGGCCGCAAGCCGCTGTTGCTGGTCGGCTCGACCGGCATGGCCGTCACCCTTGGCACGATGGCGGTGATCTTCGGCACCGCTCCGGTGGTCGACGGCCAGCCGCACCTCGGGGGCGCCGCCGGACCGATCGCGCTGGTCGCCGCCAACCTCTTTGTGGTGGCATTCGGCATGTCCTGGGGTCCGGTGGTGTGGGTGCTGCTGGGCGAGATGTTCCCGAACCGCATCCGAGCCGCGGCGCTGGGTCTGGCCGCCGCCGCACAGTGGATGGCCAACTGGTTGATCACAGTGACGCTTCCCGAAGCCGGGCGAGACGTCGTTGGGCCTCGCCTACGGCTTCTACGCCATCTGCGCGGTGCTGTCGTTCGTGTTCGTATGGCGCTGGGTCCAGGAGACCAAGGGCAAGCACCTCGAGGACATGCACGGCGAGACGTGGCATCAGGCACATCCGCCCCGCACTGAGGGGCTTAGCGTCAGGGCTTACGGCTGCGGCGGTGTTCTCGGGTCGTAGGTCAAGCCGTCGGAGGTGGTCCACACCGGTGGATCGTGCGGTGTCTCAAAGGCCGGCGGTTGGAAATCGTTGACGTAGGACGAGCATCCGACGGTGCGTCCGATATCTAATGCGACTTCAGCAATGTCGCTCAATGGAAACGAAATGGGCATGGGTGCAGCGGTGCAGGCGCCGCGTCAACGGTGAATTGATAGCCCGTCGCGGGCACCGCCGGGTGGCCACGGACGCAGACATCGTGCGCGTGTTGCTCGCAGGTCGCGGCAAAGGCGCGCAGACCTTCGGCGTCGTACCGCACGGCCCCCGTCACGTCCTCATTATCCCGTGGCGGTCCGATGGCCCTTCACGGTAATTTCGACCCCTCGTGGGACAATTTCTGGCCGTGAAGACCTTCGACGCCCTGTTCGCCGAATTGACGGAACGCGCGCGCACCCGGCCGGCGGGCAGTGGCACCGTCGCGGCGCTCGACGGCGGCGTGCACGGGCTGGGCAAGAAGATTCTCGAAGAGGCCGGCGAGGTGTGGCTGGCCGCCGAGCACGAAAGCGACGACGCCCTGGCCGACGAAATCAGCCAGCTGCTGTACTGGACGCAGGTGCTGATGATCTCGCGCGGCCTGACCCTCGACGACGTCTACGCCAGGCTATGAACGGCATGTTGCGCGTCGCCGTACCCAACAAGGGCACGCTGTCCGAACCGGCCGCCGAGATCCTGTCGGAAGCCGGCTACCGGCGGCGAACCGATCCCAAGGACCTGACCGTCGTCGACCCGGTCAACAATGTCGAATTCTTCTTTCTGCGGCCCAAGGACATCGCGATCTACGTCGGATCGGGACAGCTCGACCTCGGCATTACCGGTCGCGATCTCGCCCAGGAATCCCACGCACCCGTTCGTGAGCGGCTCGCGCTCGGGTTCGGCTCGTCGATGTTCCGCTATGCAGCGCCGGCGGGACGGCCGTGGCACGTCGAGGACCTTGCGGGAAAGCGGATTGCCACCGCGTTTCCCAATCTCGTGCGAAAAGACTTGTCAGCACGGGGGATTGACGCGACCGTGATCCGGCTCGACGGTGCGGTCGAGATTTCGGTGCAGCTCGGGGTCGCCGACGCGATCGCCGACGTCGTGGGCTCGGGTCGCACGCTCGGGCTGCATGACCTCGTGGCCTTCGGTGAACCGCTGTGCGATTCGGAGGCGGTCCTCATCGAGCGTGAGAATCCGAGTGATGAGAATGCTGCCGCCCGTGACCAGCTGGTCGGCCGGGTGCAGGGTGTGGTGTTCGGACAGCAATACCTGATGTTGGACTATGACTGCCCGCGCAGCGTCCTCGACGAAGCCGCCGCGGTCACTCCCGGACTCGAATCGCCCACGATCGCCCCGCTCGCCGATCCAGCGTGGGTAGCCGTGCGGGCACTGGTCCCACGGCGAGATGTCAACGCGATCATGGACGAACTCGCGTCGATCGGAGCCAAGGCGATCCTGGCTTCTGACATCCGGTTCTGCCGCTTCTGATTGAGCCGGATCATCCAAGCGGTGCATGTTAGCGTCCGGTTGTCCTTTTCACCGGTCGGGAGGTTCGGATGACGCACGCACTGGTTCTGCTGCTCGCTCTGCTGATCGGGGTGATCGCCGGTCTGCGCGCGCTGACCGCGCCTGCGGTCGTGGCGTGGGGCGCGTTCCTCGGATGGATCGACGTCGACGGCAAATGGTCGCAGTGGGTCGCCCATCCCATCACCGTCACTGTGCTGACCATCTTTCTGCTGGTCGAACTGGTCACCGACCAGCTGCCCAAGACGCCGAGCCGCAGGACACCGCCGCAGTTCATCGCGCGGCTGTTCATGGGTGCCTTCGCCGGAGCGGTCATCGGCAGCGCCTTCTTCCATACCTTCAGTGCGCTCGGCGCAGGCATCGTCGGCGCCGTCCTCGGCACGCTCGGTGGCGCCGAGGCTCGCAGTCGCCTGGTGGCCGCCAATGGTGGAAAGGACCGGCCGGTCGCCGTTGGCGAGGACATCGTGGCCGTCGGCGGCGGGTTCCTGATCGCGTTCCTCGTCAGCCTCGTCTAGCCGTCCTCCATGGCAGAGAGATTCGACGCGATCATCGTCGGTGCCGGCCAGGCCGGCCCGCCGTTGGCAGCCAGGCTGACCGGAGGCCGGGCGGACCGTTGCGGTGATAGAGCGCAAACTCGTCGGGGGTACCTGCGTCAACACCGGTTGCATCCCGACCAAGACGCTGGTTGCCAGCGCGCACGCCGCGCACCTGGCCCGTCGTGGGTCCGAATACGGCGTCGGCACAGGCGAAATCACCGTCGACATGGCGAAGGTGAAGGCCCGCAAGGACAAGGTCATGCTCGACGACCGGCACGGCGTCGAATCCTGGCTGCAAGGGATGAAGGGCTGCACGTTCATCCGCGGCCATGCCCGTTTCGAAGGCCCGCACACCATTGATGTCGAGGGCAGGCTGCTGGAAGCCGACAAAGTCTTCCTCAACGTCGGTGGCCGTGCGGTGGTGCCCGACCTCCCGGGGTTGTCGGACATCGACTACATGACGAACGTGGGGATCCTCGAACTCGACACCGTCCCAGAGCATCTGGTGATCATCGGCGGCAGCTACATCGCGCTGGAGTTCGCACAGATGTACCGCCGGTTCGGCGCTCGGGTCACCGTGATCGAGAAGGGTCCGCGGCTGACCTCACGAGAGGACGAGGACGTCTCGGCGACCATCAAGGAGATCCTGGAGGCCGAAGGCATCGATGTGGTGGTCGGCGCCACCGCCATTAAATTCGCCAAGCGCGACAGCGGCTTTCAGGTCGTACCCCGCGAAGGGACGGAGCCGATCACCGGAACGCACCTCCTCGTGGCGGTCGGGCGTCAGCCCAACACCGACGACCTGGGTCTGGACAAGGCGGGGGTGGAAACCGACGGACGCGGATACGTCGTGGTCGACGACCAGCTGCGGACGAATGTCGAGCACATCTGGGCGATGGGGGATTGCAACGGCCACGGAGCGTTCACCCACACCTCGTACAACGACTTCGAGATCGTCGCGGCCAACCTGCTTGACGGCATCCCACGCCGGGTCAGCGACCGCATCACCACCTATGCGCTCTACATCGACCCGCCGCTGGGCCGGGCCGGCATGACGGTCGACCAGGTGCGCAAATCCGGCCGAAAAGCGTTGGTGGGCAAGCGACCCATGACACGAGTCGGGCGTGCCGTGGAGAAGGGGGAGACCCAGGGCTTCATGAAGGTGGTGGTCGACGCCGAGACCGATGAGATTCTCGGCGCGGCGATTCTCGGCGTCGGCGGCGACGAGGTCGTCCACGCGATCCTCGACGTCATGTCGGCGAAGGCGCCCTGCATCACGCTGTCGCGCACCATGCACATCCACCCGACGGTCAGCGAGTTGGTGCCGACGTTGCTGCAGGAGATGAAGCCACTGGAGTCGCTGATCGGCCGACGTTGAGTTGCCGGGTCACCAGCGCGACCCGCCAGCCGAGGTGGCGGCACGTCTGCACGTCGGAGGGGTGCACCTGGTCCGGATTGGCGTCCACGTCGGTCTGTGCACCCGCGCCCAGCCAGAAACCAAGGCGGTTGAGGTCGTTCTCGCTGCCGGTGGCGCTGTTCCAGCCCGCGCCCAAACCCAGGCTGACCCAATGCATGTGGTGTTGAGCCGCGAATATCGCCAGCGACACCAGGGTATTTACCTTGTCGCCGCTCTTGGCGCCGGAGTTCGTGAACCCCGCCGCAACCTTGTCCCGCCAGCTGCCGTTGAGACAACGCCTGCCCGTCTGTTCGGCGAACGTTTGAAATCCGGCCGAAACGTTGCCCATGTACGTCGCACTCCCGAACACGATGCCGTCCGCGGTGTCGAGGTTGTCCCAATCCGCATCGGTCATGTGGTCGACGGCGATCACGCTGACGTGGGCGCCGGCTTCGCGTGCACCGGCGGCCACGGCTTCGGCGAGCACCGCGGTGTGACCGAAGCCCGAGTGGTAGGCGATCGCCATAGCGGGCGCGGCGATGTCAGAACCATTGTGCGACATGTCAGTTCGCTTCCAGTTGTTGTGTTGATTGGATTACTTCCAGACGACGCGTCGTCCAGTCCGGCAACTCGTCGCTCGTGAGGTAGGCCTCCAACCGATCCAGGAAGGCGTGGGTGCCACCGAGGAATCCGGTCGCGTTGCGGACGCCGAGGCCACGGTGGGTGAATCGAAGCAGCGTGCCGTCGCCGTCAGCGGTGAGTTCGTAGCGCACCACACCGTCCTCGACGATCGGCTGCTTCCATTCGTGCTCGAGCACATGCGGCGGATCCCACACCAGAATGCGGCCGGTCATCCGCTTGCGTTCGGGCGGCAGCGGGGGGCCCGCCGCGACCATTTCGATGGTGCCGCCCTCATGGGCTTCGATCGTCGTTTCGCCGAACCACTGTCGCCGTTCGTGCGGGTCGGTAATGGCCGACCACACCACCTCGACCGGAAAGGGCAGGCGGCGTTCGAAATTCAGCACCGCACGGTCGCCGTTCACCGTCAGTCGTCCGTCGCGCTCACTCATCGTGACTCCTTGTGCTTGCGTTCGAGGTGCCGTTCGAGGGCGTCGAGGTGATCGGTCCAGTGGCGGCGGTAACGGTCGATCCAGTCGTCGATGGCGACGAGGCCGTCGGCACGCAGCGCATAGATCCTCCGCTGCGCGTCGGGCCGGACTTCGACGAGGCCGACTTCGCGCAGCACCCGCAGGTGCCGCGACACGGTCGGCTGGGTCAGGCCAGGCAGGGTCGCGACGAGCTCGCCGGCGGTGCGCTCACCGTCGATCAGCGCGTCCAGCAGCGCGCGCCGGCTCGGCTCGGCGACTGCTTCGAAGACGTCCATATCACGAGTATTGCATGACATCTATATAGATGCAAGCGCATATATCTCGACGATCGATCACGGGCGGCGCTGCACCAGCAGCGTCTGCGCCGACGTTCCGATAAACCCTTGGCGGTCAAAGATATCCGCGGTCGTCACACCGATGCCGTCCGGCCCGATCGACCCGCGCGCGCGAAGCGCGAAATCGTTGCCTGCGGGCAACTGGTGCAGGTGCACGACGGTGTCGACGTTCATGAACACGAACTTCTCTGGGTCCAACGCCGCGCCGGCACCGTTGGCGGAATCGACCACCATCGCGAGCCGCTGTAGATCCGTCGTCGGCTCCGAATCGACCAGAGGAACCAGCGGGCTCAACCAGACCACCGACGATTCGCCTTCGGCGACACGCTGCCTGCGCCAGCTGACGGTCTCGAGGTACCCCTTGGCGCCCTCCCAGCTGTGCGGCACCGCGAGCGAATCACCTTCGACGAGTGGGGGATAACGGTCGGTGACGGCGTCGGCGGTGTCGCTGGACGCGAGCAGCCATGCGGTCACGCGCGCGACCGCGCGTTCGTACCCGTCGGGCCTGGGCGCCAGCATCTCGGCGGCCATGATCGAGATGCGGGAGCCGGGACGCTCCACCCACGCACGCACCCGCACCCGCGTGACCGGGATGGCGCCGAGGATGTCGAGGGTCATCCGTGCGACGCGTAATCCGGAATCTCCCGCGAGCTCCTCGATGAGCTTGGTCATCAGCGCGAGCGGCGGTGAGCCGTGCTGGATTTCGGGATCCCAGTTGCTGCGGGTGCCGTCAGTGGACTCGAACACTTGAAATTCACCGTCGGCGGGTAGCCGACGGTAGAGGCAGTCGATCACGCAGCAGGCTCCGAGGTGTGCAACACCGTGTCATCGTCACCCTCATCGGGAGCCGACGGCCAACCGGGGTACGGCGGGGGAGTGCCGCCGAACACCGGGCAGCGCGAGTGGTGAGCGCACCAGTCACATAACCGTGACGGGTGAGGCCGGAAATCGCCTGTGGCGCCAGCGGATTGGATGGCCCGCCAGATCGCCATCAACGTCTTCTCGAACCGTAGGAGCTCATCGAGATCGGGGGTGTAGTCGAGCACTTGACCGTCGGACAGGTACAGCAGGCGCAGCCGGGCGGGCAGCACACCGCGCGACCGCAGCAGGGCGACGGCGTAGAACTTCATCTGGAACATCGCCTTGAACTCGGCCAGTGCCCGCGCCTCTGGCGGCGCCTTGCCGGTCTTGTAGTCGACAACCCGCAGCTCGCCGGTCGGTGCGACGTCGATGCGGTCGACGAAGCCGCGCAGCAGGGTGCCGTCCTCGAGTTCGACCTCAACCCGTTGTTCGCAGCTCTGCGGGTCGAACCGCGTCGGGTCCTCAAGCCGGTAATAACCCGACAGCAGCGCGCGTGCCTCGTCGAGCAGCTCGGCGCGCAGCTCGGGCTCGATCTCGGCTGACAGTTCCGGCTGTGCGGCGACGACCCTTTCCCACGCCGGGTCGACGAGCGTCATCGCGGTGTCGCGGCCACGCTGGGCGGCGGGCAGCGCATAGAGCTGCTCGAGGGCGGCGTGCACGACCGACCCGCGGACCTGCGCGGTGGACGGCGGCTCGGGCAGCCGGTCGATCGCGCGGAACCGGTACAGCAGCGGGCACTGTTTGAAGTCGCTGGCCCGCGACGGAGACAGCGCAGGGCGACGGACGGGCTGAGCCGGCTCGTCACTCATGAAAGCCAGCGTATGACCGCACCCCGACAACCCCGGGCACCCGTCTCGGCGCGTCTGCTGGCAGGCTGATCAGCTGTGCCAAGGACCGGTCCATTCGAAGTCGGTGATCGCGTGCAGCTCACCGACGCGAAGGGCAGGCACTACACGATGGTGTTGGCGCCAGGCGGGGAGTTCCACACCCATCGTGGCGTGATCGCGCTCAACACCGTCATCGGGCTGCCCGAGGGCAGCGTGGTGAAGTCCGCGAGCGGCGACCAATTCCTGGTGTTGCGGCCGCTGCTCGTCGATTACGTGATGTCGATGCCGCGCGGCGCACAGGTCGTCTATCCGAAGGACGCGGCCCAGATCGTGCATGAGGGCGACATCTTCCCTGGTGCGCGGGTGCTGGAGGCCGGTGCCGGTTCCGGCGCGCTGACGTGCTCGCTGCTGCGCGCCGTCGGGCCGGGGGGACGGGTGACGTCCTACGAGGTGCGCGACGACCACGCCGCGCACGCCGCCCGCAATGTCGCGACGTTCTTCGGTGAGCGTCCGGCCAACTGGGACCTGGTCACCGCCGACCTCGCCGACTATGCGGGTCCGGAAGTGGACCGCGTGGTGCTCGACATGCTGGCGCCGTGGGAGGTCCTCGACGCCGTCGCCAAGGCCCTTGTGGCCGGCGGGGTGTTGATGATCTACGTCGCCACCGTCACGCAGCTGTCGCGCACAGTGGAGGCACTGCGCGAGCAGCAGTGCTGGACCGAGCCGCGCGCCTGGGAGAGCATGCAGCGCGGTTGGCATGTCGTGGGCCTCGCGGTGCGCCCACAACACACGATGCGCGGGCACACGGCCTTTCTGATCAATGTGCGCAAATTGGCGCCGGGGGCCGTCGCGCCGATGCCGCTGCGGCGGAAGCGTCAACTCGGCTGACGGATCACGAGCGTCGGGTCTAGTCGTCGCTGCTGCGCCGTAGTCCGCGGCGTGCCGAGAGCAATTCCATCTCCGGCCGCGACGCCACCAAGCGCTCGGCGGCGTCGAGCACGTCGACGACATGCTCCCGATCGGCCGACACCACCGCGATGCCGACGTTCGCGCGGCGGTGCAGGTCCTGGGCTCCCGTCTCGGCCGCGGACACCGCGAATCTGTGCCGTAACTCGGCGATTACCGGACGGATGGCAGAGCGCTTCTGCTTGAGCGAGCGCACATCACCGAGCAGAATGTCGAACTCCAGCCAGCCGATCCACACGCCGGCGTGCTCAGCGGGTCGGCGTGGCCGTTGGCTGTTGGCCGAGATCAAGCAGCAGGTCCGCGGTCTGCCGGGTCAGCTGCCACGAATCCTGCTGCGGGGTGAATTCCATCGGGAACTGCAAGTCTTTACCGGCCTGCGGGTTGGCGGTATTGAAGGTGATGTTGGCGATGACGTTGCCCGTTTGGTCCTGCGCCCAAGTGAGATCGCGGGCCTCGAAGGCCACCGGCGCGTACCCGCTGTCGCGCAGCGCCGTGGTGAACCTGTCCAGTGCCGCTGCGTCGGCCGGCGTGCCGGATTGGACGAGACCGACCTTGTCCAGGCCGGGGACGTTGGGGTCGGCCAACCGGCTCATCACATCCGTCAGCGCGCTCGGTGACGGCAACGGCGCCCCGGTTTCGGTCGGCGACGGCGGGGCTGTCGGGGGACTGACTGAGCGGAAAGGGAGTCGGGCTTGGTGCAGAACTCGTGTCGTCGCTGCAGCCGCTGAGCCCGAGCGCCGCCACTATCGTGACTGCGCCCAGGACTGCGGCAAAGGTGCGATGCAATCGGTTGATCAGCCGGCTGCCGAGAGCAACGACAAGGCGGAGGCCTTGGAGATCTGCCAGCCGCTGGGGCTGGGGCCGGCCACGAACTGGATGTTCTGGGTCGCGGTTGTCCCAAGAGCAGACGTTGCGGTGACGTCGGCGCTGGCCGCTCCACCCTCCTGGTCGATGTTGGCGATGTTGAAGGTCAGCGGGAATTTGCCCTCTGCGGCCGCCTTGTTGTACTCACGGTCGGCGGCGATGCCCTCGATCCGGCCGATCCCGCCCTCGATGAAGGGAGCCTTGCCGGAGAACGAGCCCGCCCCCGCGAGGGCCTGCAGCGTCTGCAGGAGTGGAGCCTGTAAGTCCGGCGCCGGCGCCTGCGGCATCGGGACGTCCCACACGACCGGTTGCACGGCCGGAGCCGACGACACAGCGGGGGATGCAATGGAAGTCACACCTGCCGCCGCGCCGCCCACCACAACGGCTACTGCCAAGCCGGTAACGAGGGTTTTCAGGGTCACGATTGTCCTTTCGATCGGCCCAACTCACCAGAGAGGTTAACAGTGTTGCTGGTGTGTCGAATTCCTACACCGCACACAAAGGCTGAATCGCCGGTAGCTTTGAAGTTGTTACTGCACCAACTTCCGGTGCGGGAAGGGGCGCAACATGAATGAGTCAGAGCGTTCTGAAGCGTTCGGAACACCGATGTCCAGCGACGATGCCGCCGAGTTGGAGGAGCTGCGTCGAGAGGCCGCGCTATTGCGCGAGCAGCTGGAGAACGCGGTAGGTCCGCAAAGTGGCCTCCGCAGCGCCCGCGACGTGCACCAACTCGAAGCGCGGATCGACTCGCTTGCGTCCCGTAACGCCAAGCTGATGGAAACCCTCAAGGAGGCCCGTCAGCAGTTGCTGGCGCTGCGCGAGGAGGTCGACCGGCTGGGTCAGCCGCCGAGCGGCTATGGCGTTCTCCTCTCCGTGCAAGAAGACGACACCGTCGACGTGTTCACCTCCGGTCGCAAGATGCGCCTGACGTGCTCGCCGAACATCGACACCAAGTCGTTGAAGCAGGGCCAGACTGTCCGGCTCAACGAGGCGCTCACCGTCGTCGAGGCGGGCAACTTCGAGGCCGTCGGCGAGATCAGCACCCTGCGCGAGATCCTCTCGGACGGCCACCGCGCCTTGGTGGTCGGCCACGCCGACGAGGAGCGCATCGTCTGGCTGGCCGAGCCGTTGGTGGCCACCGAGCACCTCCCCGACGACTACGAGGACGACCTCGACGACGACCGGCCGCGCAAGCTACGGCCCGGCGACTCGCTGCTCGTTGACACAAAGGCCGGATATGCGTTCGAGCGCATTCCGAAGGCCGAGGTCGAAGACCTTGTCCTGGAAGAGGTCCCCGACGTCAGCTACAACGACATCGGCGGACTGGGCCGGCAGATCGAGCAGATCCGTGACGCTGTCGAATTGCCGTTCCTGCACAAGGAGCTGTACCGCGAGTACTCGCTGCGCCCGCCGAAGGGCGTGCTGCTCTACGGCCCGCCCGGCTGCGGCAAGACGCTCATCGCGAAGGCCGTGGCCAACTCGCTGGCCAAGAAGATGGCCGAGGTCCGTGGCGACGACGCCCGCGAGGCGAAGTCCTACTTTCTCAACATCAAGGGCCCGGAGCTGCTGAACAAGTTCGTCGGCGAGACCGAGCGCCACATCCGGCTGATCTTCCAGCGCGCCCGCGAGAAGGCGTCGGAAGGCACCCCGGTGATCGTGTTCTTCGACGAGATGGACTCGATCTTCCGCACCCGCGGCACAGGTGTGAGCTCGGACGTGGAGACCACCGTCGTCCCTCAGCTGCTCAGTGAGATCGACGGCGTCGAGGGTCTGGAGAACGTCATCGTGATCGGCGCCTCCAACCGCGAGGACATGATCGATCCGGCGATCCTGCGGCCCGGCCGCCTGGACGTCAAGATCAAGATCGAGCGGCCGGATGCCGAAGCGGCGCAGGACATCTTCTCGAAGTACCTCACCGAGGTACTGCCGGTGCACGCCGACGATCTCGCCGAGTTCGGCGGCGACCGCGCGGCCTGCCTCGCCGCGATGAGGGAGAAGGTCGTCGACCGGATGTACGCCGAGATCGACGACAACCGGTTCCTGGAGGTCACCTACGCCAACGGTGACAAGGAAGTCATGTACTTCAAGGACTTCAACTCCGGCGCGATGATCCAGAACGTCGTTGACAGGGCGAAGAAGAACGCGATCAAGTCGGTGCTGGAGACCGGCCAGCCCGGTCTGCGGATCCAGCATCTGCTCGACTCGATCGTCGACGAGTTCGCCGAGAACGAGGACCTGCCCAACACCACCAATCCCGATGACTGGGCGCGGATTTCGGGCAAGAAGGGCGAGCGGATCGTCTACATCCGCACGCTGGTCACCGGCAAGTCGTCGAGCGCGTCGCGGGCCATCGACACGGAGTCGAACCTGGGGCAGTACCTGTAGCCCCTTTCCGCGAGCTGGGCCCACGCGCAAGCTGGGATCGCAAACGCCCCCGAAATCGCGAAGATTCGGGGGCTTTTGCGTCTCCTCGCTAGTTCCTGGTGGCAACATCGCTGTATGACAATGCCGTCGCTTTCCTGGGATGTAGTACCCGTCGACAAGCCGGATGACCTCAACGTCGTGATCGGGCAGGCACACTTCATCAAGACCGTCGAGGACCTGCACGAGGCGCTGGTCGGCGTGAGCGCATCGCTGCGGTTCGGGCTGGCGTTTTGCGAGGCTTCCGGACCTCGGCTGGTGCGTCGCAGCGGCAACGACTCCGAATTGGTCGAACTCGCCACCCGCAACGCACTGGCGATCGCCGCCGGGCACTGTTTCGTGATCTTCTTGCGCGAGGGCTTCCCGGTCAATGTTCTCAACCCGGTCAAGGCGGTGCCCGAGGTCTGCACGATCTACTGCGCCACAGCGAATCCGGTGGAACTCGTGGTGGCGGTGACGCCCCGCGGCCGCGCCATCGTGGGAGTGGTCGACGGAGAACCGCCGCTCGGGGTGGAAAACGATGATGACGTGGCTGCGCGCCGCGACCTGCTACGCGCCATCGGGTACAAACTCTGACGACGTCTGAGGCGAGACACAAAAGTCTGCGACACGGGACGTGAACCACGTTCCGGGGCAAGGTGGTTCGCCCGACGGGACAGGATCCTTCGGCGCGTCAGCGCGCCGTTCGCGGTGGCGATAACGGTTGCGGGCAAGCAGCGGTCAACTTGCGGTCGTCGATCAACGGGTCAAGGAACTTGGACCGATACTCGCTGTCACCCACCGCCCTCGCACTGATGTACATGAACGTCAGCGCGGCCAAAAACAGCGTCATGTGGATCAGCGACTGCGGCACCGGAATGATCATGCCGAGCAATGTGCCGTCGCTGGAGCCGTTGCGTGTCCACGCCGCCAACAATTCGCCGCTGAGCAGAATCAGGCCGATTACGAAGAACAAGGCGGCTGCGACGCCCGCGACCATGAGGATCTATGCGATCTGCGAGACCGCGAGCACGATGCTCACGTTCAGACCGTCGGCGCGGGTGAGTGCAGGCCGGAACGGACGAACGCCGACGCGATCAGCACGAGAAACGTCAACGCCAGCCAGAGCCGGTTGCTGCTGATCGTGGAGGCCATCACCCAGGCATAGGTGTTGAAGAACACCAACACGGTGAGCAGTACGACGGGTAGTGGGCCGATCACCAGTTCACCCTCATCTGAAGCGCCCAACCGAGCACTGACCCGATACCCGAGGCCGACAGCAGCAATGCCACGACCACCGCGATGGCGACCCGCGGCGAGCGAACCCGCCAGCGCGGGGGCCGAGCGGGGCCACACATTAGTCGCGCCCGCTGCGTCACGACCGACGGCAGCCCGTGGTCCAGAAACCAGCTTTCGGCAGCGCGACGCGGATCCGCCGTTGATGAGGTCACCGGTCGCGTGGTTCTCCCGGTTCTGGTGGTCAAGGGCTCGTCGGTGGGGGCGCAGTGAGCTGAATGGCGGCTCGCCACAGCAAGAGCAAGCTGGGGACTCCCATGAGCCCCCAGCGAGCCCGGCACCAGCGAGACGGTCGGTGGGTGTCGGGTCGGTGTGAGATCGCCAACACGCACATGATCAGTGTCAGTCCGCCGCCGAAGCCGCTGGCGTCGCTTCCGAGCCAGCGTTGCCGACGCATTCGGCTGCGTGTGCGGTGAGCAGCATCACAGCATCCACGGCAGAAACGACGTCGGCGGGCCGAAGTACCACATGGCGCCAAGCCCGTACACCAGCACACGCCGAGCAGCGGTGCCCATGCGCCCAGCCGGTTCACGATCAGCGCGACGAGAAACGAACAGATCGTGGGCAGCGGGTAGCCGCGCCGTCATCCAGACCGGAAATCGCCTCTGCTGATTGCGAATTCGTTCCAGTTCGGCCATGCCTTCGTCGGGATCGATCATGCCGGTCGGCGCGCGCGCCACCAACTTCGCAAGCGGAAAGGATTGGTCGTAACGCAGATCGAAATGCGGGCTGGCGATGTAGAGACCGTCGCCGGACTGGCTCCCGACTTGAACGTAGTTCGTAAACGCCAGAATATGGTTTCTCGAGCCCATAGGCGCGCGACGTAGCGGCCATCGCCTTGCGCACCATCGTCACGGCGCGCTGGTCATGCTCGGTCGCAGGCTACTCCCCGGCGTCCCCTAGGCTGGGGACATGCAGCGGATTATCGGAACCGAGGTCGAGTACGGCATTTCGTCGCCGTCCGATCCGACCGCAAATCCGATCCTGACGTCGACGCAGGCGGTGCTGGCGTACGCGGCCGCGGCCGGGATCCAGCGCGCCAAGCGGACCCGCTGGGATTATGAGGTGGAGTCGCCGCTGCGGGACGCCCGTGGGTTTGACCTGAGCCGATCGGCGGGCCCGCCGCCGGTGGTGGATGCCGACGAGGTCGGCGCGGCCAACATGATCCTCACCAACGGCGCGCGGCTCTACGTCGACCATGCCCACCCTGAGTACTCCGCGCCGGAGTGCACGGACCCGCTGGACGCGGTGATCTGGGACAAGGCCGGCGAACGGGTGATGGAGGCCGCCGCCCGGCACGTCGCGAGCGTGCCCGGCGCCGCCAAGCTGCAGCTCTACAAGAACAACGTGGACGGCAAGGGCGCGTCGTACGGCTCGCACGAGAACTATCTGATGTCGCGCCAGACGCCGTTCTCGGCGGTGATCGCGGGCCTGACGCCGCATCTGGTGTCCCGACAAGTCATCACCGGCTCGGGACGAGTCGGCATCGGGCCGTCGGGTGACGAGCCCGGGTTTCAGCTCTCCCAACGGGCGGATTACATCGAGGTCGAGGTCGGCCTGGAGACCACCCTCAAGCGCGGCATCATCAACACCCGCGACGAGCCGCACGCCGACGCGGACAAGTACCGGCGGCTGCACGTCATCATCGGCGACGCGAACCTGGCGGAGACGTCGACTTATCTCAAGCTCGGTGCCACGGCGCTGGTGCTGGACCTGGTCGAAGAGGGCATGGACCTCACCGACCTGGCGCTGGCCCGGCCCGTGCATGCGGTGCATGTGATCAGCCGCGACCCGTCGCTGCGAGCCACCGTCGCGCTGGCCGACGGCCGTGAACTGACCGCCCTTGCGCTGCAACGGATTTACCTGGATCGGGTGGCCAAGCTGGTGGACAGTCGCGACCCCGATCCGCGCGCCGCCGACGTCGTCCAGACGTGGGCCAACGTGCTCGATCTGCTCGAGCGTGACCCGATGGAGTGCGCGGAGGTCTTGGACTGGCCGGCGAAGCTGCGGCTGCTGGAGGGTTTCCGTCACCGGGAGAACCTCAGCTGGTCGGCGCCGCGGCTGCACCTCGTGGATCTGCAGTACTCCGATGTGCGGCTGGACAAGGGCCTGTACAACCGGCTGGTGGCGCGCGGTTCGATGAAGCGGTTGGTCACCGAGCAGCAGGTGCTCGACGCCGTCGACAACCCACCGACGGACACCCGCGCATACTTCCGTGGCGAGTGCCTGCGCCGGTTCGGCGCCGACATCGCCGCCGCCAGCTGGGACTCGGTGATATTCGATCTTGGCGGCGATTCGCTCGTCCGGATTCCAACCCTGGAGCCGCTGCGCGGCAGCAAGGCGCACGTCGGAGCCCTGCTGGACTCCGTTGACAGCGCCGTCGAACTGGTGGAACAGCTCACCACCTAGGCACGCTATCCCGGGCAAATCTAGCGTTGACCGGTAGTGTGGAGTAACCGGCGGGCAGCTGTGAGCCCCCCGATGACATACGCAGGAGGCAGCGATGGCTCAGGAGCAGACCAAGCGTGGTGGTGGTGGCGGCGAGGACGACGACCTCACCGGCAGCACGGCCGCCGGGCAAGAGCGTCGCGAGAAGCTGGCGGAGGACACCGACGACCTGCTGGACGAGATCGACGACGTTCTCGAGGAGAACGCCGAGGACTTCGTGCGCGCGTACGTCCAGAAGGGTGGACAGTGACCTGGCCGCACCGCGAGCAGCTGGCCTTCCCGTCACCCCTACCCGGAGCACCTTCCGTCCCTGTGGACTTATCGTCCTTTTCCGAACTGCTGCGCCGTCAGGCGCCTGAACTTCTGCCCATCAACAGGTCGGGTCCCGTCGACGCGGTGCCCTCGGGAGCCCTGCCGCACGGCACCACGATCGTCGCGCTGAAATTCCCCGGCGGCGTGATCATCGCCGGCGACCGCCGCTCCACGCAGGGCAATATGATCGCCGGTCGCGACGTGCAGAAGGTGTACATCACCGACGACTACACGGCGACCGGGATCGCAGGCACGGCGGCGATCGCGGTGGAGTTCGCCCGGCTCTACGCCGTCGAACTCGAGCACTACGAGAAGACTGAAGGCGTGCCACTGACGTTCCGTGGCAAGGTGAACCGGCTGGCGACCATGGTGCGCGGCAACCTTGGCGCAGCGCTGCAGGGCTTCGTCGCGCTGCCGCTTCTGGCGGCCTACGACCTCGACGACCCGGACCCGCAGGCCGCGGGCCGCATCGTGTCGTTCGACGCGGCGGGTGGCTGGAACATCGAGGAAGAGGGCTACCAGTCGGTGGGCTCCGGCTCGATCTTCGCCAAATCCTCGATGAAGAAGCTCTACTCGCGGGTCGTCGATGCGGACTCTGCGCTGCGGGTGGCCGTGGAAGCGCTGTACGACGCGGCTGATGACGACTCCGCGACCGGCGGTCCAGACCTGGTTCGTGGCATCTATCCGACCGCCGTGGTCCTGGCCGCTGAGGGTGCCGAGGAGGCGCCGGAGTCTCGCATCGCGGAATTGGCCCGCGAGGTCATCGAAAGCCGTTCGCGCGCAGACACCTTCCGAACGTCCTCCGGTCCGTCGGCTGATGCGCGGGAAGATTCGTGAGCTTTCCGTATTTCATCTCGCCCGAGCAGGCGATGCGCGAACGTTCGGAGCTCGCGCGCAAGGGGATCGCCAGGGGCCGCAGCGTGGTCGCGCTTGCATATGCCGGCGGGGTGCTGTTCGTAGCCGAGAACCCCTCGCGCTCACTGCAAAAGGTCAGCGAGCTGTACGACCGTGTCGGGTTCGCGGCCGTCGGTCGGTTCAACGAGTTCGACAACCTGCGCCGCGGCGGTATCCAATTCGCCGATACCCGCGGGTATGCCTATGACCGTCGCGACGTCACTGGTCGCCAGCTGGCCAACGTGTACGCGCAGACCCTCGGCACGATCTTCACCGAGCAGGCCAAGCCGTACGAGGTCGAGCTGTGTGTGGCCGAAGTCGCCCACTACGGGGAAACCAAACCGCCCGAGCTGTACCGGATTACCTACGATGGGTCGATCGCCGACGAACCGCATTTCGTGGTGATGGGCGGCACCACCGAGCCGATCGCCACGGCGCTGAACGAGTCCTACTCGGAGAATCTCGACTTGTCCGACGCTGTGAAGGTCGCGGTTGACGCGTTGAAGGCGGGTAGCGGCAACGGCAGCTCGGAGACGCGCACGCTGGGGCCGTCGACGCTGGAGGTTGCAATCCTGGACGTGAACCGGCGGCGCCGGGCGTTCCGGCGGATCACCGGCTCGGCGTTGGAAGCGCTTCTACCTGAAGAGAATTCGAGCTCCGCGGAGGAGAAGTCGGACGGCGACTAGGTCGTCGTAAATGGCGGAGTTGGTGACGGCCGAGGCACCAATTCTGCCCTGGCCGCGGATTCTGCGGCAGAGCTGGCTGAACTTGTCCTTCCTGCACTGGGCCGTCGAGCCGCTGGGCATCGCTCACCTGTATCCGCCGGGCACCGAGCCCGACACCTTCGAGGGCCGCAGTTTCGTTGGTGTGGTGCCGTTTCAGATGGCCGACACCGGCTTCGCGCCCGCGTTCTTCGGGACCTTCCTGGAGACCAACGTCTGGGTGTATTCGGTGGGCGACGGCGACTCCTAGAGGACGGCGCGCACCGCCTGTTCAAACCCGACGACGTGTTCGAAAGCCAGCTTGGCCGCCAGGTCGGCGTCACCGTCGACGATCGCTCGCAGCAGCCCGACGTGTTCGGTGATGTGTTCGGCCACATTCGCCAGTCGGTCAAGGAACAGGCACCAGATGCGGGTGGCGTGGGCGTCCTGGCACACCAGCACGTCCTCCAGATACGGGTTGCCGGAGGCCTTGTAAATCGCGGTATGGACCCGTACGTCGAGCCGTAACAAGGTTCGCGGGTCGTCAGCGGGGTCGAGCCGGGCAATCTCTTCGGCGAGCGCGGACAGTTTCATCCGGGTTTGCAGCGGCGCGCTGTGGGCGGCGCGGGCGGCGACCACCGGTTCGAGCTGCCGTCGGATCTCCTGGATGTGCGCCAGGTCGGTGATGTCCACCGTCGTGGCGAATGTTCCGCGGCGGGGATACGCGACGACGAGCCGGTCGCGCTCGAGCCGTTTGAGTGCCTCGCGCACCGGTGTTCGCCCGAACCCCAGCTGACGCGCCAGGCCCTCGTCGTTGATTGGTTCGCTAGGGCGAATGTCGAGCATGATGAGCCGCTCGCGAATGATCTGATACGCAAGATCGGCGTTGGACGGGGTGGGACCCTCGCCGGTCTCGGCCAGTTCCACGCTCATCGTTCGTCTCCAGTCCGAGTGTCTCTTGACCGCGCGTATCAACGTACCATACTCTGCTCTACAACTGATATATCAGTTAGTCGATGACTGTTCGATGGAGAGTCAGCGTGAGTGTAGATGCTCCGGGCGCACACCTGCCCGATCATCCCGATTTCCTGTGGCGAAATCCGGAGCCCAAGCGCACCTACGACGTCGTCATCATCGGCGGGGGAGGACACGGCCTGGCGACCGCCCACTACCTCGTGAAGAACCACGGCATCACCAATGTCGCGGTGCTCGAGAAGGGCTGGCTCGCCGGCGGCAACATGGCCCGCAACACGACACTGATCCGGTCGAACTATCTGTGGGACGAGAGTGCGCAGATCTACGAGCACGCTCTGAAGCTGTGGGAGGGCCTCGAGGACGACCTCGGCTACCCGATCCTGTTCAGCCAACGCGGCGTGCTGAACCTCGCGCACAGTCTGCAGGACGTCCGCGACAGCGTCCGTCGAGTCGAGGCCAACGTGCTCAACGGGATCGACGCCCAGTGGCTGGAGCCGGACGAGGTCAAGAAGCTCTGCCCAATCGTGAACGTCTCGTCCGACACCCGATACCCCGTCCTCGGGGCCACCTACCAACCGCGCGCGGGTATCGCCAAACACGACTACGTCGCTTGGGGTTTCGCGCGCCGCGCCGATGCGGCCGGAGTGGATCTCCTGCAGGGTTGCGAGGTCACCGGGTTCGCCACCGACGGCGATCGGGTCACCCATGTGCGCACCACGCTCGGCGACATCGCGACCGGACAGGTCGCGATGTGCGCGGCGGGGCACACGTCGGTGCTCACCGACATGCTGGGATTCCGGGTGCCCCTACAGAGCCATCCGCTGCAGGCGCTGGTCTCAGAACTGCTCGAACCTGTGCACCCGACGATCGTGATGTCCAACGCCGTCCACGTCTACGTCTCGCAGGCGCACAAGGGTGAGCTGGTGATGGGCGCGGGCATCGACTCGTACAACGGTTACGGGCAGCGCGGCGCCTTCCACATCATCGAGCGCCAGATGGCCGCGGCCGTCGAGCTCTTCCCCATCTTCGCCCGGGCGCATCTGCTGCGGACGTGGGGCGGTATCGTCGACGTCACCCCCGACGCCTCGCCGATCATCGGCCGCACCCCGTATCGCAATCTGTACCTCAACTGTGGTTGGGGCACAGGCGGATTCAAGGCCACACCAGGCATCGGCTGGTGCCTGGCCGACACCGTCGCCCGCGACGAGCCGCACCCGTACGTACAGCCGTTCAGCCTGGACCGCTTCGTCACAGGGACGCTTGTCGACGAGCACGGCGCCGCCGCGGTCGCGCACTAGACCGGCAACGACGAAAAGGCTGGAACAACAATGCAACTCATCGAATGCCCGTGGTGCGGGCCCAGGGAAGAGACCGAATTTCACTACGGGGGGCAGGCGCACGTCGCCTACCCTGACGACCCTGGTGCATTGACCGACGAGGAGTGGGCGCGATATGTGTTCTTCCGTGCCAACCCCAAGGGCACATTCGCCGAACGGTGGTGCCACAGCGCCGGATGCCGCCGCTGGTTCAACGCCGTACGCGACACCGCCACATATCGATTCCACACCGTCTACCGCGTGGGCGAGGCAAGGCCGGTGATCTCGTGACCGCACCGTACCGCACCCCGGCGGGTGCACGCATCGACCGCGGCACCCGTTACGAATTCACCTTCGACGGCCGTACTTTCACCGGGCACCCCGGTGACACACTCGCCTCGGCGCTGCTGGCCCACGGCGTGCACAACATCGCGACTAGCGTCAAACTCGGTCGTCCGCGCGGGATTTCGGCGGCATGGGCCGAGGACACCGGGGGGTTGGTGCAGATCGAGGCACCCTTCCCGGAGCCGATGCTGCTGGCCTCGACGGTCGAGCTGCACGACGGGCTCGCCGCCAGGGGCATCCCCGGGCAGGGCCGGTTGGCCGATATCGTCGACTCCGCCCGCTACGACGCCATGCACGTGCACGCCGACGTGCTCGTTGTGGGTGCTGGGCCCGCGGGACTGACGGCCGCACTGACCGCCGCCCGTGCAGGCGCCCGGGTGGTGCTCGTTGACGAGCAGTCAGAGGCCGGCGGTTCTCTGCTCGGCGGCACCGAACGCATCGGCAACGCCGCCGCCTCCGACTGGGTACAAGACGCGGTCGCCGAGTTGGCAACATTCCCCGAGGTACGGCACCTGCAGCGCACCACCGCATTCGGTCATTACGACGACGGCTTCGTGCTGGCCCTCGAGCGGCGCACCGACCACCTCGGCAACGCCGCCCCGGCCAGGCTGTCGCGTCAGCGGGTATGGCGGATCCGCGCCAGGCATGTGCTGGTGGCGACCGGCGCTCACGAGCGCCCTATCGTGTTCGCCGACAATGACCGGCCCGGAATCATGTTGGCGCACAGCGCAAGGACGTTCCTGCACCGCTACGGCGTGTTGGTCGGACGTGCGGCGGTGGTGTTCACCACCAACGACAGCGCCTACGCGGCGGCCTTCGATCTCGCCGACGCGGGGGTGCGGATCGAATTGGTCGTCGATGCCCGCAAGCAGGTGTCCGACAGCCTGCGGCGCGACTGCGAGCGACGGGGCATCCCGTTGCGTGCGGGTGCGGTGGTGACCGGCACCCGGGGTACCGAACGCATCGCGCTCGCCTTCGTGGCCGACTTCGACGGCGAGAATGTCGGTGCAGGCGAAGCTGTTTCGTGCGATGTGCTGCTCGTCAGCGGTGGCTGGAATCCGGCGGTGCACCTGTTCAGTCAGGCCCGTGGCGTGCTGCGCTACGACGCCGAGCTTGGCGGCTTCGTCCCTGGCGAGCACCTCGCTGGGGTGAGCGTCGCGGGCGCGGCCAACGGCGTGATGGATCTCGCTGGTTGCCTGCGAGAGGGGCGGGACTCAGCCGGGGCGGCGCTGGCCGAACTGGGTTTGCCATTCGAAGAATCCGCCCCGCTTCCCGAGGCATCGGGCGATGACGCAAGCCCGGGTTTGGTGCTCTGGCGCGTGCCCGGCCGCGAGCAGGATCAGTTCGTCGATGTACAGCGCGACGCCACGGTCGCGGACGTGGCGCGAGCGGTAGGCGCGGGTATGCGGTCGGTCGAACACATCAAGCGCTACACCACGATCGGGACCGCGCACGACCAGGGCAAGACGTCAGGGGTGATCGCCTCCGGCATCACCGCTGAACTGCTCGGCCTGCCCATTGAAGCGTTGGGCACGACGACATTCCGGCCGCCCTACACCCCCGTCGCGTTCGCCGCGCTGGCCGGGCGCGACCGTGGCGTGTTGTTCGATCCGGAGCGCACTACCGCACTGCACGACTGGCATGTCGCTGCGGGCGCAGTGTTCGAGGACGTCGGACAGTGGAAACGTCCGCGGTACTACCCTCACGCCGGCGAGGACATGGACGCTGCCGTGCTCCGGGAATGCGCTGCGGCGCGTAGCGGTGTCGGCATCCTCGACGGTTCCACGCTCGGCAAGATCGACGTGTCCGGCCGCGACGCCGCCGAACTGTTGGACCGGATCTACACCAACCTGATGAGCAGCCTGAAGGTCGGCGCTATCCGCTACGGCGTGATGTGCGGCGTCGATGGAATGGTCATCGACGACGGCACCGTGCTGCGGCTTGCCGAGGATCGGTTCCTGGTGTACACGACCACCGGCGGGGCGGCGAAGATCCTCGACTGGATGGAGGAGTGGCTGCAGACCGAGTGGCCACAGCTACAGGTTGCGCTCACTTCTGTGACCGATCATTGGGCGACGTTCCCGGTGGTCGGCCCGCGTTCTCGCGACCTGATCGGGGCGGTATTCGGTGATCTGGACGTCGCCAACGAGGCCTTCCCGTTCATGACATGGCGCGATACCAGCCTCGATGGCCTACCAGTCCGGGTCGCGCGGGTCAGTTTCTCCGGCGAACTCGCGTTCGAGGTGAACGTGAACGCCTGGCACGCGCCCGCGGTGTGGGAGCGGCTGCTAGACGCCGGCCGCCCGTATGGGATCACCCCGTACGGAACCGAGACCATGCATGTGCTGCGCGCCGAGAAGGGCTACCCGATCATCGGACAGGACACCGACGGCACCGTCACCCCGCACGATCTGGGCATGGCGTGGGCGGTGTCGAAGAAGAAACCCGACTTCATCGGCAAGCGCTCGTTCAGCCGGGCCGAGAACCAGAATCCGTTGCGCAAGCAACTCGTCGGGCTGTTGCCGGTCGACCGGGTCACCCAGTTGCCGGAGGGCTCGCAGATCGTCGAGTTCTGTACGGACGACGCGCTTCCGCCGCCACCGGTTCCCATGCTCGGCCACGTCACGTCGAGCTACCGCAGCGCCGAGCTCGGTCGCACCTTCGCGCTCGCGCTGGTCAAGGCGGGCCGATCCCGGATTGGTGAAACCCTGCATGTGCCCGTCGACGGGGCCCTGGTGCCGGTGGAGGTCACCGGTTCGGTGCTGGTCGACCCGGAAGGAGCGCGCCGCGATGGCTGAAACTCTGGTTCGCACGAACCCGCTGTCACTGTGGGCCGCACGGTTCGCGCGGCTGCCGAATTCGGTTGCGATCGTTGAGGAACCGTTCGTCACGATGGTCAACCTGCGCCTGGATCCGTCGGGGCCAGGTGCGGCGACTGCGGCAGAACTGCTCGGTGTCGAGCTGCCAACCGCCCCGTCCACCTACGCGAAAAAGATTGACACCACGGTGATCTGGCTGGGTCCCGACGAGTGGCTGGTGACCGGCACCGCGCTGGCCGGGCCGGAGCTGGAAGCACGGCTACGCGAGGCCGTCGCCCCGCACGACGGCGCTGCGGTGGACGTGTCGGGGCAGCGCACCACGCTGAGGCTGCGCGGCGCGCACAGCCGCGACGTGCTGGCCAAGGGGTGCGCGCTGGATCTGCATCCACGGGCCTTCGGCGAGGGAACCGCCGCGCAGACGATGCTCGGCCAAGCAGGTGTCATCCTGTTGGCGGTCAACGGAATCGGTGACGACTATCGCATTCTGGTGCGCTCCTCCTTCGCCCGGTATCTGGCCGATTGGCTGCTCGACGCGGCGGGGGAGTACACACAGGACGCACCGTGATCTGATGTACCCTGACGGTCAACTGACATGTCAGTGTTGGTAAGGGTTCGAAGGTGGTGGTCGGGTGTCGACACCGCGACGTGCGGCTGGCAGGCCGGCCTCAAGCAGCCAACTGCTCTCGGATCTGGCGTACGAGGCGATCCGCGACAAGCTGGTGCACCTCGACATCGCGCCGGGCGACGCCATCGACGAGGTCCAGCTCGCCGGCGAACTCGGGCTCGGTCGCACGCCGGTGCGCGAGGCGATCAAGCGGCTGGCCTACCAGAAGCTCGTGGTCGTCTACCCGCGCAGCGGAAGTTACGCGGCACAGGTCGACGTCGCCGATCTTGCGTCGCTGTGTGACATTCGTGAGCGGTTGGAAGGCCTGGCCGCAGAGCGAGCCGCCAGCGAGGCGCGCTATGAAGAGCGCCAGGAGCTGAGCCGGCTGCTCGACGAACTCGAAGGTGACTGCCCGCCAAGCCGATTGCTCGAACTGGACACCGCAGCGCATCGGGCGGTGCACCGGCTGTCGCACAACGAATATCTTTTCGACACCCTCACCCAGACCCTGGATCTGTCACTGCGGATATGGAACCTGGCCCGTGAGCGACTGCCGCACCTGGAGCACCACGTGCACGGTCAGGTGGCCATTCTCAAGGCCATCCTCGATCGCGACCCGAAGCGGGCCCGCGAACTCGCCGAACGCCACGTGCGCGACTTCGAGGACGAGGTCAAGGAGATGTTCTGACGCGCAGGCTACGTTCGGCCGGTGTGATCATCGTTGCGGCGGTGTTGGCCGCCGGGTGTGGCGGTGCGAGTGAGCCGGCAGCTTCCCCGGCGCAACAGCCGTCGTCAGGCCTGTCTCGGATCCTCAAGGACGGCGCGATCAATATCTGCAGTACCGGCGACTATCGACCGTTCACTTACCGCGATCCGCAAGGGCAATGGAGTGGGCTTGACATCGAGATGGCGCGTGACCTCGCCAGGCGGCTCAACGTCAAGATCAACCTGGTGCCCACCACATGGGCGTCTCTCATGACGGATCTGGGGGCCAAGTGCGAAGTCGCGATGGGCGGCATCAGCATCACCTTGGGCCGTGCCCAGCAAGCGCTGTTCAGCAGTCCATACCTCCGAGATGGGAAAGCCGCCATCGTCAGGTGCGCCGACCAGGCCAAGTACAAGAATTTGACCGACATCGACCGACCCGGTGTGCGCGTCATCACCCCTCCAGGGGGCACGAACGCCGAATACGACGAAACCCATCTACATGGCGCGCAGGTCATCGTCTATCCGGACAACAACACAATCTTTGAGCAACTCACCACCAACGCCGCCGACGTGATGGTGACGGATATCAGTGAGATCCGCTGGGAAACCAAACAGAATTCACAGCTGTGCGGCGTCAGCGTCGATCACCCATTCACCTTCCAGCAGAAGGCCTATCTGGTTCCGGGCGGCGATTTCGTCACCCAGCAGTGGATCAACCAATGGCTTAACATCGCGCAGAACGACGGGACCTACGCCTCGCTCAGCCAAAAGTACCTCGGTCAGGTCGTCGGCCCGTGACCGAGGCCGGATCACCGCCTCACAGCGCCAGGCACAGCCGGAATGCGTCGTACACCGCGGCGTGAATATTGCGGCTGGCCACGGCATCTCCGATGCGGAACAGCTGGTAGCGGCCATCGGCGTTGCGCCGCACCTCTTGCGGGCGCAGATCCAGCAGCGCCTGTTGATCCACCTCGCCGAGGTTGGATGAACCGGGCACCAGCGCGAAGTACAACTCGTCGGAGGGCAGCGTGCCGTGTTCGACGACGACGTGGTCGACGGTGCGTTGCCGTGTGACGTGCGCGTATTCGTTGTACAGATCGGCTTCGAGTCGGCCGTCCTTGCGTCGCACCGCGGTCAGCCGCTCGTTGAGCGTGACCCGCACGTCGTGCTCGGCGAACACCTTGAAGTAGCCCGGGTAGTTGACCCCGCCGACATCGGGGGCCAACATCCGCTCCGGCGTGACGAATTCGATGCTCGCCCCGGCGCGCGCCAGCACCTCGGCGGCGTCCAGGCCGGGGTGCTGGCCGTTGTCGTCGTAGAGCAGCACGTCGCCCTTGGCCCGGAACGAGCCGCTCAGCACGTCCCAGCCGTCGGATACGAGATGTGATCCCTCGGTGAGGAATTCGGTGTTCGGGACGCCTCCGGTGGCGACAATGACAAGGTCGGGTTCCTCGGCGAGCACGTCGTCGGCCTCGGCGTAGGTATTGAACCGGATGTCGACGTCGTGGTGTTTGCATTCGGCCAGCCGCCAGTCGACGATGCCGATCAAGTCCCGCCGCCGCTGGGAGGACGCGGCGAGCCGGATCTGCCCGCCGGCAGCGTCGTTGGCCTCCAGCACGACCACCCGATGCCCGCGCTCGCCGAGCACCCGGGCCGCCTCCAGCCCGGCGGGGCCTGCACCGATAACCACGGCTTTGCGCGGTGTCCCGGTCGCGGGCGGCACGTGATGGGGCAACCGGTCCTCGCGCCCGGTCGACGGGTTGTGGATGCACTTGGCGTCGCGCGCCTGATAGATCTCGTCCAGGCAGTAGCTTGCCCCGACGCAGGGCCGGATCCGATCCTCGTCGCCCGCTTGGATTTTCGCGACGATATGCGGGTCAGCGATGTGGGCGCGGGTCATCCCGACAAGATCGAGCAGCCCGTCGCGGATGGCGTGGCGGGCGGTGGCCACATCGTTTATCCGGCTGGCGTGCATCACCGGCACGCCCACCGCTCGCTTGATCTCGCCTGCGAATTCCAGGTGCGGCGCGACGGGCGTGCCCATCGGCGGGATGACGCGGGAGAGTGCCTCGTCGCTGGCCATCCATCCCCGGATCACGCTGATGAAGTCGACGCCCTCGGCGACGACCTGATCCGCGATCGTCAGCGCCTCGTCGCGGCGCAGCCCTCCGGGGGTGTCCTCGTCGAACGACATCCGTATGCCGACGATGAAGTCAGGGCCTGCGGCCTCGCGCACCGCGCGAATCACCCGCAGCGGGAATCGCAGCCGGTCCTCGAGGCTGCCGCCGTACTCGTCCTCGCGGTGGTTGGTCAGCGGGGACCAGAAAGAGTCCAGCAAATGCGTGTAGGCCTCGAGCTCGATGCCGTCGAGGCCGGCTTCCCGGCACCGGGCGGTGGCGTCGGCATAGGCCCGCACGATGCGGTCCATGTCCCATTCCTCGGCCACCTTCGGAAAGGCGCGGTGCGCGGGCTCGCGGATCGGGGACGGGAACACCACCGGCAGCCAGTCCCCGTCGTAGTTGCTCGTGCGACGCCCCAGGTGGGTGATCTGACACATCACCCCGGCACCGTGCTCGTGCACGTCGTAGGCCAGCTCGCGCAGCCACGGCACGATCTCGTCCTTGTAGACGTGCAGGTTGCCGAAGGCGGCAGGGCTCTCCGGCGCGACCACCGCTGAGCCGCCCATCATCGTCAGCCCGATGCCGCCTTTGGCCTTTTCCACGTGGTAGAGGCGGTAGCGGTCCTTCGGCATCCCGTCCTCGGTGTATGACGGCTCGTGCGAAGTGCTCACCACACGGTTGCGCAGCTGCAGGTTCTTCAGCGTGAAGCTCTCCAGCAGCGGGTCGATGATCTGACGGCTCATGGCGATCCTGATCTGAAATATCTGATGCGCTTTCTGACACATCACCGTTAGGAAGAATGTATTCCAGGACACAGCCCGCGTCAAGGTGTGGCGGGGCCTTGACCGCGCAGCCTGCGACCCATATCGTGCTGTGATATATCAGTTGTCGCAGACTGCTCGGTCTGTTGGTCCGTCCGGTTTGCGGCCCGAATCGCGAGGTCTTCACATGCCCCAACAGGTCCAGGGTGTCATCGCCCGCAGCAAAGGCGCACCCGTCGAGCTCGTCGACATCACGATCCCGGATCCCGGCCCGAACGACGTGGTCGTGCGGATCCAGGCGTGCGGGGTGTGCCACACCGATCTGACCTACCGGGACGGCGGCATCAACGACGAGTTCCCATTCCTGCTCGGTCATGAGGCGGCCGGCATCGTTGAGCATGCGGGGAGCGCGGTCACCCACGTCGAGGTCGGCGACTTCGTCGTGCTGAACTGGCGCGCGGTCTGTGGGCGCTGCCGGGCGTGCCGCCGCGGCCGGCCGTGGTATTGCTTCGACACCTTTAACGCCAGCCGGCCGATGACCCTGGCCGACGGCACGAAGCTGACCCCCGCGCTCGGCATCGGCGCGTTCGCCGACAAGACGTTGGTGCACGAAGGTCAGTGCACACGGGTCGATCCGAACGCCGACCCCGCGGTGGTCGGCCTGCTCGGCTGCGGTGTGATGGCAGGTCTCGGCGCCGCGATGAATACCGGCAACGTCTCGCGCGGGGATTCGGTCGCGGTGATCGGCTGCGGTGGAGTGGGAGACGCCGCGATCGCCGGTGCCCGGCTGGCCGGGGCCTCGCCGATCATCGCCATCGACCGCGATCCGAAAAAGCTGCAGTGGGCAACGGAATTGGGTGCCACTCACACGATCGACGCCTCGCAGACGGATCCGGTTGAAGCGGTGCAGGAACTCACCGGCGGGTTCGGGGCCGACGTCGTCGTTGACGCGGTGGGCCGTCCGGAAACCTGGAAACAGGCCTTCTACGCGCGCGACCTTGCCGGCACCGTCGTCTTGGTCGGCGTGCCCACACCGGACATGACGCTCGAGATGCCCCTCGTCGACTTCTTCTCGCGCGGCGGCGCGCTGAAGTCGTCGTGGTATGGCGACTGCCTGCCGGAGCGGGATTTCCCTGCGCTCGTCGACCTCTACCAGCAGGGCCGCCTGCCATTGGAGAAGTTCGTCAGCGAGCGAGTCAAACTGGACCAGGTCGAGGAGGCGTTCGCGACCATGCATCGCGGCGAGGTGTTGCGCTCGGTGGTCGTGCTGTGAGCCCGCGGCAGCTGACGCCCACCGCGGGCCTCAGCCGCGGCGGGCCGTCTCCGGGTCGCTGGCCTGCTGCTGCTTCGGCTGGTGCCGGTAAAACGACACCGTCGCGGGCGGCAGCGGCTGGTTGCCGAGAATCAGGTCCGCCGCCTTCTCGGCGACCATCATCACCGGGGCGTAGATATTGCCGTTGGTCACATACGGCATCACCGATGCGTCGACCACCGACAGGCCCTCGATGCCGTGCACGCCCATGGTCTGCGGGTCCGTGACCGACTGCGCATCGGTACCCATCTTGGCCGTGCAGGACGGGTGCAGCGCGGTTTCGGCGTCGCGCGCCACCCAGTCGAGGATCTGCTCGTCGGTTTCCACGCTCGGACCGGGGGAGATCTCCCCGCCGTTGAACGGCGCCATCGCAGGCTGATTGAGGATCGCGCGCGCCACCCGGATGGACTCGACCCATTCCCGGCGGTCCTGGTCGGTGGACAGGTAGTTAAACCGCAGCGCCGGATGCACTTTGGGGTCACGGCTGGTGATTTTCACGCTGCCGCGCGCGTCGGAGTACATCGGGCCGACATGCACTTGATAGCCATCGCCGCCTTCCGGCGAGGAGCCGTCGTAGCGGACCGCGATCGGCAGGAAGTGGAACATCAGATTCGGGTAGGCGACGTCGTCGTTGCTGCGAGCAAAGCCCCCGCCCTCGAAGTGATTCGTCGCACCGGGGCCACGCCGGAAGAACAGCCACTCCGCCCCGATCCACGGCCGGTAGCGCCATTTCAGGTACTTCTGCATGGAAATCGGTTGCTTGCAGGCGTATTGGATGTACACCTCGAGGTGGTCCTGAAGGTTCTCGCCGACACCGGGCAGGTCGTGCACCACGTCGATGCCGAGCGCCTTCAGATCCGCCGCGTTGCCGACGCCGGACAGCTGCAGCAGTTGCGGGCTGTTGATCGCCCCGCCACACAGCACGACTCGGCCGGCGCTGACCCGCTTGGTGCCGCCGGGCAGATGCCGATACTCGACGCCGACCGCGCGCTTGCCCTCGAAGATCACCCGCTCGACGAATGCCCTGGTGATCACGTCCAGATTCGGTCGACGCATCACAGGATGCAGGTAGGCACGGGCTGCCGAGAGCCGCCTGCCGTTGCGGATATTGCGGTCGAACTTCGCGAAACCCTCTTGCCGGTAACCGTTTACGTCATCGGTGCGCGGGTATCCGGCCTGCTCGGCCGCGGCGAAGAACGCCTCGAACAATGGATTGGTCGCCGGCCCGCGCTCCAGCGCGAGCGGACCGTCGTGCCCGCGGTACGGGTCGTCGGGAGCGGCGGCCAGGCAGTTCTCCATCCGGTTGAAATACGGCAGGCAGTGCGCGTAGTCCCACTCGGCCATGCCGGGGTCCGCGCCCCAGCGCTCGTAGTCCATCGGATTGCCGCGCTGGAAGATCATCCCGTTGATGCTGCTGGAGCCGCCGAGCACCTTGCCGCGGGCGTGGTAGACGCGGCGCCCGTGCATCTGCGGTTCGGGTTCGGACTCGTATTTCCAGTCGTAGAAACGACTTCCGATGGGAAACGGCAGTGCCGCGGGCATGTGCACGAACACGTCCCACAACGAATCGTTGCGGCCTGCTTCCAGAACCAGAACCTTGTTGGCCGGGTCGGCCGAAAGGCGGTTGGCGAGCGCGCATCCTGCCGATCCGCCGCCGACGATTACGAAGTCGTACCGCGCTAAATCATTGCCGGCCATCGCTGTTTCCTCCTGCGGATCGTGGGAAAAGGCTATCGCTCCGAAGCGTGATACGCATCAGGTTTCTCTATGTGCAACTGCGTCTCGTATAGTTGCGCTATGGGCAACACGCGAGGTGAGAGCGCTGGCGGCGTGCAGTCGGTCGACCGCGCCGTCAGCGTGCTGGAGATCCTGGCCCAACGCGGTGAAGCCGGTGTCAGCGAGGTCGCCGCAGACATCGGCGTGCACAAATCGACGGCGTTCCGGTTGCTCGCCGCGCTCGAGGAGCGCGAACTGGTCGAGCAGACCCAAGAACGCGGAAAGTACCGCCTCGGCTTCGGGATCCTGCGGCTGGCCAGTGCGGTGCCCGGTCAACTGGACGTCACCCAGCAGGCCCGGTCGGTCTGCGAACAGCTCGCCGCGCAGCTCGGCGAAACCGTCAACATCGCGGTGCGGCGGTCGCATTTCGTCGTCAACATCGACCAGGCGCGCGGGCCGAGTGCGGTCGCCACGCACAACTGGGTCGGTGAGCTGACGCCGTTGCACGCCACCTCCAGCGGCAAGGTCCTGCTCGCGCACATGACCCCCGAACAGCGCCCAGAAGTGTTGGCCGCCTCGGGGCTTACCCGACTCACCGCGCACACGATCACGTCGCAACGGGAACTCGAGGCGCAGGTTGAGGCGGCCGCACGCGACGGATACGCGTTCTCGGTCGAGGAACTGGAGGACGGGCTGAACGCCGTTGCCGCCCCGGTGCGCGACCACACCGGCGGCGTGATCGCGGCGCTGTCCGTATCGGGTCCGGTCTACCGATTCACCGAAGAGCGGATGCGCGTGGTGATCCCCGATGTCGTCGCTGCGGCGGCGGCGATCAGCCACCGGATGGGCCACCTTGACTGACCGGACGGACGCGGTCACTTCGTCAGCTTTGTCTGCAGCCAGTCGTGGAATTCACCGATGTGATGCTCGCTGGGCACCAGCACCCCGCCGTCGCGGTAGGTGCGTGAGCTCATCGCCGGCTGGCAGCGCTCACATGCGGCGAAGTCCTGCTGGTTGACGCGGTGGAACAACTCCACCGAGTGGCTGACGTCCTTGCCGGACTCCACCACCTCGGGCAGGTACAGCCAGTCGCATTCGACGACTGTGCGGTCCGCGGCGAGTGGAAACATGCGGTGCAGGATCACGTGGTCGGGCACCAGGTTGACGAAAACCTGCGGCTTGATCGTGATCGCGTAGTAGCGCCGGTCCTGGTCTTCGGCGACGCTTGGGATCTGGTCGACTCCCGCCGAGCCGTCGATGGTGAATCCTTCGATGTGCTCGCCGAATTCGGCTCCATGCCCGACGTGGTACTGCACCGCCAACCCGTCGGCGAACTCGGGCAGCACCTCGGTCAGTTCCGGATGGATCGTCGCGCAGTGGTAGCACTCCAGGAAGTTTTCGATGATGAGCTTCCAGTTCGCCTTCACGTCATAGCGAATCCGGCGACCGACGCGCAGGTGTGCGACGTCGTAGTGGTCGATCAACTCGACGTTGCCGAGTCGATCGCTGACGTCCTTGCGGACCGTATCGTCGAACGACGGTGGCGTATCGGCGAGGCACACCCACACGTAGCCCAGCCACTCCTGCACCGTGATGCGGTGCAGGCCGTACTCGACCCGGTCGATATCGGGCATCTTGGTCAGGTTCGGCGCGGCCACCAGCTTGCCGTCGAGGTCGTAAGTCCAAGCGTGGTAAGGGCATTGGAAAGCGCGCTTTACTTCGCCGCTCTCGTCGGTGCACAACTGAGCGCCACGATGCCGGCATACGTTGAAGAACGCTCGCACCTCGCCGCCGCGGGACCGCGTGATCAGCACGCTCTCGCGTCCGACCTGCACGGTCTTGAACGATCCTGGTTTGTCGAGGTCGGCGGACCGCACGGCGCAGAACCACATCGACTCGAAGATCGCCGCCTGTTCCATCTCGAAGATGGTGGCGTCGGTGTAGTAGCTTCCGGGCAGCGTCGAGATGAGGCTCTCCGGCAGGCTAATGGTGGTCATCGCGGTCTCCTCTGCTGGTCGCCGGTTGAATGTGAAAGTGGTCAGGCAGGGACGGGGATGGCGGCCAGTTGGCGCCGCAGGCGAGTGAACAGCCTCGGCTGGTCCACGCCGAGCACCGCGACCGGTTGACCTTCGCGACGGTAGACGGCCAGGAAGCTGGCGTCGCGCAGGTTTCCCACCTCGAAGGTGATCTCGTCGCCGGGATCGGCGATGCCGGCGAACTGGATCCGGCGGCCGTACTGATCCGACCAGAAGTACGGAGGTTTGGCCGGCGCGCCGTTGTGCCGTCCGCCGGCGAGCAACGTGGCGACCGCGATGGCCGGGCGCTCCATCGCGCCCGTCCAATGCTCGACGCGGTGCGGCCACCCGACACACGGTTCGTGCCAGGCCGCACAGTCGCCCACCGCAACCACATTCGGGTTCGACGTTGCCCCACCCTCGTCGCACACGACACCGTTGGCCAACTCGAGCGCGCTGTCGCGCAGCCACTCGATGTTGGGAATGGCGCCGATGCCGACGACGACGACGTCGGCGGCGAGCCGACGCCCGTCGGCCAGTTCCACGCCGGTGACTCGGTCGTCGCCGATAACGCCTGCAACCGGAGCCCCGCACAGCAGTCGGGTGCCGTGCTCGGTGTGCAGCCGTGACACCGCCGCGCCGAGCTGCACGCCGAGCGGGCCGGCCAGCGGCGCCAGCGCGGCCTCGACCACCGTGACGTCGAGGCCCAATTTCGCTGCGGTCGAAGCGACTTCGCCTCCGATGAATCCGGCGCCGATCACCACCAGCCGGGCGCCGGGGCGCAGGTCGTCGCGCAGGGCAACGGCATCATCGACCGTGCGCAGCACGTGCACTCCGGCGAGGCCCTGCGTAGCCGGGCCATGACCGTGCCCGTGCACCGGTGGCCACGACGATGCCGTCGGCAGCGACGGTGGTTCCGTTGTCGAGCTGCACGGCGCCGGCGGCCGCGTCAAGTCGGGTCGCGTGCACGCCGAGCAGCCACTGGGCGTTCAGGTCATCGTCGTCGGCTTCCAGCGCCAGGGCGTCCTCGCCGACATCGCCGGCAAGGAACTCCTTCGACAGCGGGGGACGGTCGTAGGGCCGCCGCGTCTCACCGCCGACGATCGTCAGCTCGCCGTCGAAGCCCTGCGCGCGCAACGCGCGGGCCGCCGACAGTCCCGCCAGCGAAGCCCCAATCACCGCAACGCTTTTCATTGTCGCTGCCTCGCCGGCCGCGCGGGTGGCGACGCCGGGGGGAAGGTTGGGCGGGGCATCATCGAGGACGACGTTGATCACGCCGTCGACGATGACCACTTCGTGTGTGCGGACTCCAAGCTTCGCAGGCGGCGCGTCGACCGCACCCGTGCGCAGGTCGAAACGCGAGGCGTGCAGCGGGCATTCGATCTCGCAGCCCTCCAGCCAGCCGTCGGCGAGTGACGCGTCCTGATGCGTGCAGGTGTCGTCGATCGCGAACACCTCACCGTCGTCCGTGTGGAATACCGCAATCGGTGGATCCGCTTCGACCCGCCGCGCCTCACCGCGGGGCAGGGCCGCGAGTGGGCAGATTTCGAGCACGACCGTGACCTCCCCGGAATGGTTCTTTGTATCGAATTGCGAAACATGGTTCGTAATATGCAACAGCCTGATGGAAATCGCCCGACCTTGTCAAGTGCTGCGGCGCGCGAGTCTTGACGTCGCGCGCACGTCTGAACAGCAGTGACTACGCCGCGTTCTCCGCGCCCGTCCCGGCAAGCCACTTCGCGACAAGCTGGGGGTGCGCATCGATGAACTTCTTGGCGGCCTCGTCGTCGCTCATCCCGTCCACCGCGATCGAGCGGGCGACGGAGTTCTGGTCCTCGTTGGTCCACTGGAAGTTCTTCACCAGCGTGTAGGCCGGGCTACCCGATTCGGCGAACTTGGTCGACACGATCTTGTCCAGGTCGTACTTCGGATAGTCGCAGGCGATCTTGGCGGGGTCGGCGTCGCAGCCCGGCGTGTAGCGCGGCAGGTTGATCTTCACCAAGGGCACCTCACCGAGGAACCACTGCGGGGAGTAGAAGTACGCCAGCATCGGTATCTTCCGCTGCTGCGCCTGGCGCAGGCTGGCGATCAACGCCGTTTCGCTGCCGCCCTGCACCACCTTGTAGTTCAGGCCGAGGTTGGCAACCAACGCGGCGTCGTTGGTCACGTAGGACGGGTCTCCGTCGAGCAGTTGGCCCTTGTCGCCGGATTCGGAGGTCTTAAACACCTCGGCGTATTTGTCTAGGTTGCGCCAATCGGTGATGTCTGGGTACTGCTCGACCATCCACGGCGGCACGTACCAGCCGATCTCACCCACGTTGCCGGTGGAGCCTCCGCTCTGCGCGACGCCCATGATGTCGATGTACTGCTTGCGCAGGTCGTCGTGACCCCAGTTCTCGAGGATCGCATCGATTTGGCCGGTGGACAGGCCCTGCCACGCGACCTGCTCGGCGACATGTTTCTGCTTGACGACGCAGCCCAACTCGTTTTCCGCGAGGTACGTGAGCACGGCCGCATCCGCCTGGTAGCCCACCCACGCGTTGATGGCCATGTTGAAGGTGCCGCACGGCTTGCTGCCGGGCTTCAGCTGGCCACGGCTCTGCAGGTCTGACACCTTGGTGGCGTTGCAGCCCGAGATCAGCAGGGCCAGCGCCACGGCGACCCCCGCTATGGCAATACGTCTCATTCGCCACTCCGTCCTATCCGTCGCGCCGCGGCCGCGGTCGTGCGGTCGAGAATCGTGCCGAGCAGCACGATCGCCAGACCCGCCGCCAAACCCTTGCCAAAGAGGCTGGTCTGCGAGAAGCCGGCCACCACGAGGTAGCCAAGCGCACCGCCGCCGACCAGACCGGCGACCACCACCATGGAGAGCACATATATAAGGCCCTGGTTGGTGGCCAGCGTCAGCGACCGCACGGCCATTGGCAGCTGCACCTTGGTGATGACCTGCCAGGAGTTCGACCCCACGGAGCGGGCCGCCTCGACGGTCTCGGGCGACACACCGCGGATCCCGTCCGCCATGATTTTGATCGACACGGGGGCCGCATAGACGATCGCCGCCACGATGCCGGTGAACCGCGACGCCGAGAACAACGCCAGGAAGGGAACCAGATACACGAACGACGGCATGGTCTGCGCGGCGTCCAGGAACGGCCGAACGATCTTGTCCGCCGTGGGGTTGCGGCCCATCCAGACGCCGACCACAACCCCGAGCGCGACGACCGCCACGGTGGCCACCAGCACGGCGGCCAGGGTGTCCATGGTGTCCTGCCACAGCCAGAGCGGCCAAGCGATCAGGCCGAGGCACACGGCCGTCATGAGCGCGGGGATCCGGCCCCCGACGATCGCCGCGATCGCGGTGATCGCCAGGAAGGTGAGCCACCACGGTGAGCTGTCCAGCAGCGTCTGCAACGGGTCGAGTGCCCACGCGGTGACCACGTCCTTGATGCCGTTGGTCACCGAGGCGAAGCTGGTTTGCGCCCAGTTGGTCACGGAATTCGCCACGTTGGTGATGTGCGTGCCGACATCGAGCCCGATGCGCAATGGCCCGATTTGCAGCGATGACGGGAAGATCGCCACCAGTTGATAGGTGTAGGACAGCCAGATCGCGATCGCCGATACGACGGCGCCGATCGCGATCGCTGGACGCCGATACTTGTTGGGCTCGGCCGACTTTCGTCGTTGGGTCTCCACGCGCTCGCTCGCGGCCGTGGTGGTCCGGTCCAGGATGATGGCCAACAGCACGATGGCCAGACCGGCGTTGAATGCGGTGCCGACGTCCTGGGTCGACAACGCCTGGATCACTACCTGGCCGAGGCCCGGCGCGGCGATCAGCGCGGCGATGGTCACCATCGCCAGCGCGGCCATGATGGTCTGGTTGATGCCGAGCACGATGGTGCGCTTCGCCATTGGCAACAGCGCCCCGACCAACTCCTGGAACCTCGTGGCACCCAGCGACTCGACCGCCTCACGAGACTCTTGCGGCACCGACCGAATGCCATGGGCGGTAAGCCGAATGACCGGGGGAGCCGCGTAGATCACCGTCGCGATCACCGCTGCGGCCGGCCCGATCAGGAACGCCAGCGTCAGCGGTGCGAGGTAGACGAACGACGGCAGGATCTGCATGAAGTCCAGCACCGGGGTGATCAGGCGATTGAACCCATTCGATATCCCCGCCCAGATGCCCAGCGGAATCCCGATGAGCAGTGCTATCGCGACCGCCGCGATGGTCAGCGCCAGCGTGTCCATGCTCTCTTGCCACAGGCCCTGCAGGCCCATGAACAACAAGCCGCACAGGGTGAGCAGCGCGACCTTCCAATTGCCGAGCACCCAGGCCAGAAACGTGAACAGCACCACGACGCCCAGCCAGCCGATGTAGGGGACGGGTCGCCCGTCGACCGGGTGCGCGATCAGGTCCTGGATCGCGGTGGCGAACGCGTCGATCGCCGACCGGATCGGGTTGAACAGATACGTGAAGAGCGGGTTGGTGTTTCGGTGCTCGCCGATGGAAGTCTGCAGG
Source organism: uncultured Actinomycetota bacterium (assembly GCA_963770125.1). Classification (GTDB taxonomy): domain Bacteria; phylum Actinomycetota; class Actinomycetes; order Mycobacteriales; family Mycobacteriaceae; genus Mycobacterium. Next base: position 84,310 of record CAVYPI010000094.1, on the reverse strand, counting down.
TCGGAGAGCCAGACATGCAGCGGTTTGGTTTCGGCCGGCGCGAGGGCAAGGGTGTTGCGGCCGCGCAGCACGCTGAACAGCGCGATCCAGACGGCCAGGACCGCGGCGATGGCCGCAAAGTACTGTGCCGGCCCACGTTCGGAGAACCACGACGTCCGCGGCTGTGCCTCCGGCGCCTGCGGTGCCGGGGGTGCTCCTACCGCGATGGTGGCCATCACGCACCGCCCTCGTCGGCCCTGCCGCCCTCGTCGACCTTGCCGATCACCGCGAGGATCTCACTGCGGCCCACCATGCCCAGTAACTTGCCGTCCGAGACGACCTTGATCGGCTTGTCGGCGGCGAGCACCGGGTCGACGGCATCGCGGATCACAGTATCCGGGGCCATCTCGGGGCCGTCGACCGGATCGTCGGGGCGCTTCTCGCGCATGATCCATTTCAGGGTCAGCACCCGCGAACGTGGTACGTCGCTGACGAATTCGCGGACGTAGTCGTCGGCCGGGGCGCCGACGAGGTCGTCACCGGTGCCGACCTGGACCATCGCTCCGTCGCGCATGATCAGGATCCGGTCGCCAAGCTTGAGCGCCTCGGCCAAGTCGTGGGTGATGAACACCATCGTCTTGCCCATCTCGTGGTGCAGCCGGATCACCTCGTTCTGCATGTCACGCCGGATCAGCGGATCCAGTGCCGAGAACGGCTCGTCGAACAGCAGCATGTCCGGATCGCTTGCCAGTGCACGGGCCAGCCCGACTCGTTGTTTCATGCCGCCCGACAGCTGATCCGGGTAGGAGTTCTCGTACCCGGCCAGCCCGACCAGCTCGGTGACCTCGCCGGCCCGCTTCATCCTGTCCTTCTTGTCGGTGCCGCGGACCTCGAGGCCGTAGGCGACGTTGTCCAGTACCCGCCGGTGCGGCAGCAGACCGAAATGCTGGAAGACCATCGAGACCTTGCGGCGACGCAGTTCGCGCAACTCTTTCTCGTCGGCGGCCGTGATGTCGGTGCCCTGGAACACCACCTGGCCCTTAGTCGGCTCGATGAGCCGTGTCAGACATCGCACCAGCGTGGACTTGCCCGAACCGGACAGGCCCATCACGACGAACACCTCGCCACAGCCGACATCGAAGCTGACGTCGCGCACGGCGACCGCGCACCCCGTCTTCTTCTTGATGTCCTGGACGCTGAGCCTCTCCATGCTCTCGTCGCACGCGACGTCGGAAGCCTTGGCGCCGAAGACCTTCCACAGTCCTTCGACACTGAGTTCCGCGTCGTCGCGGCCAGGGCTGGGCGGGGCGACCGCCGCCGTGGGCGCACTCTCTGTGTGGATGGCCACCGGAATCTCCTAACTGATTGGGCTGTCGGTCAATCGGGGTGCGGCGGGCGTGAAGGGTTATCCCCGGAACCACCGCTCGGGTCGTGGGTTGGTGTTCTGCCAGATGTGCTTGATCTCGCGGTATTCGTCGAGACCGGCCCGGCCGAGTTCGCGGCCGTTGCCGGAGCGCTTCATCCCGCCCCATTCGGCCTGGGGCACGTAGGGGTGGTAGTCGTTGATCCAGATGGTTCCATGCCGCAGCCGGTGTGCGACGCGCTGAGCCTTACCGGCGTCCTGGGTCCAGACCGCGCCCGCCAGCCCGTAATCGGTGTCGTTGGCGATGCGTACCGCGTCGTCTTCATCGGTGAATGTCTCGACGGTGAGCACTGGGCCGAACGACTCGTCTTTCGTCACCGACATGCCTGGGTGGCAGCCGTCCAGAACGGTTGGGGGATAGAAGTATCCATCGCCCAGGCGTGGGTCGTCCGGTCGGCGGCCGCCGCAGCGCAGGACCGCGCCTTCGGCCAGCCCGGCGGCCACGTATGCCTCGACCCTGTCGCGGTGTGCGGCGGAGATCAGCGGGCCCGTCTCGGCGTCCGGGTCGAATGGTCCGCCGAGCGTGATCCGCTCGGCACGCCGGACGACCTCATCGACGAACCGTTCGTGCAGTGACTGCTCGACGATCAGGCGGGCACCCGCCGAACACACTTGGCCCGAGTGCAGGAACACCGCGGTGAGCGCGAAATCCACCGCGGTCTCGAAGTCGGCGTCGGCGAAGACGACGTTGGGATTCTTCCCGCCGAGTTCCAGCGCGACCCGCTTGACCGTCGACGCGGCCGTCGCCATCACCCGGGTGCCCGAGGCGACACCGCCGGTGAAAGAGACCATGTCCACATCCGGGTGCTCCGACAACGGTGCGCCGGCGGCGGGCCCGGCGCCGAGAACGAGATTGGCGACGCCGGCGGGCAGGCCCGCTTCCTCTAACGCCCGCATCAGAAGAACCGCGGTCGACGGCGTCAGCTCACTCGGCTTGAGCACGAAGGCATTGCCCGCTAATAGGGCCGGCGCTACCTTCCAAATCGCTTGCAGCAGCGGGTAATTCCATGGAGTGATCAGTCCGCAGACGCCGATCGGCTCGTAGACCAGGCGACTGATCGCATCCGTCCTTCCGGTGTCGACTACGCGTCCGGCCTCGGTGCCGCCGACGCCCGCGTAGTAGCGCAGGCACGCCACGACATCGTCCATGTCGTACTCGGCTTCGACGATCCGCTTGCCGGTATCGAGCGCTTCGGCGCGGACGAAATCCTTGCGGTCGCGGTCGATCAGATCGGCGGTGCGCCGCAACACGTCCGCCCGCTCGCGTTCCGGCATATTCGGCCACGTGCCCGCGTCGAAGGCTTCGCGCGCCGCGGCGATCGCGGCATAGGTGTCCTCGGTGGATGCCTCGGCGGCTGTTGCGACCAGTTGACCGTCGGCCGGACACCGGATTTCGCGGCGAGCCCCATCGAGCGCAGGGCGCCATTCACCCGCGATGTACAGATTCAGGTGTTCCGCCAAAGGCTCGGCCTCTCGCCCGGCAACGTTAACGTTGCGTATCGCGCAATAGAACCCTATACATGCAACAGATTGAACCGTGCGGATAGCGCTGTCAAGTGGAAGAGCGAAACCAAATTCGCAGGTCGTACCATGCTCGGCCGGACCCTTGACCGTCAAAGCCGGGTCCAGCTATGATGCGGGTCACACTCTGATATATCAGTTATTCGCCAATCTGGTATTCAGAAGACAGCACACCCACAGTGCCCCTTCGCGGTGCTGACCATGGCCGAACGAACGGAGCTTTCGTATGAGTGTTCTCGACCAACACCTCGTCGATTTCGATCCTGAAGTCGCCGAGCTCATCGGCAAGGAGCTGGAGCGCCAGCGCAACGGTCTGGAGATGATCGCGTCGGAGAACCATGCGCCGTTGGCCGTCATGCAGGCGCAGGGTTCGGTGCTCACCAACAAGTACGCCGAGGGCTACCCGGGCCGGCGCTACTACGGCGGTTGCGAGTATGTCGATGTCATCGAGCAGATGGCGATCGATCGCATCAAGGCGTTATTCGACGCGAAATTCGCCAATGTACAACCGCACTCCGGGGCGCAGGCCAACGCGGCGGTCATGCACGCACTGCTCAAACCCGGGGACACCATCCTTGGCCTGTCGCTCGACTGCGGCGGTCACCTCACGCACGGGATGCGGCTGAACTTCTCGGGCAAGCTGTATCAGGTTGCCGCGTATGGGGTTTCGCGTGAGGACTATCGGATCGACATGGATCAGGTGGCCGAGGCCGCCCGCGAGCATCGGCCCCAGATGATCATCGCGGGCTGGTCGGCCTACTCCCGGCACCTCGACTTCGCCCGATTCCGGGAAATCGCCGACGAAGTAGGTGCCTACCTGATGGTCGACATGGCCCACTTCGCGGGCCTCGTCGCCGCCGGGCTGCACCCCTCGCCGGTGGCGCACTCCCATGTGGTCACGTCCACCACGCACAAGACCCTCGGCGGCCCGCGCGGCGGAATCATCCTCACGAACGAGGCGGACATCGCCAAGAAGCTCAACTCGGCGGTCTTCCCGGGCCAGCAGGGCGGACCGCTAGAACATGTCATCGCAGGCAAGGCGGTGGCCTTCAAGATGGCCGCCCGGCCCGATTTCGTTGAGCGTCAACGGCGCTGCATCGACGGCGCAAAGATCCTTGCCGAGCGACTGTGCCAGCCCGACGTCCGCGACGCGGGGATCACCGTTCTCACCGGGGGCACCGACGTGCACCTCGTGCTGGTGGACCTGCGCAACGCGGACATCGACGGGCAGCAGGCCGAAGACCGGTTGGCGGCGATCGGCATCACTGTGAACCGCAACGCCGTTCCGTTCGATCCGCGCCCACCGATGGTGACGTCCGGTCTGCGCATCGGCACCCCGGCCCTTGCGGCCCGAGGTTTCCAGGCGGACGACTTCGCGACTGTGGCGGATCTGATCGCGCAATGCCTGATTGCCGCGCCCGACGCGGACACCGCGAAGCTGGCCCGGGCGGTCGGCGAGCTCGCCGAGCGTTATCCGCTCTACCCGCAGCTGTAGTAAGGGGGACTTCCAGTGACCATCAGTGTCTTCGAGCTCTTCAAGGTCGGCATCGGTCCGTCGAGTTCGCATACCGTCGGCCCGATGCGGGCGGCCGCGAACTTCGTTGCCGACCTCGACGCGATCGGTGTGCTCGCGCGGGTTGCCGATGTCCGGGTCGAGCTGTACGGGTCGCTCGCGGCGACCGGCCGCGGCCACGGCACGCTGCCCGCGGTCCTGCTCGGCCTCGAGGGGCACCGCCCGGAAACCATCAAGACCGAGGAGATGGAATCCGGGCGGGAGCGGCTGCGCAGCAGCGGCAAGATCATGCTCGGCGGGCGAGTCCCCATCGCCCTGTGTGAGGACGACATCGCGCTGCACGCCCGGACGGTGCTGGACTACCACCCCAACGGCATGACGCTCACTGCCTACGGCGCCGACGACAGAACGCTGCATCGGCAGACCTACTTCTCCGTTGGGGGCGGATTCGTCGTCACAGAAGGCGAGGCTGCCACCGAACCGGTCATCGCCGACGATGACGACACATCGTTCTCGTCGGCCGCAGAACTGCTCGCGCTCGCTTCGGGCACGGGCGGGCCGATCAGCGAGGTGATGCTCGCGCACGAGCGGCGAACGCGAAGCCCCGAGCAGGTGCGCGCGAACCTGCTTCATCTCCGTGACGTCATGGTGGAGTGCGAGCAGCGCGGCATCAGCCGCACCGGGCTGCTCCCAGGCGCGCTGCAGGTGCGCCGGCGCGCGGGTCAGTGGCACCAACGCCTCAGTCAGGAAGACCCACACCGTGATCCGCGCTTCGCCGAAGATTGGGTGAACCTCGTGGCGCTCGCCGTCAACGAGGAGAACGCGTCGGGCGGACGGATCGTGACGGCACCGACCAACGGCGCCGCCGGGATCATTCCCGCGGTGTTGCACTACGCAGTGCACTACACCGAGGCGGGTGCATCGGACGCGGACGACGTGGCCGTGCGTTTTCTGCTCACGGCCGGCGCGATCGGATCGCTCTACAAGGAGCGGGCATCCATTTCCGGGGCCGAGGTCGGCTGCCAGGGGGAGGTCGGCTCCGCGTCATCGATGGCGGCCGGTGGACTGGCCGAAGTCCTGGGCGGCACACCGGAACAGGTCGAGAATGCGGCCGAGATCGCGATGGAGCATAGCTTGGGGTTGACCTGCGACCCGATCGGCGGGCTCGTTCAGATCCCATGCATCGAACGCAATGCGATATCCGCCGGAAAGGCCATCAACGCGGCGCGCATGGCGCTGCGCGGCGACGGTGCCCACCGCGTCAGCCTCGACGAAGTGATTGCCACCATGCGCGCCACGGGACGCGATATGAGTTCGAAATACAAGGAGACGTCGACCGGTGGGCTCGCCGTGAACGTGTCGGTGAACTACGTCGGCTGTTGAACGAGGATGAGCTCGGCGAACTGATCGGGGCACTCCAGTGGCGTGAAGTGTCCGACACCGTCGGCGAGGTGCAGCCGCACGTCAACGAAGTAGTGCTCCAGCTGGTCGGCCCATTGTTGAGGGAACAGCGGATCATGCTGCGGCCAAAGCACATCCGTGGGCGCGCGGATCTTGATAGCGCGGTCGGGCGGCAGTTCGGTGAGTGATTGTGCGATCGTCCCGGCGCCGGCGCGATACCAGGCGATCGATGCGGTGAAGGCGCCCGACAGGGCGTAGTCGGCTACCAATCGGTCCAGATCATGCTCGGAGAGAGTGAAATTCGGGCCGGACCAATGAACCCAGAAGTGCCGCAAATATTCTCGGACGGCATCGGGATTTCCGTCGATCAGCTGGGCGGCGAGCGGAAGCTGGTGGAATGCCTGATACCAGAACTCACCCTGCGCCTGCGCGGTGAGCACACGATCGCCGGCGCCGGGCAGCGGGGGAGAGAGCACGAGGGCCTGCACGAGATCGGGATGCATCCGGGCCACGCTCTGCGCGACGCGGCTGCCGACGTCGTAACCGGCGATCACGACGTCGGACAGGCCCAGTTCCTTGATCAGGCCGACGATGCTGCTGGCTTGGGCGCTGGCGCTGTAGAAGTGACGGACCGCCACCGCGTGTTTATCGGAGCCGCCGAAACCGCGCAGATCGGGAACGATGATGTCGGCGACCCGGCCGAGTATCGGAACGACCCGTCGGTAGTCGTGCCGGTTGCCGGGCCATCCGTGCAGCAGTACGACGGGCGGCGCGCCCCGTGTCCCGAAACGGTCAAAGGCCAACCGAAACCCGTCGACGGGCGAGCTGCGCGACCACATTGGCCCATTCTGGCCATATGTCAGCCGGATTGGTGCAAGGTTTCTGAATCACCGGTGATGACTGCCAGGATGTTGCGCCACGCATCGGACGGCCAATTGAGCACATCGCTGTGCGCCTGCGGGCCGGCCATCAATCGCCCGTCGTCGTAATACCCTGTGGCTAAACGGATTACACCCGGCATCTCGTCGGGATCGGCGCCGTGTGGCCCGCCGGGAACGCCCTGCACGGCCTCGATGAAGTCGCCCGGCGCCGTCATGGAAAATCTCAGTACATCCGGGTTGCGGTTGTGCCAGTCGCCCGGATCGTCCACGCCCACGCCTGCGCCCGCCGCGGCCACATACAGCGTCCGGTCGGCGGTCAGGCCGAGTGCTTCGGCGGTGCCCACGATCGACCCGCCGTATGAATGGCCGATGTAGGTGACGGGGATGGGCCGTCCGGTGGCGTCGACGGTGCGGTCGACGTCCTCGCTGAAGGCGACCAGCCGCGGCGCCATGTTCAGTGCATACCGCGGGTCGGCGGCGTCGACGAGCCCGGTCACCGGATTGCCGCGCGGGAAGGGGCCGCCCAGATAGGTGATGGTCGCGACGTCGCCGCGGGTGGCCGCGACGAACCGGCGAGCGGTCTGGGTGTTGGCTGCCGAGGCCTCGATCGTGGTGTTCAGGCCGGGGACCAGCACGGCCACGCTCTTCGCAGTCGACAGGTTGCCGTTGAGTTCCACCAGCGACGCACGCGCGGGATCGAAGGCAAGGATCTGCCGGTCGACGCGCTGACCGCTGCGGGCGGGGTCGTCGACCTCGCCGAGCAGGGTGCGGTAGAAGGCGGTCCGCTGTTGGGATGCCGGATCGCCGAGGCCATCGATGATCGCCTGCGCGATGTTGACGCGGTTCGCGGCGACCCGCATGGCCCACGGCACGCCGTCGGTGTTGCCGACCTGCTGCGGGAATTCGGCGATCAATCGTTGCCGCTGCTCCGGGGTCATGGCGGCGATCTGCTCGCCGATCCGGTTCTGGCTCATCGCCGGCCAACCGGCCACCACATCGGACGCCTGAACCGGCCACGCACCTGCGGGAACCGTCGCGGCGGCCCTGGGCAGCGGCGATGACGCGAACGCTTCTTCGATGTCGCCGGCTGCGTCGGCGTCGGCCGCACCAAGTCGGTCCAGCGCGTCGGTGACCTGCCCCGTCAGCACGCTGGCCCGCATTGTCAGCATGTCGCGCGCTACGACGGCGTTGCCACCTGACAGCGCGACGAGCAGCGGCGCGGGACCGGCCCGAATCGACACCGTCCCGTCATCGGCGACGTCGAATCCGCCGTCGCGGGCTTCGGCGACGCGCGTCTGTACCGCCGCGCGAGCCGCCGCGATCTGATCGGCACCATCGCGCGCGGCGACCGACGCGGTGACTAGGCGCCGCGCCGCGTCGTCGCCGGCGGCCGCGATGCCTCGCGCGTTGTCCCGGGCGGCGTCGGCGGCGGCGCCGGTCCAGAATTCGTGGCTGCGGCGGATTTCCCGCATAACGATGTCGACGTGCGTCGCCAGACGTTGCGCCGCCTTCTCCCATTCGTCGGCGAGCCGCTGCAGTGAATCGGGCCGCCACGCTTCGGCCTGCGAGATGGTCGGCCGCGTCACCGCGGACGGAAACGCTCGCCGTTTTGGCGCTCGGCGGCCTCGAAGGCGGTTGCCGACATGCGCGCCGCGATTGCCCACCCGCGCATCGTTGCGAGGATGTCGTTGAGGTGCGCGGCGATCAAGACGGGTGCCGCGATTCCGCCCACCGCCGATCCGCGAAGCTCATCGGCATCCAATGTCGGCCAATGCATTTCGGCGATCTGCTCTGCGGCATCCATGACAAGGTCAGCGACCGCGCGCAACTGCGTCAGATCGATTTCGGTTCGTCCCCCCATGCCTCATGCTGACAGATTTGCGAGCCAGCGCGTTGAAGTTATCCACAGGCCTCGCGACTGCTCTGGGGTAATTCGCCACGCTTTAGCCAGAACACCACCGCCACGACCGTGGCAACGATGACGAGCCCGATGCCCAGATCGCCTGCATCCATTTCGTGAACAAGCCGGCGGCTTGATGCACCAAGTCGGAGTCGGGGAAGCCGCCGATGCCGCTGATCCAGATCGCCAGCGATGCGACCGGCCGAGGCGCTCAGCGGCCCACGCAGAATGCGGCAGGTCAGCAGGGCGCTGACGCCCGGCATCCACATCAACAGCCAGATGTAGCCGGGATTCGGCGCCTGAGTGGCGTTGATCAGCGCCCAGAAGATGCCCGAGAGGCGCGCGTCAGCAACACGAACAATCCGACCGTCCGCCACGGCGATACCTCGCGCTGTTGGTCGATCGCCCCGGCCCCAGCGGTCATGCGCCGACCTTGACGGACACCCCGACCACTGTCAACGGGATGGCTTCGGCGCGGCTTGCGCGCCGTGGTTGGGCAGCAACCAGTAGTCTCGATGACGTGCAGCGACGAATCATGGGCATCGAGACCGAATTCGGTGTCACCTGCACGTTCCATGGCCATCGCCGGCTGAGCCCCGACGAGGTTGCCCGCTATCTGTTCCGGCGGGTGGTGTCGTGGGGCCGCAGTTCGAACGTTTTCTTACGCAACGGCGCGCGGTTGTATCTCGATGTGGGCAGCCACCCCGAGTACGCCACCGCCGAGTGCGACAACCTGACCCAGTTGGTCACCCACGACCGCGCCGGCGAGCGGGTGCTCGAGGACCTGCTGATCGATGCCGAGCAGCGGCTGGCCGACGAGGGCATCGGCGGCGACATCTATCTGTTCAAGAACAACACCGACTCGGCGGGCAACTCGTACGGCTGCCACGAGAACTATTTGATCGTGCGGGCTGGTGAGTTCTCCCGGATCTCCGACGTGCTGTTGCCGTTCTTGGTTACCCGCCAGCTGATCTGTGGCGCGGGCAAGGTGCTGCAGACGCCGAAGGCCGCGACGTTCTGCCTGTCGCAGCGCGCCGAGCACATTTGGGAAGGCGTCTCGTCGGCGACGACACGGTCACGGCCGATCATCAACACCCGTGATGAGCCGCACGCCGACGCCGAGAAGTACCGTCGGCTGCACGTCATCGTCGGCGACTCCAACATGTGCGAGTCCACGACGATGCTCAAGGTGGGCACCGCGTCGCTGGTGCTGGAGATGATCGAGGCCGGGGTCCCGTTCCGGGACTTCTCGTTGGACAACCCGATCCGCGCCATCCGGGAGGTCAGCCACGACCTGACCGGCAGGCGCCCGGTGCGGTTGGCCGGCGGGCGGCAGGCCAGCGCGCTGGACATCCAGCGGGAGTACTACGCCCGAGCCGTTGAGTATCTGCAGACGCGGGAGCCGAACTCGCAGATCGAGCAGGTGGTCGACCTGTGGGGGCGTCAGCTGGACGCGGTCGAGAGCCAGGACTTCGCCAAGGTCGACACCGAGATCGACTGGGTCATCAAACGCAAGCTGTTCCAGCGCTACCAGGACCGCTACAACATGGAGCTGTCCGACCCGAAGATCAGTCAGCTCGACCTCGCGTACCACGACATCAAGCGGGGGCGCGGTGTGTTCGATCTGCTGCAGCGCAAGGGACTGGCGTCACGCGTGACCACCGACGAGGACATCGAAGCGGCGGTGAACACCCCGCCGCAGACCACCCGGGCCAAACTCCGCGGCGAGTTCATCAGCGCCGCGCAGGAAGCCGGCCGTGACTTCACCGTCGACTGGGTGCACCTCAAGCTCAACGATCAGGCCCAGCGCACCGTGCTGTGCAAGGACCCGTTCCGGTCGGTCGACGAACGCGTAAAGCGGCTGATCGCTTCGATGTAGTTATCGCACCGCACGACAAATTAGCGCGGTCGGCGTACTCGCGGCTCGGGTAACATTTGCTGCACGACTGCTGGAGGGAATGCCGAATGTGCGCGTCGGACTCGCACCTTCGCGAATTGGCGCTGTTCGGGTGTTCCTGATGGTGGTCGAGTGACTTTACAGCCTGCGCGACGCGGACGCCGAGCGCCTGATGGATCCTGGAGAGCGCTTGCTGGGTGCTGTTGTAGCGACTCCTCGTCGTGTGTCGCTTTCGCGTGTTAGCGGTGCAGATCGGCTTGGGACGGTGCTTTACGCAGTGACCCCAGCTATCGAGCGGGACTTGGCAGGGGGGTCGAACTGATGCCGGGGGAACTCAGGGTTGACACCGCCCCGCTGGCCACCGGTGGCCAGGGCCTTTTGGGTGCGGCGGGTGACATTCCGCTTTCCCCGGTGCCGTTCACGGCGGTGGGCAGCGACGCGCTGTCGACAATTCTCAATGCGCGCACGCAGGCGATCGAGGCTCCGTTAATCGTGGGTATGGCGGTGACGAAAGCCGAAGCACTGCGCACGGCGCAGAACATTATGCAGGCGGCCGGGATATACGAGCGCGTCGATCAGCAGCTCGCCGACCAGATTCTCAAGGCGTTGTTCGGGATTGAGGGTGCTGAGGGTGCGGGCGCGGCCGGAGCTGGCGGTGGCTCCGCGGGCGCAGCGGGCGCGGCAGGCGCACCGACGAGTGCTGCGGCAGCGGGCGCGACTCCGGCGGCCGGGGCGGCACAGCAGGCGGGTCAGATGGGCCAGATGATGGGCATGCCGATGCAGCTGGCATCGCAGGCTGCCCAGATACCAATGCAATTGGCGGGCATGGCGGCGTCGATTCCGCAGGGAATCATGCAGGGCGTGCAGAGCGCGATGCAGCAGGTCGGCCAAATGGCAGGCGGCGCAGGGGAAAAGACTGATCCGGAGTTGGATGAATCGGGCGAAGGGTCACCGGACGACGCGAAGCACGCCGAATCCGCCGAGGAGGTACCGGCGGAGAAGGCCCAGCAGTCGGCTCCCGCCGACGGTGCCGCAGGACCGAGTAACGCGGAACGGGCACCGGCGACGGGGCCGCAGCCGACGCCTTCACCGGATGTTCCGCTGCAGCCGCACAAGCCGGCGCCGACGCGCCCGGCGACATCCGGACCGGAAAGCGTTCTGTGACATGAGCGTTCGTGACGCGAAGGTGTCCCGATGAGTCTGCCGCCGCCTCCGAATCAGTGGGGTTCGCAACCGCCGACGGGTGGCCAACCCGCGGGCGCGCAGCCGTGGGGACCACCGCCTGGAGGCCAGCCGGCTGGAGTTCCGCAGTCGGGCCCGCAGCAGGGTTGGGGTGCTCCGCCGGGGCCACCGCAGCGTGCGTGGCGGCAAGGGCAAGTGGATCTTGGCCGGGATTGCCGTCCTTGCAGTGATCGCAGTGACGGTGGTCATCACGGTGCTAGTCGTCGGCAAGGACTCGGGTAACTCACCGACGCCAGGGAACGGCAGTCGCTCGGACATTGCCAGCGCGAATGACAAAGGGCCCGCCAATATCATCACCGACGACCCGACGTGTGCTGCCTGGACGCGGATAGGTAATGGACTGCGAGATGCTGAGCTGAAGGTTCGATGGCCGGATCGCGACCCTTCTGTACCTGCTACTGCGTGGACGCCGGAGCAACGCACGACATTTGAATCAGTTGGGAATGCGATGAGCAGCGCAGCCGATCAAACTGTCAGCTTGGCGAAGACAACACCCCATCGCGTGATGCGCGAAATATATGAGCAGTTCATCGCTTACTCTCGCGCATTCGCCGAAAGTCTTCCCACTTATGTGCCCAGTCGCAATGACATGGCAAAAGTTGTCGACGGACTAGCGGGGGTTCTCGCGAATATTTGCGGAGCGATAACGTATGGTTCTGCCGCGGCGCAGGCGCCATTGCTCGCTGCCCCGAGCGCTCCCTCAAGCGTTTCACCGTCTTCAGATCCGGCGGATCCAAAGCGGCTACTCACAACAGCAGACCCAATTTGCGGAGAGTGGAGGCCTCTGTTCGCGAAGTTCTTCGACGACACTAAAGCTTGGAAAGCAATCCCTGAGGATATCCCAGCCACTCAGTGGACTCCCGAGCAGAAGGCGATCAACGATGCTGTAGCGCCTGTGATGGCGACATTCGCCGATGACGTGGAGCGGCTAGGTCGTCGCAGCGACAACGCAGAATTGGAAGATTTTGCAGTTTTGTCTGCGCAATACCGGCGCGCATATGTAGCAGCATTGCCCACCTATACTGTTGCGGATAATTATCTCGCGAGTGCGTCCACATATTTGGCCTTGACAGTTGACCAAGCGTGCGTGGCGGCTGGCAGTGGGTAAGGCTAGGCCGTCCGGTCCATACGCCAGCGACATGACCAGCCAGGGGGCGTGGCCGGAAACCGATGAGGACAGCTATGCCAACCGAGCCAAGGAACTCGGTGGCATTCTGTCATCACTCGATCGAACCCTAGAGACGTGGCAGAGCCACCAAGCTGCAATCTTTAACGGTCCACATGTGTGGTCAGGTGACGCCTCGAAGGCAGCTGGTGCTGCAGTTGATGCCGCCACTAATGCCATGCAGGAGCACCAGCGTCAACTTCGGGCTGCCATCAGTTGGTGCAACGACGCAGCGTCCAACATCGTGAGCGCCAAGGACGCCATCACATCCAATGTCGCGGCGGGTCAACACGAAATTCAGACGATCGAAAAGACGGCTGCAAAAACAAATCAAATCCCTGACGGCGCTATACAAGCCGTTGTCCAACGAAAACATGGTGAGAATGTCGCCACCATCGACGCTCTTGCGGTGGGCTTGGGTGGCAAGCCGGGGATGCCTGCGTCTCCCGCCGACGGACCCGGCAACGCATGATTCGACTGACCCACCCGGAATGCAGACGATCACGTCACGAGAAACGGGGAAGCCCGGCGAGGAACCAACTCTCGCGCCGCTGACGCCGACGGTCGTGCCAGCCGGTCTCATGGGGAAGCCTGGTGAGGAGCCGAATGTGGCGCCTTTCGCGCCACCCGCGCCAACCGTCCCGCGAGGAACGGGTCTGCCGGGGAAGCCCAATGCCGAGCCGCAGGTAGCGCCGCCCCAGCCGACGCTACCGCGTCCCACTCCGACGCCCGTCGGCCAGCCTCCCGCCGCGACTCCTCCGGCTCCCGTCCGGTCCTGGTCCTGCGCCATCAGCGCCAAGCGTGGGCGGCGGGCCTCCAGGTTCGCCGGGTATAGGCAGCCCCAGCTCGCCCCTGTCATCACCGTCGGGCCCAGGCACAAGCTCTCCCGGCGGTCCGTTAGCGCATCCGGCCTCCACCGGCACTGGCTTGCCGGCGACGGACGCAGCGAAGGCAGTCGCAGGCGGTCAGCCCACGGGAACGCCGCCACAAACGGCGCCCTTGGCGCAGCAGCTTGCGAATACCCCGTTGGCGGCGCAGCCTCCGGCTCCTACGCCGCCTCCCGCCGCCGCGCCAGCCCCCGAAGCTCCTGCACCACCGCCCAGCGCGCCGGCTCCCTCGGGTGGACCCGCCCCTGGCGCACACGCTGCTCCACCGCCACCTCCTGTCGGCGCCGCTCCAGGCGCTGGCGCGCCGCCCGCGCCCTCGATGCCGCTCGGGCCGCCGCCCACGCCTCCTCCGGCGGCGCCCGTGCCGCCTCCGGGCGCCGCCCCGGCCACGCCGATAGGCCCCGGTGTGGCGCCGGCCTCCGCGTCCGGCGTGAGCAGCGCCGTGGGAGCGCCTGCGCCGGTACCGGTTTCGGCCGCGCGCGCCGAGCGCGACGCAATTGCCGCAGCCGCGACCGCCGGTGCATTGCGCCGCCAATCCAGCGGCGGCAGCGATCCGCTACAGATGGCTCGTCGCATCGGTGCCGCCCTCAACGCCGAGCCCAACATCGACTTCGGCTTCTTCTGGGTAACCGCCGTGACCGTGGACGGGCAGATCGTCGTCGCCAACAGCTACGGGCTCGCGTACATCCCCGACGGCGTCAACCTTCCCGACCAGGTCCGCATGGCCAGCGCCGACGAATCCATCCCGGTCGGCGACCGCGCCAAGTGGGCGACATATCCGATCCTCGCCGTCCAGGGCTGGGCGCAACACCATAACGTGCGATTGCGCGCCGTAGTGGCCACCGAAGATCAGTTCAAGAACTTCGACCCCGGCACCGCCAAGATCACCCTTCAACCCGACGACATCCCCGACAGCGGAAAGATGCAGGGCCGCAACCGCTTAGAGGTCATCGCCCCGGGTGCGGCGTCGCGTCTCGCCGGCGTCAGTGATACGGGTCTGTCGGAGCTGCTGCCGCCCGCCCCGTCCGATACGAACCCGCCCGCCGATGAGACGAGCAACCTGTGGTTCGAGGTGATGAAGCCGATGATGAGCACGAACCCCGATCGCGGGGTCGCGCATCTGGAGGCGTTCGTCAACTATGCCGAGCACGCCCAGGAACAGGCGTTGTATCGCGCCCACACTGGGGCCGAGGCCGCCACGCAACGCGCGGCGATCGCCGACTGGGTCTATTGGCAGCACCTGAGCGTGCTGATCTCCGACGCGCTGGCCGGCTCGGCGGCGAAGTGACACGCACCCGGGTCGACGCGCCCTGACGCCCTAAGCTGTTACGAGTGGGGATTTCCAAAGTCGAGCGGTTGATGAACCTCGTCATCGCGCTGCTGTCCACGCGCACCTTCATCACCGCCGAGCGGATCCGCGAAACCGTCTACGGCTACGCCGACAGCGCCAGTGACGAAGCGTTCTCCCGGATGTTCGAGCGCGACAAGAACGAGCTGCGCGACCTGGGCATCCCGCTCGAAACCGGCCGGGTGTCGCAGTTCGACCCGACCGAGGGCTACCGCATCAACCGCGAGGCCTACGCCCTGCCCGCCGTCGAGCTGACCGCCGACGAAGCCGCGGCCGTCGCCGTCGCCACCCAACTGTGGGAATCGCCCGAGCTCATCACCGCCACCCAGGGCGCACTGCTCAAGCTGCGCGCCGCTGGCGTCGACGTCGACGCGGCCGACTCCGGCATCGCGATCACCTCGACCGCCGTGCTGCCCGGGCTGCGCGGCTCCGAGGACGTGTTAGGAATCCTGTTGTCCGCCATCGATTCTGGGCAAGCGGTGCGGTTCCCGCACCGGCCCTCCCGCAGCGACCCCTACACCACCCGCACCGTCGAGCCGTGGGGCGTCGTCACTGACCGGGGCCGCTGGTACCTCGTCGGCCACGACCGCGACCGCGACGCCACCCGGACTTTCCGGCTCTCCCGCATCGGCGCCGACGTCACCCCCATCGGCCCGCCCGGCGCCGTGAAGCGGCCCGACGGGATCAACCTGCGCGAGATCGTCGACCGCGCGGTCGGAGAGTGGCCCAACACCGGCCAGGCCCGCGTCTGGGTCGCCGACGGCCGCGCCACCGCGCTGCGCCGCCGGGCCACCGTCGTCGGCCCCCTCACCCTTGGCGGCCGCGCCGGCGAGGAGATCACCGTCGACATCGGCATGTCTGACCGGCTCGCCCGCGAGATCGCCAGCTACGGCGCGGACGCCATCGCGCTCGACCCCCAATCACTGCGCGACGACGTGCTGGCCCGCCTTCGCGCACAGGCCGGCCAGATCGACGAGGTCACCGCATGACCGCCGTCTCCACCCGCCTGGTCCGGCTGCTCAACATGGTGCCGTACTTCCAGGCCAACCCGAAGATCACCTACGCCGAAGCGGCGTCCGACCTGCGCGTCAGCGTCAAGCAACTGCGCGACGACCTCAACCAGCTGTGGATGTGCGGTCTGCCCGGCTACGGTCCCGGTGACCTCATCGACTTCGAATTCTCCGGCGACACAATCGAAGTCACGTTTACCGCGGGCATCGACCATCCGTTGCGGCTGACGTCGCCCGAAGCCACGGGCGTCCTCGTCGCGCTGCGGGCCCTCCTCGACGTGCCCGGCATGGTGGACCCTGAGGCCGCGCGCAGCGCTATCGCGAAGATCGAGTCCGCCGCGGGCACCCTCAGTCATGGCGCCGAAGCCGCCGTCGACGAACCCGCCCCCGTCGAAAGCGAGGCCGCGGCCGCCGTCCGTGCCGCCGTGCGCAACGGCCGCGCGCTGGCGATCGAGTACTACTCCGCGTCCCACGACATGCTGTCGAGCCGGATTGTCGACCCCATCCGCGTGGTGCTGGTGGCCGACCACAGCTACCTGGAGGCTTGGTGCCGGTCGGCCGAGGGCGTGCGACTGTTCCGGTTCGATCGCATCGTCGATGCCAAGGTGCTCGACGAGCAGTCGGCTCCGCCGCCGCCCGCGGTGCAGGCCGAACCCGACACTTCGCTATTCGACGCCGACCCTTCGCTGCCGTCGGCCACGTTGCTCATCGACCGATCCGCATCGTGGATGTTCGACTACTACCCGCTGCGCGTGATCCGTGAGCTGCCCGACGGTGCCTGCGAGGCCGCGATGACCTACGCGTCCGACGAGTGGATGGCCCGGTTCGTGCTGGGCTTCGGATCCGCCGTGCGCGTGCTCGAGCCTGAGTCACTGGCGCAGCGGGTGCGGGAGTCGGCCACTGCGGCGCTCCGCGCCTACGGGGTCGGTGCGGACGACGTGGGCGGGTAGACTCGGTCCAGACGTCTGGAGGTGGCCAAATTGGGCGGTTTACAACCCTGGCACTGGTTAATCGTTATCGCTGTATTCGTGCTGCTCTTCGGTGCCAAGAAGCTACCGGACGCGGCGCGCTCCCTCGGTAAGTCGATGCGCATCTTCAAGTCTGAGATCAAGGAGATGCAGTCCGACTCCAAGCCGGATGCATCGACGCCGCCGGCCACCCCGATCGCCTCGGAACGCACCGACGCCCCGGCTCCCGACAACGAGCAACCGTCAGACAAACGCCCGGCCTGACTCAGGCCGAACCGTGAGCGCGGCATGACGCCGCGTCTCTAGGCCGCGCCACTTCGCAAACCCGTGCAGACCCCCGGAATCCTCAAGAAACTCGATCCTCGTCGTCGTCGGTCGCGGGTCAATCCCGACGGCACCATGTCGCTGGTCGAGCATCTGCAGGAACTGCGTACCCGCCTGCTGATCGCGGTCGCGGCAGTCGCGCTGACGACGACCGTCGGGTTCTTCTGGTACAGCCACAGCTTCTTCGGGTTTCACAGCCTCGGTGAGTGGCTGCGCGGGCCGTATTGTTCGCTGCCGGCATCCGCGCGCGCGACCATCGCACCCGACGGTGAGTGTCGGCTATTGGCCACGGCGCCGTTCGACCAGTTCATGCTTCGGCTCAAGGTTGCAATGACGGCCGGGATCATCCTCGCCTGCCCGGTGTGGCTCTATCAGTTGTGGGCCTTCATCACGCCCGGCCTGTACCGGAAGGAGCGCCGGTTCGCGATGGCGTTCGTGGCCGTCGGGGCGGTGCTGTTCGTCACCGGAGCCGTGCTGGCCTACATCGTGCTGGCGAAGGCTCTGCACTTCCTCCTGACCGTCGGCAGCGATGTGCAGGTCACCGCCCTGGGGGGCGAGCAGTACTTCGGGTTCCTGATCAACCTGCTGCTGGTGTTCGGCATCAGCTTCGAGTTCCCGCTGCTGATCGTCATGCTCAACCTCGTCGGGGTGCTCACGTACCAACGGCTGAAGGCGTGGCGGCGGGGACTGATCTTCGGTCTCTTCGTCTTCGCCGCGTTCGCGACGCCGGGGTCGGACCCGTTCTCCATGCTGGCCTTGGGGCTGGCACTGTCCCTACTGCTCGAGATCTCGATCCAGATCGCCCGAATCCACGACATGCACAAGGAGCGGCGCGCGGCGGCCGAGGACGTACCCGACGAACTTGCGGCACCGATCGGCAGCGTCGAACCAATCGAACCGCCGACCGCCGTGCCCACACCGGCCCGTCTCGTAATCGATGACGACGCCACATAGCGGCCAGCTGGCCAGCTTCGCCGAGCAGCTGCCGTTTGCGCTGGACGACTTTCAACAGCGCGCCTGCCAGGCGTTGGAGAACGGGCACGGCGTGCTGGTGTGCGCACCGACCGGCGCAGGCAAGACCGTCGTCGGCGAATTCGCCGTACACCTCGCGTTGGCCGCGGGCCGAAAGTGCTTCTACACCACGCCGATCAAGGCGCTGAGCAACCAGAAGCACAACGATCTGGTGGCCAGGTACGGCCCGGAGCGCATCGGCCTGCTCACCGGCGACCAGTCGATCAACGGCGACGCCGATGTCGTGGTGATGACCACCGAGGTGCTTCGCAACATGCTGTATGCGAACTCACCTGCGCTCTACGGACTTTCGTATGTCGTCATGGACGAGGTGCACTTTCTGGCCGACCGTATGCGGGGCGCGGTGTGGGAGGAAGTGATCCTGCACCTGCCCGATGACGTGTGGGTGGTGAGCCTATCGGCGACGGTGAGCAATGCCGAAGAATTCGGCGGCTGGATCCAGACCGTGCGCGGCGACACCAGCGTCGTCGTCGACGAACACCGCCCAGTTCCGTTGTGGCAGCACGTGATGGTGGGCAAGCGGCTATTCGACCTGTTCGACTACCGCGCCTCGGAGGCGGCCAAGTCGGGCCGCGAACTTCTCGTCGACCCTGAACTGCTGCGCCACATCGCACACCGCCGCGAGGCGGACCGACTGGCCGACTGGCACCCGCGCGGCCGCGGTCGTGCCCGTCCTAGCATCTACCGGCCACCGAGCAGGCCCGACGTGATAGGTACGCTGGACCGCGAGGGACTTTTGCCCGCAATCACATTCGTGTTCTCACGCGTAGGATGCGACGCTGCGGTCAAGCAGTGCCTGCGCTCGTCGCTGCGGCTCACCTCCGATGAGGAACGCGCCCGCATCGCCGAGATCATCGACCGTCGCACCGCGGAGCTCAATGAGGCCGATCTGGTCGTGCTCGACTATCACGAATGGCGCGAGGGACTGCGGCGCGGTCTGGCCGCCCACCACGCGGGGATGCTGCCGATCTTCCGCCATACCGTCGAGGAATTGTTCACCGCCGGACTCGTGAAGTCCGTATTCGCCACGGAGACACTGGCTTTGGGTATCAATATGCCTGCCCGCACTGTGCTGCTCGAGCGGTTGGTCAAGTTCAACGGTGAGCAGCACATGCCTTTGACGCCGGGGGAGTACACCCAGCTGACGGGTCGGGCCGGGCGGCGCGGCATCGACGTCGAGGGCCACGCGGTGGTGCTCTGGCATCCCGACATCGACCCGGCCGAGGTCGCGGGTCTGGCCTCGACGCGCACATTCCCGCTGCGCAGCTCGTTCGCGCCGACCTACAACATGACCATCAATCTGGTGAACCAGATGGGTCCGACACAGGCGCACAAGTTGCTGGAAAGCTCGTTCGCGCAATACCAGGCCGACCGCTCGGTGGTCGGTTTGGTGCGCGCCGTCGAGCGCGGCGAACGGATACTCGACGAGATAGCCGGCGAACTCGGCGGGCACGACGCGTCGATCCTCGATTATGTGCGGCTGCGTTTGCAGATCTCCGAACGCGAGCGGGCCCAGTCTCGGGCGTCGCGGGTGCAACGTCGGAAGGCCGCCAACGATGCGCTTGCGGCGCTGCGCCGCGGCGACATCATCACCATCACACACGGCCGCCGCGGCGGCCTGGCCGTCGTGCTGGAGCCCGACCGCGACATCGACGACCCGCGACCGCTCGTGCTGACCGAACATCGTTGGGCTGGGCGCATTTCGTCGGCCGACTACTCGGGCGCGTCGGAGCCGCTCGGCTCGATGCAACTGCCCAAGCGGGTCGAACACCGCAATCCGCGGGTGCGGCGCGATCTCGCGTCGGCGCTGCGCTCCGCAGCTGCCGGACTCGATGTCCCATCGGCCAAGGGAAAGCGAAGCGGCCCACCGAAGGAGCGCGACGTCGATCCCGAACTGGCCGACCTGCGTGAACAACTGCGCAGGCATCCCGCGCACGACCTACCGGACCGTGAAGCCAAGGCGCGGCTGGCCGAGCGCTACCTGCGGATCGAACGGGACAACGAACAGATCCGGCATAAGATCGCCGCAGCGACCAACTCGCTGGCGCGCACGTTCGATCGCATCGTCGTGCTGCTCACCGAGCGCGGGTTCATCGACAGTAAAGACGGCGATCCCAAGGTCACAGACGACGGCCGGCTGCTTGCCCGGATCTACAGCGAGAGCGACCTAT
This sequence comes from uncultured Actinomycetota bacterium, assembly GCA_963770125.1. Lineage (GTDB taxonomy): Bacteria > Actinomycetota > Actinomycetes > Mycobacteriales > Mycobacteriaceae > Mycobacterium. The sequence continues at coordinate 63,648 of CAVYPI010000094.1, read as the reverse complement.
TGGTCGCCGAGTGCCTGCGCAGCGGCAGCTGGGAGGGACTGGAGGCCGCCGAGCTCGCGGCGGTGTTGTCGTCGGTGCTCTACGAGTCGCGCGGCGACGCGCCCGGCGCGGCCGACGGAGCCGAGGTGCCCACCGGCAAGCTGCGCCGTGCACTGAACCAGACGCGCCGGCTGTGGACCGAGTTGCGGGCCGACGAGCAGCGACACCGCATCACCCAGAGCCGCGAGCCCGACGACGGCTTCGTAGCGGCCATTTACCGCTGGGCCACGAGCGGAGATTTGACCACAGCGCTTGCGGCGTCCGACGCGTCGGGCACCGGGACGCCGTTGTCGGCGGGCGATTTCGTGCGGTGGTGCCGTCAGGTCCTCGACCTGCTCGACCAGGTACGCAACGCAGCGCCCACACCGGCGCTACGCACCACCGCGAAACGCGCTATCAACGACATTCGACGCGGCGTCGTCGCTGTTGATGCCGGGTAGTGTGCTTGCCAGCAGCGCGACCCATGAGCAAGGAGAGACATGAGCGGACCGCAAGGATCCGATCCGACGCAGTCGTCGCCCGATCAACAGCCAGAGCCGGGCAAGGATCAGCCGTCAAGCGACCAGTCGGCCCACGAGCCGTGGCGCCCGCCGACCTCCGGGGCCGAGCAACAACCGACCACCGGGGCGCCGGCGTGGCAGCCGCCGGCCTACGACCGGCACCAGCAGCAGTATCCGCAGTACGAGCAGCCGTCGGCCCCGGCCTACCACCCGCCGCAGCAGTACCCGCCGACCGAGCAGTTCGGCCAGCGGCCCGGCGAGTACAGCCCGCAGGCGTACCCCGGCCAGTACGGCCAACCGCGGCCACGTACGGCCAACCCGGCCAGTACGGCCAACCTGGCCAGCAGTACGGGCAGCAGCCAGGTCAATACGGCCAACAGCCAGGTCAATACGGCCAACAGCCGGGCCAGTACGGGCAGTACCCGCCCTACAGCGCGCCGGGCGTCGAAGAGGGCTCGAAGCGCTCACTGGCCGTCATCGGCGGCGTGATCGGCCTGCTTGCCGCGATCATCGTGGCCGTGGTACTGGTGTTGGGCTTCTGGAAGCCGGGCTTCTTCGTCACCACAAAGCTGGACGTCAATGCCGCGCAGAGCGGGGTGCAGCAGATCCTCACAGACGAGGCCAACGGCTACGGCGCCAAGAACGTCAAGGACGTCAAGTGCAACAACGGCCAGAGCCCCACGGTGAAAAAGGGTGGCACCTTCAACTGCGAGGTCAGTATCGACGGGACCAAGCGCCAGGTGACCGTGACGTTCCAGGACGACAAGGGCACCTACGAGGTGGGTCGGCCCAAGTAGCGGGCATTGGCGGGGCCGGGGCACCGGGGCTGTACCTGTAGGTGCCCGACTCTGAGCGACAGTCCCTTGCCGGGCGGAGCTACCCGGGCAGCGCGTCGAGCGCCTTTTGTAGCCGGCCGATCGACGACGTAACGCCGTACTTTTCGGCAAGTTTGACGACCTTGCGCGGGTGCTCGGCCACGAGCGGCAGGGTGTCGGAGGGCGTGGAGAAGTTGACGTCGGCATCGGTGGCTACCCGCACCACCGGCCCGGCCGCGTCGATGTAGTCGGTAGCTGCCAGCAGCTTGGTCCGATACGCCTTGGACATCTTCGATTTGGGGTCGTGCGCGGCGGCCAAAATGCCCTCGAGTGAGCCGTGCTGGGCCAGCAGCGTCGCCGCTGTCTTCTCCCCAACGCCGGGGACACCGGGCAGTCCGTCGGATGGATCTCCGCGCAGCAGTGCCAGTTCGGCGTAGGCGGGTCCGGCGCGGTCGACGGGCACGCCATAGGTCTCGGCGACCTCTGCCGGCCCGTACTTCGTCGCCTTCGCCAGCCCGCGGCCCAGGTAGAGCACCCTGACCTCGACGGGTTCGTCGCATACCAGTTGCAGCAGATCGCGGTCGCCGCTGACCACGACGACGGGGTCCCGGCGCTCCCTGGACGCCAGAGTGCCGAGTACGTCGTCGGCCTCACACTCGGGCGCTCCTGCCGTTGGAATACCGAACGCGTCCAAGATCTCCATGATCATGTCGATCTGGGGTGTCAGCTCGTCAGGCACCTCTTCGATGTCGGGTCCGTCCGACTGGATCTCCTCGACGCGGTGCGCTTTATACGACGGGATCAGATCGACACGCCACTGCGGGCGCCAATCGTCGTCGCGGCACACCACCAGCCGGGCCGGGTGCTCCCGCGTGATCAGCGTCGCGATGGCGTCCAGGAAGCCGCGCACCGCGTTGACGGGCCGCCCGTCGGGCGCGGTGATCGACGAGGGCACACCGAAATACGAGCGAAACCACATGCTGGCGCCGTCGAGCAGCAACAAGGACATGCCGTCATCCTGCCAGGGCGAGGCAGGTCGCTGCGGATGCGACAATCGCTATTCGCAACATGAGTGTCGCGCAGCCCAACATCAAGCGCGGCGCCGCGGCGACCGTCCCACTTACCAAGATCCTTCGACGGCCACGCAGGCTATAGACGGCCCTTTGCTTGAAATAGCCTGCGGCACAGCGCATCAACACCGGAGGTGCGAACCGGCTGAGCACCGTCAGCGGCTAACACGATGAACTTGCCCCTGACCCGCGCATATTGAAGTAGCTGACCGCTCTCGGGCTTCGGCTGCAAGCCTGGCCATGCGACAAAGGGGAATGCGATGATCGGTCCCCGGCGAGCTCGCCGTGTTCAGCCTCGACGACCTCGAGCGGGCCAAGGAGTGGGCCGCGTGCTGACGTAGGAGAAAATATGGCCTTTGTTGTTGACCGCATCGACCACGTGGTGCTCAACTGCCGCGACGTCGACACCACGACCGACTGGTATGTGCAGGTGCTCGGCATGCGACGCGAAGTCTTCGGCGAGGGCCGGATTGCACTGGTCTTCGGCAACCAGAAGATCAACGTGCGTCCCACCGGCGCGCCGAACTGGGAGACCGGCGCGGTCGATGCCCCAGGCTCGCTCGACCTGTGCTTCATCGCCGACCTCAGCCCAGACGAAATCGGCGAACACCTGCGCGCCTGCGGCGTGCAGATCACCGCCGGTCCGGTCCCCAAGACCGGCGCGCTCGGTCCGATGACGTCGCATTACTGCCGCGACCCCGACGGCAACCTGATCGAGGTCGCCAGCTATTCGGCCCGCGATTAGCCTTCATTGCATGACCGCCAGTCGATTCAGCACCGACGTCTACGCGCAGCGACTCCGCGCCGCAGCGGCCGCGCATCCGATGCGGGTCTCGCCGGCCTGGTCATCACTCCCGGCTACGACCTGCGCTACCTCGTCGGCTCGCGCGCCCAGACCTTCGAACGGCTCACCGCGCTGGTGCTGTCGGCCGGCGGTGAGCCGACCATCGTGGTGCCGCGGATGGAAATGGCCTCGCTGAAGGAGTCCGCGGTGACCGAACTCGGTCTGGCCGTGCGGGACTGGGTGGACGGCGACGACCCGTACCGGCTGGTGGCCGACGCGCTCGGTGGTGCGCCCGCGGAGCAATCTGGACGGCTCGCCGTCCCGACCGCCGTCACCGATTCCATGCCCGCGCTGCACCTGCTGCCGCTGGCCGATGTGCTGGGTGTTGTCCCTGTGCTGGCCACCGACGTGCTGCGGCGGCTGCGGATGATCAAGGACTCGGCCGAAATCGACGCCCTCCGCAAGGCCGGCGCCGCGATCGACCGCGTGCACGCCCGGGTGCCGGAGTTTCTGGTGCCCGGCAGAACCGAGGCCGACGTGGCCGCCGACATCGCCGAAGCGATTGTCGCAGAAGGACATTCGGAGGTGGCGTTCATCATCGTCGGCTCGGGGCCGCACGGCGCCGACCCGCACCACGAGTGCTCGGATCGCGAACTGCGCGCCGGCGACATCGTGGTCGTCGACATCGGTGGCCCGTACGAACCGGGCTACAACTCCGACTCGACGCGCACCTACAGCATCGGCGAGCCCGATCCCGAAGTGGCCCGGCACTACGCGGTGCTGCAGCGCGCCCAGCAGGCCGCCGTCGCGGCGGTGCGTCCGGGCGTGACCGCCGAACAGGTGGACGCCGTCGCGCGTGACGTGCTCGCAGCCGAAGGTCTGGCGGAGGCGTTCGTGCACCGCACCGGTCACGGCATCGGCCTGTCGGTGCACGAGGAGCCCTACATCGTCGCGGGCAACGACCTTCCGCTCGAGGAAGGCATGGCCTTTTCCGTCGAGCCGGGTATCTACTTCCCCGGCCAGTGGGGTGCGCGCATTGAGGACATCGTGGTCGTCACGGCCGACGGCGCGTTGCCGGTGAACAACCGCCCGCACGAACTGGTCGTAGTGCCTCCGGGGCCTGCGCCGTCGGCCTAATCCTCGGCGCGGTCAAGCAGGTCCGAGGACCCGAGGACCCGTTCGACGCGGACCTCGATCACCACGCGCTTGGGGTTGACCCGTGGCGTGCGGTATCGCTGTGCGTAGCGCAGCTCTGCGTCGCGCACCGCCTCGGTTTCGGTGTTGACGGTGGACTTGCCCTCCAATGACAGCCAGCGGGCGCCGTCGACCTGGCTGAGCACCGCGACACCGCGTTCTTGCGCGTTGACAGCCTTCTGTGACCCGCCCGTGGTGATGACCCGGGCGATGTGCGTCTTCGGGTCGAAGGTGAAACCGACCGCCACCACGTGCGGGGAATTGTCCGAGCGCAGCGTCGTCAACATGGCCAAATGCCGTTCGGTGAGAAACGCCATCGCGTCGTTGGTGAGCCTGGTAGTTGCCTTAGCCATCAGAGCCCACGCTAGCGCAGGACATAATCGCAACCGTGAAGGACACGGACGGCGGGCTGATCGTGATTTTCGGCGGCCGCAGCGAGATCGGGGTCGAGCTGGCCAGGCGGCTGGCGCCGGGCGCGACCGTGTTGCTGGCGGCCCGTCACGCCGACAGGCTCGCCGACGAGGTCGCGGCCATGCGTGCGGCGGGCGCCGCCGTCGTGCACGTGCGTGAGTTCGATGCCGACGACCTCGCGTCCCATGCACCGCTGGTCGAATCGATAGTCGCCGAACTTGGTCCGATCCGCATCGCCGTGCTCACGTTCGGCATCTTGGGCGACCAGGCCCGCGCGGAGAAGGACCCCGGGCACGCGGCGGCCATCGTTCACACCGATTTCGTCGCCCAGATCAGCCTCCTGACGGTGCTGGCCAACACCATGAGGTCGGCCGGCTCCGGATCGATCGTGGTGTTCTCGTCGGTGGCCGGGGTGCGAGTGCGGCGCGCCAACTACGTGTACGGGTCGGCCAAGGCCGGCCTCGACGGCTTCAGCAGCGGCCTCGCCGACGCGCTGCACGGCTCCGGGGTGCACCTGCTGGTCGTCCGGCCCGGGTTCGTGATCGGGCGCATGACCGAGGGCATGACGCCTGCGCCGTTGTCGAGCACTCCGGACCAAGTTGCGGCGGCGACGGTGGGCGCCTTGGCCAAACGCCGACGTACCGTGTGGGTGCCCTGGGCGCTGAGGCCGATGTTCGTTGGATTGCGGATGTTGCCGCAGTCCGTGTGGCGGAGGATGCCGAGATGATCGTCGTGGTCGGTATCGGAGCCGACGGCATGGCGGGACTCGCGCCGGCTTCGCGCGCCGAATTGACAAGGGCGACCGTCGTTTACGGCTCGCGTCGCCAGCTCGATCTGCTCGATGACACCGTCATCGCGGAGCGCAGACAGTGGCCGTCGCCGATGCTGGACATGGTGGAGACCCTGGGCGACATCGATGACGACGTGCACGTCGTCGCAAGTGGCGATCCGATGCTGCACGGCGTCGGTGGCCTGCTGATCAGGTTGTTCGGCGCGGATCGGGTGACCGTACTGCCGCATGTGTCGTCGGTGACGCTGGCATGCACCCGGCTCGGCTGGGCGGTTCAGGACACCGAGGTGATCAGCCTGATGATCGCGGAACCGCATACCGCGGTGCGGCGCGGCGGACAGGCGATCGTCCTCTGCCGCGACGGCGCCGGTCCGGCCGCGCTGGCCCGGTTGCTCGCCGACGCCGGTCGCGGTGACTCCGAACTGACCGTGCTGGAGCAGCTTGGCGGACCGGCCGAGCGCCGTCGTGGCGCCACTGCGCGCGAGTGGGCGGCCGATCCGCCCGGTGACGTCGACGACCTCAACGTGGTGGCGGTGCGCTACCTGCCCGACGATCCCCGGCTGTCGGTGCTGCCCGACGATGCGTTCGCCCACGACGGTCAGATCACCAAACAGTCGATGCGGGCGGTCACCCTCGCCGCGTTGGCACCGCGGACGGGCGAGCTGCTGTGGGACGTGGGCGCTGGATCGGGCAGTGTCGCGATCGAGTGGTGCCGCAGCGGATCGCGGTGTCGGGCAGTGGCGTTCGAGCGTGACGAGCAACGACGCAAACGGATCGCCGAAAATGCGTTGGCGCACGGCGTCGTCGTGGACGTGCGGGGCGAGGCGCCAGCCGCATTCGACGAAGCACTGCTGGGTAATGGGGGCGTCGACGGGGTGCCGCGGCCGTCGGCGATCTTCATCGGCGGCGGCATGACACAACCCGGGCTACTCGAGGCCTGCTATGAACGGCTCCCGACAGGCGGGCGGCTGGTCGCCAACGCCGTCACCGCCGAATCCGAAGCTGTTCTCGCTCAGTGGTATTCCCGCGTCGGCGGAGAGCTTCGACGGTTCCAGCACTACCGCGGCGAGCCGGTCGGCGGGTTCACCGGCTGGCGGCCCGCGATGCCGGTCACCCAGTGGTCGGTGACGAAGCGATGACCGTCTACTTTATCGGGGCCGGACCCGGCGCCGCCGATCTGATCACCGTGCGCGGTCAGCGGTTGCTCAGCCGCTGCCCGGTGTGCCTCTACGCCGGCTCGATCATGCCCGAGGACCTGCTGGCACTGTGCCCGGCGGATGCGCGCGTGATCGACACCGGTCCGCTCAACCTCGACCAGATCATCACCGAGTTGGCCGATGCGCACGCGGCCGGCCTCGACGTGGCGCGGCTGCACTCCGGTGACCCGTCGATCTACAGCGCTCTGGCCGAACAATGCCGACGGCTCGACGCGCTGGGCGTCGATTACGAAATCGTGCCCGGCGTACCGGCGTTCGCCGCGGCGGCAGCGGTGCTGGGCCGCGAGCTCACCGTGCCCGGCGTCGCACAGACGGTGACTCTGACGCGGGTGGCGACGTTGTCGACCGCGATGCCGCCGGGGGAGGACCTGCAGACGCTCTCGGCGCGGGGTTCGACGCTCGTCCTGCATCTGGCCGCCGCACAGATCGACGCGATCGTCCCGCAACTCCTGGCGGGTGGCTATGGGCCGGAAACCCCTTGTGCCGTGGTGGCATTCGCCACCTGGCCGCAGGAGACCGTGCTGCGATGCACGCTATCCGACCTCGCCGAGGAGACGAAGGCCGCAGGCGTCACCCGGACCGCGGTCATCGTGGTGGGGGACGTGCTTGCCGCCGAGGGCTTTTCCGACAGCTACCTCTACTCGTCGGGCCGGGTGCGGCGGGGACGGCATTGATGCGGGTCCTGCTGCTCGGTGGCACCGCCGAGGCGCGCGACCTCGCTGCGCGGCTGTACCCGGACGTCGACGTGATCAGCTCGCTCGCAGGCCGCGTGCCGGACCCCGCGCTGCCGGTTGGCGAGGTGCGCATCGGCGGGTTCGGCGGTGTCGACGGGATGCGGCGCTGGCTGTCTGACGCCGCCGTCGACGCCGTGGTCGACGCCACCCATCCCTACGCCGCCACCATCACCGGCCATGCCGCCACGGTGTGCGGCGAACTGCGGCTGCCGCATCTGGTGCTGGCCCGCCCCGCCTGGGATCCCGGCGATGCGATCGTCGTGGGCTCCGACGCGGAGGCAGCAAAAACCGTTGCCGCCGAACGCTATTCGCGGGTGTTTCTGACCATCGGCCGATCCGGCACGGCGGCCTTCGCCGACGTCGACACGTGGTTCCTGATCCGAGCCGTCACGGCCCCGGAGGTGGACACCCTGCCGCGCCACCACCAACTGGTGTTGTCGCGCGGGCCGTACCACTACGACGACGAGTTGGCGTTGCTGCGCGACCACCACATCGACGCTCTGGTGACCAAGAACAGCGGGGGAGCGATGACGCGGCCCAAACTGGATGCCGCGGCGGCGCTCGGCGTTGCGGTGGTGATGGTGGACCGCCCGTCGCTACCGCCGAACGTAGCCACAGTAGCCACTGTCGATGACGCGGCCGATTGGGTCAGATCGATGGGTAGCTGTTGATCAAGGCGAGCGTTCCCAGCTCCCGGATCGCCCGGCAGCCACGGTGAAACATCGTCAGCATCATCTCGTCGCCGCGTTCGGTGGATGCGGCGAAGGCGAAGCCGAGTCCGGTGATAAGGGGCGCCTGTATGACGCCGAGACGATAGTCGCGCCAACAGGTGTCGGCGTCGTAACCGGTCACGCCGTAACCCAACAGGGCGTCGTGATAGCGGCCGACGAGGTCTTCCTCGATCTCCGCGCGCACCTCGGGCGTCAGGCTGGTCGCGGTGAAATACGCCAGATCCCTGGCAGGCAGGCCGACTCCCATCGTCTGCCAATCGACCACCGTGATGCTCGTGCGGTCGGGGTCGAACAGCATGTTGTCGAGCCGATAGTCGCCGTGCATCAGCGCGAACCGTTTCGGCTCGGCCAGCAACCACCGCGTGACCAATCCCATTGCTGCGCTGAGGGTTTCCCGGTCTTCGGCGCTCATGCGCGCGCCGAGCTTGTCGATTGTGATGTCGGCGGCCATCACCGACACGTCACCGAGACCCTTCGCCGCCGCCTCGTCGCCCGGTTTGGGCATTGAGATGGCCGACAGCCCAAGCCAAACCGGATCACACCAGCTCGGGCCATGCAGTCCGGCCAGCGCCTCTACCGCCAGTTGGGCTTCCTGCGGTGTGCAGCCCGCGATCTGATCGCCCTGCACGGCGGGCGCCATATCGGCGAGCACCAGGACGAAATCGGCCCCGCTGTCGCTGATATCGCTGAAAAAGCAGCCCGGCACCGGGATCCGCACCTTGTCGGCGACGTCGGTGTAGAACTCGACCTCCGAGCGGTAGCCGAGCGCCACCCGTTCCCGGACGGTGTCGTCCTGGGCGGGCAGCTTGATCGCGAACGTGCCGGGTAGGTCGCGGTCCGTCGCGTACGTCGCGGACACCCGGTACGTCGCGCCGGTCTGACCCGTGCCGATCGGCGTGACGTCGACCTCTTTCACGTCGGCTGTCAGCACGGTCGACAGCCAGTCGCTGGTCACATCGGTTGGATGGCGCGGTATCGGCACGACGGGGGTCATCCGCCGGACATTAATCCGCCGTGACAAAAACTGTCAAAGATGTCACGCCGATAGGGATGCACTTCCGCGAGACTGCCGAGAGATCGCGATTTCCGGGCGAAACGCGATCTGTCAGCAGTCTCGGCGAGTTAGAGACTCGGGTATCGGCGCGGCGTGAAGACCCGGTCGTCGTACCACTGCGTCTGCGATGACCCGATGATCAGCAGGCAGCGCATGTCGACATCGGCGGGGTTGAGGTCCGCGAGCCTGACCACCTTGACCTCTTCGCGAGGGCCCGACACGTCGCGGCCGATCACCACCGGAGTGCCGGGATCGCGATGTGCCAGTAGCAGATCCCGCATCGCGCCGACCTGCCAGGTGCGGCTCGTTGACGCGGGGTTGTAGATCGCCAGCACGAGGTCAGCCCGCGCGGCAGCGGTCAGCCGCTGCTCGATGACCGCCCACGGCTTGAGCCGATCGGACAGCGAGATGACCGCGTAGTCGTGGCCCAGCGGGGCGCCGACCCGGCTGGCGACGGCCTGCGCGGCCGTCATCGCCGGGATCACCCGAACGTGCACGCCCGGCCACTGCTTGGCTTCCTCCAACACGGCCGTCGCCATGGCAAACACGCCCGGATCACCAGAAGACACCACCGCGACCGCGCGGCCTTGTTCGGCCAGCGTGCAGGCCAGCCGGGCGCGCGCAGGCTCGTCAGTGTTGTCACTCGGGTGGCGGCGCTGACCGTCGCGGGTCCCGACACGGTCGAGATAGGGGCCATAGCCGATGAGGTCGGTGGCGGCGGCAAGCTCGCGGCGGCTTTGCGGGGTCATCCAATCGGTGTCGCCAGGACCCAGGCCCACCACCGCGACGCTACCGGTGGACGCGTCACGTGGTGCGACGCCAGGGAGCATCGCCAGCGAGAAGTACGGCACCGTCTTGTCGTCAACCTCGCCCGCGGGCATCACCCGCTGGTTCGGGGTGCTCGCTCGTTCCACATAGAACGCCGCATCCAGTCGCCCGGTCGACGAAAGCGCTTCTCGTACAGCGGGATACGAGCGGCCCAGCTTGAGCACCACGGCGGCGTCGGTGTCGGCGAGCCTGCGCTTCAGCTCCGCGACAGGCAGCGTGCCGGGCAGGATCGTGAGCACCTCGTCACCCTGAACCAGCGGGGTGCCGGTCGCCGCCGAGGCCGCGCTCACCGATGTCACACCCGGGACGATGACGGCGTCGAACCGATGCGTCAGCCGGTTGTGCATGTGCATGTAGGAGCTGTAGAAGAGCGGATCGCCCTCCGCGAGCAGGGCCACGTTTCGGCCGGCCTCGAGGTGCGCGGCGATCCGCTCGGCGGACTCGCGGTAGAAGTCCTCCATCGCGCCGGCGTAACCGCCCGGATGGTCGGTGGTCTCGGTGGTGACCGGGTAGACCAGGTGCTCCTCGATCTGACCCGGCCGAAGGTACGGTTCGGCGATCGCACGCGCGATGCTGCGGCCGTGACGGGCGCTGTGGTAAGCGACGACGTCGGCCTCGGCGATCACCCTGGCCGCCTTGACCGTAACCAGTTCGGGATCGCCGGGCCCGAGCCCGACACCCCAGAGGGTGCCCTTGCTCATTCCCCAACGCTCGCGATCGCGTTGACGGCGGCGGCGGCCATCGCGCTGCCACCGCGGCGGCCCCGGACCACCAGATAGGCCATGCCCCGGGGACGGTCGATCAGCTCCTGCTTCGATTGCGCCGAGCCGACGAAGCCGACGGGGCCGCCCAGCACCCCGGCCGGCGTCGGGGCCCCATCGTCGACGAGCTCCAGCAGCCGGAACAACGCGGTCGGTGCGTTGCCGATCGCCAGCACGGCGCCGCCGAGCCGGTGCGCCCACAGGTCCACCGCTGCGGCCGACCGAGTCGTGCCGGTGCGCTCGGCCAGATCGGCCGCTCTCGGGTCGGCGACCAGCGACACGACCTCGTTGTCGGCAGGGAGCCGTGACTTCGTGATGCCTGCCGCCACCATCGAGGAATCGCACAACACCGGTGCGCCTGCGGCCAGTGCGGCGTGGGTCTTGGCCACGACGTCGTCGCTGAATGCGACGTGCTCGGCGACGTCGACTTGCCCGCAAGTGTGGATCAACCGCACCACCACCCGCGCGACATCGTCGGGGAACCGGGCGAGGTCCGCCTCCGCGCGGATCGTCGCGAACGACTGCCGATAGATCTCGGCCGCGTCGCGGATGTAGTCGAGCACCCGCTCACCCTACGGGTGCGGTGTACGCAGCCAGTACCCGTCTCCGGTCGCCACCAAAACCTCACCGCCGGGCGGGCTGCCACAGGCCCGTTCGCAGCCGACGAAGTGCCGGTGCCCATCGGCGGGATCGTCGAGGGCCGCCGTGGCGTCCGCGCGTACGTCGGCGGCCGAATGTTCGCAGCCGGGGCTGCCCGTACACGCGCTGACCGACAGCCACGGCGAGTTCTCGTCGAACACCAATCCCATCGGCGCCAACACCCGCAACGCGGTGTCGGCGACACCTTCGTCGAGATCGAAGACGAGTACGGAGCGCCAGGGCGTAATGGCCATCGGCGCGTTGATCGCGGCGAGGAATTCGGCAACGCGGGCCTGCAGCACGCCCAGCGGAACCGCAGCTCCGAGGGCGACGCGTCCGTCATTCTGCGGCAGCCAACCGACGGGCGGCCGGATGACCGGTGGCCATGTCGCCCCGCATTCTGCGCGGGGAGCGAATTGCTGCAGGAGCGGCGCGGTGTCAGTCAGTTCGGCTACCCGCCAAGCCTTTCCGCGTGTGGCGGCGAACTGTGTGGCGACGGCGACGAGCGCGGGCACGACGCCGGGCGTGTTCAGCCGCACGCCGGTATCGCGGCCCGCCAGCAGCAGGGCGGCCGTCGCCTCGTCGAGAAAGTGTGCGCCCGCATCGGCGCCCAGTCCCGAGATGTCGGCGCGGCCGTCGTCGACGCCGAACAAGAACCTGCCCGGCAGCTCGGCCAACGCCGGCTCGGATTGAATAGCCTCGTCCAATTCGGTGACGAGCCCGCGGGTGTCGGTTGCCCCTCCGAGGCGCCCGGACAGCGGTGACGCGACGATGTTGCGCACCCGCTCGTGAGTCTGCGAGGGCAACATGCCTGCCGCGGCCACGATTTCGGCGACCGCCGCGGTGTCGGTGATGGCCCGCACTTGGATGTTGCCGCGCGACGTGAGTTCCATGGCAGGCGATCCGAACCGCGTCGCGGCGTGGGCAAGTGCCTCCAGCTGTTTGGGCGAGATCACGCCGCCCGGTAACCGCACTCGCGCCAGAGCGCCGTCTGCCGCCTGGTGCAGTTGGAGCGCACCCGGGCAAGCGTCACGATCGCGGGTTCTGGCCACCAGTTCACGGTACGGCGCGATGGCAAGCCGGGTGACCACCGGTCGCGCTGCCGTTGCTACAAGCACTCACGTGCCGAGGTACATGCGCAATGCGGCTTTGCCAGATCTGCATGAGTAGGTAGTAACCCAGAAAAGCAGGTAGCTCGGTACTCATGGGAATCGCTATTTGCCAACCGTAAAATTCTGCCATCCAACAGCCTGGTCCCCCGGCCTGGCGGGATAATTCACAATGGGGGAACTGAAATGTCTGAATTACTAGCGCCATTCGGCGAACCGCCGGAGATGGCCAAACAGCCTGCCGCCGTCACCGCGGCGTCGCCTCGCATGCCCGTGTTGATCACCGAACAGCAGGTACTGTTCGCCACCGCTGCGGGAGTGCCGTTGCAGCCGGCGAAGACCAGCCGACGCTGGGCGGAAGCGGCGCACGCTATCGGAGTGAGCTTGAGGGCGGCATTCGTGATGTCCAGCAACGAAGCCCGACCGAAGCGACACCACTACCCGCCCCGCACCGATTTCCCCGAGGATTCCCGCATGGCGCGGGAGATGCTGAGGCTCTGAGCGGTGCCGGAGATCTACCAAAGGTTGCTGGGATGGGCGTAGCCCCGCTGCTGCGGCAGGCCGTGAGGGCGGCACCTCGCACAATCCCCACGTCAACGCCAATGCCGACCCATGCCATGAGTATTCGGTTCGCCAACCGCGTATGGCTGCGTGAATTAACCAGATAAACAGGTACTCCTCTACGCGTGAGATGTGCGCTCGCCGGCGTTAGTTTTTCACCCATGAGGGGTTCCGGGTCAGCCGGACACCAGAGAACACAGGGTGGAGCAACTCAAATGACCGACATAGCAGCGACATATAGCCCCAAGTTCGAGGAGAGCCGCGAGACATCGCCGGTTACCTCGGTGCCGACCTCGACCGAGACGCAAGCCCTGATCACCGAACAGCAGGTGCTCTTCAGCACGGCGGCGGCGGTGGCGCTACCTCCGGCGAGAACCCACCGGTGGAGCGACACCGTCCATGCCGTCAGTGGAGCGCTGCGCGCGATGTTCGCGGCCTCTGAAAAGCAGCCTGCGCGACGGCATTACCCGAAACGGTACGGCTATCTCGAGAACGCGTTGATGTCGCGCGAGATGGACAGGCTCTGACGGCGATCAGCTCGCCAGCGGGATGGGACGAACCACTTCCGAATACAGTGAGGCGTCACCGACGACGGCGCGGCTGTGCTGGCCGTGAACGTCGACCGGGATGTCTCCGGCCAGCGTGACGCGGTTGAGCCGCCTGTACTGGTCGTCGTAGTCCGCGACGGCATAATGCTGGGTGGCGCGGTTGTCCCAGATCGCCAGATCGCCCGCCTGCCAAGTCCAGCGAATAGTGTTCTCCAGCTTGGTGATCCGAGCCTGCAGCAGACCGAACAGAGTCAACGATTCGGTCGGGCCCAACCCGACGAACTGTTTGACGAAGTGGCCGAGCAGCAGCACGCGCTTACCGGTTTCAGGGTGTACCCGCACCACCGGGTGTTCCGTCTCGTAGTACTCGGATACGAACTCCTGGCGGTACTCGCGCACCGTATCGGTCAGGTCCTCGTGCCGGCCGTCGTAGTCGGCGGCGTAGTCATATTGATTGGTGTGCACCGCCCACAGGTTCTCGGTGAGCGCGCGCAGCGGCGCAGGCAATTGCTCATAGGCCGCCTCGGTCGACGCCCACGTGGTGGTCCCGCCGTAGCTGGGCAGCGAAACTGCCCGAAGCAGCGACGCTTTCGGAACACGATCGACGAACGTCACATCGGTGTGCCAGCTGTTGGCCTTGTCGTAGCGCGAGTCGATCGGCAGCACGGACGCGCCGCGCGATAGCGTCGGGTGGGCGGTCGTCGGTGTGCCCAGTTTGCTTGCGAACGCAAGCTGGCCGCCGTCGTCCAGATCATGCTGGTTGCGGAAGAAGATCACCTTGTGCTCCAAGAGCGCCCCGTTGATCGTCGCGACGGTCTCGGCATCGAGGTCGCCTGCCAGCCGTACGCCGTCAATGCGGGCACCGATGTTGGCGCCCAGTTTCACCACATCAATGGATTCAGTCACGGGTCCATTCCGCCAGTCGACCGCATGGCCGTAAACCGTTTGGCTGACCGCGATCCGAACTCCGTCCGGCGCGACGGCCATTCGCGCGCCAGCATCGAGGGGGTAACGGTGTCTCAGACGTGGTGGATCAACCAGACCGGCGAAGGCGTGATGACTGCCGCACCGCCGACTGAAGCGGCGACCATGTTCGCACCGATCGCATTCGGCGTGGTCCTGCTGGTCTTGGCCGCGGGCATCGTGCCTTACCCACAGACCTGGCACAGCCGCTGGGGTAACGACGGCTGCGCACCGACCGCACCGCCTGATCGGGCGATGCGGTACGAATGGTGGGTGCCAGAGCCCACCGTGCTGTTGCTGTCGACGTCCGACTCCGACCTGATCACCGCCCGCGCAAGCGGGGCGCGCTATCGGTGGGCGAACCCGTCGCGGCTGGTCGACGGCGAGCTCGAGGAGCTGCTGACCGGGGCCGACATTGCCGTCGTGCGCATCCTTGGCGGATACCGCGCCTGGCAGGACGGCATCGACACCGTGGTGGCAAGCGGTGTGCCGACCGTCGTCGTCAGCGGTGAGCAGTCGCCGGACGCCGATCTGATGGGACATTCGACGACGCCCGCCGGTGTCGCTCTGCAGTCCCACATCTATCTCGCGCAAGGCGGCGTAGCGAACCTGCGGCAGCTGCACGCCTTTCTCTGTGACACGCTGTTGATGACCGGCTTCGGCTTCGAGCCGCCGGCCACGACGCCGATCTGGGGCGTCCTCGACCGGGCATCCGGCAACGGGGACGGTCCGACCATCGCGGTGCTCTACTACCGCGCCCAGCACCTGGCGGGCAACACCGGTTACATCGAGGCGCTCTGCCGGGCCATCGAGCAGGCCGGCGGTCGGCCGCTGCCGGTGTTCTGCGCTTCGCTGCGGACGGCCGATGCCGGGCTGCTCGAGCTGCTCAGCACCGCCAACGCAATGGTGACCACCGTGCTTGCCGCAGGCGGTGCCACACCGGCCACCGTCACGGCCGGCGGCAACGACGACAGCTGGAACGTGGCCCATCTCGCCGCCCTGGACATCCCGATCCTTCAGGGCCTGTGCCTGACGAGTTCGCGCGCACAGTGGCGCGACAACAACGACGGGCTGTCACCGCTCGACGTCGCCACCCAGGTCGCGGTGCCGGAGTTCGACGGTCGCATCATCACGGTTCCGTTCTCGTTCAAAGAGATTGACGACGAGGGTTTGATCTCCTACGTCGCCGATCCGGAACGCTGCGCTCGCGTCGCAGGGCTGGCCGTCAAACACGCCCGGCTGCGGGCGATTCCGGCGTCGCAGAAACGAGTGGCGGTCGTGTTCTCGGCATATCCCACGAAGCACGCGCGTATTGGCAACGCCGTCGGGCTGGACACCCCGGCCAGCGCGGTCGCATTACTGCGCGCGATGCGTGACTCGGGGTATGCGATCGGCGACGTTCCCGGCGTGGACGCCCAGGACGGTGACGCGTTGATCCACGCATTGATCGAGCGCGGCGGCCAGGACCAGGACTGGCTCACCGACGGGCAGCTGACGGGCAATCCGATCCGGTTGCCGGCCAAGGACTATCGCGAGTGGTTCGCCACGCTGCCGCAGGAGCTCACCGAGGCCGTCGTCGAGCACTGGGGGCCGCCACCGGGGGAGTTGTTCGTCGACAGAAGTCGGGATCCCGACGGCGAGATCGTGATCGCCGCCCTGCAGGCCGGCAACGTGGTGCTGATGGTCCAGCCGCCTCGGGGGTTCGGCGAGAACCCGGTCGCCATCTACCATGACCCGGACCTGCCGCCCAGCCACCACTATCTGGCCGCCTACCACTGGATCGATGCCGATTTCGGCGCGGATGCCGTCGTACACCTCGGCAAGCACGGCAATCTGGAGTGGCTGCCCGGCAAGACGCTTGGCATGTCCGCGGCGTGCGGCGCCGACGCTGCACTGGGTAACCTGCCGCTGATCTACCCGTTTCTGGTCAACGATCCCGGTGAGGGCACCCAGGCCAAGCGCCGCGCGCATGCCACGCTGATCGACCACCTCATTCCACCGATGGCCCGCGCCGAAACCTACGGCGACATTGCGCGATTGGAGCAGTTGCTCGACGAGCACGCCGCCATTGCCGCGCTCGACCCGGGCAAGTTGCCAGCCATCCGTCAGCAGATCTGGACGCTGATGCGCGCGGCGAAGATGGACCACGACCTCGGCCTGGACGAGCGGCCCGGAGATGACTCGTTCGACAACATGCTGCTTCACGTCGATGGCTGGCTGTGCGAGATCAAGGACGTCCAGATTCGCGACGGGCTCCATGTTCTCGGTGAAAAGCCCACGGGCAGTGTCGAACTCGATTTGGTGCTGGCCATACTGCGCGCACGGCAGTTGTTCGGCGGTGACCAGACCGTGCCGGGGCTTCGCCAGGCGCTGGGCCTGGCCGAGGATGGCACCGACGACCGAGCCGCGGTTGACGACGCCGAGGCGGCCGCCCGCGAGCTGGTCACAGCACTGCAGGACACCGGTTGGGACGCAGCGGCCGTCGACACTCTCACCGACGATCCTGTCGTCGCGGACATCCTGCGGTTCGCTGCCACCGAGGTGGTGCCGCGGCTGGCCGAGACGGCGGGGGAGATCGAGCAGATCCTGCGAGCGCTCGACGGGCGGTTCATCGCGTCCGGGCCGTCTGGCTCACCGCTGCGCGGCCTGGTCAACGTGCTGCCCACGGGCCGCAACTTCTACTCCGTCGACCCTAAGGCGGTGCCTTCGCGGCTGGCGTGGGAAACCGGGGTGGCGATGGCGGATTCGCTGCTGGCCCGCTACCGCGGCGACTACGGCCGCTGGCCGCGATCGGTCGGGCTGTCGGTGTGGGGCACCTCGGCCATGCGCACCGCGGGCGACGACATCGCCGAAGTGCTTGCGCTGCTGGGTGTCCGGCCGATCTGGGACGACGCGTCGCGACGGGTGGTGAACCTGGAGCCGATCCCGCCGGCCGAACTCGGCAGGCCCCGCATCGACGTGACCGTTCGCATCTCAGGCTTCTTCCGCGATGCGTTCCCGCACGTCGTCGCGATGCTCGACGACGCGGTGCAACTCGTCGCGAATCTCGACGAGGCGGCCTCGGACAATTATGTCCGGGCCCACGCGCAGATCGACCTTGCCGAACACGGTGACGAACGGCGCTCCACCACAAGAATTTTCGGGTCCAAGCCGGGCACATACGGTGCAGGCCTGCTGCAACTGATCGACAGCCGCAACTGGCGCGACGACGCCGACCTCGCCGAGGTCTACACCGCATGGGGCGGGTTCGCATACGGCCGCGGGCTGGACGGCGCGCCCGCCGCCGACGACATGAACCGGCAGTACCGACGGATCGTGGTGGCGGCCAAGAACACCGACACCCGAGAACACGACATCGCCGACTCCGATGACTACTTCCAGTACCACGGCGGCATGGTCGCCACCGTGCGAGCGCTGACCGGGCAGTCACCGGCCGCCTACATCGGCGACAACACCCGGCCCGACGCCGTGCGTACCCGCACACTGTCGGAGGAGACGACCCGTGTGTTCCGGGCCCGCGTCGTCAATCCCCGCTGGATCACCGCGATGCGGCGGCACGGCTACAAGGGCGCTTTCGAAATGGCCGCCACAGTCGACTACCTGTTCGGCTACGACGCCACCGCCGGCGTGATGGCGGACTGGATGTACGAGCGGCTCTCGGCGGAGTACGTCCTCGACGAAGAGAACCGCAAGTTCATGGCCGAGTCGAACCCGTGGGCGCTGCACGGCATGGCCGAGCGCCTGCTGGAAGCCGCAGGCAGGGGGATGTGGGCGCAACCGGAGCAGGCCACCCTCGACGGCCTGCGCGCGGTGCTGCTCGAGACGGAAGGCGAGCTCGAAGGCTAGGTTGGGGTCGTGCCTGTCACCTTTGCCGAAGTCGCCAAGTCCGACTACATCCTGCTGACCACGTTCACCAAGGATGGCAGGGCCAAACCGACGGCCATCTGGGCCGCGCCGCAGGGAGACGGCCTGGTGGCCATCACCCAGGAGAAGTCGTGGAAGGTCAAGCGGATCCGCAACACGCCGCGTGTGACCGTCGCGGTGTGCGACCGAAGTGGTAACCCGAAGGGTGAGGCGGTCGACGCGATCGCCACGATCCTGGACAAGTCGGCCAACGGCGCCACCTACGACGCGATCGGCAAGCGCTACGGGCTGCTCGGCAAGACGTTCAACATTTTCTCGAAGCTGCGTGGCGGCCTGAAGAACAATGTGTCGATCGAGCTGAAGGCGCTGTGACGATGGCTCCCACCTTCGACGAGGTCGCCAAGGCCAAATACATCTTGCTCACCACGTTCACCAAGGATGGTCGGCCCAAGCCGACGGCCGTATGACCCAAGGGCGAGCCGGTCGAGGCGGTGGCGCGGGTGCTACCCAAGGAGGACACCCGCACCCTCTACGACGCCGTGGTCAGGCGGTACTGGTGGCACGCGTGGTGGTTCGTCCTGCGTTCGGTGATCCGAGGTGGCGTCGACAAAGTGCACATCGGGCTGGAGATCAAGCCCGCGGGCTAGCCAGGTGCTGGTTGAAGAACGCGAAGACGCGGCTGTAGGCGTCGTCGGTCGCCGCGTCGTTGTAGCCGAATCCGGTGATCCGGAGTAGCGGCTGGCCCGGCAGCTTGTTCGCGAAGCAGTGGCCGGCGTCCGGATAGACCTTGATGTCGGCCGCGATGCCCTTGCCTTCCACGACTTTGCGCAGTCGTTCGGCCGCGCCGATGCCCATCGGGTCGCGGCGGCCAAAGCTGGCCACTATCGGGCACGCCCCCTCCAGCGTCTCACTGAGGTGGCGGGGCAGCGGCGTGCCGTAGAACGGTGCGGAAGCGCCAAAACCCTTGGGCGCCATCACCAATGCGAATTGACCGCCCATGCAGAACCCGACCACCCCGACAGAACCGGTGCACTCCGGCATCGACTGCACATGATCGCGGGCGGCGAGGATGTCATCGAGGGCGCGGCCGCGCTGGGTCAGCAACTCCCGAAAGACCCTGGTGATGCATCGCGCCCTGCCACCTCGCGAAAAGAGGTTCGGCGTGATGGCGACAAATCCCGCCGCGGCGATTCGCGCCGACGTGGATTCATTGTCAGGGCCGTAACCGATCGCATCGTGCACCACGACCACGCCAGGCCAGGGACCCTGGCCGTCAGGGACGCTCAGCAGTGCATCGATCGGGCCACCCGGCGTGTCGATCTCGATCCTCGTCACGCCGTCAATCTACGGAACCCAGGTGGGGCCGGAGACGTTGCACGTATATGGCGATGCGGCTGTTTGTCCTCTACATGGTCGTCGAGCTGGCGGTCATCGTCGCGCTGACGTCGACGATCGGCTTCGGCTGGACGGTCCTTGCGCTGCTCGGGACGTTCGTGATCGGGCTCGCGCTGGCCGGGTCGCAGGTCAAGCGCCACATTCGCCGGCTCCGGTCCGGCCTGACCGCATCCACAGTGCAAGGAGCGGCGACTGACAGCGTGCTGGTCGCGCTGGGTACCGTGCTCGTCGTGATCCCCGGGCTGGCCAGCTCCGTGTTGGGTGCGCTGCTGCTGCTGCCGCCGACCCGAGCCGCCGCCCGCCCGCTCGTCACTGCGATGGCCGCGCGACGGATGCCGCTCGTTGCCGCAGGCACAGGCGCTGCGACTGGCTGGGGATATGACGCGGCAGGCCGCGGCGACTACATCGACGGCGAAGTCGTCGACGTCGTCGAGCGGGAGGTGCCCCCAGTCGTCGACGTCGAGCCCCACGCCGTGGAGCACAAGCCCGAGTAAGTGACGACCCTCCTCCTCAATGGCCGAGTGCACAGCCCGGCCATGCCCGACGCGACCGCCATGGCGGTGCGCAACGGGGTGGTCGCATGGCTCGGTAGCGACGAGGTCGGCCGCGCCCAGTTTCCCGACGCCGAGATCGTCGACCTCGATGGGGCATTCGTCGCACCGGCGTTCGTCGACAGTCACGTCCACCTCACCGCCACCGGACTGACGCTTGCCGGATTGGACCTGCGAAGTGCCACCTCATTGCGGCACTGCCTGGCGCTCATCGCCGATTACGTGCGCACGCATCCTGACGGGCCGATCTGGGGACACGGCTGGGACGAATCCGGCTGGCCCGAGAGAACCGCGCCCAGCACCGATGACCTCGACGGTGTCGTCGCCGATCGGCCCGCCTACCTTGCCCGCGTCGATGTGCATTCCGCTGCGGTCTCGACCGCGCTGCGCCGACTTGCGCCGGGTCTGGCCGAGGCAGCTGGTTTCACTGCCCAACAGCCATTGACCAGCGACGCACACCACCTGGTGCGCGCGGCGGCCCGCGACCGGCTGACGCCCGCACAGCGCCGCGAGGCGCGGCTAGCCGCACTCGACGCCGTGGCCGCGTTCGGTATCGCCGCGGTACACGAATGCGCAGGCCCCGACATCGGCGGCATCGACGACTGGGCCGAGGTCCGCGACATCGACCACGGCGTCGAGATCATCGGCTACTGGGGCGAGCACGTGACAACGGCCGAGGCGGCGCGCGACCTCATCGACCGCACGGGCGCGCGTGGACTGGCCGGCGACCTGTTCGTCGACGGAGCGCTTGGCTCGCGCACCGCGTGGCTGCACCAGCCCTACCACGATGCGCCCGAGTGCTCACCCGAATGGACTGGCAACGCCTACCTTGACGTCGACGCGATCACGGCCCATCTCCGCGCCTGCACCGAGGCCGGCATTACCGCGGGCTTCCACGTCATCGGTGATGCCGCGGTCACCGCCGTCGTGACCGCCCTCGACCGGATCGTCGACCAGTTCGGAGCACCAGCGGTGGCGCGCTGCGGTCATCGGCTCGAGCACCTCGAGATGGTCACCGATGACCAGGCGGCCCGGCTCGGGTCGTGGGGTGTGCATGCGAGCATGCAGCCGAATTTCGATGCGCTGTGGGGTGGCGAGGACGGCATGTATGTGCAACGCCTCGGTCTTGACCGAGGCACGAAGCTGAACCCGTTTGCGCTGCTAGCATCGCAAGGCGTGCCAATCGCGTTCGGCTCGGACAGCCCGGTGACGGGCCTGAATCCGTGGGCGACGGTGCGCGCCGCGACCCGCCACCGCACCCCAGGCAGCGCGGTGTCGGCGCGGGCAGCGTTCGTGGCCGCGACCCGCGGTGCGTGGCGCGCGGGAGGCGCCCGCGACGGGGTAACCGGAACCCTGGTTGCCGGCGCCCCGGCGTCGTATGCCATTTGGGAGGCCGACGAGTTGGAAGTCAGCGCCCCGGCCGACTCGGTGCAGCGTTGGTCTACCGACCGGCGCTCCCGGGTGCCTGCTCTGCCGCGGCTCGACGACCCGTTGCCGCGGTGCCGGCAGACGGTTCATCGGGGTGTCGTCATACATGGCTAGGTTGGGCCGTCGGCGCGAGTGGGCCCGCGCCACCGAAGACACAGACATCGGTCCCCCTGTCGCCGATGACGACGCCGAATCCGGCGACAAAGAGGACGACGCGCGGCCAGCCGAGTCTGACCAGTCAGCTGAAGTCCGTTCTCGCGCACAGCGATTCGGTCAGGCGGTGGTGGACCGGCTGGCCCAGCTGGGTGTCGCGATCGTCGGCGGTCTGGCGCTGTGCGTGAGCTTTCCGCCGTTCGGTTGGTGGTTCGCTGCAATCGCGGCGTTCGGCCTGCTGGCCTGGGTGCTGACCCGTGACACGACAACACGCGCCGGGGGATTCGGATACGGATTTTTGTTCGGGCTGGCGTTCTATCTGCCGCTGCTGCCATGGATCAGCGGGCTGGTCGGTGCATTTCCGTGGATCATGCTGGCGGTCGTACAGGCACTGTTTCCCGCTCTGTTCGGCTTGGCCGCCGTGTCGGTCCGACGTCTGTCGGGTTGGCCGTTCTGGTTTGCCGCGCTCTGGGCGACCCAGGAATGGCTCAAGTCCACCGTGCCCTTCGGTGGATTCCCCTGGGGGGTAGTCGGTTTCAGTCAAACTGACGGCCCACTGCTGGCGATCGCGCAACTTGGCGGTGCTCCACTGCTGTCGTTCGCCGTCGCGCTGACCGGATTTAGTTTGGCGGCAATAACTTTTGAAGTCGTCAAGTGGTGGCGCCGCAACGACAACCAGACCGCGGCGCCGCCCGCGGTGGTGCTGCCCGGTGTGTGCATCAGCGCGGTACTGCTGTCCACCGCGTTGGTGTGGCCGCATGTCCGGCAGTCAGGCCTCGGCGCCGGCGACGACCCGGCGATCACCGTCGCCGCCGTACAGGGCAACGTGCCGCGGCTCGGGCTGGAGTTCAATGCGCAGCGCCGCGCCGTCCTCGACAACCACGTCCACGAAACGATTCAGCTGTCCGAAGACGTGCACGCCGGCCGGGCGCCACAGCCGATGGTGGTCATCTGGCCGGAGAACTCCTCCGACATCGATCCGCTGGCCAATCCGGACGCCCGCGACGAGATCTCCGCCGCCGCGGCGGCGATCAACGCGCCGATCCTGGTCGGTGGCGTCGTCGCCGCCCCCGGCTACAGCCCCGACAACCCGGTGTCGACGAACTCGGTGATCGTGTGGAATCCCGGAACCGGCCCTGCCGACCGGCACGACAAGCAGATCGTCCAACCGTTCGGCGAGTACCTGCCGTGGCGCAGCTTCTTCAGCCATCTGTCGCAGTACGCCGATCGGGCGGGCTACTTCGTGCCCGGCAACGGTACCGGGGTGGTAAACGCCGCAGGCGTGCCCGTCGGAGTGACGACATGCTGGGAGGTCATCTTCGACCGCGCCGCGCGCGAGTCAGTGCGAAACGGCGCCCAATTACTGGCCGTGCCGTCCAACAACGCCACCTTCAATCAGGCGATGAGCGAGCAACAGCTCGCGTTCGGCAGGCTGCGCGCGGTTGAGCACGACCGATATGTCGTGGTCGCGGGCACCACGGGGATCAGCGCGATCATCGCGCCCGATGGTCGCGAACTGGCCCGCACCGCCTTCTTCGAACCCGCCTACCTCGACACCCAGGTGTGGCTAAAGACGCAGCTCACGCCCGCAACGCGGTGGGGCCCGATCGTCCAGGGTCTGCTCGTGGTCCTCGGCGTTGCCGCTGTGATCGCCGCAATACTGCACAATGGGAGTTTCGTGCGTCGGCTCGGCCGGCGCGGCAATGACAAAGGAGCCACATGAGCGTCCCCAGGGGCGGAGCGGAGCGACCGGGGGAAGGCGGAGCTCAGCGCCCGAGTGAGCGCACTCTGGTCATCGTCCCCACCTTCAACGAGCGGGAGAACCTGCCGCTGATCGTCGGACGCGTGCACCAGGCGCGTCCCGACGTGCATGTGTTGATTGTCGACGACGGCAGCCCCGACGGCACCGGCGAGCTGGCGGACGAGCTGGCCCTGGGCGATCCCGACCGCGTTCATGTCATGCACCGGACGGCCAAGGGTGGGCTCGGCGCCGCCTATCTGGCGGGGTTCGCGTGGGGCCTTAATCGCGAGTACTCGGTGCTCGTCGAGATGGACGCCGACGGCAGCCACCCGCCCGAACAGCTGCATCGCCTGCTGGACGCCGTCGATGGCGGCGCGGACCTCGCGATCGGCTCGCGCTACGTTCCCGGCGGAGAGGTGCGCAACTG
Organism: uncultured Actinomycetota bacterium; assembly: GCA_963770125.1. GTDB lineage: Bacteria > Actinomycetota > Actinomycetes > Mycobacteriales > Mycobacteriaceae > Mycobacterium. Next base: position 39,341 of record CAVYPI010000094.1, on the reverse strand, counting down.
GCCGCGGCGTCGGCTGGTGCTGTCCCGCACCGCCAACGGCTACTCGCGGATCCTGCTCGGCGTCGACATTCACGACATCACTGCCGGTTACCGCGCCTACCGGCGAGAGGTGCTGGAGAAGATCGACCTGGCCGCGGTGGATTCGAAGGGCTACTGCTTCCAGATCGACCTGACCTGGCGCACCATCAACAACGGGTTCATCGTGGTCGAGGTGCCGATCACCTTCACCGAACGCGAGTTCGGACAATCCAAGATGAGCGGATCCAACATCCGCGAAGCCCTGTTCAAGGTCGCGGAATGGGGTATCCGCGGGCGCATGGACCGGGCCCGCGGAGTCGGCGTTACGCGCTGACCGTCAGTTGCCGCGGCGGCGGGCCTTGATGACGTCGAGGCGTTCCTTGAGCAGCTCTTCGAGTTCCTCGACCGAGCGACGCTCGAGCAGCATGTCCCAGTGGGTACGCGGCGGCTTCACCTTCTTCGGCTCCGGCACATCACCCTCGATCAGGGTGCCCTCCATGCCGTTGCGGCACAGCCAGCTGCCGGGGATCTCGGCGTCGTCGGCGAACGGGACGTCGAACTCCTCGCCGTTATCGGTGCGGTAGCGGGCGACCTGACGCGGCGCCAAGTCGTGGTTGCGGTCAGTCTCGTAGCTCACGGCTCCGAGGCGACTGCCTCTCAAGACACGATCAGCCATCGTCAACACTCCTCAATTACGCAATTTGTCCGGACGTTCAACGCAGCAAAACGGCGCGCAGTTCCCGACTCGACCGTTTATGATACCGGGCTTCGCGCCAACCGCGGTCTACAGTCTGGTTTCGTGGCACGTCGTCTCAAGCCTCAGCCCTGTCGCTGGTGTGGTCGTGAAGTCGCCGACGTCGGGCTCGGTCGGCGGCGGCAATACTGCAGGCAGTCCTGTCGGCAACGCGCCTACGAGCAGCGCGCCGTGGTCAAGGGGACCATGCTGGCGCCGGACTCTGTCGTCCTGACCGCCGAAGAGGCATCCGAGCTCTCGGACCGCGTCTACCAGGTCAGATGCGCCGCGGAGGATGTCGCGATGGCCGTCGGAGAAGGGGCGAAAAGCGCAGAACTGCGAGAGCTGTGCGACGCGCTGATGCGGGCAGCGAAGGCGGCCGACGGCTGGCGGTAGCCGGCGACTTCTTTGTGCAGTGAACACTGCGCGGCGGACACCCGTTTTACGATTGCCAACGACAAAACCCGAGATGGGAACGCGGTGTCCATATCACCTCCAGAAGCCGGCGTGTGGCGCTTCGACGCCTTTGTCCTCGACACGCAGCGTTTACGAGCTGCGCTCCGGGAGTGGCGTGATCCGCGTCGAGCCGCAAGTGTTTCGACGTGCTGACGCAGCTGGTCCGCAATTCCCAACGGGTCTTCGTCGGCACGATCCTCACCGACGCCGCGTCCGAACCGGCCGCCGAGCCTCCTGCGGAGCCTGCGCCGCCCCGCCAGCACATCGCGTTCTGCCGTGCCGCCGACGGCGTGCGGCTGGCCTACGCCGGTGGCGGGGGAGGGACCGCCGCTTATCAGGGCGGCCAACTGGATGACCCATCTCGGCTACGACATCGAAAGCCCGGTGTGGAAGCACCGGGTGCGCGACCTGTCACTGAAGTACCGATTCATCCGCTACGACGAACGTGGATGTGGCCTATCCGATTGGGAAGCAACGGATTTTACGTTCGACGACTGGGTTGCCGATCTCGAGTCGGTAGTGGAGGCGCTCGGATTGGAGCGCTTCCCGCGGCTCGGGGTGTCGCAGGGCGGCGCGGTCGCGGTGGCCTACGCGGCCCGCCACCCAGAACGGGTCAGCCACCTGGTGTTGTGCGGCGCGTATGCGCGCGGTCGCGCGGTGCGGGCGGTTGGAGACGAGGAAAAGCGGGCTGCCGCACTGGATCTCGATCTGGCCCCGGTCGGCTGGGGGCGTGACGATCCGGCGTTTCGGCAGGTTTTCGCCGCCCAGTTTTTGCCCGACGGTACCCGCGCAGATTGGGTGCTTGCTCCGACGGCAAGACCATGACGATCGGCATCTCTGTCGACGGCGCGTCGACAGCCGCGTACGCCTGCAACGGCACCGACGATGAAGCCTGGTTCTTCGGCAACCAGACCGACGGCAAGATCGACATCAAGCCCGGTTCCGTGACACCCTCAAGGCCGAATTCACCGGCTCCGACGTCGCAGGCGATCTCACGATGAACGGTGTCGCCTACAAGTTCACTGCCGCACCAGTGTCCGGTGCGGCAGGCATGTACACCGCCGATTTCGAAGGTTCGCAGCGGTGGGGCCGTTGGTCTTTGCATCACGCAGAATCAAACCCTTCAGCGGCCAGCCGGCCATGCGTAGCGTCGACCCACCGTGACTATTCCCGCCGAGCTGGCCGTGCCGTTGGCGTCGCCCACTCCTGCCACAAATCGCCGGTGGGCCGACCGCAAATGGGGATTGATCCGCCTCTTATCGCCATTGGTTCTGCTCGGCGTCGCTGGCGATCGCCTGGCTCACGCTGATCGTCGCCGAGCAGATCAACGCCGACAAGGGAATTGGCTTCCTGATCAACAACGCCCGAGACTTTCGGCGCATCGACGTCATCATTTTCGGGCTGATCGTTTATGCGCTTCTCGGCATCGGCACCGACGCCATTGTCCGCGTGCTGGAACGCCGAGCTCTGAGGTACCGCTCGTGACTATCGCCTCCGAACGCCAGACTGGGGGCACCCCCCGCTTGCGGGGGACGGTCGCCGGCGAACTTCACCATGTGCACAAGTGGTATGGCGATCACCACGTGCTCACCGACGTCTCCGTGCGGGTCGAGCGCGGCGAGATCGTTGCGCTGATTGGCCGCAGCGGCTCCGGAAAGTCGACGGTGGTTTCGGTGTGCTGCTCGTGACGCACGACGTGGACGAGGCAGTCGCGCTTGCCGACCGGGTGCTGGTCCTGGAGGCAGGCCGCGTGGTGCACACGATGACCATCGACGAACCGCGCCGGTCGGCGGGCGCACACACCGAGCTTCACCGTGCCGAGCTGCTCAACAAGCTCGGCGTCTAGATCTGAAAGAGGCAAACCATGTCCAAGACACGATTCGTCGCTGTGCTGATAACCGCTGTCGCGTTGCTCGCCGGCTGCGTCTCACGCACCGACAGTTCCGGCGTCGCCCAAGCGCCCGCGACCGTGGCGCTGTCCGAATTGTCTAGTCTCACACTGCAAGTCGGCGACCAGAAGGGCAACACCGAAGCCCTGCTGCGGGCCGCGGGCGCGCTTGACAACCTGCCGTACCAAGTGGCGTTCTCCACGTTCACTTCCGGCCCGCCCCAGGTCGAGGCGGCGACGGCGGCCAAGATCGACTTCGCGATCACGGGTAACACGCCGCCGATCTTCGGCGCGGCATCCAATGCCAAGGTGAAGGTCGTATCGGCCTATGACGGCGGCGGCACAGGCGACGAGATCCTGGTGCACGCCGATTCACCGATCAAGACAGTGGCCGACTTGCGCGGAAAGACGATTGTGGTCGGCAAAGGCAGCTCCGCACACGGCAACATCCTGGGTCAGCTCGACAAGGCCGGGTTGTCCGCGCCCGATGTGAAGTTGGTATTCCTGCAACCCGCCGACGCGCTGTCGGCCTTCACCCAACGACAGGCCGACGCGTGGGCGATCTGGGATCCATACACCGCGCAGGCCGAGGCGCAGCTACCGGTGCGCAGCATCGCCCACGCCAAAGGCGTGACCAACGGCTACTGGTTCGGTGTCGCGTCGGATCAGGCGCTGGCAGACCCCAAGCGGAATACCGCGCTCCAGGATCTGTTGGTGCGGTTCGAAAAGGCGGTGCGCTGGGCGCAGGACCACCCCCAACAGTGGTCGGACAGCTATGCCGCCGCGGTTGGGCTGGATCCGAAGGTCGCCGCGGTCGCGCAGGGCCGAAGCCTGCGGCTGCCGACCGAACTGGACGACGAGATCGTCACCTCCGAGCAGAAGTTGGCCGACCTGTTCGCGGCATCAGGCCAAATCGCATCCCCCGCACCGAAGTTCGACAACTGGGTGGATCGTCGCTTCAATGACGCGCTTCGTCCCCTGTTCGTGAGCCCCAACTAGGAGCCCTATGTCCGCTCAGTCCGAATTGCCCGTTCCACGCGCGAAGTTCTTCTGGTTCCTGCCCACCAACGGCGACAGCCGCTCGATCGTCGGCGCCTCGCACGCGTCGTCACATCACACGGTGCCCGCGAACTACCGCGCCCCGAGCCGACGATATCTGGCCGAGGTCGCCCGGGCCGCTGACCGGCTCGGCTACGAAGGGGTGCTCACGCCGACGGGAACCTGGTGTGAGGACGCCTGGTTGACCGCGTCCGCGTTGCTGGCCGAGACCGAGCGGCTGAAGTTCCTTGTCGCGTTCCGGCCCGGATTAGTGCCACCCACGCTGGCCGCACAGCAGACGGCGACGCTGCAGCGGTTCTCGGAGGGTCGCGTGCTGCTCAACATCGTCAGCGGGGGCGACGACCTCGAACAGCGCCGGTTCGGCGACTGGCTCAGCCACGACGAGCGCTACGACCGGACGGGGGAGTTCCTGCACATCGTGAACTCGGTGTGGCGGCAGGATTCCGTGGACTTCGACGGCAAGTATTACACGGTCGCGGACGCGCGAGTGTCCGAGCCGCCGGATCCGTTGCCGCAGATCTACTTCGGCGGATCGTCGGCTGCGGCGCTGCCGATCGCCGCGCAGTACGTCGACGTCTACTTGACGTGGGGCGAGCCACCGCAGGCGGCAGCGGCCAAGATCGAGAATGTGCGCAAGCTGGCCGAAGCGCGGGGCCGCAACATGCGGTTCGGCATCCGGTTGCACACCATCAGCCGCGACACCTCAGCGGCGGCGTGGGCGGTCGCCGACGAACTACTCGCCGAGCTGACGCCGGACCAGATCGCCAAAGCCACTGAGCTGCACGCCAAGTCGGAGTCCGAAGGCCAGCGGCGAATGACCGCGTTGCACGGCGGCCGGCTGGATCAACTCGAGATCTATCCGAACCTGTGGGCAGGTGTCGGGCTGGTCCGCGGAGGTGCGGGCACCGCGCTGGTCGGCAGCCACGAGGAAGTCGCGAACCTGATCTACGAGTACCACTCGCTGGGCTTCGACGAGTTCATCCTGTCGGGCTACCCGCATCTGGAGGAGGCCTACTGGTTCGCCGAGGGCGTGCTGCCCTTGTTGAAGCAGAAAGGCGTCGCCTGAGCAGTTCTATCCACCCGGGCACGTAAGAGCGCGCGACCCGCCTGCACAGCCTGGATCGTGTCGACGTCGACCCGTCACTGAGCCTGGCCGATGCGCATACCGTTGCCGACGGCGCCGAACATGAACTCGCCCATGCCATTCCGAAGCTCAGCTCGGTGATCGTGCACGCCTATCCGGCCCACGACGCCGTGCTCAGCAGCTGAACATCTCACCGATCTGCGGTGGGGCAGTGGCCGGTTGCAGACATCCGAATGGTTCCACGCCCGCATCGCTGAACCGCGCTGCGGACTGATGGGCGTAGTTCACGCAAAACAGCCCCGCGGGGTCGCTGCGGCAGCCGTAGTCGCCGAACGTCAGCGACTGACCGTATGGCAGTTCCGGTCCCGACCCTGCGTCGAAACGGCCCGGATCGCCGTGCATTGAGCCGACCCGCACGCTTGTGCCGTCGTAGTCGATCCAGCCGCCCTTCCACTCTCCGTAGGCGTCCTCGGGTCGCGGCGGCGGGTTCTTCAGATCCACCAGGCACGCCAGCGCTCCATTGCTGTACTTCGTGTCGGTCATGCAGTTGGTCTTGCCCGAGGGCGTGACGAATGCGACGTCCTCGCCAAGATCTGTCGTCGCGCCGTCGCGGGTCGCGGAGTGATACCGAGCCGGATCGGCAGGCGCGCCCGCTTCGACCCAGGCGATGACGTCGCCGATCGCCGCCCCGGGGCCGGGCGCCCGGGCTGGAGTCGTCGAGGTAGGTGACGTGCTGGATGGTGCGGCGCGCGTCGTGCTCGGCGGCACCGTCAACGACGGCGTCGACCGCTCGGCATCCCCGCCGACCGACTGTGAACACCCTGCCACCAGCACAGACGCCGCGATCAGGCCAGCAATCCGCATAACGGCCAAGGCTAGCGGGCCGACACGCCGTCGCTGCTCAGGCGCGGCGGCGGTGGCTCGTTCGATACCGTCGGGTCATGCACGAACACGTTGTCCGCGCGACCATCGAATCCGGCACGGTCGAAGGCTTCACCCGCGACGGCGTGAACCGGTGGCGATCGATCCCGTATGCGCGGCCGCCGGTGGGCCGGCTACGGCTGCGTGCACCTCAGCCGGTGGAGCCGTGGCCGGGTGTGCGGTACTGCCATGGGTTCGGATATTGCGCACCGCAACAGCACGTGTACACGATCCTCGCCCCCGGCAAGTACCAGCCGATGAGCGAGGACTGCCTGACGCTCAACGTCGTCACGCCCAAACGTCCTGCCGATCACCCGCTGCCGGTGTTGGTGTTCATCCACGGCGGCGGCTACTTCATGGGCAGCTCGGCAACGCCGATCTACGACGGCGCGGCCCTGGCGCGCAAGGGATGTGTGTATGTCTCGGTGAACTACCGGCTGGGCGCGCTGGGATGCCTGGACCTCTCATCGTTGTCCAATAAGGACGTCACCTTTGATGACAACCTGTTCCTGCGAGACCTGGTGATGGCGCTGCGCTGGGTGCGCGACAACATCGCGGTGTTCGGCGGCGATGCCGACAACGTGACCATCTTCGGGGAAAGCGCGGGCGCGCACGCCGTCGCCACGCTATTGGCCGTTCCGGCGGCCAAAGGCCTTTTTGCCCACGCGATCTCGGAGAGCCCGGCCACCGGAATGATCCGCTCACCGGACGTGGCGGTCCAGTACGCCACGCAGTTCGCCGCGCTGCTCGGCGCCCGACAGGAGGACGGTGCCCACGCCGTGATGGCGGCACGTCCGGCGGAGCTGGTGAACGCGTTCGACCGGCTTGTGCGGCATGGGCAGCGCAAAATGCTCGGCGCGTTTGCGGCAGGCCCCACCCAGGGCACGGACTACCTGCCGCTGGACCCGGTCGCGGCCATGCGCGACGGCAAGGCGCACCGCGTGCCGCTCATCGTTGGTACCAACGCCGAGGAAGCGAGGCTCTTCGGCCGTTTCCTCAAGCTCCTGCCGATGACGGAGCCGACGATCGAGCGGCTGCTTGCAGGGGCGGAACCCGCCGAGCGCGAACGCATTACCACCGCCTACCCGGGCTACCCGGACCCTGCGGCCTGCATCCAGTTCGGCGGCGACTTCGCGTTCGGGTCAGCCGTGTGGCAGATCGTCGAGGCGCACAGCCTGCACGCCCCGACCTACCTTTACCGATACGACTACGCGCCGCGCACATTGCGCTGGTCGGGCCTGGGCGCCACGCATGCCACCGAGTTGTTGGCGGTGTTCGATGTCTACCGCACGAAGTTCGGTCGGCTGCTCACCGCGGCCGCCGACCGACGTTCCGCGCTACGGGTCAGTGACGACGTGCAATCCCGCTGGCGGGCCTTCAGCCGTACTGGCGTGCCCGGCGAGGACTGGCCCCCGTATACCAGCGCCGACCGTGCGGTGATGGTGTTCGATCGGCGGCCTCGTGTCGAATACGATCCGCACGCCGACCGCAGGCAGGCGTGGGAGGGCTTCTCGCTCGCCACCGGCTGACGCCGCGGATTCGGCTGCGGGCGTGCCGCGGATGTGGTTGCGTAATTGCGTGGCTCACCCACTGGATCCGCTCGCCGGCGACGAGTTCAGGGCGGTCGCGTCGATCCTCCGTCGCGAACACGGCGTCGGCGACGGCTGGCGGTTCGCGTCGATCGAGTTGGCCGAACCGAGCAAAACCGAGCTGCGGGCGTTCGACGACGGGGGAGCGCCGCCGCGACGCGCCGAGGTGGTTTGCCTGCAGCGATCCAATAACACGACTTACAAGAGCATGGTGTCGTTGACTGACGACCGGGTCGAGTCGTTCGAGCACATTCCAGGCGTGCAGGCCAACTTCACTGCCGACACACCCGAGGTGATGGGCGAATACGTGCCGGGCTGCATTCCGGAACGCATCGGTGCGGCGTCGCGCCGCGAGCCGCTCAAGCCGCTGCACATCACCCAACCCGAGGGACCGTCGTTCACGTTGGACGGCAACCTGCTGCAGTGGCAGAACTGGTCGCTGCGCATCGGCTTCAACCACCGCGAGGGAATGACCCTTCACGCGGTCCGCTACCGCGACGGCGACCGGAATCGCTCTGTAGCGCATCGGTTGTCGTTCGCAGAGATGATCTACCGCGACCCGTCGGCGGACCATTACCGGCGAACCGCGTTCGACATCGGCGAGTGGGGCCTCGGGTTCATGACCACGTCGTTGGAGCTCGGATGCGGCGGCTGACGATTTCGTTCCACGTCACGGTCGCCAACTACGAATACCTCGTGTACTGGCGGCTGTACCAGGACGGCAACATCGAATGCGAGGTGCGGGCCACCGGCATCATGGTCACCACGCCGCTGGCGCCCGGGCAGCCCCATCCGAACGGCACGCTGGTCGACGAGCGCACGTACGCGCCGTTCCACCAACACTTCCTGGTCGCCCGGCCCGACATGGACATCGACGGCAGCGACAACACCGTCTACATGACGGAGACATACCCGGAACCGGTCGGCCCGGACAATCCGCACGGACTTTCGCTCGTCGTCCGCAACGTGCCGCTGCGCACCGAGAGCCAGGCCAAACAGGACGTCAACTTCGCGACGCAACGCAGCTGGAAGGTGGTCAACACCAACGTTGTGAACGGTATCGGCACCCACCACATCACCCGGCCGGAGGACTGGCCGGTGATGCCCGTCGACGTGGTGTCCTTCTGGCTCAAGCCGTTTGGATTCTTCGACCGCAACCCGTCGCTGGACGTCGTTGCAACGCCGCCCGACATGTGCCACAGACCGAGCATCAGTGCGCACCACTGACGTGGTGGAGCGGCCGACCGATTTGACCGTCGAGTGGCTCACCGCTGCCGTGGGCGTACCGGTGAGCGACTTCACCTTCGAACGCGTCGGCACGGGCCAGATGAGCGAGTGCTACCGCGTCGGGCTGACCTACGCGAACGGCGGCCGCGGCCCGAATTCCGTGGTGCTCAAGGTCGCCGCGACTGACCCGGTGAGCCGGCAGACGGGCCTCGCGCTTGGCCTGTATGAACGCGAGGTGCGGTTCTACACCGACATCGCGCCGGGCCTTGACGGGCCGATCGCGCCATGCCACCACGCCGCCTTCGACGCCGAGACGGGCGCCTTTCACCTTCTGCTGGGCGACGCGGGTCCGGCCGTCGTCGGCGACGAAATCCGCGGCGCGACAGTCGAACAGGCCATGCTGGCGCTGTCGGAATTGGGCCGGGTGCATGCATCGCTGCTCGGCGATACCGCGATGGCGAACGCCGACTGGCTCAACCGCGAGTCGCCGATGAACCAGGCGTTGATCGGCCAGCTTTACGCCGCGTTTTCCCAGCGTTACCGCGACCAGATCGCTCCGGAGCATCGCGAGGTGTGCGAGCGGCTGGTCGCAAGCTTCGACGGCTATCTCGATTCGGCAGCCGTCGGCCAGCAGGGCCTTGTGCACGGCGACTATCGCCTGGACAACATGCTGTTCGGCGAGCCCGGCGCCGACCGGCGGTTGACGGTGGTGGACTGGCAGACGGTGACTTGGGGCCCGGCCATGACAGACGTCGCGTACTTCCTCGGCTGTGCGCTGCCCGACCAGCTGCGCCGCGACCACTATGAGGCGCTGCTTCGGGCCTACCACGATGCCCTCGGAGCGAACGCGTTGATCAGCCTGGATGACGTGCGCGGCGGCGTGCGGCGGGGGAGTTTCTTCGGAGTGATGATGGCGATCGTCTCGTCGATGCTGGTCGAACGAACCGACCGCGGCGACGAGATGTTCATGGTGATGCTGCAACGGCACTGCCAGCATGTGCTCGACACCGATGCGCTCGCCGTCCTGCCCGAACCCGTTGCCGCCGAGCCGCTTTCCCCCGCAGCCCACGACGAGGGCCCACACGTGTCGACCGATGAGCCGCTGTGGAACGAGAGCTGGTATTTCGACTTCGCCGACCCGGGAGGGGGTATCGGCGGCTGGATACGGCTGGGGCTGTATCCAAACCAGCGCACCGCATGGATCAATGCGCTGTTGTGCGGTCCCGACATGCCTACGGTCGCGATCAACGACTTCGAGGCCGTGCTGCCCGACGATCCCGGCGAGGTTCACACCGACGCCGCCGACCTTGGCCTCACCGCGACCCGGCCGCTGCAGACATACCGGGCGAAGCTGCGTGGACAGGGAGAGTCCTATGACGACCCGGCCACGCTGTTGCGCGGCGAATCGGGCAGACCCGTCGAGCTGACGATGGATCTGGTGTGGACGACCGCGGGCACGCCGTACCAATACCGGATCACCCCGCGCTATGAGATCCCGTGCACCGTGGCCGGCACCGTCACCGTCGACGGCAGGGAAGTCGTCGTGCGCGTGGTCGCCGGTCAACGCGACCACTCGTGGGGGGTGCGCGACTGGTGGGCCATGGACTGGGTGTGGAGCGCACTGCATCTCGACGACGGCACACACATCCACGGGGTGGACATCCGCGTCCCCGGCGCCCCGCCGGTCGGCATCGGATACCTGCAGCAACCGGGCCGGCCGCTGATCGAACTGCAGGCCGTCACCGCACGGGAAACGTTCGGCGACAACGGCTTACCGCAGGCGACGACGATCGATTTTGGCGAGCTGACCGCCACCATCGACATCCGCGGGCACGCGCCGGTGCTGTTGAAGGCGCCCGACGGGCGGGTCAGCCACTTCCCGCGAGCCTGGGCGACGGTCACTATCGACGACGGCCGCACCGGAGTCGGCTGGATCGAGTGGAATCGCAACCAGCAGCACCCCTGACCCCCTTCCCACCAGCGCTCCGGAACCACATGTCTGAATTTGTCCGCCCAATGAGCGACAACACCGGAACATGTCAGACGCGCGATGCGGCAAAGTTCGTCGACCAGCGCACGGGGCTGTACGACCGCGGCGCGGGTTCGCCTGCGGGCCGCAGCGAAACGCTTGTGGCTCGGCGGCACCCAGCTGCAGGTCTACTTGTCGCTCGCTACGCGGACAAATTCGAAAAGGCGCCGGGAGGACCGCGCTGTCAGCCTGATCGGTGTTGGCCTGATCAAGTACGCTCCACGCTGATGCGGATCATCATCACCGGCGGCAACAGCGGTGTCGGCAGGGCGACCGCCGCCGCGTCGGCCGAGAGCGGCCACAGCGTGGTGATCGCCTGCCGAAGCATCGCGAAGGCCGAGCGCGCAGCCGCCGATATGCCGGGCGACGTCGAGGTTGCCCAACTCGATCTCGCCGATCTCGCCAGCGTGCGTGCATTCGCCAACTCGGTGGAAACCGTTGATGTGCTGGTGAACAACGCCGGCGTGATGGGTCTGCCGCTGACCCGCACCGCCGACGGCTTCGAAGCTCATATGGGCACCAATCACCTCGGCCACTTCGCCCTGACGTGTCTGCTCGGCGACAAGATCAAAGACCGAGTCATCTCGGTCGCGAGCGCGATGTACCTCTTCGCCCGCATCCATCAGCCGGATCCCGCACGCGACCTGGTCGTGCTGCTCGATGGCTGCAGGGTTCGGCAGGTCGGGCATCATGCCGTGGCGGCCGGTTCGAATCCGCGCCGCAGCTCCGAGAGCGACACCAACTGGGCGCCCCGGTCACCGGCCTCGAGCCGCCACCGAATCAACTCGGGATCCGCCTCGAACTTTTCCTGCCGGAATACAGTTTCGCGGGAATCAGCCCTTGACGACCTGGGTGCCGCCCGCGAGTTCGTCGTGCTTGCCCTGCTTGGTCGGGCTGCTGTTGATCGTCACCGCGATGACGATCACCGCAATGAGCGTCAGCAGGCCACCGACGAACGGCACGATGTTGAGCAATGTCCACACGTTGCGGATTGCGGATTGCTGGGCCGTGGGCTTGGGTGCGCCGCCTGGACCGTGCACGCTCAGGCCGAACACCTTCTTGCCCGGCGTCCACCCCTGGGTGGACTCGAACGCGACGAAGTAGAGGAACATCAGCAGGCCGGAGAACAGGCCGGTGACCCAGTAGTTCGAAACCGAGCCGATCGCGAATGCGAGTACGAACGCGACGACGTTGACGATGATGCCGTCGATCAACCGCGCGGCGACGCGCAGAATGAGTCCGCCTGGTTGTTGACCACCCGGTGGCGGATATCCGCCGGGTTCACCGTACGGTCCGGGCTGGGGTTGGAAGTCGCCGCTCGTCATCGGGCAAATGTACCGCTCACACGGGCAACCGCTCTCGGTTTGGCGCGCGCACATCCCAAGAACCGGTCATTGGCGCGCAACGCAATTCGGATCAGCGCCGGCGGCTGCGGTGCTCCTTGACCTGCGTACGGGCGGTGTCGGCGAACTCGCCTGCACGTTCGCGGGCGGTCTCCGCCAGATCGGGGGCTCGCTCCCGCGCGACTTCGGCCCATTCCGCGCCCCGCTCCCGTGCCACCTCGGCGAACTCTGCGCCGCGTTCACGGGCCGCCTCGGCCAGCACGGGTGCGCGTTCGCGGGCAACTTCGGCCCAGTCGGCGCCGCGTTCGCGTGCGACATGGGCCAGTTCGCGGCCGCGCTCCGCGCCGACCTGCAGACCGTGTCCCACCTTTTCGGCCAGCGCGCTGTCGGCGAGCGCACCGCCGGTGGCCGCGCCGGCAGGCAGGGCCGCGGTGACGGCCTCGGACACCTTATGGGCGGCGCGACGCCCACGCCAGCCGAGTGATGGCTTGCCCTCGGTGTCGACCGCGGCGATCATCAGCCCGCCGATCAGGCTGACGTCGGTCAGGAATGCGCGACGCTCGTCGGCCTTGCGCTGCGGATCAGATTCGCTCCAGAACATATGTCCGCCAAGGCTTCCCGGCACTACGCTGAGTGCCAGCGCCGCAGACGCCAAGCGCGGCAGCTTGCCGCTGGCGAGCAGCAACCCGCCACCGATCTGCACCGCGGCGTTGACGCGGGCGAACGTCTCGGCGTTGGACGGAACATTCGTGCCGACGGGATCCGGTAGCTTGCTCAGGCCCTCGAGTGTGGGCCGGGCCGCGTCGGCGGCGGGTTTGGGGCTGCGCAGGGCATCGACACCGCGGCTGATGAAGACCGCTGACAACATCGGGCGCGCAATTCGTCGGATCAACATGGACCCTGTGTTCCCCGGGCCGGTAGGTCGCAAACCCTAGTAGACGTTGTCTTTGTCGCTGCGCCCAAGCAACGGCATCAAGTACCAGAAGGCGACCAGTGCCAGCAACGTGAAACCGCCAGCGACCCAGGCTTCCGTCCTGCCCGCCACGGTGTCGAAGATGACGACGGCCACCCCGGCGAGGGCGACACCGAGCAGCACCATTCCGACCATCGCGTAGCTGTGTGCGGCCGACACCACGGTCTTGAGGCGGTGCTGGCGGAACAGCAGGCGATGCATGCTGACGGGGGCGATCAGCAAAACCGTCGCGCCGATGGAACACCCGACCGTGACCAAGTAAATCGTGCGCATCACGTCGTCAAGCTGGGTAAACCGCTGCTGGAACGGCAGCGTCAGCAGGAAGCCGGTGAGCAATTGGACGCCGGTTTGCGCAACCCGCAACTCCTGCAGCAAGCCGGACCAATTACGGTCCAGCCGTTGCGCTTCCGTCTCGTCCCGGTCCGCATCCCACTTCTTCTGGGCCTCAGGATGCTCGATGTCCTCCACTCGGCAATTCTGACAGTCCCGGCGATCGTGATGGCGCGATCAGCGGCATTCACGCGGCATAGCGCAGCAGCGTGATGCCCGACCGGAACGGCTTCGGCGGTTCCACCAGGGTCAGCTTCGGAATTGCGGTCCCGTCGGGAAAGAGCCGACGGCCGCGGCCCTGCACCGCCGGATAGACGAACAACCGGTATTCGTCGACCACACCGCCGGCGATCAGCGCGTGCGCAAGGCTGATGCTGCCGGTCAGCACGATGTCCTTGCCCGGTTGCGTCTTGAGCGCCGTTGTCAGCTCGACAGCATCGCCGTTCAGCACGGTGGTGTTGTCCCATTGTGGATCCCTCATCGTCGAGGACACCACGTACTTGGCCACCCGGTTGAGGTAGTCGGTCACGCCGGTGGGGTCGTCGGTCTGCTTTGGCCAGTAGCCGCGGAAGTCCTCGAACGTCTGACGGCCGACCAGTAGTGCATCGGCCTGCGAGTCCTGGCGATGCGACTCCTCGAGCAGATCCTCGTCCTGCAGCTGGGGGTCGAACCAATCGTCGAGCATCTCGACGGACCCGTCGAGCGTGATGTTCTGGGTGATCACGAGTTTTCGCATATAGGTACTGACATCACGCCGCGGGTGAACTCATCGGTCGCCGGCGTCGCGGCCCCACCCGCCACTGCCGACGCCGGCAGCGCCAGCACCGAGGCGGTGACCTGAGCCGTCTCCGGGAGTAACTTCGCAGGCGTGGCACTCGTTGCGGGAATCGACTCGTCCACCCAGTCCTGCAAGGTGGTCGTCTGCGACGCGGATACCGGTGAGATCGTGCGGTCCGCGTCGTCGCCCCATCCCGACGGCACCGAGGTCGATCCGCAGCTGTGGTGGTCCGCATTGGAAGCGAGCATCGGTGCAGCGGGGGGTCTCGACGACGTGGCGGCGGTGTCGGTCGGTGCCCAGCAGCACGGCATGGTGTGCCTGGACGGCACCGGCGCGGTAGTTCGAGATGCGTTGCTGTGGAACGACACTCGCTCAAGTGCTGCGGCCGCCGAACTCGTCGACGAACTCGGCGGACCCGGCGAGTGGGCGAAGCGGATCGGCGTGGTGCCGGTCGCGGCCATTACGGCGACCAAGCTGCGGTGGCTGGCCGATCACGAGCCTGCGCGCGCGGATGCGACGGCGGCGGTCTGCCTGCCGCACGACTGGCTGACGTGGCGGCTGAGCGGCTCGACGGACATCACCACGCTGCGCACCGATCGCAGCGACGCGAGCGGCACCGGCTACTTCTCGTCGGAGACCGACAGCTACCAGCCCGACCTGCTCGAGCTGGCGATGCGGGGGCGAGGGCCCGCGCTGCCCACGGTGCTGGGCCCGAGGGATCCGGCGGGGCAGACATCGACGGGAGCGGTGCTCGGCCCCGGCGCGGGGGACAACGCCGCGGCGGCGCTGGGCCTTGGCGCGAGTACCGGTGATTGCATCGTTTCGCTCGGCACGTCCGGTGTGGTGAGCGCGGTGGGAGAGGCCGCACCGCATGATCCGGAGGGGATCGTCGCCGGTTTCGCCGACGCCACCGGACGGCAGCTGCCGCTGGTGTGCACACTCAACGGGGCTCCCGTGCTGGCGGCCGTGACGACCATGCTCGGCGTCGACTTCGACGAGATGGACCGGCTGGCGTTGTCGGCGCCTGCCGGTGCGGAAGGCCTCACCCTGGTGCCGTATTTCGAGGGCGAACGCTCGCCGAATCTTCCGGGGGCCGCGGGTGCGTTTCATGGCGTGACGACACGTAATCTCGTGCCCACCAACGTCGCTCGCGCCGCGGCGGAGGGCTTGTTGGCGTCGATGGCGTACTGCATCGACAAGATCTCCGCGCAGGGCGTCGACGTGCAACGCATCATCCTGATTGGCGGGGGAGCGCGCTCGGAAGCGGTCCGGCGCATCGCACCCGCCATCCTTGGCGCACCCGTCCATGTGCCGATGCCGGCCGAGTACGTCGCACTTGGGGCGGCGAGGCAGGCGGCATGGACGCTGTCACAACAGGATTCGCCGCCGTCGTGGTCGTTCGGGGTGACGGCGCCCTATACCGCGGACCCGACGCCGCAGGTGCTCGAGCAGTACAGAGCGGCGCAGCCACTCACGCTGGGACAGTGACGATCGTCTGGAGGAACGGCTCGTCGACACACTCCGACGTGGTCGCATGGCCGGCGACGTTGGATCGTGTGATCGAGGCTGGGCACACGACGCGATGGGGCGTTCATCCGTCGGCAGCAAGGCTGGTTGCCTACGTAAATGTGACGAACGTCAATATGCGAACGTGATCTAGATCATTGCTCGAGCGAACGATCGCCGGGCACGCTATCGCGATGCGCGACCTGGACTTCTCCTACGACCTCACGCTTGACGAGGCCCGACGGCGCGCCGCCGTGCTGGAGGCGATCGGCGACGACTGGGATCCGATCGCGGTGCTGGCCGAGGAAGAGAAGGCCTACGACATGCTGTACTCCGACCTCGACGACGAGCAGCAGCGGATCTACGACGAACTGGTCAGCGCCGGCGTGCTGCCGGATCGGACGGTGAATCGTGTTGCCGATTGATCCGACCGCTGACCGCAGCCGCCGCGCCTGGCTCCCGTGCCCGGGCTGCAATCACGACGCTCGCTGCGGTGATTGCCAAGGTACCGGGAATTGCGCCACGCACTGGCAGTACCTACTGAGCAACAAGGGCGCACTGGTCTATCTGCAGTGCCCGGGTTGCGGCCACTTGTGGTCGACCGACACCCGTGAGCGGGCGCGCAGGCGGTCCGACGCGGCCTGACGCCTACGGGCCTCTCCCTATTCGTCGGGGTAGTCGCCCTTCGTCTTCGCCTGCAGCGGGTCGCGGCCGGTGAATGCGACGAGCCGATCGAGTGTGCTCGCCACCGCTCATGAAATGGGCCCGACACCGGCTTCAGCAGTTGGTTCGTAGGGCGGATAGTCGGTATATCCGTGAGGACCGGGTGTGTAGTGCAGGGCGCGGTCGGATCGTTGGATCGGCGCGAGGGCGGCGAAGCGTGCCGGTAGGTCGGGGTTGGCGATGAACGTTTCGCCGAATGCGACGAGATCGGCCAGCCCGCCGGCGATGAGCTGGTTTCCGCGTTCGCGGGTCATGCCTACGTTGGCGATGAGGGTGCCGTGGTAGCGGGGCCGGAAGTGGCTGAACATGCCATTGCCCTGCAGGTCGGATAGCGGAGCGCCGCTGAGATCGGCCATCGCGCCCATCAACAACCAGTGTGCCAACGGGTACTCGTTAAGCCGGTCGACCACGTACTCGGCGGTGGCCAGGGTGTCGGCGGTCGAGACGAACTCACCGTGCTCGGCCCAGGCCGGACCGGCCTTGACTCCTACCCTGCCGATATCGATGCGGTCGCCGACGGCGTCGAGCACGTCGAACAACAGGCGTGCCCGGCTTTCGATCGAGCCGCCGTAAGCGTCGTTGCGCACATTGGTGCGGGGGTTGAGGAACTGGCTGATCAGGTAATTGAATCCTGCCTGAAGTTGCACCCCGTCGAATCCGGCGCGCATCGCGTTGCCCGCCGCGCTAGCGTAGTCGCTGATCGTGCGTGCGAATGTCGTCTCGTGTCATAGCTCTCGGGGTCATGGTCGACTTGTTGCCCGACGGCGTGGGCGAGCGCAGTTGAGGATTGACGGCCGATGGGGCCAACGGTGCTGTGCCAGCGAAGAAGTCGGGATGCGATGCAGAGCCACTGTGCCAGAGCTGCGCGAAGATGACACCGCCTTCACGGTGCACCGCGTCAGTGACCGCAGACCAGGCGCGCACCTGGGCGTCGGCGAACAATCCAGGAACGTCGTGCCAGCCGATTGCGTCGCGACTGATCCACGTGCCCTCGGCGATGATCAATCCGGCCGAGGCGCGCTGGGAGTAGTAGTGCGTGTGCAATTCGGTCGGCACCAAGTCGGGATTCGTTGCGCGGCAACGCGTCAGCGGTGCCATGACGACGCGGTTGGCGAGTTGGTACTGACCCATCCAGTATGGCCGCAACAGCGGCTGTGTCTGTGTCACAGGACTCCAGTCTGTGTGCTGGCACTCGGGGCGTGGAGCTTGAGGAAGGCGGCCAGGTCTTCGATGGCGAGCGCGGACTCGGGTAGTCCTGCGGAGACGTAGACGGGCCAGACGTGGATTCCATGTGGCCACGGCCGGAATGTGGTGTCGACTCCGGCGGCCAGGGCGGAGTCACGAATGCGGGCCGCATCGTCGAACAGGATCTCGTCTTCACCCACCTGGATCAGCAGCGGCGGCAGATCGCGTAGATCGGCGAAGACCGAAGAACAACGGGGGTCGGCAGCATCGGCACCGTTGAGATAGTCGGCTGCCATGGATTCCAGCAGTTCGCGGGTGACGTAGGGGTCCGCGTGCTTACGCAGTTCCAACGATGCTCCCGAGAAGGTCAGATCCGCGAAAGGCGAAATCACCGCAACGCACGAGGGCAGCGGTAGGTTCTCGTCGCGCGCGGCGACGGTGACCGCCACAGCCAAGTTGCCACCCGCGGAGTCTCCGAGCACGGCGACCGTTTGCGGATCGGTTCCGCAAATGGTCCACCGGTAGGCGGCCAGGCAATCCTCGAATGCTGCGGGAAATCGGTTTTCCGGAGCCAGGCGATAATCGATGACGTGCACCCTGGCGTGCGCGGCGAGCGACACCGCGCCGGCCAACGCCAGGTACCGATCCGGCGGAGAGCCGCTGACGTAGCCGCCGCCATGGAAGTACACGACGGTGCGCTGGGGTTCCCCGATCTGCGGTTCGAGGGTGATCGCACGGACGCCACCGAAACTGCTCGAGTGGCTGGAGATTCCTTCCAGCGCGGCATGGCCGTCGTTGAAGTCCCGGGTGCTCGCAACGTCGACGTTGGTGGGCCTGGCGCGCAGGTACTCGACGAATGCCCTGAGCAGTAGCGAAGCCGGTGCTGGCGGCTCGACGGTCGGTCGCGCCGTGGGGAAGGCGTCGCCGAACATGGGCAGGCCGCTTCGTGATTGGGTTCGATCGGCCTCGTCCTGAATGACGTCCCAATGTTCGGCGAGCTTGCCATCGGCGATGCGCAGGATATCGACCACTACCCAGTTGGCCGGTTGGCCATGACCGGAGAACCGGCCGTGCAACATGACGTTGTCGCCGTCGGCGACGGCGAGTTGATGTTCGTAGCGCAAATCCGCCGGCAGAGTCTTGACGAGATCGAACAGCCCGGTGCGACCGGGCGCGATGTGGGCGCTGTGCTGGATGTAGTCCGGGGACCAGAACGCTTCGGCGCCGGAGTAGTCGCGCCGGTTGAACAGCGTGTCGAATGCTTGGATCACCAGCGCCTTATTGGCGTCTTCGGTTGCGGTCATGAACCGGTTTGCGCGGTTGCTGCGTCGAGTTCGGCGCACCGAATCCCGGTGATTCCAATAGTGCTCACGTCGCGCCCCTTTCGGTCATTTCAGTGCCGAGTTGCGGCGGGATGTCCCCGCCCTCGATGACCCGGCGGATACGTGCCCGTCACACAACATGGCAGTGCGTTCGGCGGCGGTCCGCCACCTATTCGGGTGAGGGACCTCGGCGCCGATGATCGACGCGTATGCGGGCGCTGGTGTGCTCGACGATAAGAAAGAGTTGGCCCCGAGCCTTGCGCGGCCGTAACGGATGTCACCACTCACCCGAATAGGTGAAGGATCGCCATCTCGCAGGATGCCAGCTTTGATGTCAAGCGTTCTCTCTGCCCGCAAACGTACCGACCTCGGAGGCGCCCGTGACGACGGCACAGAAGCAAACGTACGCAGACGCACCGACGAAGGTTGTCGGTGCCGCGGACGGTTTCGACTACGCCTACCGTGACGTCGGCAGCGGCACGATGCCGCTGGTGCTGCTTCAGCACTTCCGCGGCAATCTCGACAACTGGGATCCCACGCTCATCGACGCCTTGGCGTCTCATCGCCGCGTCGTCGCGTTCGACAACGTCGGTGTCGGCGGAACGAACGGAACAACTCCCAACACCATTGAGCAGATGGCTGCGGACGCTGTCTCGTTTCTTGACGCGATGGAGTTCGACCGAGTGGACATCCTCGGCTTCTCGATCGGCAGCTAAGGACGGTTCGGGTGGTTGAGCAAACGCGACGCTGGAGCCGTCAAACATTCTGGACAGCAATGGTTTTGGCCCGCTGGACTCCGCGAAAGGAGTCGTTGTGATGGGTGCCCCCTTGGCCGCTGGCGACCTTCGCGCCGACGTGTTCATCGGCCCATATCTGCATTTCGAGCATGGCGGCGGAACGTTTTCGGCGACAACATCGACGCTCATTTCCGGCAAGTCCGACGCGGTGCTGATCGACGCACAGCACATCAGCACCGACGTGGACGAGTTGGGGGACATGATCGAGCGCACGAACCGGCGTCTGACCACGATCTATGTGACCCATGGGCACGCCGATCACTGGTATGGCGCCGGCGAACTTGTGGCGAGATTCCCGGAAGCACGGGTCGTCGCGACTCCTCCGGTCGTGGAGTACATACACCAAGCGGCCGAGGTTGAGGGTCGGCAGTGGGCGGCGATGTTCGGTGATCGGGTCGCCAAGCCCACTGCGGTTCCGGAGCCGCTGGACGGGTTGACTATCGAGTTGGAAGGCTACGAGCTTCAGATCGTTGAAGTGGGCCAGGGTGATATCCGTCCCAGCACGGCCGTGCACATCCCGGCGATCGAGACGGTCGTCGCGGGCGACGTTGTTTACAACCAGATTCATGCGATGCTCGGCTTGAGCGGCCCCTCCGGTTGGGATGGCTGGCTCCAGAGTCTGGACACCATTGAGAAACTGGACCCTCAGATGATCGTCTGCGGCCATCGGAAGCCCGAGTCATCCGACCGAGAAGTACGTCGAATGCTCGACGAAACCCGATCCTACATAAGCGATTTTGCTGAAGCGGCCCAGAGCCTTGACAGCGCCGAGGAACTGATCAGTCTGATGAAGTCAAAATACTCCGACTTCGGCAACCGCTGGACGCTTCACTTCTCGGCACAGTCGTGGTTCTCGAGAAATCGGGTGTGAGGCGCCCAGCACAGGAAGGCAAAGATGATGCGGCGCGCCAAAGTACCGACCGAAGACGGAACCATCCTGCGGGCCTATCTGCACTCGTCGGACACCGGAAGCCATCCCGGGATTGTCATGTGTCCCGGCTTTGGGGGAGTCAAACCACACATCGACCAGTACGCGGCCCTGTTCGCTGAAGCTGGTTTCGCAGTGCTGAATTTCGATAATCGGGGCTGGGGAACCTCCGAGGGCGAACCGCGCCAGGAATTGAACGTGTTCAAGCAGATCACCGACCGGCGCGACGCCATCACCTTCGCCGAATCGCAACCGGAGTTCGACGCCGAGCCGGGTTTCGGCGTGTGGGGGTCGAGTTTCTCGGGGGGACTGGCGATCGTCACCGCCGCCAACGATCCGAGGGTGCGGTGTGTGGTCGCGCAGATTCCGAACGTCAGTGGTCACCGCAATGCGGTGAAGCTGTTTTCCGGTGAGCAGCTACAGGAGATCCGTCGCCGAGCCGCGATCGATCGGGTGGCTCGCCTGGCGGGCGAGCCTCCGATGATGGTGCCGATGTTTTCCGACGACCCCGACGAGCTGTGTGCGTTCCCGGGGCCGGTTCCCGAGGAGTACCGCGAAGCGATCGAGTCAGGGGTTTGGATCAACGAAACGACCATCCGCTCGTTGGAGAATTTCATCGAGTTCGAGCCTGCCGGCTGGGTTCCCTACGTCACACCCAAGCCGCTGCTGATGATCATCGCCGAACACGATCGGTGCACCTTCACTGAGGTTCAGCGTGACGTGTACGAAACGGTCCCGGAGCCCAAGAAGCTGCTAACATACGACGGCGGCCATTTCGACGCCTACACAACGTTTTTCGAGCAGACCGGCCCCCCGGCTCGCGACTGGTTCGTCGAGCATCTCGGGCAAGCAAGCCGCGCGCCGGAACCCGTCAGCGAATCTGTGGGCACATAGGGTTAGGAGGAGACACATGCCGCTATGGAACGTGTACTGCACTGAAGGCACGTACTCGACTGAGGACAAACGCGCCTTCGCCGACGCGATCACAGATATCTATGCGGGGGAAGCGGGTGGTCTCCCCGAGTTGGTCCTGCCTCGCTTCTACGTGGTGGTCGTCTTCCACGATCTCCCCCGGGACTCGGTATTCATCGGAGGGGTGCCATGCAACGACTTTGTGCGCTTCTCGATCGACCACATCGCTGTTTCCATGCCGGCCGAACTGAGAGAACTGCTGCTCAAGTTCATCAATAAGTCCATCCACCCGTTTGTCCGGGACCGCGGACTGGACTGGGAGATTCACATCGACGACACACCCAGGGACCAGTGGACGATTCAGGGCATGCGGCCGCCCGACACCGGCTCAGAAGAAGAGCAACGCTGGAGGCGGGAAAACCGGCCATCCAAGCCACCCCAGAACGTCGCGGCGAACACCTAGACGAAAGGGGCGAGGGCATTTCTACCTACTGAATCGCTACGATTGTCAAGCAATTTCACCTAGCTCGCGCAAGATATTGGTGAGTTGAACGCGGGACTGCACACCAAGTTTGGCGTAGATCGACCGCAGATGAGTGCCGACGGTGTTGATCGATATACCGAGCGATTTCGCGGTCGACTTGTTGGTGTGCCCGTTAGCGATCAAATAAGCCACCCGGCGTTCTCCCTCGGTGAGCGATACTTCGTTGGCTTCCGTTCGATCGCTGACCCACTTCGCACGCCGGGCGCCTGCTTCCCTCATGAGTCGCTGCACCCGTGCTCGTGGCGCCAACGCCCCCATGCGGTCGTACACGTCCCATGCAGCGTCGAGGTGGTCGAGCGCGGCCTCGCGTTCGCCGGCCGACAGCAACAGCCGGCCATAGCCTTCTGCTCCGGCGGCCCGCAAGACCGGTCGGGGGCTGTGCTGGAGGATCTTCACCGACTCAGCCACCATACCGAGGTCGCGGCAGAGCAGTCCGCGGAGATTCAACGCCAACCCGTTGAGCGTGGCGACGTCGGGATTGCGTAGCGCACCTTCCTCGGTGAACTCGACTGTGCGCTCGGTGATATTTGTTGCGCCGCTGATTAATCCGATGCTGAACAAAACCGTTGCAAAGCAGGGCCACCACGCCCAATAGCTGCGCGTCCGCTGTGATGTTTCCAGCAGCTCTGACAGCATCAGCCGCCCACGATCGACGTCGCCCTGTTCGGCCGTCAACCATCCCGACAACAATGACAGGCCGGGATGGCGAATCGCGTCGCCGTCGGCGAGGGCCAACGCGGGCCGCAACCGTTGCGCGGCCAACTCGGGCTCGCCGCGCAACAACGCCACAGTCGTACGCATCAGGATGCCTTCAAGGACATGCACCGTGGTGCCGGTCACCTGTCCGAGCTCGATCAGTAATGATGCGGTCTGATCGGCCTCGCGAAGCCGACCCAAGTTGTAGTGCTGTTTGAGTTGTGCGAAGAGCAGGTCGGGCAGGATCGAACCGGCCTTGGCGCCGCTATCGTCGGTTGCGCCGTCGAGCAACATCTGTGCGTCGTCGTAGCGATCCAGTAGCTGCAGTTCCATAATCTCCTCGGCCAGGTACGGAACTCCTGTCACCGATCGCAGCTCACGGAAATACTTCAAGGCCAGCTGATGTCGGCGTTCGTTATGGGCCGCTTCGCCGGCGGCCTGTAGCGCCAAGGCGAGCGCATCATGGTCGTGTGACGCCCTCGCTTCGGCCAGCGCCGCCTCGGCGTCTGCCGTCGCTTGATCCGCGGCGAGGATCCGAGTGTGGGCCAACGCACGTGCCGCGCGGAAGCGGGCAACGAGGTCTTGCCGCGTTCCGGCCCTGGCAATGGCCCGGTCGGCGCGCTCGACGAGAGCGGCGGAATGGCCGGAGAGCCACATCGGCTTGACCGTGTGTGTCTCGATCCGGCTCACGACATCGGCATCATCGACAGTAGCCAGTAATAGGTCGGCCACAGCAAGTGTGTCGGCGGGGCGCTGGGTGCGCGACAGCACTGAGACCGCCCGTTCACCCAGCTCGAGCCATTGCGGCTGGCCTGGGCGCAGAGTCCGGAACGCTTGCAGCGCGAGGTCGGCGGCGTCAACAGCGCTCGTGGTGATCAGTGCTTCCGCGGCGTCGAGCATGATGCGGGCGTTAGCGTTATCGCCGATGGTTGCCGCCGCGCGCGCGTGTGCGGCAGCGAGCACCGGGTCGCCGACCTTGCCGACAAAATGACGGGCGAACCGGGCATGGAACCGGCGCCGGGCGTCCGGCGCGATCAGCTCATAAACTGCGTCCCTGATCAGATCGTGGCCGAAACTCAACTCTGCGCCGGTGTTGTTGACCAGGCTCGACGCTGTCGCATCGTTGACGACTTTGTCATACGTAGGACTCCCGTTCATCTCGCACAGCTCCGCCAAGTCGATGATCGACACAGGACGGCCGGCGACTGCCACCGCTTCGACGAGCCGCCGCGCCGCGACCGACAGACCCGTCAGCCGCTGACGCACGGCGGAATTAAACTGTGCGGGAATGCCATCGATGCCACCGGTTTCGGCGTGCTGCGCCACCCCGTCGATAATCTGGACCGCCAGGAACGCATTACCGCCGGCACCGCTGAGCCATTTCGCCACGCGCGCATCGATGTTGGGGCCGAGGCGATCCCGCGCGATATCGGCAATGGCTGGGTCGGCCAAGGGGCCCAGTCGGATGTGCTCGACTCCAACACTGTCGGCGGCGCTGACGGCAAGACCGACGTCATCGGATCGGCTGGCCAGCACCCACACGATAGGAACGCCGACGAGCCGAGAGATCAACGCCCGCAGGGCATATCGGCTGACGCGATCGGCCCACTGCACGTCGTCGACGGCGATCAACAGGCGCTGCTCATTAGCCAGCAGTGCGAGATGGCCTGCGATTCGGTCGACGAGCAGCAGAGGCGCGGCGGTCAGCCCGCTGATCTCCTGAAATTCAGGCGCCTCAAGGAGGGGATCGGGGCCGGTGCGCAGGAGCCCGACCATCGGCGCCCCTGGCCAGGCCTGCTCGATCTCGTCGCACTTGCCTCGGGCGAGACGGATGTTCATGTGCGCCGCCTGACGGCAAATCTCAGATAGCAGCGCGGTCTTTCCGACTCCGGCGTTCCCCGAGATCAGCACCACACCGCTGACACCATGCGTGCGTGTCCGGCGGATGACCGCGAGCGCCGTGGACAGCTCGTGGTCCCGACCTCGAAGCGGCCCGTACGGCCTCATGCGGCGTCGCCGTCTACTGGCAGGAAATCAAGCAGGCGGTGCTTGCGCCGCAACCCAAGGGCCACGGGGTCGGTCCGCGCTCCCTGCTTCGGTTCACCCAGCGGTGACACGAAGACCTGATTGGGCGCTGGCAGGACCCCGCACGTGTCGCATCGCGCTGTGGGATCCAGCGGTGTGCCACACGCATCGTGGGTGAACATTCTTGGCCGCCGACCGGATTGCCGTTCCCCCCAGGAGCGCAGCGCGTACAACGCCGGCCACAGCGCCATTCCTTCGTCGGTCAGCTCGTAAAGCCAACGCCCCGAATGGCCGGGATCGGGAACCTTCACCATCACGCCGCTCTCGACGAGAGATCGCAGGCGGTTGCTCAATACCGTGCGAGGCATGTCCAGGTGCGCGAGGAAATCATTGAAGCGCCGGACTCCGTAGAACGCGTCACGCAGCACCAGCAGCGTCCAGCGTTCACCGACGATCTCGAGTGCGCGCGCCAGCGAGCAATCCTGCCCGTCGTACGAGCTCGGCAGCATGCTGCCATCAAACCAGAAATCTGCCGACGAGTCCAGTGAATGGACTCGTAGTTCGAACTCCCGTGGCACATCTCATCTCGGTACGCAAAGGCCTTGCCGGGCATGCGGATGCAGGGCGGCACGGTCATCGTGCCGTTGGCACAGATCGGACAAGGCGGACCGGCAGGTGGGTTCATCGACGCCGCCGGCCCGGTCGCCTGATAGTCGTGCGTTGCCAGTAGCCCGGGATGGAGGTCACCCACCCATGTCCATTTCACCGTCCTGGCGTCAGGGGAAGCTCTGCGCGCCTCGGTGCGATACATATTACTGACGACGTCATACGTTAACTGACCTACACATGATGCTTGATAGGTACAGAACTTGACATATTGATCAAAAAAGTGAAAGCTGACATCAAACGTAAAACGTCAGACGTAACTGACAGTCGGCAGTTCGCGGTGTGGCTTCGATGGCCCCGATGCGGATGGAGGTGTGCGAAATGCAGGAGCAACCAGGGGCATCTGCCACAACCTCGGATGCAATCGAGCCGTTACCCCAGGCTCCGGCGGCTGTCCCGTCGATTGAGGTGCCGACCACAGAGGTTTTGATCACCGGAGAGGAAGTGGTTTTCAGCACTGCCGCCGCTGTGGCGCCGCCGCGTCAATGGGCCGGCCACCGGCTCCTCGCCGGCCTATGGCGTGCGTTGGCGGGCTGGACGAACGCATCACACCAGCGTCCGTACTCCCCGCCGTACTACCTTGAGCGCGCCCGCCTGTCCCGTGAAATCGACCGCTTATGAACGCGGTGGTAAGGCTTCGGCCCGGCTCTACTCGTAGCCGCGATCAGGATGTCCAGCCCTACCGCGTATTGCGGGACCGTTGCCGATCAGATTCTGCTCCAATCCGCTGGCCCCACAGCGATGTGCATGTAACCACCGGCGACGGCGTGCAGTTGGCTGTGCGCGACTACGAGCCTCCCAGCCGTACCCAAACCGTCGTCTTCCTGCATGGGTTCTGCCTTTCTCGTGCTTCGTGGGCGCGCCAAATCGATTACCTGCTACGGTGTTACGGCGACAGCACCCGGATCATCGCCTACGACCACCGCGGTCACGGCGGCTCAAGCGCCGCTCCCATCGGCACCTATCGGATCGATCGGCTCGCTGCTGACCTCGACGAGGTGCTTACCGCCCTTAATGTCACCGCGCCACTGACCCTCGTCGGCCACTCCATGGGCGCGATGGCGGCGCTGGCCTACCTCAGTCGTCCCGCCAGCGAGCGCTCCGCCGATCCCCACGGACTCGTCCTGGTCGCCGCCGCCGCCGGAAAACTCGCACAACGTGGTCTTGGCCGACTCTTGGGCACCCCTGCCACGCCGCTATTGTTCAAGCTCATTGAGCACACCCCCCATCTCGCTCTGAAAATGCCGGCAGGGCCGGCGTGCGCGGCGCTGAGCCGATGGTGTAGCTGTGGGCCCGCGCAGCGCGCGGTGCTGGCCGCCACAGCGCTACACGCTGTCCACAACACCCGTGTCAACCGCCGTTGGATTCCTGCCGACGCTATGTGACTACGACGTGTACCGGACCTTGGGCTCGGTCCGCGCGCAGACGGTCGTTGTCAGCGGAGGTGCTGATCCGTTGACACCACCCGTGCATTCCCGCGAGTTGGCCCGCGGCATCCCTGGCGCCGCCCATTTGCATGTTCCGCAAGCCGGGCACATGCTGCCGCTCGAAGCGCCTCACGTCATTGACCACGCCATCCGGCAGGCGATGACGATCTGTGCGAACGCGTACGCGGGTGGGGTAGCGCAGACCTGGCGCCGCAGTGAAGTACAAGCTGCAGTCGAATGATGTTTACCGCCAAGCAGATCCCCGCACGTCGCAACGTCATGTGGCCGCGCCGACGATCGCGGGCTTGGGCTGCCATGACCGAGCCGCTGCCGAAACCTATGGCTCCGAAGGCATTCTCTTACCAGTCCCAGACCGATGCGTCATCGGGCGGGTAGTTCGCGCAATTGTCGGTTTCCTTGGCGGCAACGCCTTTGTTGTTGAAGAAGATCTTCGCCCAGTTGGGCCACGACGCGGTGACCGGATCAGCGAAGTTCGGTCGCCATCCGTTCCGAGTGGGCTCTGCGGTCCTGCGGACTCAACGAGAAGAAGTAGTGCGCGTTGTCGATGGCGGCTTGCTGAACGTCCGGCGACTTGTTGTGCTTGTCGATGATGTAGCGTGCCGCGAACTGCGTGAGGACGGCGATCACGGCTCGCGAAACAGGGCGGATTCGCGTGAGCTCTAGTCGGTGCATGGGTGCCTTCAAAAATTTCATCGGTTTGGTTCCGCGACCGCGGCCAGCACCGGCGACTGGTCTGGGCAGTATGTGGTGATGGCGGCGGCGAGGAATTGCCACGTCTGCGCGGTGTCGGTGCCCCGTGGCAGGTTGTGCGACAGGAATACTGCGGATTTTTCGGCGCTTGTGTCCAAGCCATTGCCCAGTCGCTTACACGTGATCTTGGCCAGCCACGCGTTGTAATCGCGCTGTCCGTAGATGCCGTAGCCGTGAAGTTGATTGGCGAAATCGGTATCGACGTCGGCGTGCGCCGGGGCGGCTAGCGTAACCGCTGCAGCCATGATGGATGCGAGTGTCGATAGCCTCCCGTATCTCATTGCTGTCCTTCCAGACTCATCCCATCCAGCTGAAGCGGCTCGGTGGCGGCCGCATCCCCTTCCGCTGGACTGCGAGCGGGGGAGCTAGCAGCCGGCTGTGGGGCGGCGTGGGTGTGCACGCGTCGTGGCCACCAGAACCAACGTCCAAGCAGCGCCGCGATGGCTGGCGTCATGAAGGATCGCACGACGAGCGTGTCGAAGAGCAGTCCGAGCATGATGGTGGAGCCGATTTGGCCGGCGATGCGCAGGTCGCTGCTCATCATCGATCCCATGGTGAAGGCGAACACCAGCCCGGCGGCGGTGACCACCCGGCCGGTGCCGCCCATGGAGCGGATGATGCCGGTCTTCAGCCCGGCGTGGATCTCTTCTTGGAACCGGGAGACCAGCAGCAGGTTGTAGTCGGATCCCACGGCCAACATGATCACGATGGCCATCGGTAGCACCAGCCAGTTCAGTGGCATGTGCAAGATGTGCTGCCAGAGCAGCACCGAAAGCCCAAAGGAGGAGGCCAGCGAGACGGTGACCGTGCCGACGATTACCGCAGCGGCGACCAGGCTGCGGGTGAGGCCGAGCATGACCAGGAAGATCAGGCATATCGATGCGGTGACGGCGATCAGCAGGTCGTAGGTGGAGCCGTCGCGCATGTCCTTGTAGGTGGCCGCGGTGCCGCCCAAGTAGAGATTCGCGCTCTCCAGGGGTGTTCCCTTCACCGCCTCGCTTGCGGCCTGCATGATGGGGTCGATGTGCGAGATGCCTTCGGGGGTAGCGGGATCGCCCTTGTGGGTGATGATGTACTGCGCGGATTTGCCGTCCGGGGACAAGAACAACTTCAGACCTCGGATGAAATCTGGGTTCTGGAACGCTTCGGGTGGCAGGTAGAAGGAGTCATCGTTCTTGGCGGCGTCAAACGCTTGCCCCATGACAGTGGCGTTCTGGGAGAAGGCGTCCATTTGATTGATGAGGCCGGAGAACGTGCTTGCCGTTGTCATCGTCAGCCCTCGTACTGTCTTCAGGGTGGCGATCAACTGCGGCAGTTGAGCATCCAGTTGCGGCAGGAGCGCGTCGACTTTGTCGATGTCATTGGTGACGTTGCCGATGTCGTCAGTCAGCTTGTCGATGCCGTCGAGGGTGTCGAACACCGATCGCAGCGACCAGCAGATTGGGATGTCGAAGCAGTGCGGTTCCCAGTAGAAGTAGTTGCGGATCGGTCTGAAGAAGTCGTCGAAGTCGGCGATGTGGTCGCGCAAATCGCCGGTGTCGGCTTGGATTTGGTGGGTTTGGCCAGTCAAATCATGAGTGACGTCGGTGAGTTGATGCGTAAGGTCTGAGATGTGCTGGCTGATGTTGATGGTCACTAGCAGCTGATCGCTCATCTTGTTCAGATTGTCTATGGCGTCGTGCATGTATTTCTGGTTCATGATGGTTTGGCTGCTTTGCATGCTGATCTGGAACGGGATCGAGCTGTGGTCGATCGGGGTGCCCAATGGCCGGGTGATGTTCTGCACCCGGGCGATGCCGGGGATGTGGAAGACGCCGCGGGCGATGCGGTCCAGCACCAGCATGTCGGCCGGGTTGCGCAGGTCGTGATCGGCCTCGACCATCAACAGTTCGGGCTCCATGCGGGCTTGCGGGAAGTGCCGATCCGAGGCGTGATAGCCGACATTGGCCGGGGTGTAGGCGGGGATGTAGTAGCGGTCGTTGTAGTTGGTCGTGTAGGCCGGTAGTGCCAGCAACCCGACCAGCGCGACCAGGGTGGTGGCGGCTAAAATCGGTCCGGGCCAGCGCACGACAGCGGTGCCGATGCGGCGCCACCCCCGCTCGCTGTGGGCTCGTTTGGGATCGAAGACCCCGAACCGGCTGGCCACGACAACGACTGCCGGCCCCAGCGTCAGTGAGGCCGCCAGTACCACCAGCAGACCCAACGCGCACGGCGCGCCGAGCGTTTGGAAGTAGGGCAGCCGGGTGAAGCTCATGCAATACATCGCCCCGGCGACCGTCAAGCCCGATCCCACGATCACATGGGCGGTGCCGGAAAACATGTTGTAATAGGCGGCTTTACGATCCAGTCCACGCGATCTGGCCTCCTGATAGCGGCCAACCCAAAAAATCGCGTAGTCGGTCGATGCCGCGATCGCCAGCACGATCAGCAGATTGACCGCGAAGGTGGACAGGCCTATGAGGTTGTTATTGCCTAGGACCGCGATCGCACCGCGCGCGGCCAGCAATTCCATCCCGATCGTGAAAAGCAAGACGACAGTGGTGAAAAACGAGCGGTAGACCAGCAGCAGCATGACCGCGATCACCACCAAGGTGACGAGGGTGATCTTCTTCGCACCTTCGTCGCCGTACACGCGCCGATCGGTGGCCAGCGGCCCGGGACCGGTCACGTAGGCCTTGACTCCCGGCGGCGGGGGCACGCTGTCGACGATGCGCTGCACCGCGGCCACCGACTCGTTGGCTTCGGTGCCGCCCTGATCGCCGCGCAGATTCAACTGCACATAGGCGGCCTTAGCATCAGCACTCTGTGAGCCCGCCGCGGTGAGCGGATCACCCCAGAAATTGTTGATGTGCTCGATATGCGTCGTATCCGCGGACAGCTTTTGGATCAGCGTGTCATAGAACCGGTGCGCGTCATCACCCAGCTTGTCCTGGCCCTCCAACAACACCATGGCCGTGGTGTCGGAATCGAACTGCTGAAAGTTCTTGCCGATGCGCATCATCGCGATCGACGACGGAGCGTCCTTGGCGGTCATCGCCACCGAGTGTGCCGCGCCGACCTCTTCCAGCTGCGGTGCAACAACATTCACCACCACCGTCAGTGCCAGCCAGCCCAGGATGATCGGCACCGACAACCATCGGATCGCGCGCGCAATGAACGGCCGCTTCTCAGCGTCGGAGGGCAAGCTGTGCCGATCGCTCATGCCGACTTCACCAGGCAAGAGGTCTGAGCATTGTAGGCATCCACCGAATGCTCATCGCGCACTTCACCATTGACTGTGATACGGCAACCGATGGTGTCACTGTTGCCCTGTGCCACCACGTTCGCGGCCACCGCGGTTAGCGTCGTGACAAGCTCAAATGACCACGGCAACGTCGCCCCATCAACACGCTGCGGCTGAGCATCCGCATCCAAATAGTTGATGTCGGCGACTGTCCCCGCCGGGCCGTAAATCTCATACAGCACCCGTTTGGGGTTGAACTGAACGATCGCATCGGCGTTGCCAACGTCAGGACGGTACATGTTCGAGCCGAAGATTCCATGCAGCCGCGAGACGGTGAAAGCCGCGACCGCCACCACGATCACCATGACCAGAGGTACCCATGCGCGCTTGACAAGGCGAGTCATTGCACTCCTTCGCTCAGGCTCTATGAGCGTCCGCCAAGTTGTGCTGACAAGTTACGTCAGATGTCATCAGTCAGTGTCTATCCGCGGTCGGCGAGTGTCAAGTTGGCAGCAATCAGATCACACAACGGCGCATATGGCGACGGACGTCTGACGTAACATGTAATATGGCGCCATGCCTCGAGGATCACGCAGTCAGCCAGCCGAATCCGCGGTCACAGACGATGCACGAGAGCGCATCTTGGCCGCCGCTGAACGCTGCATCGATCGTCACGGAATCCGCAAGACCACGATGGACGACGTTGCGTCCGAGGTTGGATTGTCGCGGCCCAGCGTCTACCGCTACTTCGCTGATCGCGACGATCTGCTCGTCGAGCTGATCGCGCGGCACGCGCGAGCGTTAAACGATCGGGCACACAAGTCCATGTCCCGGCAGAGCAGCCTTTCGGATCAGATCATCGAGGGTGTGCTCAGCATCGCCGACAACGGCCGGCGCGACCCGCTGACGCGGCACGCGATCGACACCGATGGCTCGAGCCTGGGTCGACGAATGATCGCTTCGGGGATGGCGGAGATGCTCAGAGCCGAGACCTGGGATCGCTACCTCGATACCGCCGTCGCCAACAACGAACTGCCCCCCGGGCTGCCTCGATCGGACATCCACTTGTGGTTAGGCAGCCTCGCGAAGATGGTGATGCGCGGAATGGAGGATGGTGACGGCGACCTCAAGCGGTACCGGTCCATACTGCGTCGCTTCGTCGCGCCTGCCTTCGGCGGCTCGATCGTCCCGTGATTCGGTAGCCCTGTTCGACCCCGGCCTGATCGCTCCCGAACGTGGCGAACACCTCGTTGAATGACGAACCGGCCGTACACTGCTGGATCTCGACCTCACGTCGCCACGTGATTGGAAGACATCTAACGATTGACGTTAGTTGTCTGAGTCGGGATCAGCCAGCGATATCTTGACAACCCGACGCCTTGGGTGCACACTGACAAAAAACGTTAATCGTCAGTATCCATCTACCGGGATTTCTGGACCCAGCGCTACCGCCGTCGGTGTGGATCAATATGAAGGCCGAAGGAGTGTGATGACCGGAACCGGCAGACAGCATCAGCCGGCTCAGCCGGCCGACCCACTTCGACGCGCCTGCTCGTAACGTCATCGATCAGTCTGGCCGATCGGTCTCGTGGCCACCTGTAGACGTATGCGCCGATCTCAAAGGGCGTTGCCCGCATCTCAAATGACGAATCAAGCGTGGAAAAAGTGCTCCCATGAACATAACAAGGCTCGCTGAAAACCTGACCGCGGCAGGCGCGTTGGCCGCGCCGGCACACCACCCCGAGGCCGATCCGGACTTCGCCAATGAGCTCGACGCATACGGCTCTAGCCATGTGGCTGCTCACCACTAGTGACGGACGGCGACTAGCCGATATCCGTTCGGAGATGGATGCCCGCCGCATCGTGCACGCGCTGGGCATCACACAGTTGCGCGGTCCCTACTCCTGGGACGTTGTAGACAGCCAAGGGCGATTGTTCGTCGCTGAAATCAGGCATCGATCGGGAGGCGGTGGCCGATGATTGTCGGGCGCAATCCGCGCAACCCGGTTATCGGCGATACCGTGCTGCTACGGGCCACAATAGGCGCGGCGTCGGCACAATCGTCGACACAGACACGATTAGGTACAAGGTCTACTGGCGCAACGGAGGAGGCCAGCTGTCTTGGCATCCCCGCGGCGAGTTGGCCATCCCTCGACTCGATTTCGGACGGGAATGGCCGTGACGTTCCTGAGGGTGCGAGTGCCCATGATGGCAATGGTTTGGGGGCCTTGGAGGCATGCAAGTGAATTTTCACATAGGTGACAAGGTGCGAGTGGGGACGCGCGTCGGCATCATCACGGACGTCGGCACCATCCTCATCCAGGTCAA
Source organism: uncultured Actinomycetota bacterium (assembly GCA_963770125.1). GTDB lineage: Bacteria > Actinomycetota > Actinomycetes > Mycobacteriales > Mycobacteriaceae > Mycobacterium. The sequence goes on along the minus strand of CAVYPI010000094.1, from coordinate 5,860 downwards.
GACAACCGAGGGTAGCCTCCGCGTCGTCTGTCCGTGGGAGCTGGTAAGGACACGCGACAGGTGAACCGACATGAAGCCAATTTGGCCTGGGCGCTCGCTCTAGCCGTCAAGCCGCAGCTGAACGCCGGTGAACGCAACGACATCTTTGTGGCAATCGGCGCCGGTGACACGTTCGCGGCGATCCGCAGTCTCCTCAAATGGGTTGCCATCAAACGAATTCCCGTGGCACCCGATCTGGCGCAGAGGTGCGCATCGTGGCTGGACGCCTACGTTGGACACGCGGACGAGCGTTACCTTCGGCACCTGATCGAGGACTTTGTCTTTCCACGCGCGATTCAAGCTTCGGCAACGTTGAGGGTCAACCGGCTGTCGACATCACCGCAGCAACGAAGCCAGCCGGCTGCGCTTACCAGGGTCTGAGGCACACAGAAACGCGATTGGAATTCGACATCAGGCACGGAACCGGGTGAGCGTACGCATCTTGTTCATCACGTCCAGCGCGGCGACCTTGTACGCCTCGGCGAACGTCGGGTAGTTGAACACCGCATCGACCAGGTATTCGAGGGTGCCGCCGCAGCCCATCACCGCCTGGCCGATGTGCACGAGTTCGGTGGCGTTGTCACCGAAGATGTGCACGCCCAGCGCACCAACACCGGCACGATCCCCTCGAAGACGCTGCGTGAGGCGGTGCTTTACCTGACTGGCATCACTCAGCGCGAGCTCTACGGCACCAGTTACCGCGTCAAGCAAAACATCACCCCCGCCGACCTAATGGCCCGGACACAACACGTCATTGACAGGGAGCCGGATGTGATCCGCTCGCAGCTGATCCGCAATCACATCGAGCTCTACACCGGCCACGGCCGCTTCATCGACGCGCACACCGTGTTGGTCGAGGACCCAACCCGCGGGACGATTGCTCCCTACGCGGCAGAAGTGGCGATCCTGGCCATCCCGAACGCGGCCATCGCCAGCTTCGCTGATCAATACTGCGATCGGCTGGCGGGTGCAATCATCATCGACCCTTCCAACCCATTCCTGTGGCACGACGACGGTGTCATGACCATCAAGGACCTCGGCGGTAGGACGTCCGCCACGGTGACCGCCAAGCTGTTTCCGCGATCGTCGGTGGCACGGGCCTTCTCGCACCAACTGGCGGAGACACTGTGGCTGCGAGGACGACGGGAAGCGGGAACTTGGGCGATCGGATACGCGGCAGACGACGACGACACTGCGGATACCACCGCCGACATCGCCCAAACCGGTTTCGTACCAGTCCGAGTCGGCACGCTCGCCCAATCGGAGTCCATCGATCCCGGCGGAGTGCTCTTCCCTGGCCTGCTAGGGGTCATCAGCCCGCAAGGCATGCAGACAACCCTCGGCAAGGGACCATTCAGTCGCTGACAGGGTTAGCGAACGGGCTTGGCCTACCGGTCGCAAGGGGTCAAGCTGTCGCGGGGGGGTGTGGTTGGTGTGCGGCGAGCTCTGTCAGTTGGTCGATGAGCGGCGAGGCAACGCGCATCGCCAAGCTCAGCGTCGCCTGATCCTCGGCGGGCAGCATGTCAAGTAGCTCAACCACCCGATCGTGTATGAATTTCTGCAGCTTCATCCGTCTTGCGCGTCCGCGGGCGGTGATATCCACCAGGGTCGCGCGGGCGTCCTGGGGATCGGTGAGCCGAGTCACCAGGCCCTCGCGCTGTAATCGGCCGACCAGTTCGGTCATGGATGGCTGAGTCACGCCGCTTGCTGCGGCCAGCACCGAGATTCGCGCAGGTCCTTCGTCGTCAAGTAGCCCGAGCACTGTCGACGAGGTAAGGCTTTGGCCTTGGCCGTAACTGAGATGCCGTACAACCAGCACTGCAGCCGCGTGTAGGACCGCAGCAATCTGCTCTCCATCCCTCGCTTCCACAACGATATGTATATCAGTGCCCTATGTAAGTGGCAAACATAGTTGCAAAGTGGACATGGTCGTGTCCTGGTATCCCGGAGTTGACTTCGAGCAAATAATTAGGTATCCTATATAATGTACGGAAGGATACACCGATGAAGAACTTTATATTCGGCACCATGGCCGCTGGCGTGTTGGCATCCGCCGCGGTGGGTCTGGCTGCAAGCGCGCACGCAGCTCCGTCCGGTCCATCGTCGATCGACGCAACCGTCAACCAACTGCGGTCGCAGGGCTATCAGGTCATCGTGAATCGAGTCGGCACTGCGTCGCTTGACCAGTGCACGGTCAGCGCGGTCCGGCCGGGACAGACCTACTCGCGCACGGATTCTGGCGTTCCGGGCGCTGGCAATGACCCCGTCACGACGATCACCAACAAGACGGTCTACGTCGACCTGTCCTGCTGACGACCAACGAATAGTGGCGACGACCGGACCTCAGCACCCAAACCGGTTTCGTACCTCGACCGCCTATGGAGCCAGAACATACTCCAGAAGGCCACGAAGATGCCGCTCGTCCGCGTGGCCGGCGTAGGCGTCTAGCCAGCTTCTGCACCGCTGGACTAGCTCTGCCGTCAGGGTGATTCGTTTGTCGGCCGCCGAAGTGATCCGATGGTGAATGGCCACGACCGTCTCGGCGAGCGCGATTGCCACGTGGACGTTGGTGCGTTCGGCGGGGATGAGGTGTGGCCTTGCGGCTTCGGCGAGCGCCCAGGCCAGGCTTGTTTCGTCGTCAACCAGCATCGCCAGTCACTCGGTGGGATCTACCTGCGCCGCACCAAGATTGCTTAGCAGATAGCCCGTATCGGGTCCCAGCGAGTCGCCACTGCCTGCATCGATGATCCGTCGGCCATTTCCCTCCACCAGGAACGCGATGACCGCAGTGTGACGGTCGCCGCCGGGGTCCAAGAATGCCTCGGCCAGCAACCGGCTGATCCGCGCCCGCCGCTCTCCGTGAAGGTCGTCGGCGACGACGGGCACGAAGCCGTCGTAGAGCGCGGTTACGGGCAGCTCACCGATGCGAACTCGTTGAAATCCCGGTGACCTGCATGTGGGGAAGCGCCTCTGTTGTCGTTCTTCCGGAGAACATATCATAGGAAACGTATGTAAATATCTGCGACTCCACACGCATAAAGGGGCGCCTTGTTGGCGTGCTATTGGACTCGATACATAGGTACCTGATATAAATCAGAACATGGAGCGGAAACGTAACGCGGACATCCGGCATGGCATCGCCGCGGCGCTCGAGGTGGGGGCGGCGCTGCTGGTGCGACAACTCGCGTGGGGCACGAGTTTGACCTGTAGGTCAGTATTGGCCACGTTGGGCGACGACAGTCCGGTTCGACTTACCACACTGGCGGCGGCGACGGGGGTTAGTCAGCCCGCGATGACGCAGTTGGTGAGACGCCTGGAGCGAGAGGGCTTGGTTACCCGGCTCATCGACCCAGAAGACGCGCGGGCCACGCTTGTGGCCATCTCCGATGCTGGTAGCGCATTACGGGCCCAGCTACACCAGTCCCTAGACGAGAGGTTGGTGGAACTGCTGAGCACCTTGTCGCCCGAGGAAGAAGCTGCACTGGGGCTGGCCATGCGCGTTGCCTTGCCGTTGTTGCAGCAACTGACCCGCCATGCCTCCCAACGGCACAACCCGCCGGTCGCATCCTGATCAGCTGACCGGGCCTCGGTAGGCGTTCTGCAGGGAGGAGACTGCAAAATGAATCGAATCGTGGCCGGCGTTGATGGCTCACCGGCGGCGACCACGGCTGCACTGTGGGCCGCGCACGAAGCGGCGATGCGCAATGTCGAACTCACCGTCCTGCATGTAGTCCATTCGGCGCCGGAAGTATGGCCGCAGATGGCGTGGCCTGCGGTCGCAGTACCCCCCGTGGTCGGGGAAGCCCAACTGGCAGAAGGCGAGAGGATCCTCGAGGACACCCTCGCGGTCATTGCCAAGACGACCGGCTCGCGCCAACCCCGGCGCATCACTACCAGGCTGTGTGTTGGTGCGGTCGTGCCGACCCTGTCAGGACCAACCGATGAGGAACCGCACATGGTCGTTGTCGGCCGGCGGGGCCGGGGCGGGCTACGCCGGGTCCTGCTCGGCTCAGTGAGCAGTGCCGTGGTGCACGCCGCGCGGTGCCCGGTCGCGGTGGTCCACCATCATCTGTCGCCGGTTCAAGCGGGCGGCGCACCGATTGTCGTGGGCGTCGACCGCTCGCCCGCGTCCGAATCCGCCATCGCGATCGCCTTCGATGAGGCCTCGCGACGAGCCGCGGACATTGTTGCCGTGTACAGCTTCGATTACGCCGACGCGTCGAAGGCGGCAGAACTGCTTGTACCAACCTTGAGCGATTGGCAGGCGCGCTACCCCGACGTCACTGTGCGCGGTCTGATCGCTCGCGGTCATCCCGCCGACGCGCTTCTCGACCAGTCACGGCACGCACAGCTCGTCGTTGTCGGCAGTCGGGGACCCGGCCGCTTCGCCGGCGAGTTTGCTCGGCTCCGTGAGTGCGGCCGTCGTGCAGGCATGCTGCGTCCCAGTCATAGTCGCCCCGGGACCGCACCGTTCCGCCCGGCACGCCCATCGTCGTTGGATCCACTAAATCATCAGCAATACAAGCGAATCTGTTCGCAGTCCATGCCTACCGACGGACAACGGTGACGTCGGAAGTCAAAGTTGATTGTGACGTTGACCGCGACGCTCAGCCTCGCTGTCACGCTGATAGCCCTGTTCGGGGCGCCGGCCTTCTGGGCGTGCGGGCTGCTGCTGTGCCTGTTCATCGGGCCGGTCCAGTCGTCGGCGCGGACGCTGGTGCTGCGCATGTCCGCCGTGGGCAAGGAGGGCGTGGCCTTCGGCCTCTTCACTCCGCCCGCGTCAAATTCTGAGTGACCATAGCGGCCTTTGTTGTGCCGGTCGTGCGATTTGCTCGATCCCGGCGACGTATGCCCAGACGCAGTGGAACCGGTTCCAGTACCGGACCCGGCAACGTGAGCGTGAGGTTGGAGTCGTAGGTCACCGCGAGGTCGAGGTGGTCGTTGGTCAACAGCGCGAAGGCCTCGATCGGTTCATACTCGCTGATCATCGACGCCTCGATGCCGACGAGTCCGGCCATCAGGTCTTCGACGGCGTGTTCAGCGGCATTGCCAGCGGCGCCCGCGGGGAGTTCAACCACCGCTACGCGCAACCTTCGGTCACCGGATCCACCGGCTTCGCTAGCCTGCCGCCGTTTGAGAACGCGGGCCTGCTGAGCCGCCAGCGGAACCTGGGCGGGGTCCCTGAGACGCTCTTCAGCAACAGTGCTGCCGAGTACTGGCGAGGTGACGGCGCCCTGGTGAATGTCGACCCGATCTCCGGTCAAGACCTACCCGAAGACCCGGACGTGCGCACGTACCTGCCGGCCGGCACCGACCACTTCGGTGGCGCCACGATCGAGGACATGCTATCTGGCACCAACTTGGTGCACCACCTCGACGCGACGCCGGCGCACCGTGCACTGCTGGTCGCACTCGAAAAGCGGGTGCGCAACGGGGTCGAACCACCCTCCAGCCGCGTACCACGTACTGGCGACGGCACCGCGGTCAGCCGCAACGAGGTGCTGGGCAGCTTCAATCATGCTGCCCGCCCGGATGTTTCGACACTGCCGTTCGCTCGCCGCATCGACCTAGGGCCCGACGCCGACCGCGGCATAGGCCGCTGGGCTGTAGGGCTGGGCGAGCCCCATGTCAACCTTGTCTCTGCGGTCGACGATGACGGCACCGAGGTCGCCGGCGCCCGGCTGCCTGCGGTCGCTGCGCCCGCGGTGGTCTATATCGGGTGGAACGCCGCCACCTCGACAGCCTGCCGGACGTACGCCGCCGCCGTGTGCGGGTTGCCGCCGATACCCTAGTCGCCCAAGGGTTTCTGCTGCCGGACGAC
>CAVYPI010000093.1:0-40719 GCA_963770125.1 uncultured Actinomycetota bacterium | reverse complement strand
GAAAAGGACGATCAGCCTCCGCTGCGGCTGTTTTCCGAAGTTCTTTCGCGCCCGGCCGCCAGGACGCACGATTGACCGATGGAGACCACCGTCAACGAGATCGCAACGGACATCTACCGGTTGTCCACCTGGGTGCCGGACATCACCGAACAAGGCTTCACGTTCAACCAGTTCCTGCTGACCGGTGACGAGCCGTTCCTGTTCCACTGCGGTCATCGCCAGCTGTTCCCGTTCGTGTCGGAGGCCACTCAACCGGGTGGTGCCGCTGGAGAAGCTGCGGTGGATTTCGTTCGGCCATGTCGAGGCCGACGAGTGCGGAGCGGTCAACCTGTTGCGGGCCGCGACTCCCAACGCCGAGGTCATCCACGGCGCGCTGGCCTGCATGGTGTCGCGGATCGACCTGTGCGACCGGCCACCTGTGGTGGCTCTCGAAGACGGCGTGCACGACATCGGAGGGCATCGACTGCGCTTCATCCCCACCCCGCACGTGCCGCACAACTGGGAGGCTGGCCTCTGGTTCGACGAGGCGACGTCGACGCTGCTCGCCGGGGACCTGCTCACCCACACTGGACAATGCCCCGCGTTGACTGAATCCGACTGTGTTGCACCGGCGTTGGATGCCGAGGAGGTCTTCCACGCCACAGGGCTCACGACGAACCTCGGGCCAACGCTGAAGCAGCTCGCCCAGCTTCATCCGACTACGCTGGCGCTCATGCACGGCTCGTCCTACACCGGCGATGGTGCCGCGCAGCTACGGGCGCTGGCCGACGGATACGCGGCCATGGCGGGCGCGTCACTCCCGTAACCCGCGCCGCTCGCTGCGTAGCCTTATCAGCGATGAACTCACGGCTGTTCCTGGTGGGTGTGCTCGCCGCGCTCGCGTTGCTCGCGGGCTGCCAATCGAGCATTGTCGGAACACCGGTCAAACGCGCGGAATCCCCTACCGAGCCGAACTTTCCGACCAGCCGTCCCACCAGGCCGACGGCCGCGCCGCCGAGGACGCTCACGCCCGCGCCGACGAGCACCGCCGTGCCTCCTGGTGCGGATGTACTGCCACCCGACAACGGCTACGTCTTCATCGAGACGAAGTCCGGCAAGACGCGGTGCCAGCTCAACGAAGAAGAGGTCGGCTGCGAGGCGCAATTCGCCAGTTCGCCGGTCATGAACGGTATGCATGCGAACGGCGTGCGGGTGACCCCGAACGGTGAAGTCAGTTGGCTGGTGGGCAATTTGGGTGACATTCCCGCCGTCACCCTTGACTACCGCATGTATCACGCGGTCGGCTGGGCCATCGATGCCCGTGAGGACGGCACCCGCTTCACCAACGACCGCACCGGCCACGGCATGGTCGTCGCCATCGACGGGGTGCAGGCGTTCTAGAGTTTGAGCATGACCGCGGCTCAGCGTGAACGCGCTGCACTCGTTGAAACCATGCGCACCGTCGGACCCGACGCGCCCACGCTCTGCGGCGACTGGACGACGCGCGATCTCGCCGCTCATCTGGTGGTGCGGGAGCGCAGGCTGGACGCCACGCCAGGGATCATGATTCCGGCTCTCGCCGGCTACACCGCCAACGTTCAGCGTCAGGTCGCTACATCCACCGACTGGGCCGAACTGCTGCACAAGATCGCGTCAGGCCCACCGCTGTATTCGCCGTTCAAACTTCTCGACCCCGTCGCAAACATGGGCGAGATGTTCATCCACCATGAGGACGTACGCCGCGCTCAAAACGATTGGCAGCCAAGGCAGCTCGACGACGGGACAGTGCGGGCCCTGGGCCGCGGACTTCCGATCATGGTTCGGCTGACGTTGGCGAAGGCGCCCGCCCGGGTGTCCCTGTGCACGCCGGACGGCAAGACGCTGACCACCGTCGGCCGGGGACCGGAACTGACCGCGACGGGAGAACCGCAGGAACTGCTGCTGTTCATCTCCGGCCGCGACGCGGTCCGGCTGGAGTTCGACGGTGACGCCGCGCTGGTCGAAGGCGTCCGCGCATCTCGACGCGGGCTGTGATGTAGCAGTCGCTGTACCCGTCAGACCCTTTGGTTCTTGGAGGCCAAGCCTGAGGGGGCGGTGGCGATGGCGCGGTGGATTGCTTCGGCCAGCGCAAGGGCAGTCTCTTCGGTCAGTTCGAGTGCGACGCGCGCCGAGGGGCCCAGCGCTGGGTTGAGCACGTCAATATTCACAGTGTGGCCGTAGGGAGCATGGACCGGGTGGTCGACGTAGACCGTTGCCTGGCTAGCGCCGAACCAGCCCGTCGCACCCTTGCCGCTGCCGTCGACGTCGATCTTTTCAGTCAGATAGGTGCACATGCGTCAGCCCTCCAGATGCTTGGCGAAGAAGTCGTCGATCCGACGCCAACCGTCCAGCGCCGCTTCCACGCGATAGGCCGGGCGGTCGACGGAGAAGAACGAGTGTCCAGCCCCGTCGTAGGAGTGAAACTCGTGGTCCTTACCCAGCCGGTTCAGCTCGGCATCCAATTTGGCGACTGCCTCCGGTGACGGGTGGAGGTCCTGGATGCCGAACAACCCGAGCAGTGGGCAGCTCAGATCCGGTGCCAGTCCCAGGATCGGCTTCATGCTGGCTGGCATGCCTTCCGGCGGGTCTTCGACAACGAAGGCGCCATAGCAGTCCACTGCGGCACCCAATTGCAGCGAGCAGGCCGCGAGAAACGCCTGCCGGCCCCCTGAGCAATGGCCGATCACTCCAGTCTTCCCGTTGGCGCCGTCCAGATTCCCGAGATACAGCGCGACGCCAGCTACATCGCCGACGAGTCGGTCGTCGGGTACGCCGCCGGCCGCACGGACGGTGGCCGCCGCGTCATCAGGGTCTGCGCCAGGCGCTTCGCGGGAGTACAGGTTGGGGCAGACCGCGTTGTAGCCGGCGACCGCTAACCGGCGGACGAACTCCTTGGTCTCGCGGTCGTACCCCGGCATGTGGTGAATCCACACCACGCCGGCGCGCGGGCCCGGCGCGAGCGGCATGGCGCGGTACGCCTCGATTTCGTCGCCGCCGTGCCCGGTGACTGTGATGGTTTCTGCACGAATTGCATCTGAGCTGACCGCGGTCATCCGCGTTCCCTCCTGAGGCTTTGCGGATAAGGCTGTGACGGATTGCAGTGTCGGTTGAAAGAGTAGTCCGGCGGTGTAATGGCGCGGTCGCACACAGGGCCGTGACGGCGTCCGGGGTGCCTCTAGGCTGGCGGTCGTGGATTTTCGCGTCTTTGTCGAACCCCAGCAAGGTGCCACCTACTCCGATCAGCTCGCCGTCGCCCGCGCCGCCGAGAGTTTGGCCTTCTCCGCGTTCTTTCGGTCCGACCACTACGTCGCGATGAGCGGCGACGGCTTGCCCGGCCCGACCGACTCCTGGGTCACACTGGCCGCCATCGCTCGCGAGACGTCGACGATCCGGCTCGGCACGATGGTCACCTCGGCCACCTTCCGCTATCCCGGCCAGCTGGCGATCTCGGTCGCTCAGGTCGATGAAATGAGCGGCGGCCGTGTGGAATTGGGCATCGGCGCGGGCTGGTTCGAGGCCGAGCACTTGGCGTTTGCGATCCCGTTCCCGCCGCTGGGCGAACGCTTCGACCGGCTGACCGAACAGCTGCATATCATCACCGGCCTGTGGACGACACCCGTCGGCGAGAAGTTCGACTACTCCGGAACGCATTACACCGTTGCGGAATCCCCGGCGCTGCCCAAACCCGCGCAGTCACCGCACCCCCGATCATCATCGGCGGCGCCGGCGCCAAGCGCACACCCGCGCTTGCGGCGCAGTTCGCCGCCGAGTTCAACATCCCGTTCGCGCCGTTGGACATGGCGAAGACCCAAATCGGGCGGGTGGCGGGAGCGCTCGCCGAGGCGGGACGGTCCTCGGACTCGCTCACTTATTCGGCGGCGTTCGTGGTGTGCGCCGGGCGCGACGACGCGGAGATCGCGCGGCGCGCAGCCGCGATCGGCCGGGACGCGGACGAGCTGCGCAGCAACTCCCCGTTGGTGGGAACGCCCGCCGAGATCGCAGACAAGCTCAGCGCATATATAGCGGTGGGCGTGCAGCGGGTTTACCTGCAGCTTCTCGATATGTCCGACCTCGACCACCTGGAATTCTTCGCCACCGAAGTCGTGCCCCAATTCGGCTGAGACAGTGTCTGGCCGCAACCCGAAGCTACTATCACTGGCCATGGCCGGCCAGGACCCCGACGACTGCGACGGCGAGCAGTCGCCGTCGCCTGCGCCGTGGTACAACCGCACCCCGGTAGTCATCGGGGCGAGCGTGGTCGGCCTCGCCGTCATCGGCGTATTCATCGTGGCGGTGACGTTCGTGGCGCGCCAGTTCAACGAACCCGACCAAGCTCCCCTGAACTTCATCGAGCCATCGTTCTCGGCGACCGCCCCCCGATCGTCCTCGACGCCGACCACGACCGCGACGATCACCAGCACCAGCCCCCCGGTCACCACCGACATCGACGCACCGTCGTCCACGCCACCGTCATCGTCCGACACTTCGAGCAGCAACGACACTTCGAGTTCGACTCGGATCACTCAGAGCCGTCAGAGCAACGGCGAGTCGACGCCCAGTTCTACGCGCCGCGGCCCGCGCACCAATGTGACACGCACGCTCTATCCGCGGCCCTGACCGCTTACTATCAGTGCCCGTGGCGCGCTACGGACCTCCCGACGATCCGCACTACCCCCACGACGAGCCGACCGCCTACATCAACTACGGCCCGCCGCCGGGTCAGCCCCCCGGTCCGCCACCCGGCCCACCGCCAGGCGAACCGCAGCCCTGGTATCGCAAACCCGTGGCGCTGGTTTCATTCGGCGCGCTCGGCGCGGTGCTAGTCGCGTTGATCATCTTCGGTCTGGTCAAACTGCTCACCGCCGGCACGTCGCCGGAGACTCCGCCGACCACGCTCACCCCCATTACCCGAACCACGACGTCGGTGACCGCGCCGACGACAACCAGAGGCACCACGACGACCGAGCCGACCACCACCGAGCAAATGACGACCACCACGACCACCGAGCCCACGACGACGACCACCACGACCACCACGACGACGACCGAACCGAGCGCCAGCACGAGTACGAGCACCAGCACCGTCACGCAGACCGTCACGGTTTCACCGCCGGCGCCCTGACGTGACCCGTACCGCCTACGCCCACGACGCCGTCGTGATCGTCCATCCCGGCGGGGACCCTCGCGCCCCAGGCGGTGCGATAACCGTTGCACTGTGCGGACATTGGGACCACGAGCCGCCGTGCCCGCTGGCGCCGCACCACACGGATGCATCGCCCGCCGGCGACGGGACGGTGAGGCTTCGGGTGCTGTTCGGCACCGACGACGAGGAGCGGGTGAGTTCGTTGATCGCACAGGCGCTGACGTCGGGGCGGCTGGCGGGCCCCGAGGGCCGCGTCACCACCTGGGCGGTGAAGTCGAGCAGCGCGGGCACTGTCCGTCCTGACGAGGCCGACCACGCCGCGAGGTTGGCGGCGAATTAGCGGCTCTGGTTGTTGAGGCCGCTCAGCGGCCCTGGTTGTTGAGGCCGCTCAGCGGCCGCGAGCAGCGTACTCGGCGACCAGCGCCTCGGCGCTGCGCACCGCGGCCCGGCAGGCGCGGGTGGTGAAGGGGTCGTTGAGGGGATGGTCGGCGCGGCGCCGCCACCGCTGGGCCGCCGCGAACGCCGCCCGTGGCCCGTCGTAGGGCGCGTCGGGCCGCAACCCCAGCCTGCTGGCGGCATCGGTGCCCGATCCGCCGATGATGCGCCGCAGCGAGGCCATCTCGTATTCATTCAATGTCGTTGGGCGCGAACGCAATTGGCTCAACAACCGAAGCTCTTCGAAGGCATGGGTATCGGCCAGGAGCGGGTCAATGTCGGCGATGATGTAGCGCGTCGCATAGATCGGGTTTTTCTGCACAAACTGTCTCAGCGACAGCAGCGCCGTGTGCGCCTTGAGCAGATCCGAGCGTTGCGCGAACTGCTGGTCGATGACGTCGCGCAGCGCCACCAGCCCACTGCGTTCCAGCAGCTCGTCGGCCAGCGCCACCGAATCACCGACACCGGCGCGCAGCACCGCGATCGAGATCCTGATGCCGAACATGCCGAACCGGTCCAGCAGGGCGGCGCGTGTCGCGGCGTCCACCGGAAGCGAACTGTCCTCGCGCACGAAGCGGTCGACCGACAGCATAGCCTTGGTGAGCTCGGCGGCGTCCGCCCCGGCCAGCTTCTCCAGCGCGACGAACTCGCTCTGCCGCAACGTGCGGCCGGTCAGCGCCAGCAGCCCGGACACCGGCACCACGGCTTGGCAGATCCCGGTCTTGTCCATCTCGTTGGTGAACCGTTTGGCCACATCCTTGGCCGAGAGCATCGCGTCGATCCGGCCTGCACCGATCTCGTCGGCCCGCGAGGCGACCCCGATCACGCCGAGCGCGCCGGCCGATCCGCCGACCAACTCACCGATCTGCTTGAGCAGCGCGATGTCCGCGGCATTCAAGGTCCGCAGGAACACCACCGCGTCGACGCGCGGCACGCCATCCGCGGGCACCAGCAGCCGCAAGGTCCGTTCGGAGACATCGCGAGACAGCGACGACGTGCCCGGCGTGTCGATGATGGTCGCGTCGATCAGCTCGGCGGCGGGCCACTCCACATCGAGGTCGACGACGTCCTCGGGGTCGAGGCTGGCGAACTCGAACGTCAAGCCGCCGTTACGGCCGATCGGCACATTCGAGCGCCTGCCGCCGCGGTGGTTGGCCGTCACCTTGGGGATGGGACCGTGCCGGAACCAGGTGACGATCCGGGTGGCCTCGGTGGCGTCGGTCGGCGCGATGTCCTCGCCCACAAGCGCATTCACGAGCGTTGACTTGCCCGCTTTCAACGTGCCGGCCAGCGCGATACGGATCGGCTGGTTGAGCCGATAGCCGATGCGCTCCAGCTCGTTGTGTACGTCGGGGCGATGCCGATAAGCCGGATCGTTGCGGTACGCCTGGACGGCTCCGCCCAGGATCGCGCGCACCTGATCGCTCGTGCTCATCTCGGGCTACCTCGGCTGTCCTTTCACTCGGTCATGAGGCCGAGTGCCCAGCTTAAAGCGTCTGCAACAACCGCAGTCGGTTGCATACACCGCCCTCAGTCGACGTCGACAACCGAACGGAGATTGGCTGGATCGCGGAACAAGCCAGTCGTGAAATCGAGGAGCAACATGGTGGATTCCACGGGTGGTGGTTACGTCGTTCCCACGGGTTCGCGGGCCGCTTCGGGGGCGCCAGGCGCCAACTTGACCGCGTGATCGCTCACCTGTTTGAGAATGTTGAGCTGACGCTCGAGTTCGCGGACGCGGTTGAGGCGCTCGTTTTCCTCCAGCTGCGCCGACGCAATCGTCGCCTGCAGCGATTCGTTCAGCGATCGGGTGGTCTGGTTGGCGATGCCGCGGTAGTGGTCGCGCAGCTGGCGCTGAATTCCCTTGAGCCGATCGCGGGATTCCTTCGTCACGACAAATGAAACGTCGTCAACGAAGCGCCGCATGTTCATCTTCGCCTCGTTGCGCACCCGCATCATGCGGTTCTCCATGTCCTCCCTGTAGGCCTTTCGACCCAACAGAAGACCGGCGCCCAGCGACAGCGGGTTGAACATGCCGAGCCCGGCGAACGAGGTCAGCATGCCGAACATCAGCACGCCGCCATACGAACCGCGCATGCCGGTGACGACCTTATGCGCGGTCTTGATGGGCTTGGCCTCCAGCTTGGACAGCGACTGCAATTCGCCTAAGCTGGCGCCCATTTCACGCGCATCGAGCTGCGGCATCTTGATCGCCTCGAGGCCGGCTGCGACGAATGTCCGCGCCACCTCTTGCGCAAGCACCTCGGCACGCCGGTAGGCCCACACGAAGTTGTCGCCGACGGCGGTGGCGATCGCGTTCTCCAGCTCGGCGCCGATCTCGGCCCAGTGATGGGTCGGGTCGGTGTTGTCGATCACGTGCTCGGTGTGCTGGGTGATGGCCCGGAACCGACCGCGCAGGTCGTGGTCGACATCGGCTGTCAGATCGGCGATTCCGTCGTTGAGCACCTGCTGCCACAGGGCGGTCTGCTGAAGCGCGTCCTGGGCTTCCTGCTTGCGGCCCTCGAGCTCGGCCTTCAACCGGTCGCGGGCATCGGGATCGTTGAGCACCGACAGCTCTGAGTCCGCGGTAAGGGTCAGATGCTCTGCCGCCAAACGGATCTCGGCGAGCACCTGGTCGCGCACCCTGTCGTTCTCCCGGGACAACACCTTCTCGCTGAGGAACTTCACGATGGCCGGGAAGTTGGACTCCTCGTTGAGTTCCTTGTCGTTGAGCTGGATGGCGTGGCTGCGCAGCAGCGACGACGCTGGAATCATCGAGATCGACAGGCCGGCGCGCTGCAGGTGCGCCTTGTTGGCCTCGACGATCTCCCGCCAGTGCAGGTAGAGGTCCGTCTTGGTCGCGACAATCGTTGCGAGGGGGCAGATTTCGAACGCCTGCCGGATGAAGGTCATCTCGGGCTCGGTGAACTCCTGGCTGGTGTCGCTGATCATCAGCATGGCGTCTGCATCGGGCAGCAGACCGAGCGTCGCAGACAAGTGGGGTTGGGCATAACCGCCGACGCCGGGGGTGTCGACGAACACCAACCCGCCCTTGGGCAGTGGGCTGTTCGCGGTCACCGCGACGCGGAGTACCTGCCTGCCACCGGCCGCGGGATGGCGACGCAGATCGTTCTTGATATCCGCGATCGGGATCTCGATGGCATCGGGATCGCCCGCGTTGGCGCCGGCGACGATGAGCTTCGCCGTGGCCTGTTCGCCGTAGGACACCATCGTGGCGACCACCGTCGTCTCGTCATCGCCGACGCGGGAGACAGGCACATTCAGCAGCGAGTTAAGCAGTTGGCTCTTCCCCTGCTTGAGCTGGCCGGCGATCACCACGCGGATCTGCGGGTCGCTGATCCGCATCCTGGCCGTGGCCATCCGCTCGGCCAGATCGCCGCGGTCCCGAGCCTCGGCGATCTTGCTCGTGTGGTCGATCAGCTCGACGATGACCTTCACCTTGCGGGGGTCATTCGGTTGCGTCATGGTGTCCCTCTTGGTTGGCCTCCGTCGCGTTAACGGTAGGCGCGCATACTGGCGGGGAGCCTGAGATCGGTCCCCGCCAGCTGCGCAATTCGGTGTTGTCCCTCGGTCAGAACAGGTGGGCGTCGATGCCCTGGTGGATATCGGTTGTCTCGTGCACCGAGTTGTCATTGTGGCTGTCGTGGATCGAATCGTCGGTGTTGTGACTGTTCGCCGAGTTGTCGTCGTGGCTCGCGTCGACCCCATCGGAGATGTCGCCACCGTGGGCGTCGACTTTGGTGATGTCACCGCCGTGGGTGTCCGTCGTCGTGGTCGTGGTCTGCGTAGGAGCGATAACCACCCCGCCGCCGCCGGCGCCGCCGGTCGCGTTGCCGCCGTCGCCACCACCACTGAGGATGCCGCCGCCGTGGCCACCGTTGCCACCGGCCGCACCGCCGCCGCTGGCGTCGATGTCGCCGGTCTTGACGATGGGACCCTCGTTGCCCGAGATGATGTCGCCACCGGCCTCCTGGTTGCTGGCGTGGACGTCGTTGCCCTCGCCAACGACCACGGGAGAGCCGTCACCGCTGTGGATGTCGCCGGTGTTCGAGTTGTTATGGTCACCCGTCTGCTTCACCGAGCCGTCGGTCAGGATGTCACCGTCGTTGTGCCCGTCGACCACCACGCCCCCATTGGTGGCGGTGTTCGTGGTCTTTTCGCCGAAGGTGATGTCACCGAAGTCCATGTTCACGCCACCTTGCTGCACATCGCGGCCGGCCTTCGGGCTCAGGACATCGTTGTGGCTCAGCGTGTCGTTGTTGCTGAACAACTCGGGCTCGTACTGAGGTGTGAAGGCGATGCCGTGGGTCTCGGCAACCGCCCGCTGCAGCCCGTGCACCGGGTCGCCGCCGCCGTGGATGACCGCGGCCGGGGCCACGGTGGCGGCGACGGCCTGCACCTGCGCGGAGGTCACGCTCTGAAGGCCGGCTTGCTGCATTGAGCGCTCGGGGTCGTTGACGAAGGCCCGAGCCTGAACCGGGTCGCGGAACAGATCGAGAATCCAGTCGATCACGGTGGTCATTTCTGTGGTCCTTTTCTGGGTGTTGTGGAAGCTGGTCGCCGCGCTGTCCGGCGAACTGGGCACAACGTTATGGAGCTGGCGATGTTGCAGAAACGGGGTCGCAACCCCTCCCTACGGGAATGCATCTCGGGATAGGGGCGCGGTCCCCATTAGGGGATTAGGGGGTGGTTAGGGGCGTGGTGTGGACACGGTCGAGCCGCCTTGAATTGGTTGCATTCCCGCAGGTAATCGGGCATAAAAAGGCCCGGCCGTCGCGCGCCGGGCCTTTGTGGAACTAGTCGAAGATATCGAAGCCGGAGTCGCCGGCGTCCAGGTGGTGATCCTGGTGATCCTCGGCGACCGAATGGCTCCAGTCGTCATCGACATGCGTGTCGACGACCGGCGCATCGTCGATCACCGGGCCGTCGAACTGCAGCGACGGGTCGTCGGCTCCCGCCACGTCCGGCACACCGGCGTCGGCGAGCACGTCGAGCCCCGACTGCGCCCCGGCATCGGGCTCGGTGACGAGGTGGGCAGCCATCGAGTGCACTTCGTCGACCGCGACAGCTGGCACATGATCGTCGAACGCATCGAACGCGGCGGTCGCCGCGCCACTTGCCCAAACGTTGCTCGCGTGGTCGTCGACCATCGCGTCGGCTCCCGTGGAGGGCACCGCCATCGACAGCGATTCCGAGACGACCGGAATCAGATTATTGACGTCTACGCTGGTCACATCGGTTAGATGAGCGTCGGCGATCGCCTGCGCGGGATCAGCGGCGTAGGCTGCTGCGGCGTCGGGGTCACGCACCAACGACATCACGAAGTCGAGTAGTGAGTTTGCCATGGAACTCCCTCCTTCCATTGCAGCTCCATATGCGTATATGTGCGGCGGTAGCCGGAAAGGTTTGACCCCGATGCTATCGACGGACGTGACGCCGGTGATCGGTGCCAAACCCAGCGCTGCCGCACCGGCGTTAGGGGACTGACCGTTAGGGGTTCTCCCGCCGTTAGGGGTATCTACCTGTTCCGTGCGCCCTCAGCCGCTATCGTGAGCATCGGCCGATTTCGCGGTCAAACCAAGAGGGGAACATGACCGACTCACTCGGGTTGTCGATTGGAATGACCAACTTGGTGGCGGCCCGAATCGGCCACGCCCCGGTCATGCGCCGTTCCGTTCTCACGTTGTTCGCCGATCGCGCCCCCGAAGTCGGCCTGCCGGCCGAGAACCCGAACCTGAACGAGCCAGGCCTCGTGCTCAACGGTTTCGTCGAGCGGGTCGGCGACCCTGTTCCGCTGGTGGCCGCCGACGGCTCCCCACACCGCGGCGAGCGAGTGCTTGTTGAAGCCCTCGATGCGATGGCGCGCACGGTCGGCGGAGGCGCTCCGATCGCGATCGCCGTGCCCTCGCACTGGGGTCCCGCAACCGTCGGCGCGCTTCGCGGTGCGCTGCGTGCGAAGCCCAGCCTCGCGCCGAACGGTGTGCCCGCGGCGATCATCTCGGATTCGGTCGCGGCGCTCACGGCGCTGCAGGCGGCACCGGGGCTGCCGTCGAGCGGCGTCGTCGCTCTGGTGGACCTGGGCGGTAGTGGCACCAGCGTCACTCTGGCCGACGCCGGTTCGAACTTCGACCAGATCGGCGAGACGGTCCGCTATTCCGACTTCTCCGGCGACCAGGTCGACCAGGCAGTGCTCAACCATGTGCTCGCCGGAATCGCCGAAGCTAACAACGCAGATCCCACCGGCACGCTGGGGCTCGGATCGCTGGCCCGGCTGCGCGACGAGGCCCGCCAGGCCAAGGAGCGGCTCTCCGCCGAGACCGCAACGGTGGTGCCCGCCGAGCTGCCCGGCTTCAACTCCGACATCCGGATTACCCGCAACGAGCTCGAGAACCTCATCGCCGAGCCGCTCGCCGGTCTGCTGAACACCATTGACGAAACATTGCAGCGCAACAACATTCCCGTGTCAAATGTGTCCGCCGTTGCGACCGTTGGCGGCGGTGCCAACATTCCGCGGGTCACTCAGCAGCTGTCGGAGCGGCTGCGCGCCCCCGTCGTCACCACGCCTCGGTCCCAGCTCAACGTCGCTGCCGGCGCCGCGCTGGTGGCCGACCGCGGACTGGAGGCTGACGCGCCCACCGGGATGGCGCCGACCGGGCTTGCGCCCGCCGCCGATGCTCCGACAGGCATCGCCGCCGCGGGTTGGGCCGCGCGCGCCGCGGGACTGGCCGCCTCTGAGTCGGCCTCTGACGGCACCCCGTCCGCGACCTTCCGAGCGCTGGCCTGGTCCCAAGACGATTCGCCCGGCGCAGAACCGGTGCCGTACTCCGGCGAGGACTACACCTTCGACCAGGGGCCCACCGATGCCCGCCCGCAGGTCGCGTTCGCGCACGAGGAAGAGGGCTATGAGCCCGAGCCCGGGCCGCTGCCCTGGTACAAGCGCCCGCCCATTCTGTTCGGGGTGGCGGCCGCGGTGCTGCTGCTTGCCATCGGCGGGCTGGCGATCACGCTCACCAGCACAAGCGGCAGCACCGGCCCGGTGACCGAGACGGCGACTCACGTCGAGACCGGCCCGTCGCCCGAGCAGCCGCCGACTTCGCAAGCGCCGCAAACGATCACGGTCACCGGCTCCAACGGCGAGCTGACCACGACCGTGGTGCCAGCTCCCCCACCTCCGTCGACTACGACGACGACCCCGCCAACGACCACAACCACCACGACGACCGCGACAACAACAACGACGACAACCACCATGACGACGACCGCGACAACAACGACGACCACGACGCCGCCCACCACCACGACCACGCGACCGACGACGACGACGCAGCAGGTGACCACGACCACTGCCGCCGCGTTGTCGCCTGTGACAACCACTCTGCCGTGACCCCATGGCGAGACCGGCGTCAGAACCGCTGACCGACATCCCGCCGGCCGCGCGCGACACCGTGGCCTCGCTGCTCGCCGCGCCGACCGGCCCGGTCAAGGTGTTGGTGTCCGGAGGCATCGGCACCGGTAAGAGCTCGGTTCTCGCGGCCATCCGTTCGGCGCTGCGCGCAGCCGGGGTGGCCGTGCTGACCAGGCCGCCCAGGGATGGCGACGATGCGGTCGCGGCGGTCGTCATCGACGACGCGCATCTGCTCGCCGACGCAGAACTCGGTCGCCTCGGCGAGCTGGTTGCCGATTCCGCATCGACGGTCGTGGTCGCCGCCGAACCGCTCGCCCACCACCCGGCGCTGCGCTCGCTCGCCACCGCCATCGAGCGGGAAAACCCCGTGGTGTCGCTCGGCGCGCTCAGCGCGGCTGAGGTCAACCGTGTCGTGGCCGAAACACTAGGCGCCCCAATGACTTCCGAGATCATCCGGTCGCTGATGGTGGCGACGGCCGGCCTGCCGTTCCTGCTGCAGCCCGCGATCGCTGCGGCCGACTCACCCGATGGCGAGGCGCCTGCGACGGCAATCATGCAGGCCGCCAAGTTCGCGCTGATCGAGCGGCTGCGCCGGCTCGACGAACCGGTGCTCGACACGCTGCTGGTGTCGTCGCTCGGCCCGGAACTCGGGCCGGACGACGTCGCCGCGGCGCTGCGGATCCGCGCGGAGGACGCGCAGGCCCTCGTCGACCGCGCCCGAGCCAGCGGCCTGATCGAGCCGTCGCATAACCACGCGTTCCTGCGATCGGTGCATCGCTGCATCGCCGGGATCATCGGCACCGCGCGCCACCACGACACCGAGATCTCACTGCTGGTGTCGCAGATCGAATCATCAACGCTCTCAGCGGATCTCGCGTTGCGGATGGCAGAGCACGGGCTGTACGACGACCGGCTGGCCACCGCGCTGGCCGACCTCGCGTCCCGTAGCCGCGGCGGCCAACCGCCGGCGGCGCGGCTGTACCGGGCCGCCGCCGATGCGGGGGCGACGCCCCTGTCCGCGCGCCTGGCCGACGCGCTCGCACTGACGGGTGACTGCACCACCGCCGGTCGGCTGGCCGACGATCTGCTCGGCTCCAACGACCCGGCCGAGCGCGCGGCCGCGGTCCGGATCGCCGCCAGCATCGCCATGCACGACGGCAGCGCGGCGCAGGCCGCCGACCTGTTCCGTTGGCTCGGACCGTATCCCGACGCGTTCGTCAGCGCGGCGGGCGCGATCGTGGCGGTCGCCGCGGGTGACCTCGAGGCCGCACGGGCGGCGCTGAGCGCCGAGAGCGCGGGGCCGCCGACCTCCACCGCCCGCGCCGCGCGCAGTCTCGCCGAGGGTCTGCTGTTGTCGCTGGATCAGCCCTTCCCGATCGCCGTCGCGCGGCTGGGCCAATCGATCACCACCGAACAGCAGCCTGCGGGCGTCGCGCCGGACACCCCTGCCGCGCTGGTGACGCTGGCCGCGCTGCACGGCGGCGACCCGGTGCGTGCCCGCAGTGTGATCGGCCGGGCCGTGCGCGCAGGCAGCCAGTCGGACAGCGCAGACGAATCCTTTGCTTCCCACCGGCACCGACTGCTGCTCGGCTGGGTGCGGATGCAGGACGGGCAGCTGTCCGCGGCCGCCGCCGACGTCGTGTCGACGGCAGACGCCACCCTGCACCGCCGCGACGCGCTCTGGGCCGCCGCGCTGCAGACGGCGATCGCCCGGCGCAGCGGCGACAGCGGCGCGGTACTGAAACATTGGTATGCCGCGATGGAAGTACTCGCCGAATACTCGGTGGACCTCTTCTCTCTGTTGCCGCTGGGCGAGCTGTGGGTGGCGGCAGCCAGGATGCGTCAGGTCGACCAGTTGCGGCACACCCTGACCGAGGCGTTCGCGCTGCTTGAGTCGCTCGGCAGTCCCGTGTTGTGGTCGGTGCCGTTGCACTGGGCCGGTGTGCACGCCGGGATCCTGGCCAACTCACCGGAAGCGGTTGCGCCACACGGCCAGGCATTGACCGCCGCCAGCCGACAAGGCGCAGCCCACAGCGCATTCGCCAAGGTGCTGGCCACCGCCGGACGCACCTGGCTGCGGGTGCTGGCCAATTACGTCGACATCGATGAGGTGACAGCGGCGGCACGGGGCTTGTCGCAATTCGGCCTGACCTGGGACGCCACCCGACTGGCCAGCCAGGCCGCCCTGCAGACCCCTGACGGCCGCGTCTCCGGCGCGATGCTGCAGCTGGCACGCGACCTAAAACAGACGGCCGCGATCGATGAGGCGCCGCCGAGCCTCGAATCGGCCGCGACGGTCGCGGAGGGTGCGCGCACCGGCCCGTCTCGGCCTGCCTCCGCCCGGTTGTCCGACCGCGAGCGTGAAGTGGCCGAACTGCTGCTGCTCGGCATGCCCTACCGCGACATCGGCAGCCAGCTGTTCATCTCGGCGAAGACGGTCGAGCACCATGTCGCGCGGATCCGGCGCCGGCTCGGCGCCGAGTCGCGATCGGAGATGTTGTCGATGCTGCGCGCCATGCTGGCACCTCAGGGCTGAGCCCCAACACGGAGGTTTCCCCTAACGCGCACGGGCGGTGGAACGGGCACGAGCGGCACAGGCGGTACCCGCACGGGCACGGGTACCGGAAGGGACCACGACCGCCCCCAAAGGTGTAGTTAGGACAGCCTTCGTAGCGGTGTTTCCCGGCAAGATGCAACTATGAGCAGGCATCGAGCGAAAGTTACTGGACAGTAACATTCAGTAAGTTACCCTTGGGTAACTTAGGAATCGGGAGGCACGCGGTGGATACCCAGATGCTGATCAGGCTCGTCGTCGGGTTACTGATGACGGCGGTCGTGCTGGTGTTCGCCGCCAAACGCATCGTGTGGCTGACCAACCTGATCCGGTCCGGCCAGCCCATCAGCGACGAGCGGGGCCGCAAGGACCGCGTCGCGACACGCATCACCACGCAGATCCGAGAGGTGTTCGGGCAAACCCGGCTGCTGAAATGGTCAATCCCTGGCCTGGCCCACTTCTTCACGATGTGGGGCTTCTTCATCCTCGCGTCGGTCTACCTCGAGGCCTACGGCTTCCTATTCGATCCCAACTTCCACATTCCGATCATCGGCCGTTGGAATGTGCTGGGCTTCCTGCAGGACTTCTTCGCGGTGGCCGTGCTGTTGGGCATCATCACGTTCGCGATCATTCGGCTGCGCAGCGAACCCAAGGAGCACGGCCGCGAATCCCGGTTCTACGGATCGCACACCGGCGGCGCGTGGCTGATCCTGTTCATGATCTTCAACGTCATCTGGACGTATGCGTTGGTCCGTGGTTCCGCGGTGAACAACGAAACCCTGCCCTACGGCAACGGCGCGTTCTTCTCGCAACTCATGGGCGCCGTCCTGCATCCGCTGGGCCACACCGCCAACGAGTGGATTGAAACGAT
Source organism: uncultured Actinomycetota bacterium (assembly GCA_963770125.1). Classification (GTDB taxonomy): domain Bacteria; phylum Actinomycetota; class Actinomycetes; order Mycobacteriales; family Mycobacteriaceae; genus Mycobacterium. The sequence continues at coordinate 24,272 of CAVYPI010000093.1, read as the reverse complement.
CGCGCTGCTGCTGCACATCGGCGTGATGCTCATCTTCCTGCTGATCGTGCTTCACTCCAAGCACCTGCACATCTTCCTGGCCCCGATCAACGTGACGTTCAAGCGGCTGCCCAACGGCCTCGGTCCGCTGCTGCCCGTGGAGTCCAAGGGCGTGCCTGTCGACTTCGAGGACCCCGCCGAGGACGCGGTGCTGGGCCGCGGCACGATCGAGGACTTCACCTGGAAGGGCTACCTCGACTTCGCCACGTGCACCGAGTGTGGCCGCTGCCAGTCGCAGTGCCCGGCGTGGAACACCGGCAAGCCGCTGTCACCCAAGCTCGTGATCATGGACCTGCGCGACCACTTGTTCGCGAAGGCGCCCTACATCCTTGGCGACAAGGAGACCCCCGACGAGAACACGCCGGCCGGTGGCATCACCGAGGACCTTGTCGATCATCACAGCGACGAGCACGTTCCCGAGGCAGGCTTCCCCCGTGTGCTGGGCTCCGGGCCGGAGCAGGCCACCCGGCCGCTCGTCGGCACCGCCGAGCAGAAGGGCGTCATCGACCCCGACGTGCTGTGGTCGTGCACCACGTGCGGTGCCTGCGTCGAGCAGTGCCCGGTGGACATCGAGCACATCGACCACATCGTCGACATGCGCCGCTACCAGGTGATGATCGAGTCCGAGTTCCCCTCCGAGCTCGGCGTGCTGTTCAAAAACCTTGAGACCAAGGGCAATCCGTGGGGTCAGAACGCCAAGGACCGCACGAACTGGATCGACGAGGTCGACTTCGACGTGCCGGTGTACGGCAAGGACGTCGACTCCTTCGAGGGCTACGAGTACCTGTTCTGGGTTGGCTGCGCCGGCGCCTACGAGGATCGCGCGAAGAAAACCACCAAGGCCGTCGCGGAGCTGCTCGCCATCGCGGGCGTGAAATACCTCGTGCTCGGCGAGGGCGAGACCTGCAACGGCGACTCGGCCCGCCGCTCAGGCAACGAGTTCTTGTTCCAGCAGCTGGCGGCGCAGAACGTCGAGACACTCAACGACCTGTTCGAAGGTGTGGAGCGGGTGGACCGCAAGGTCGTCGTCACCTGCCCGCATTGCTTCAACACGCTGGGCCGCGAGTACCCGCAGGTCGGCGGCAACTACACCGTGCTGCACCACACCCAGCTGCTGAACCGGCTGGTCCGGGACAAGAAGCTGGTGCCGGTTAAGCCGGTCGACTCAAACGGGCAGGGCGCGGACATCACCTACCACGACCCGTGCTACCTCGGCAGGCACAACAAGGTCTACGAGGCACCGCGTGAGCTGATCGGGGCCTCGGGCGCCAAGCTCACCGAGATGCCCCGCCACGCCGACCGCGGCCTGTGCTGCGGCGCGGGCGGCGCGCGGATGTGGATGGAAGAGCACATCGGCAAGCGCGTCAACCACGAACGCGTCGAGGAGGCGCTGGACACCGGCGCCTCGAAAATCGCCACCGGCTGCCCGTTCTGCCGCGTGATGATCACGGACGGTGTCGACGACGTCGCCGCGGCGACTGACTTGCCAAAGGCTGAGGTGCTCGACGTGGCTCAGCTGCTGCTGGGCTCGCTCGACAAGAGCTCGGTCACACTGCCCGAGAAGGGCACGGCCGCAAAGGAAGCCGAAGAGCACGCGGCCAAGGCCGCACCGAAAGCAGCAGCCGCTACCGCAGTCGCCGAACCGGAAGCGAAGCCGGAGCCCAAGGCAGCGACCGCGACCGAGGCTGAATCGCCGGCTCAGCCGGCAGGAACGAAGCCGGTGACCGGTCTGGGTATCGCCGGTGGGGCGAAGCGCCCCGGCGTAAAGAAGGCGGCGGCCCCCGCCGCCGAAGCACCGGCAGCTGCACCGCCCGCCAAGGGGCTCGGCATCGCCGCTGGTGCCAAGCGTCCCGGTGCAAAGAAGGCGGCGCCCCCGCTGCCGAAGCGCCGGCCGCCGAAGCACCCGCAGCAGCACCGCCCGACCAAGGGGCTCGGCATCGCCGCTGGTGCCAAGCGTCCCGGTGCGAAGAAGTCGGCGCCCGCCGCTGCCGAAGCGCCCGCCGCTGCCGAAGCGCCCGCCGCGCAAGCGCCGGCCAAGCCCGAACCCGAAGTCAAGGGACTCGGTATCGCCGCGGGTGCCCGGCGGCCCGGCGCCAAGAAGTCGCCAGCGGCACCGAAACCTGCTGCGCCACAACCGGAACCGGCTCCTGACGGCGAATCCGGCGCTGCACCTGAGCCTTCCGCCGAGGGCAATGGTGAGAAGCCCGCGCCGCCGGTGAAGGGCCTTGGCATCGCAAAGGGTGCGCGCCCGCCAGGTAAGCGGTAGTCTTTGCGCTCCTCGCGTGCGCGGTAACCAGCGTTTTTACAAAATCGCTGGACGGCAATGCGATCATGGGTGACGTGACTACCCACCAGTTGCCGTGGCATAGCACCGGGCATCACCCGCGGCAGCGTACGTTCACGCAGTCGTCCAAGCTGCAGGACGTCCTGTATGAGATCCGCGGCCCGGTGCACGATCACGCGGCGCGGCTGGAGGCCGAGGGGCACCGGATCCTCAAGCTGAACATAGGCAACCCTGCGCCGTTCGGCTTCGAGGCGCCCGACGTGATCATGCGCGACATCATTCAGGCATTGCCGTACGCGCAGGGCTACTCGGACTCCAAGGGCATCATGAGCGCCCGCCGGGCGGTTTTCATGCGCTACGAGCTAGTCGAGGGCTTTCCCCGATTCGACGTCGACGACGTCTATCTCGGCAACGGCGCCTCCGAACTCATCCAAATGACGTTGCAGGCGCTCTTGGACAACGGCGACCAGGTGCTGATTCCCGCACCGGACTATCCGCTGTGGACGGCATGCACCTCGCTGGCCGGCGGCACGCCGGTGCACTACCTGTGCGACGAGACGCAGGGCTGGATGCCCGATATCGCCGACCTGGAGTCGAAGATCACCGACCGCACCAAGGCGATCGTCGTGATCAACCCGAACAACCCGACCGGCGCGGTATACACCCGCGAAATCCTCGACCAGATGGCCGATCTCGCGCGCAAGCACCAACTGCTTCTGCTCGCCGACGAGATCTACGACAAGATCCTCTACGACGACGCCAAGCACATTGCGATGGCGTCGGTGGCGCCGGACGTGCTGACGCTGACCTTCAATGGGTTGTCGAAGGCCTACCGGGTCGCGGGCTACCGGTCCGGCTGGCTGGTCATCACCGGCCCCAAGGAGCACGCCAGCAGCTTCATCGAGGGCATCAGCCTGCTGGCCAACATGCGGCTGTGTCCGAACGTCCCTGCGCAGCATGCGATCCAGGTCGCGCTCGGCGGCCATCAGAGCATCGAGGACCTCGTGCTGCCCGGCGGGCGGCTGCTCGAGCAGCGCGACCTGGCGTGGACCAAGCTGAACGAGATCCCTGGGGTGTCGTGCGTGAAGCCGGAGGGCGCGCTCTACACCTTCCCGCGGCTCGACCCCGAGGTCTATGACATCCAGGACGACGAGCAACTCGTCCTCGACCTGTTGCTTCAGGAGAAGATCCTGGTCACCCAGGGCACCGGCTTCAATTGGCCCACGCCTGATCACCTGCGCATCGTGACGCTGCCGTGGTCACGTGACCTTGCCAACGCGATCGAGCGTTTCGGCAACTTCCTGTCGTCCTACCGCCAGTAGCCGCTGTCGGGCTAGCAGGCGCCGATGAAGTCGCGGAACTTCTGCGTCAGGAGGTAGAAGCCCGTTGGATCATCAGCGGGAAGGCCCCTTCGCGCCGCGTCAGCGCCGTAATAGACCGAGCGCAAATAGCCTTCGGTGACGATGGTGTCGTCATCGACGACGATACGGTCCATATCCATCTCAAGGCAGAACTGGCCCCCTTTCACGATCGTTTGTTGGTAGAAGGCTTGCACCGCTTCCCGGCCCAGGGGACTCAGATCCGCGGGTGCGCCCCAGGTGATATAGCGCGGGCTTGCGCCGAGGGTCGACATCACGAGATCGAGATCCGGCTCGGCCTCGCCGATCGTATGCTGCAGCAGCCGATTGAGCATAAGGAGATGGCGTGGATTTGTCGTCTTCGCGATCCGCTCTTCGAGCAACCTGAATGTCTTGGTCTGGTCGATGATGTCGCTCATGATGTCCTCCTGGCCGTTGTCTCTGATTCTTCAAATTGGTTGCGCCCGAAACGATCCGCTCACCCTGCCGGCCCGAGCAGGAACTCGTCGAACACCTTGTCGTGTTCAACGGCGAACGCCTCTTCAAATGTCGCACTGGCGCTACTGATGAGATAGCGCTTTGCGGTTTCGAGCGCGACCTGGGGCGCCTCGATGATCGAACTTGCCATCGCCAACGCGCCCTCGAGTAGGTCGGCGGGTTCGGTGACGCGGGTGACGAGGCCGATGCGCAGCGCCTCCGCGGCATCGATTCGGCGTCCGGTCAGGCACAGCTCGCGCGCGACGCCAAGCCCGACGATCCACTGCAGCGGAGTGAACAACGGCGGAGCGCCAAACTTGATCTCCGGATGCCCGAATACCGCAGCGCTGGAAGCGATTCGACAGTCGCACAACACCTCAGGTCCATGCCGCCACCCATCGCGGGCCCGTTGACGGCAGCTACCAGGGGCTTGGGGAAGTGCCATACGGCCAGGTGGTACCGACGAGAGTTGTCCTTGATCCGCTTCGCGAGATCCGGTTGACCGAACTCGTTGAGGTCGAATCCCGCGCAGAAGGTCGGTCCCGCCCCCGTCAGCACGACCACGCGAACGGCCGGGTCCGCCGCCCAGTCGTCGAGCTGCGCAGTAATCTCGTCGCGCATCTTGATCGACAGTGCGTTCCGCCGCTCAGCCCGCGCCAGCGTCAGTGTTGCAACCCCGTCGTCGGCTATTTGCGTTTCGATGTCACTACTCATCGGCTCCTCCACCTTGAACTAAATCACGCTCAGCTCGCCCGTCTACCCTGTTGCGCGTGACGCACTCGCACGCCCATTCGCACTCGCTGCGCGGCCCTGCACCGTTGGGCCCGACGGCGGCCAAGATCGTCGTCGGCGCACTGATTGCCATTGGCGTCGCCGTGCTGGCCGGCGCGGTGTGGCTGTGGCCCAGCCACCAGAAGGTCGACATCCCGCTGCCATTCCAGAACGCAGCTGGCGGTGCGGTCACTACCGAAGCCGGGCATGTGCTGTCCAGCAAGGCCGCCCCATGTGGGAGCCCCTCGGCGGGCGCCGTTCTGACCGCCGACCCAGTGCAGGCGCCGCAGGGCGGTGCCCAGTGCGTGCAGACCCTGGTCAGCATCGACTCCGGCCCCAATAATGGCGCCAACACAGTGCTCGAATCCAGCGGCGGACCCGGCCAACCCAACCTCGCCGTCGGCGACCACATCCGGATCAGCCGCCAGGTCGACGCGGCGGGCGCGACCAGCTACGCGTTCTACGACTACGAGCGGACGTGGCCGCTGATCGCCCTCGCGGCGACGTTCGCCGTCGTGATCGTCGCGGTCGCCGGCTGGCGCGGGCTGCGAGCGATGATCGGCATCGTGGTCGCGTTCGTCGTGCTGGTGGTGTTCCTGCTGCCCGCCCTGCGTGATGGCGCATCCGCCATTCCGGTCGCGTTGGTCGCATCGGCGGCGATCCTCTACGCGGTGATCTATCTGGCTCACGGGGTGAGCCTGCGCACCAGCGCGGCCCTCCTAGGCACCCTGACCGCACTCTTGCTCGCCGCGCTGTTGTCCTGGGGCGCAATCGAATTGGCACACTTGACCGGACTGTCCGAGGATCAGAACAACGAAGTCGCTGCCTACCTCGGCAACGTATCGATCACCGGGCTGCTGCTGGCCGGGTTCATCATCGGCTCGCTCGGCGTGCTGAACGACGTGACCGTCACGCAGGCGTCGACGGTGTTCGAGCTGGCCGAGCTTGGCGACAGCAGCTCGCGGCGCGCGATCTTCCTCGGCGCCATGCGGGTGGGCCGCGACCACATCGCCAGCACCGTCTACACGCTGGTGCTGGCCTATGCGGGTAGCGCGCTGCCGCTGCTGCTGTTGTTCAGCGTGGCGAACCGCTCCCTTGGCGACGTGTTGACCAGCGAGAGCGTGGCCATCGAGATCGCCCGGTCGGCGGTCGGCGGCATCGCGCTGGCCCTGTCGGTGCCGTTGACGACGGCGATCGCGACAGTGCTCGCGACGCCGGCTACCGCTCCAGCAGCTCCAGCAGGTAGGCGCCGTATCCTGACTTGAGCAGGGTGTGCGCGCGGGCGGCAAGCTGGTCGTCGTCGATGAAGCCGACCCGCCAGGCCACCTCCTCGGGCACGCTGATCTTGAGTCCCTGCCTGCGTTCGATGGTGCGGACGTAGTCGCCGGCGTCGAGCAGCGAGTCGAATGTTCCGGTGTCCAGCCACGCAGTGCCGCGGGCCAGCACCTCGACCGACAGCCGACCCTGGTTCAGGTAGATCTGATTGATCTCGGTGATCTCGTACTCGCCGCGGGCCGAGCGTTTCAGCGAGCGCGCGATCTCGACGACGTCATTGTCGTAGAAGTACAGGCCCGGCACCGCGTAGTTCGACTTCGGTGTGGCCGGCTTCTCCTCGATCGACAGCGCGGTGCCGTCGGCGAACTCGACGACACCGTAGGCCGAAGGGTTGGCCACCCAATACGCGAAAATCGCTCCACCGCTGACGTTGTGGAACCTACTCAGACTGGTGCCCAGGCCCGGCCCGTAGAAAATGTTGTCGCCCAACACCAATGCCACTGAACCGTCGCCGACGTGCTTGGCGCCGATCACAAATGCCTGCGCCAGCCCGTCGGGCCGGTCCTGAGCCGCGTAGGTGATGTTGATGCCCAAATCCGAACCGTCGCCTAACAATCGGTGGAACGCCGGAGCATCGTCGGGCGTGGTGATGACCTGTATGTCGCGGATGCCCGCCATCATCAGCGTCGAGAGCGGATAGTAGATCAGCGGCTTGTCGTACACGGGCAGTAGCTGCTTGGACACGCCCGTGGTGATCGGATACAGCCGCGTCCCCGATCCGCCGGCCAGGATGATGCCCCGCATCAGCCTGCGAGGTCCTTCTCGGTCAGCTCGGTCGCGGCCAGCGCAGAGGCCAGGTCGGGGTGCCGGAACACCGACGTGATGTGGTCGTGCACGACACGGAACGCCGACGCCGCGGTGCCGGAGCCTACGGTCGAGGTGACCTGCTGTTCGACCACGACGACCCCGTCGTGCACGTACATCCGGCCCGGTTCGGCCCTGACGTCAGCGGACTGCGCCCAGTCGAGCAGTGCGGCATGCCCCTGAGCGGCGCCCTTGGCGTCGCCCACCTCGATATCGTCGCTGGACAGCGACAGCAGGGTATCGAAGTCCCGTTCGTTGAGCGCGTCATGCCAGGCGAGAACGGTCGCGATCTCCGAAGTGGTCATGGTCGAGAAGGTACGCCACTTAGAAACGGCGTGTGCTCCAGCCAGTCGTCCCACACGGCGGTGTCGCCGACTACCTCGACACCGGCCGCGCCGGCGGTGCGCCGGCGCACGATGGCCAGCAGCAGATCCCTGGCCGGGCCGCGCAGCGCAACGTCTCCCTTGCCGTGGTCGTGCGACCAGGCGACGCCGTCCACCGTGTCGCTGGTGATGGTCCACTCCCCGGTGGGACCGAGGCCGTCGTCGGTGGCGTGCAGGTGCAGCGTCCGTCCCAGCTCCAGCGGCAACGGTCGCGATCGGGATTGGACGCTGACGCGCTCGATCCATTCGCTGATCCCGTCGGCGGCCAGCTCCGGCGAGAGGTCGTAGTCCAAGCCCAGTGCCAGCGCGGCGTCGGCGCGGTGCACCGTCGCCTCGTGCAGACGGCGCCGGATCCACCAGCCGCACGGGCGCGCGCCAATGAAAGTCCACACCCGCGTCTCGGGACGAACACGGTCGACGGCGTCGATGATGAGCTGCGCGCCGTTGTTCAACCACTCGATCGCGGCGTCGGTGTCGTCCGGCGGTTTGCCATCGCGGACATCGCGCTGGTCCAATTGTTCGGTCCGTCGGTCCGCGATGATCTGTGCGGCCCAACGGTTTCCGCGCCCGACATGACGGAACAGTTGCCGCAGCGTCCAGTCGGGGCAGGTCGGCACGCGCGTTGACGGGTCTGCGCTGCGGATCAGTTCCCCGAAGTCCCGGGTCTGGTCGAGCAGCGCCGCTCGGAAATCCACGCTACGAACCTACAGCGGTGCGGGCCCTTCCGAGCGAAATCGGCAGCGATGCCCATCCCCGTAGCACCCGGGTGTCGCGGCGGTTGCCGTTGCCTGCCAACCGCGCGTCCGGGAAGCGCTCGAAGAACGTCCGCAACCCCACTTCACCCTCCGCCCGCGCCAGCGCGGCGCCGAGACAAAAGTGCCTGCCGCCGGAGAACGACAGATGCTTGCCCGCGTTCTCGCGCTCGATGTCGAAGCGGTGCGGGTCGGTGAAGACCTTCGGGTCGCGGTTGGCTCCGGCCAGATAGATGATCACTACCTCACCGCGCCGGACGAGGGTGCCCGCAATGTCGCTGTCTTTGGCCGCAAGCCGCGCGCTGAGCTGAATCGGCGAATCCAGCCGCAGTATCTCCTCGACCGCAGTTGGCCACAGCTCGGGGCGCGCCGCCAACGTCTTGAGATGTCCTGGCGTGTCGAGCAGCATCCGAATTCCGTTGCCCAACAAGTTAACTGTGGTCTCGAAACCGGCAGCCAGCACGAGTCCCGCGGTCGCCAACAGTTCCTGGTGGGTCAATGGACCGCCTTCGGCACTCTCGGAAGCCCGAATGATCTGGCTCATCAGGTCGTCGCCAGGGTTGCGGCGCAGTTCATGCAGGTGGTTCGACAGCCAGTCGTTGAAGCCCTCGATGCCGCGATAGACCCTCTTGTATTGCCGCCACGTCAGGCCGATGTCGAGGCTGGGTGCGCCTAGTTCACCGAACTCCAGGATGCGGGGCCGCGCCTCGTCGGGTACTCCGAGGATGTCGCCGATCACGGTGACGGGAAGTTGTGAGCAATACCTTTCGACGACGTCGACGGTGCCGGCATCGTCGGCGAGATCGTCCAGAAGCGTGTTGGCGGTGTCCTGGACGCGATCGCGCAGCGCGGCAACGGCACGCGTGGTGAACACCGACGACACCAGCTTGCGGTAGCGGGTGTGGTCGGGCGGCTCGACCGACAGCATGGACGGCGGCTGAATCGGATGCAGCAGGTCGGGCTTCGTACGATTGGCCACCCATTGAAGCGGTTTGGGCAGGTTCGTCCCCAGCCCGAAGACGTGGAAGTCGTCGGATCGCAGGAGATCGTTGGCGATCTTGTGGTCGACGGTCATGTAGATAGCACGGCATTTCACGATCGGTCCCCGCGCGCGCAGCTCCTCGGTGAACGCGACGGGGTCGGCCCGCACGGCGGGATCGGCGATCAACCGTCCCTGCGGATCGCCCTGACGAGCGAAGAGCTTCGAAGTTCCGCGTATCACGCCGTGCACGGAAAGCCACTGGATTCGTTGTTTCACTGAACCTTGCACCATGACACTCCGTCCAACCGAATTGCGGTTCGGTAATGTGACCGCAGCTTACCGAATCACGCTTCTCGAGTTACATGCCCAGCAGTTGCGGGATCGCTCGCTGCGCCGCCTCGAGGGGGCCTCGGTCGAGGAGATGGTCCGCGCCGGCATCCATTCATCTGGCGCGTCCTGCACCAGGATCCGGCAGACCCGGAGATCGCGTGGATCCTCGCCCGCGCAACCCAATCGGCGACCGACGGTGTCGCCAGATGGTGGTACGAGAACCGCGACGTGCGCCGCGAGCGCATGGTCGAACTCGTCTTCATGCTGTTGTGGCAAGGCTTCGACGGAATGCTCAAGCAGGCGTCTGCTGGCTGACCCTGTCCATGCTCTTGCCGAGGCAGTACACCCGCCATCCGGCGTTGGTCCACCGGCCGGTATCGAGGCAATTGCGGCCGTCAACAATGACTTTGGCGCGCACCGTGTCGGCAAGGTGGTCGGGATCGAGCTCGACGAACTCGCGCCACTCAGTGAGTACCAGCACCGCATCGGCGCGCTCACAAGCCTCCACCACCGACGTCGAGTAGTTCAGCGTCGGGAAGAGGCGCCGCGAGTTCTCTATCGCCTTCGGGTCGTAGACGTTGACCGTGGCGCCATTGAGTTGCAGCATGCCGGCCACATTGAGTGCGGGCGAGTCCCGAACGTCATCGGACTCGGGTTTGAACGCGGCGCCGAGTACAGCCACGTTCGCGCCGAGCAGCGAGCCGCCGCACGCCTTGGTCGCCAGATCGACCATCCGGGTGCGGCGCCGCATGTTGATGCTGTCGACCTCGCGCAGGAACGTCAGCGCGTGGTTGGCGCCGAGCTCGCCGGCCCGGGCCATGAATGCGCGGATGTCCTTGGGCAGACACCCGCCGCCGAAGCCTAGGCCGGCGTTGAGGAAGCGACGCCCGATCCGCGGGTCATATCCCAGCGCGTCGGCCAGCAGGGTGACATCGGCGTCGACGGCCTCGCACACCTCGGAGATCGCGTTGATGAATGAGATCTTGGTGGCGAGAAAGGCGTTCGCGGACACCTTGACCAGTTCGGCCGTCTGGAGATCGGTCACCAGGAACGGCACGCCCTCTTCGAGCAGTGGGGCGTAGAGCTCGCGGATCGCGCCCTCGGCCCGCATCGACTCCCGTTGCACGCCAAGCACAATGCGGTCCGGGTGCAGGGTGTCGTGGACGGCAAAGCCCTCGCGCAGGAATTCGGGATTCCACGCCACCTCGACGTCGACGCCCTCGCGCGCGAGACTGCGGACCCGTTCCGACAGCTCGGCGGCCGTGCCGACGGGCACCGTTGATTTGCCGACGATCACCGCGTGCCGGCGCAGCCGCGGCACCAGGGTGTCGATCACGGCGTGCACGTGTCGTAGGTCCGCGCCGTATTCGCCCTTCTTCTGCGGGGTTCCGACGCCCAGGAAGTGCACGTCGGCGAAATCGGCTGCCTCGTCGTAGTCGGTGGTGAAGCGCAACCGGCCGGCAGCGAGGTTATCGCTCAACATCTTTCGCAGACCGGGCTCGTAGAACGGGATGTCGCCGCCCGCGAGCTTGGCGACCTTACCCGCATCGATATCGACGCCGATCACGTCGTGCCCGAGTTCGGCCATTCCGGCGGCATGTGTCGCGCCGAGATAGCCCGTGCCGAAAACGGTGCATCGCATACTGCCTCTATAGGCAGCCGCGATGAGCTAACTGCTACGTGACACTTAGCGCCAAACCAACGGCAGGTAACGAGCGGAAGTCACTGAGCGCCGTTAGTGACGGCCGGATCCGCCGCTGCAGAAGATCAAGAAGCATCCTCCTGAGCCTCCGCCGTTGCGGCCCGACGAGCCACCAGATCCGCCAGACCCACCGGGTTCGAAGTCACCGGAACCACCGGAGCCAGCCCGAGCCGCCCCCGCCAGATCCTGGCCACTGCCACGGCGGCGGGCTGTGTTGAGGCGGCGGGTCGTCCGGCGGATCCTGCTGAGGCGGCTCTTGCGGCTCTGGTTGGTGTTGCCACGGAGGTGTCCACGGTCTGGGCGGCGGGTAGTAAACGGGCGGCGGCAAGTACGGGTTGTAGACCGGCGGGTTGTAGACCGGCGCCGGAAGATAGGGAACCGGCGCCGGCGCCACGGGAGCAGGCGCGGGCAGCGGCGCCTCGGGAGGCGGCGGCGGTGGCGCGGCCGGTGCCGGGGCAGGCGCGGGTGCCTGCGGGGCCGGCGCCTGCTCGACGAATACCTGCCGTGGCGCAGGTTGCGGCGCTTCCTGCACGGCGGCGGGCACCGGCGGCTTGATGGTCTCCGCGGGTGGAGGCGGCGGGGCGACGGGCTGCTGCGCCTCCTGCGCGGGCGCCGGTGCCGGCGCCACGGTGCTGGGCACGATCGCGCTCTGGCCGGGGGCGGGCCGCTGATCGACCGTCGGTCGGATGCTCACAGCCAGCGAAATAACCAGTGCCACAACGCCAACCACGAAGATCGATGTCAGCGCGCTGCCGACGAGCAGGAACGGCTTGCGGCCCTCCTCGGCAGCAATCGGCTCCATATCGGTCTGCCCCGCGTAGTCGTCGACCAGCTCATGGGCGCCGCTGACCGGGGCCAGCTGAGTGTCCGCAGCCGCGAGTCCCGCGTAGGCGGCGCCTCCCGCGGTCCCGTCGGGGTCCTGGGAGTAGGCCAGACCAACCGTCGTCGCCTCGAAGGCAGGGGCGTTGGCCGATGCCAGCGCCGCGCCGCGGGCCAGCGCGAGTTCCGGTTCATCCGGCGCACTGACGGGCAGGCTGACGAGGTGCTCCAAGTGCGACTTCACCGAGGTGACGTCGACCCCTGAGCCGACGACGAACATGCCCTGCGGCGGCGAGTCCTGGGCGTCGACGGCCGCGGCCATCTCGGTGAGGACGGCCATCGCGTCATCGCTGTGAAGCGAGCGACTCAACACCTTCACGACGGAGCCGTCGTCGGTCTGTACCACCGACAGCGTGGCGGTGTCCCGGTCGATGAACAACAGCGCGGTGGTGGCGTAACCGACGGCCCGGCCGACGGCCTGGGCCAGTGCGCCCGCGGCATGGCCGTCGGACACGAGCATCACGTCCTTGACGCCCCGCGCGGCCAGGGCGTCGCGCAGCGTCGAGGCCTCGGCGTGGTCACTCCATGTGACGCCGATCGACTTCAGGTGGTGGCCTCCCGCGGCGGCGCTCTCCTTGGTGCCAAGCACCGCCCCGACGACCTGTTCGGCCGTGCTCAAAGACGTTGCTGAGCCATCGTTGGCTGTGATGTCGAAGGCGTCGTGGTCGACGATCGACCCGTCGGCTTTATCGCCTTCGACCAGCACCATGCGGACCGTCGTAGGTGTCATCGACACACCTAATACGATGTCCACTAACCCCTCCAAGTGTTTGCTACGCTATCTAGATTGCCGTTGCGCACTCATCCCGCACGAGTCGACAACCAGATACTTCATCGGCACTATCAGCTGGGGCGTTACATCCAATGGCATTTGCTGATGGCGCTGAAGCTCTGGCCGGACCGCGACGGCACGGGTACTCGCCGGCGCCGGTACTAAAACCCTACCCGGCGCAACGACAACCCGCGCTGCACGGTTCAGATTCCGTTATGTCGTCTCAGCTTTCCTCGGCCTTGTCGGGTCGTGGACCCGGCGCGCCGAGGTCGCCGAACGTCGTATTCCGCGGTGTTACCAAACCCTCACCGTCTGTCGACGGCCGATCAGCCTGATTTGATGAAGTTCTGATACGAGCGCGACGGTGTCGGGCCGCGCTGGCCCTGGTACTTGGAGCCGGCCTGCGCGCTGCCGTAGGGGTGCTCGGCGGGGCTGGTCAGCCGGAGCAGGCACAGCTGGCCGATCTTCATCCCGGGCCACAGCGTGATCGGTAGATTGGCGACGTTGGACAGCTCGAGGGTGATGTGGCCGGAGAAGCCCGGGTCGATGAAGCCTGCCGTCGAGTGGGTCAGCAGGCCGAGCCGCCCGAGCGACGACTTGCCCTCGAGCCTGCCCGCGAGGTCGTCGGGCAGCGTGCACAGCTCCAGCGTGGAGCCGAGGACGAACTCGCCGGGATGCAGTACGAACGGCTCGCCCGGGTCCGGCTGCACCAGGCTGGTGAGCTCGTCCTGCTGGATGGATGGGTCGATGTGGGTATAGCGGGTGTTGTTGAAGACGCGGAACATGTTGTCGAGGCGGACATCGACGCTCGACGGCTGCACCAGGCCCGGGTCGTAGGGATCGATACCCAGCCGCTCGGCGGCGATTTCGGCACGGATGTCGCGATCGGAGAGCAGCACTCGACGAGCGTAGCCGCTTGGAGTGTTAGCCTTCGTGATCAACAGTGCCGATGTAGTTCAATGGCAGAACATCAGCTTCCCAAGCTGAATACGCGGGTTCGATTCCCGTCATCGGCTCCACTGTTTTAACAGGTCAGATGGTGTTCGATCTGTTCGATCAGCCAGCGTCAGTGTCACGAAATGTCACAACGCGATTCAAAGTCGCACCGGCAGCGACAGGGCGCATGGTGGCCGGTGTGCTCGCAAGCCTCGCCGAGCTTGAGTTGGAGCTGGGCCGGGAACGTCGTGCGGCGGCACGGGATGCGCGAAAAGCACGCGGCCAGTCCATCGGCCGCCCCAAGGCGCTCGACAAATCGAAAGCCGCTCTCGCGCAGGGGATGCACGCCAGCGGTGAATCGGCCAGCACTATCGCTGCCACGCTCGGCGTGAGTCGAGCGACCGTCTACCGAGTGCTCTCAGAGTCGGACGCCCTAACTGAATGAACTAGCGGGTCGCCGGCAGTGCGTCCGCAGCTGCTGCGGACGTCGCCCCTTTCCAGAGATGGGAGGCTGCGGCGCGATAGGCCAAGACCTAAGTAACAGTGAGTGGACTGGGACGGTGATCGGCACGGTGCCGGACCGACGTCTACACGTACGAGGAGTCTGGGCACCATACCTGCAAGTCGTCCATTGAGCGGAATCATCGCCGGCTTCTTTGTGGGCGGCTTTACATTGGCCGTCGACGCTCTGCACCAGTGCAAAGGAGCGCATCTGATGGGCCGGTCCGCCTCGCCGCTGCCAGCGGCCACGTAGTGCTCACTCGGACGGCCAAACCATGTCTGACTTCACCGCAGCGCGCTCCGCAGAGTTTCCCGGATTGGTCGCGAGTTTCTTCACCCTGTCGGGTGCGGGCTTCGTCGAACCACCCAGAAATTCCTTCATCGAGCGGTGCGAAGCCGCTGCAGCGGCCGGTTTCTCCGGTATTGGCCTGCACTCCGGTGATCTGTCCCGCACGATCGCTGCCGGTGTGGACGTCCCCGAGATGCGGGCAGTCCTTCGCAACAACGGACTAGCCCTGGTCGAGATCGAATTTCTGGCCGGCTGGGCCTTCAGTTCCGGCCCGAGCGGGGGAATCTCGCCATCTCTAGCCGACATCGAAGCGGTCGCCGACGCGCTCGGGGGCCGCCAGGTCAGTGCCGGCGAGTTCAGCGGGGACAGTCCGCTGGATTCTGAGGAAGCGCTGGATCGCGCGGCGAAGGCGTTTCGTGCCAACGCCGATCGGCTCGCCGAGAAGGGGCTGCTCGTCGCCCTCGAGTCTTTTCCGTGGTCGGCGCTCGCCAACACTCGGATCGCTATCGACCTGTTGCGCCGAGCCGACGCACCGAATGCGGGCCTGTTGATCGATGTGTGGCATTTCTACAACGGCGGCGGCCACCCCGACCAACTCGTCGGCCTGCCGACGGCGGGCATCACCGGTTTCCAACTCAACGACGGCCCGCTGGTGCATGACGACTTCCAGCGGCACGCTCGTGCGGAACGCGAACTCCCCGGCGAGGGTGAACTCGACGTCATCGGACTGATCTGCGCCGTGCGGCGGGCCGGTTTTAGAGGCCCCTACTGCGTCGAATCCAACACACCGGAGTTCCGCAACCTACCTGTCGCCGAAGCCGCCCAACGCGCCGCGGACGCAGCCACCACGGTGCTGCGCGCGGCCGGCGTTATGCCCCCGTGACGGACCTACAGCTGGCCGACCGGCGAGCACTGTGACGGCCGCAACCATGGCATCAGCAAAGCCGACGACGCTGGTATGGCGTGTCTGATGCCCTCCTGAGTGGCCGTGGGCCTGGTCCATTTCCGCTGCACGGAAGGGGATGGTGAAGACCTTGTGTCAGGCATCGCCGTGCTGCGAGTCTTCGAAGATGCAGCCGCATCATGCGACGCTCCAGTCCGAAAGGCCTACCCGTGACCGATGCCCAGGGCATTGCCGACGAATTGATCGCAGCTGAGCGCGAACATAAGGCGATCGGGCAATTCAGCGACAACTATCCCGATTTCGACCTGGATACCGCCTACCTGGCTCAGCGCGCGTTCGTGCAGTCCAAACTCGATGCGGGAGAGCGTCTGGTCGGGTACAAGCTGGGTTTGACCAGCCGGAACAAACAGCAGGCGATGGGTGTGGATTCGCCACTGTATGGCCGGGTGACAAGCGGCATGATCTGCGGTTACGGCGAGCCGGTGCGGCTGGATCGCTTCATCCACCCGAGGGTGGAGTCCGAGATCGCGTTCCTACTGGCCCGCGACATCGAGCCGCCGGCCACGGTGATCTCGGTGCTGGCCGCCACCGAGATCGTCTTCGGCGCTGTAGACGTGCTTGATTCGCGCTACGAGGGCTTCAAGTTCACCCTGACCGACGTGGTGGCCGATAACGCCAGCGCGGGTGGCTTCTACCTGGGTTCCGTCACCCGTCGGCCCAGTGAGGTGGAGGATTTAGGGCTGATCGGTTGCGTCGTGCGGGTCGCAGGGGAGGTCGTAATGACAGCGGCTGGCGCTGCCGTGATGGGCCACCCCGCTGCGTCGGTGGCATGGCTGGCCAACCAGCTCGCCGCCGAGGGTGAGGTGCTGAAGGCCGGGCAGCTGGTGTTCTCGGGCGGGGTGACCGCTCCGGTCCCCGTGGTGGCAGGCGGCAGCGTCACATTCCAATTCGGTGGTCTGGGGTCCATCGAAGTGGCCGGCGCATGACGAGTTTGGACGACGGTCGGTCCCGACGATATCCACAGAGCTCGGCATCGCAATGGAGGTTTCATGCGCGTCATCCACACTGACGGCGCGCCGTCGCACACCGGACCGGTGCCACAAGCGGTCGAGGCCGGAGGTTGGATCTACGTGTCAGCGTTGTTCGGGGCCGACGCGCTGAAACACGCCATCCCCAAGGACGCGCGCGCGGAGGCTGAACAGCTCTTCGCCAACCTCCAGGCGATCCTCTCCGCCGCTGGGGCGGCGCTGACCGACGTTGTGCGGGTCGGCATCGTCATGCGGGAGCTTCAGCGTGACCGGCCCGTGTTCAACCAAGTCTGGGCAGAGCGGTTCGGCGATCACCGGCCGGCCCGATCGGCTATTCAGTCGCCGGATTTCGGCCGGAAGGGTGAGGACGCCAGGTTCATGATCGAGGTAGCCGCCTACCGCGGCTAACCCACCGGGAATCGAAAACCAGTCTGACGCCTGCGAGGTTCCCAATTCATCCCGAAGGGGTGCGGGTACCCCTTGCCGTGGATCATGGCCCGCCTCGTACAGCCAGCGCGTGCTCTCTCCCCGTCGAGTTCTGACTAGATGGCTCTACCGTCCGCAGTCCGTCCGCAGTAGTTCCGAGAACCGCCAGCACTCGCCAACGTCGCCAATCGCTTGACCTGGTAATTGTCGCCGCACCCAACGAAGTCAACGGCCACGAACGCCCAAGTCGACTCGTTCGCATCGAGTAGGTCAGGGTTGATTAACCCACTTCGACATAAATTTTCGAAAACTCGTCCCCGCACACGCTCGCCTGACAAGCGGTCGGAAGGCAGAACCTCAGTGCCCTGCACTTTGGCCACCGTCCACATGCAGGATCTCGCCGGTGACGAAGCCGGCATTCTCCAGATAGAGGACCGCGTCGACGACGGCGTCGACCTCGCCGAGACGACCGACCGACCGACCGGATGCAGTTTCGCCAGGGTGTCGTAGGACGCGCTCCATCCTCAACGGTCGCAGCACGGCCTCCTGGCGTAGTGAACGAATACCACCCGCCATCTCGCAGTATGTGGACGCCGTTGTGCGGCAGAGCTTTCCCGGCGCCGATGTGGAAGCTATGTCGACCGCTGGGGTCTCGTTCACGGCTTGGCCTTCTTGCACCTCGACGGCAAGCTCGATGCGTCCACCCCTGCGGTTGTGTCGGCTCGGGTGCGCGCCGCGGTCCGCGCACTGCTCGCAGCCTTCTGACGCCACGCCGCCGGAGCGAGCCGATGAATCGCCGACGCGCGCTCGCGTGGAGCCTGTCGAAATCGGCGTCGGCGTCGAATGAAGCCCAGTGCCGCGTCTCGTCTGACGCGGTGCACCGCGAACCGACCCGGCCGCAAAGGGATCGTCTAGGCCATGGACTTCGGCGACGTGGCGGCCGGTTACAGCGCAGCGGCTCGTGTTGGTTCGCTGGTATGCCTAGATAGGCCGGTGCAACAACGGAATTCGCAGATCAAGCGGCTTGTGCGTTCTGAGCTTGGCCGATTCGGGAGCCGTGTAGCTCATCCGCGCAATGCAGACAGGAAGATTCGCGGCAGTGCGATGGGGTTGCGGTGGACAAGGAACCTTACGAGCCGTCTGACGGTAGTTTCCGCTGTCTTGTTGGTGATGAAGAAAACTGGCTTGGGCGAGAGGGTCAGTTCTCCGTTGAACAACGAGCGGGGCGCGGGACGGAACGGGATCTCGACGACGGCTTTCTGAGGTCTTGGGAGCATAAAGGTGTTGTGTACCATTCCGGTGCCGCTGCCGATCTCTTGTGCGGTATTACCGGGAAACGCCCCCCAGGTCGCCAATGCGAACGCCATCCCCGTCCATGCGTTGATGCCGACGGCGCCGTAGCGCAGGTGCGCCGTCGCGTCGTCGAAAGCCTGCGCGTTCTGCTTGCGGGTCTTTGGATCGATAGCGATAACTGCGCCGAGGTTGCCGGGCAGCACGTCGTTGGCGAACTCAACGGCGTTGTGCAGGAACTGCTCTACTGTCTTGCCGGGAAGTCGCACGACGCCGAGGACCCCGGCGAAGACTTCGTCGGTCAGGATGCTGGCGCCGCTATGTGCGTCGACGTCGGTGATGAGGGCGCGGGTGTGGTCGCCGCCGAGGAACTCGGTTCCCGTCATGCCGCGACAGGCGCTGGTGATTTTGTCCTCTGAGCCTGGGTAGTAGGGGGGTCGGGGTTCGGCGTTGCTGATGACAGCGCGGACTTCGGCGATAAGTTTGTTGGCCAGTGGCCAATCCTGCGAGAGGACGAGAACCTGTGTGGCGTTGCAGTTGTGGCCGGAGTTGATGAGTTTGGTCGTGGCGATATGTTCGGCCTGGAACCGCAGGTCGCGCGGGCCCCAATCGCCGGGGACCACGATGAAAGGACTGACGCCACCGAGTTCGCCGGTGATTGGCTTGTCCAGTAGCGGCGTGTTGTTGGCTTTGCGGCTGGCGGCTTGATCGTCGGTTCCCCATACGATCGCGTCGTAGGTGGCTGCGGAGCCGGTCATGTGGATGGTGTCGACCTTGGGGTGGTGTGCCAGGTAGCCGCCGACGTCGGCGCCACCATAAAGCAGGCGAAGCCAGCCACGCGAGATGAACTCACTGAAGATGTGTTCGTAGAACGGTCCGAGGTATTCGTTGACCGGGTTCATTTTTACTGCGCAGACATTGCCCCGGATGTACAGCTGGTCAATGATGTCCAGCGCTGTGATGGTGCCGAGGTTGCCCGCGCCTAGGACCAAGCACACCTCGGGGTCACTGGGGTCGGTCCCGCGGTACAGCGCGGCCGCCTCCGCGCGCGTCTGTTCGGCGCTGACGCCGGGCTCAATCCAAACTTGCGCCTTATAGCCGTTGAGCAGCAGGCGGTCGTATCCGGTGGCAGGGAAGACATCGACGACGACTTGGCCGTCGGGTCCCGTGTGAACAGCGTCGGCGTTAACCGGCTCGTGTCCGGCGAGAACTCTTTTAAGAACCAGTATTTGGGTGTTGATGGCCTGAACGAATACCCAGATGTTTGTCGTCCATTCTTCGGCGACCCACGCGGAGGTCGATGCGATGCCTTTGGCCTCAGTAGCGGCAGCCGCCATGCGCGGTGCAACGTCTACGATCCTGGGCGGCAGCGCCTCCAGCATTGCTATCTTCGCGCGCAGCGGCAGGTCCGCCCATCCAGGCGCGCCTGACCGTAAGTCCTCGAGCGCCAGATCGAGCGCTGGCACGTCCCGCATGGTCCTTGCATTCATTTGGCTACCTTTGCTTGTTAAGGTTCGTCTGCTGTTGGAGTTGGACGCTAGCCGTCACCGGCGTTCCGTCACCGAGGTCGCCGGATGCAGGCGGCAAACGCCGCGGTTGTCCCATGAGCTGTCGTAGAAGGTGGCCCGGCACATGGGGTTTCGGCACTGCTTCATCCGCCGCCACGTTCCGGTCTCCTCGCTCAGGACGACCTCACCCATGATCGCCGACCGCAACCAACGCCATCCGTGTCCAGTTGGTATCCACGACATCTCCCCGGCGACGCCCAGCGCGATTGCCGCTGTGCCGAGGACGTGCCGTGGCGGCTTGATGCGGCTCCCGGTCAGCACCATGTCAAGGACGTCGCGCAGTTCTCGGAGACGGGCGGCGTCGTCGTCGGTCAGGGCCACCGTCGGATGCTGTGCGCCTCGTAGCGCCGAGCAATTTCGTGCCGCGTTCGCCGCCCATGCACTGGCGTGCTCCGCGTCGCCCAGCAGGTGGGACCCTTTTTCAGCGTGCGCTCGGGTGTTCAGGAAATCCTGCACGAGCGCCAGGCCGCCCGACGGCGCGGGCCGGACGCCGTAGCGCCCAGTCCCAAGCCATGACGGTTTTGAGTCCGCAGGCTTTCGCCCCGGCGAGTTCATGTCAGCGGCTTCACGGTCGTCTGCCCCTTGATGAGGTGGGCGGCTTTTTCGGCGAGCATGACGGTGGCGCCGTTGGTGTTACCGCGGACGACGGTCGGCATCACGGATGCGTCGACGACACGCAGCCCGTCGACGCCGCGCACCTTCAATTGCGGGTCAACGACGGCGTTTTCGTCGATGCCCATCGCGCAGGTTCCGACAGCGTGGTACTCGGTCTGTGACCAACGTTTCGCATGTTCGGTGAGCTCTGCGTCGCTCGGGTCAGCATCCGTCGGAAGGTTCAGGCCGCGAAGGTATTTGGAGATCGGGCTCTGGTTGGCGATCTCCAGTGAAACGCGCAGTCCGGCCGTGATGTCGGCGAGGTCGTCCGGGTGAGCGAAGTACGCCGGGTCGATGTGTGGATGAGTCAGCGGGTCAGGCGACCTCAGCCACACCCGGCCGCGGCTGCGGGGGTGCGTCGTTGCGGTCAGCATGGTGAAGTTCGGCAGCGGCGGACTGGTGCGGCCGTGGTCGACGAATGCGGTCGGCCCGCCGATCAATTGCACATTCGGCACGTCGAGGCCGGCTGTGGACACGAAGCCCCCGACTTCAGCGCCGTTGGAGGCGAACGGGCCTCCGTGGCCGTCCTGCCAGAGCGCCATGTTCTCGGCGCTGGCCAGGTCCAGCAGGTCGTTGGAGTGCTGCGTCGCCCACACGAGCGGGACCATCGTGTGGTCCTGCAGGTTCTCCCCCACGCCCGGGACGTCGGCGACGACGTCGATGTCCTGCGCGCGCAGCTGGTCGGCTGGACCGATCCCCGAGAGCAACAACAGTTGCGGGGAGTTGATGGCGCCACCGCTGAGCAGGACCTCGGATGCTGCATGGACGGTCGTCTCGGTTCCGTTCTGGAGGTAGCAGACACCCGTCGCCCGGTTGCCGTCGACGAGAACACGCGTCACGTGGGCGCCGACCCGAACGACGAGGTTGGGCCGCTGCATCGCGGGCCGCAGATACCCATCGGCACCAGACCAGCGGCGGCCGCTGCGGCAGCTCACCTGATACGCGCCCGCACCGATCTGGCGTGCGCCGTTGAAGTCGTCGTTGCGGGTCAAGCCCCATTCCGCGGCGGCGTCCACCCAAGCGTGCGACAGCTCGTGGGTGAACAACCGATCCTCGACATGCAGTGGGCCGTCGGTGCCATGGAATGGCGCCCCGAGGCGGCTGTTGTGCTCGGCCTTGATGAAGTAGGGCAGCACGCTGTCGTAATCCCATCCGACATTGCCGTGCTCGCTCCAGCCGTCGAAGTCGGCGCGGTGTCCCCGGATGTAGACCATGAGATTGATGGATGACGAGCCACCCAGCGTCTTTCCCCGCGGGTAGGTGGTCGAACCGTGGTAGTGGGTCTGATCCTCGATCTGGTAGTTCCAGTCGACCTCTGAGCCGAACAGAGCGCTGAAGAGGGCAGGCACCTGGATCGTCTCCAAGTTGTCGTGCGGTCCGGCCTCCAGTAGGAGCACCCGGGTCGATGGGTCTTCGGTGAGCCGGTTCGCCAGCACGCAACCGGCGCTGCCTGCACCCACGATGACGAAGTCGAATGTCTCGGCCGAACGGATCAATGGTGTCGAAGTCATGGCAGGAACGGTAAACTATCTGAGTGCATTCGCCATCAGATGGTGACTGACCTCACATGGTGGTACCGTCGATGGAGGCGTCCGAGGAGTCGCCCATGTCGTGGTGGGTCAAGGAGGTGACTGATGCGGGATTACGACGGTAAGACGGCCGTCGAGCGCGTCGCCGAGCGGCGAGAACGACTCATCGACGCGGGCGTCGAACTCTTCGGTGAACGGGGATACGCAGCCACGTCGATCCGGTCCGTCCTGTCGCAATCAGGACTACGGGACCGCTACTTCGGAGAAAGCTTCGCCGATCTCGACTCGCTGCTCGCCGCCGTCTACGCGCGGCTGATCGACGAGGAGATTGCCGCCTGCGCCGCCGCGATCGACAAAACGAGCGGCGGAACGGAGGGTGCCCGCGCGATGATCGACACCCTCACGCGTTCATTCGAGAAGAATCCCGGTCAGGCCCGCATCAAGTCGCGGGAGGTCCTCAGCGGAGGACCGGTTGCCCACGAACAACGGCGAGCTGGGCTTCGCAGGCTCGCCCAGTTGGTCGTCGGCCTCCTGCCACCGAGTTCGGCTCTGAACTCAAGCGATGTACACATGCTTGCGTTCGGTATCGTTGCCGCCGCCGATGAGTTTCTGATGACGTGGATGGACGGCGCAGAAGGACTGACCCGCGACGATGTGATTGACCTGGTGATGCTGATGTTCGATGCGATCGCTCACCGGATCAGCTCTACTTGACAGCCGCTCTGCTCCAGGTCCAAGGATCGCGCGAGGCAAGCTCAAGCTGGCCACCGCCGACGAGTACGCCCGCCGGCTGTGCCCCCAGTCGGACTCGGACAGACAGTTGGCGGATTTTAAGAACGGTCAGCCCGCCTATCCGGGCAGGGCGGAGCGGTCAGCCGAATAGGGCCGCAGTACCCCGTCTGTACCCCGAACGCCACCGAACCGACGACGTACGGTATCCGTGTGCCAGACGTACCAAAAAAGCGCACGTCTAGCCGGAATTCGCGCTAGCCGGTACGGCCTCTGACCAGGCGCAATAGAAAGCCCGTTCGACCATGGAAATAGCTTCCCAAGCTGAATACGCGGGTTCGATTCCCGTCATCTGCTCCAAGTTCTCGCAGGTCAGACGCATCGCTACCTGATTCTATGAGTCAACCCAAGGGATTCTTGACCGTCGGTTGAACGTGGAACTGCGACGCCGTGAGCAGATATCGTTAGCTGGCTCGCCAGCGCTTCAAGATCGACGCCTCCGCCAGCCCACCTTCAGAGTGCCAGCACCGTGCGCGCACGGCGACGCAGCAAGAAGTGGCTGTGGCCCTCTCGCATATCGGCGTGTGGAAGCTCATCGCCAGCGGAGATGTCCCGAAGCCCCGTTAGTACTTGAAGATGACGTTTTCTTCGCGCGCGGCTTAGTGCACGCGGCCGAGCAGCGCCGCGATCAGATCCAGGGCGGCGTCAATCTCGGGTTCGCCACGGCCAAGGACGTGGGCGTAGAGGTGTGGATCGCACATCCGGACGATCGCGTCGCCGCACACGGCGGGCGGCAGCGGTAGTTCGAGCCGCCCGGCGGCCACTTCAGTGGCCAGCATGTCGCCGATCAGTCGTCCCGCGGTCTGCTCGACTTGGCCCGGCAATAAGACGAGCCGCACGAACAGCAAGGGCTCGCGTTCGGACAGCGTCCGCAGAGGCCGGGCGGCGATGATCGCGTGCATGAACCGGTCCAGTACCTCGAGCACGTGTTCCAAACCACCTTCCGCAGTGGTGCACGCGGTCGCCACGCGGAATGTGCGCTCGGTCGCTTGGGCGAGCAGGGTGCTCAGTAGGTTTTCACGATTGCCCACGATCCGGTAGAGCGTTGAGCGGCCGATGCCAAGCTCTGCGGCCAGGGCGGACATGTCCAGCGATTGGCCGGCCAGGTACTGCCGCGTCGCCGCGTCGATGACGGCCTGGCGGGTCAGAGTCGCGCCAAGCCGCGCGTTAGCGATTTCAGGCGACAAGTCAGCTATGCCCATATCCAGCAGACTATGAGATTTTCGCACCCAAGCCTATGGGACATCATGACGTTGTGTGCCAGAATGGCACATAATTTCCCAGTGCTCCGCCGTGAAGGGTTGCAATGGACGTCCGTGAAGCCAGCAGGTGTGATGCAACGGTCGCATTCAGACCGACAGCGGTTGCAGGCCTGGTCGGGGTCGATTCCTGCCCCCCTGCAGCCAGCGAGTCGGGTGTTTCGTCGAACCAAGTTGAGACCGATATTGGCCAGCAGGATCGCCCCGCAACCGCTTCGACCCTGAACAAGG
>CAVYPI010000092.1:0-60899 GCA_963770125.1 uncultured Actinomycetota bacterium | reverse complement strand
TGGCCTCCCGCCGACGTTCACCGCACGGCAGGCGCTGGACGCCGCGGCACTCGGCGCCGGACTGGCACCGCGGGTCGTGATCGAGGGCAGCAGCGGCCCCGTCGCGCAGGCCCTTGCGGCCGCCGGCCGCGGGGTGGCCGTCGTATCCGACGATCCGCGTTTCGCCCTGCACCCCGTACGGATCACCGTCGGACCCGACGAACTGAGCATCCACCTCTTCGCGGCATGGGACCCCCAGCACCCCGCTGCCACGACCCTCGCCACGATCGCCCAACGGCTCTCGACGTACATCGTCCGCCGCTACGGCGAGTCCACCCGCCCGCCCTCGTGACATTCCAGACGGGGCAATTAACTCGGCGATGCGCTGGTCGCCGGAGACCGCTGTCACGCGTCGAGGACCGCTGAGGCGGCCGGGCCGAAATGATATGGAGGGCCGGATGATCGAGCACGGCGCGCACTACATCGGCGGACAATAGCAGGCTTCGAACGGGTCGGACACGATCGCGGTCGTGAATGCAGCGACCGAGGAGGTCATGGGGTCGATCCCGGCCGGGAACGCCCAGGACGCTAACAAGGCAGTGCGCGCCGCCCGCGAGGCGTTTGGCTCATGGTCGACGAAATCGCCGGCCGAGCGCGCCGGTTATCTGAAGAGGGCGGCACCAACGGGCCCAGATCCGTTGCCGGGTCGAACGGATCACCGACAATCAGCGATTCGGTGCTCGCCCTGGCCACCGCCTCGACCTCGGCCAAGCAAGCGCTGGGCATCCCCCGCAATCTTCAACTGGACGAGACTGGTGCGTTGGTGCGGTGGTGTTATGTGTGGTTGTTGCGGCGCACATAGGCGGCCGAGGCGAACCTTCTAGTTGGCGGCGGGTGCCCCCTCGACGCGGGTGAGGTCGCGGACTCGCAGGGCGAGCCAGAGTTCGAACCGGTCTTGGGCGGTGTCGAGGCGTTTGCCGGCGATGTGCTCGATCCGGGCAATCCGGTTGCGCATGGTGTGCCGATGCACGTGCAGCGCCTGGGCGGCCACTTCGTAGGCTCCGTTGGACTCCAGGAAGGTGCTCAGCGTGGCCAGGAGTTGCTCGGGTTGATCGGAGGCATCGAGCGGGCCCAGGATGGCATCGGCGTAACTCTGCAGGAGTGAGCCGGGAACATGCGAGAGGATGAGCCGGCTACTGGCCACATCGGTTGCCACGACCACTTCGTTGCTCAATCGGCTCACGGCAAGCGCCGAAGTGGCCTGGCGCAGAGAGACCGCGAGGGCGCCGGGGCGCACGCTGATGCCGATGCCCGTTGGCCGGCCGGTCGCGATCCGGCCCAAGGCTTGACGCAGGTCCACGCTGGCGGGTACGGCGACGTGCACCACATCGCCGACGCGGCGGACCAGGGCGTCGGGGAGGGTGGCGGCCAGGTCGGCCGCGAGGCCCTCCGCGTCGTCGTCCCCGGCGATGACGGCGCAGCACACATCCTGATCGGTCAGGCCGATGGAGGTGAGCAGACGCCCGGCGGCAAGGTCATCGACGGTGGCACGAGCGAGCCGATCGAAGACCTGTGCCCGCCGGCGGCGCTCGACGGTGTCGAGCGTGTAGCGCCGCTCGATCTCCAACGAGAGCAGTGAGACAAGTCCGGCGGTGACCGCCTGGCTGGCCGCTCTATCGGCTCGTCCCTCCAGGAGCAGCCACCCACGCAGCCGGGTTGAGCCCAGTGGATGAACCTCACGACGCACCTGGGCGTCAGCGTCCACGCCGGCCGCGTTGAGCCCCTCCAGGCGGATGGCTTCTACCACACCATGGAGGCGACCGGCCAAGGTTTCGACGCCGGGTCCTGCGGTGGCAAGGACGCGGCCGAGCAGATCGATGACGACGCCTGCGCAATCGCTGGCGCGGCGGTGCGCCTCGAGGATCGCTGGAAGTCCGCCGGGCTGGACCGCGGCGGCGGTCAACGCCCGTTGAGTTTCGAAGGCCCACTGCAACTCTCGCCGCTCCTGGGCGGCAAGGTGCGCATACACAGCGTTGGTGACCGCGATGAACGGAACCCCGTCGGGGACCGTGAGCAGCGGCAAACCGAGCCGGTCCGCGGCGGCCGCCAGCTCCGCGGGAGCCGCCTGGTGAGGCAGGTCGGCCCCGAGCCCGACCGCCAGGGCTGCGACCCCAGCGGTGACCAGTCCCTCGACGTAGTCCTGGCAGGACCTTTCGCTCATCTCCAGCAGGAGCCCGATCGTCATCAGCAGCTCGCCACCCTGCAGCCATGGCCCGGGTGAGGTCAGCTCGGACACTGCGGCGGCACTGATCTGCCGATCGTCGTCGGGACCCGCCACCCGGGCCAACCCGAGCGCGGCATCCGCGAGCAACGTTCCAAGTGTTGGCATGGATGCCACTTCCACTTACTGATTGGACATCGTGTTCATCTGAAATCTTAACGATGTACATCGTGGCCATATGAGGGAACTCACAATTCTCCTACCGTCAACGACAAGCCCGCCAAACAGAGGAGTTGCCCGATGACACGATCCGCGGTCCGCGGCCCAACGGACGCCACCCAGATCCCCCGGTACGCGGGGCCCGCGACATTCGCCCGACTTCCCCGCACCGACGAGGTGTCGTCGGTCGACGTGGCCGTCCTGGGCGTGCCGTTCGACTCCGGCGTCTCCTATCGCCCGGGCGCCCGCTTCGGTCCCGGCCACATCCGTGCCTCCTCCAAGCTTTTGCGCCCTTACAACCCGGCGCTCGTGGTGGAGCCCTTCGGCCAGCACCAGGTCGCCGATGCCGGAGACGTTGCCGTCAACCCGTTCGACCTGGGCGAGGCCATCGCGCAGATCCAGGCAGCTTCGGATGACGTGCGCTCTGATGGGGCGAAACTGCTGACGATCGGCGGTGACCACACCATCGCCCTGCCGCTGCTGCGGTCGCTGGCCTGCGACCACGGCAAGATCGCGGTCCTGCACTTCGACGCTCACCTAGACACCTGGGACACCTACTTCGGCGCCCCGTACACGCACGGCACGCCGTTCCGGCGCGCCAGCGAAGAGGGCCTGCTGGACCTCGAGCGTTGCCTGCACATGGGTACCCGCGGGCCGTTGTACTCCAGTCAGGACCTTGAGGATGACCACCTACTCGGCTTCCAGGTCATCCGTTCCGACGACTACCAGAGCGACGGTGTCGCCTCGATTGTCGACCGTATGCGCGCCCGACTGGGCGACGCGCCGATCTATGTCTCCATCGACATCGACGTCCTCGACCCCGCCCACGCCCCGGGCACCGGCACCCCGGAAGCCGGTGGCTTGACCAGCCGTGAACTGCTCAACACCCTGCGCGGCCTCGTGGGCCTAAACATCATCGGCGCCGACATCGTGGAGGTCTCGCCGCCCTACGACCACGCCGAGATCACCGGCATCGCAGCGGCGCACGTTGCGTACGAACTGTGCTCGGTCCTGGCATGCAACCGCCGAAACGCCGACACCGCGTCGGCACAGGCAGTTAACCCCTCACATCCAGTAACACACGAAAGGGCACTGACGTGATCTCGAACCCCCAGGTCGACCAGGCCGACGAGCAACCGGCCCGCCGCCAACTCATCGAGTCCCGCTCCATCGACTACGTCCCACAAAAAGAACGGCACGGCAACGTCTGGCACCAGGGCCCGTTCTGGTTCACCGGCAACTTCGTGCTAACCACCATGGTGGTCGGATTCGTCGGCCCCTCCATCGGATTAGACCTACTCTGGTCGGTCATCGCCGTGGTCCTCGGCGCCGTCTTCGGCACCTTCTTCATGGCGTTTCACGCCAACCAGGGCCCCCGCATGGGCCTGCCGCAGATGATCCAGTCACGCGCCCAGTTCGGCATTCGCGGCGCCGTGCTCCCGTTCATCGCCGTCCTGTTCGTCTACATCGGGTTCAACGTGTTCAACGTCATCCTGGCCACCCAAGGCCTGCACCTGGTGCTACCTGGCGCGTCATGGCTCTGGTACACCGTGCTCATCCTCATCGCGGTGGCGTTCGCCGTTGTCGGTTACGACCTGCTGCACTTCATCCAGCGGTGGCTGACCTACGTCCTGATCGTCGTCTTCGCCATCCTCACCGCTGGCGCGATCACCAACCTGGACGCGGGATCGGCGATCCCGGCGACCAGCGGATTCAGTTGGGGGCCCTTTCTGATCACCTTCGGCGCCGCCGCCGGCTACCAAATCTCCTACGCCGTGTACGTTTCCGACTACAGCCGCTACCTGCGCAAGGACGTCCCGGCGCGCGGCGTCATCTCATGGACTTACCTCGGCGCCGCCGGCTCCGCGGTCTGGCTCATGGCGCTCGGTGCGTTCCTCGGCTCGTCGATCAACGCACCCGACGCGATAGGAAGCCTCCAGCAGGTCGGCAACTCGGTGTTCCCCGGATTCGGCACCTTCGCCGTCCTGGTCTGCATCCCTGCACTGGTCAGCATCATGGCGATCAACTTCTACGGGGCCATGCTCACCGGCGCCAGCGCGGTCGATGGCTTCCGCCCTGTCAAGGCGACTGTCCGTAGCCGGGTCGTCGGAATCGCGGTGGTCGCGGTGATCGCCTACATCGTCGCACTTCTGATCCCCGACAACTACCTCACCAGCTTCAACAACTTCGTGCTGCTGATGCTGTACTTCCTGATCCCGTGGACCGCGGTGAACCTCGTCGATTTCTACTTCGTCCGTCGCGGTCACTACGCGATCACCGAAATCTTTAAACCGAATGGCATCTACGGCCGCTGGTCCTGGCGTGGCTTGGTCGCCTACGTTGTCGGGTTCGCCTCGATGATCCCGTTCCTGAGCACCACCTTCTATGTAGGTCCGGCCGCCGAGGCCATGAACGGCGCCGACATCTCCTTCATCGTCGGCCTTGTCGTCTCGGGCGGGCTGTATCTGATCCTGTGCCGCGGACTCGACCTCGACGCCGAACAGGCCGCCATCGTGGCAAGCGACCGCGAGCTCGAACAACGAGAATCAGCACCAGCACCGTGAATACGGCACTCGGGCAGCAGGGCGTGACAGCCGGTCCGCTGGACACGGTCGTCGTGGCCTGCTGCCAGCTCACCCCGACCCTGGGCGACCCGGGCGCAAACCGGGAGCGCGTCGCCGACGCCGTCTGCCACGCCGTCTCACTCGGCGCCCGAATCGTGGTGCTGCCCGAGCTGGTCTCCAGCGGCTACGTCTTCGAGGACCGAGCCGAGGCCGCGGCCAGTGCGGAGCCCACGGACGGGGAAACGCTGACCCTGTGGGCGCGGCTCGCCGCCGACCACCAGATCGTCATCGTCGGCGGCTTCTGCGAGCAGGCGGCATCCGGCGAGGTGTTCAACAGTGCCGCCCTCATCGATCCCGGCGGGCTACGCAGCGTCTACCGCAAGGCGCATCTCTGGGACGCCGAGAACCTCCTGTTCTCACCAGGGAGCACCCCTCCTCCTGTGGTTTCCACGGCCTACGGCCGCATCGGAATGCTGATCTGCTACGACCTGGAAATCCCCGAATGGGTACGAATACCCGCCATGGACGGTGCGCAACTGCTCTGCGCCCCGGTCAACTGGCCCGCGTTCCCACGCCCCGACGGTGAGCGGCCCGCGGAGGTCGTGCGCGTGCAAGCGGATGCCGCCGTGAACCGCATGTTGATCGCTGCATGCGACCGGACCGGCCAGGAACGTGGCATCGACTGGGTCGGCGGCTCGGTGATCGTCGATGCGGACGGGTGGCCGCTCGCCGGCGGCGCCCCGAACGCTGGCCCCTCAACCATCATCGCCCAGTGCCGACTCGCCGACGCACTCGACAAGGCCATCAGCCCCAACAACAACGTCCATGCCGACCGGCGTCCCGAACTGTACGGCCGCCTGACCCAGACCAGCGATCCAGAAACCGTCATCTAACCGTGCGGGTCATCAGGTTGTAGACGCTGATACAGGTTGGGGGTTGTGAAGAGACGGGTCCTTGGGCGGCAGGATGACAGCTCCGTCGAGCACGACACCTCCCACCTGACACCGCTGCTGCGTTGAGGCGGGGGTCGGAGTGAAATGACCGCACTTGCGCTCAGCCGACGTGCCATCGAGGTGGTCAACGCCGTCCGGCCATAGCACCAGCCGGTAAGCGTTAACCCGGAACGCCGATCGTGAGTTCCCGAACGACTTCGCCGCCGAGGGTCACGCCACCGAAATTGCAATGTGAATCTGGACGATCTGGACTCGGATCGTTCAGGGCTAGTTTGCGAACTCCAGCAAGCGCGGGGCATTCCGCGCAATCTTCAACTGGACGAGACACTGCCGATGGCTTCCCATTCACCGCCAATGGCTGTCAATCACTTTGTCCACACCTTCATCCGTAGTGGCGAACAACGGTGGCACTGATCGCCGACGCCTTGAAGCGTGTTGGTCAGCTGTTTAGGAGTTCCCCAACACCGGACTCCGCAGCGCCCAGCGCTTCCTCGACCATTGGACCAAGCCGCGTGAGATCGCCTTCGCTGCGACGGCCCCGGCTACGGCGTAGCCCCGGGGCAGGCAATCGCCACCGATTAGCCGGGAAGTCCCTGCTCCTCGGGCGGCAACGGGGCGGGGCCCTTGATGCTGGGCTGCGCCACGGGGATCGGCATTCCGCTGGGCGCCGTGGTCGCCGTGATGGTGACACCGGTGCTCATCTCGGATCCGGCGATGGCGTCCGATCCCGACGGTCCTTGCAGAATCGCCCCGGCAAGGGCGGCCGCGGTGATGACGGCGCTTCCTCCGATGACGGCTAAGGGTTTGATGCGTCTTGTGCTCATAGTCTCAATGTCCTTACCTGTGCTAAGCGACCCTCCCTAGAGCGCATTTCTCGGTCGCACTATTCCGTTCTGAGGGGAAGGTCGCTTAGCACAGGTTCAAGCCATCCTGCGCAGCCCGAGGACGCGCTGGCGCTGTTCCTCCGCAAGCTCCGCTGCCTCAGCAAGAGCGCACAGCCGAGCGACGAGAGCGATCGTGGAACCGCCCATCCGGAGTTACCCGACCGGAGGCGGTTCAGGAACACCGGACAGGCAAGGATCATCCCGGGCGAGAGCGGCATCGGCCTTCGCGTGGTCCCACTTCACGGACGCGAAGGGCAGCCGTCGCTGAGTTGTGGCCGCCCCGAGCCGAGAGCGCCGGACGCCGAACAACTCAGAAGACGCGAAGAGACCCTGAGCGATTCCAACCGTCGACTGAGCCGGACTCATCCATCGCTTATTCGGTCAATAAAAACGAAAATCAAAGGTACTAACCGGCATTCGGCGGCAACTACCTCGACCCCAGATCTTGATAATCCGTCTGATCCCAGGTTCGACCCGTAGTGGGGCACCGCGTTCGCATGGTCGGGCAACCCGACCATGTGCCCTTTGGCTGACGTACAACGCGTCGGGCCTTACCCTTCGGCGATGAGATCATTCGTCGCCGTCTTATCAGCGGTGCTGTTGGCGACCGCATGCTCCTCTTGTGGCATCGCCGATGGCGCGTCCAAGTCAACCATTGGACAAGCCAGCTCAGTCGCGGCGAGCACGACCGCCTCGGGAGGAGACGTGCCGGAGACGCTCTCAGCCGCCACTGCCGCGGCGCAGGCAAACGTCGATCACTTCTCGTCGGGCGATTTCGCCGGTGTCTGGGAGCGCATGTCACGGGAAGTCCGCGACGGCATCACGCAAGAAGACTTCGTGACCTTCTACGAAACCTGCAAGAAGGCGGGCCCCAAGATCCGTGTCGCCGGGGTGCGCCTGGACGCTGCGGACGGCGAGGCGATCGTGCGCATGGAGGTTGGAGGCACCGAGCGACCTCGGATCATGCTCTTCGAGAACGGCAACTGGGTCATGAAGCCCACCCCGGGGTTCGCAGCGCATCTCGGCGAGCCGGTCGAGCAGATCGTCGCCGAAGAGAAGTCCGCGGGCCTCTGCTCCAATTGATCACCTCGCCCGCAACTAGCCCACCCGGACATCTGCACATGACGCGTCAACGAGTTCGACCCCGCTACGGCCACCCTGACGACTACATCGAGCGGGTTTCGCGGTCGACAGCCCAGCAGCTGGAAGGTCGAGCAGCTCGCGATGGCCGGCCACGTTCGGGGCCATCGATGGATCACCGCTGATATCCACCAAATCCGCTACACGCCGTGTTCCGACACGTGCTCGGGTTTGCGCCTCCACACCGCGGCTATATTCGTGCAGATCGATAGAGTGGAGTTCGTGGCTGGCCTGCCTGACACCCCGTCCGACCCGGCCGTGGTGGTCCTCAACCCCGACGATGAGATCACGCCGGAGTCTTTCACCGCGTGGCTTGATCGTCGTCAGGCGGGAGAACCGGTCGATCCCGGCGTACGGGCTGCTGACAGTCTCGCCGAAGCCCGCGCCGCTGGCGAGGTGTAGAACCCAGTCGTCATCGACGCCTCCGCTGGCGTCGAGCTCGCAGCCGATACGCTTCGCGGGCGAGCGCTACGGACGTTGTTGCCCACCGACGCCGTGCCCTGGGTGCCCGAGCTGTTTTTCGTGGAGTGCGGAGCGGTGCTTCGCCGATGGGACCTGAACCGCATCCTGACACGGGCGCAGATCGATCAGGCCATCGATGCGCTGATGGGCTGGCCGCTGCGCGTCACTCAGGTGCGTGGGTTGTTCGCCGACGCATGGCGGTTGCGAGCAAACGTCACCTTCGCTGACGCCGTGTACGTGGCGCTCGCCGCGCACCTTGGCGCCGACCTCGTTTCTGATGATGGCCGACTGGCCAACGCTCCTGGCCTGCCGGTTCGGGTATTGCACCTGCCAGGTTGACAGCTGATCCGTCCCGGGCAAACACGCCGCATCGCCGCAGTACGTTTTCGGGGCCGTTGCATGCTGATGTTTCGCCGTGCGTTCAACCTCTATGGCGGTGCTTTAGGTTAGGGACGATGAGCCGCCTCGATGAAGCTCTCGAAGTCCTGCCTGCGCCGACGAGAGCCGCGTTTTGGCGAACGATGACCCGAGACGCCGCGGAGCAGGCCGCCGCAATCATCATTGGCAAATGGTCGGATCCAGAAGATCAAGGCGATAGCCAGTTAACTAGGAAACCTAGCTAATGTGTCCAAATACGTGTCCATCGGGCATGGAAATGACCCCAGAGATCGCACCTCTGGGTCATTTCCGCTGGTAGCGGGGACAGGATTCGAACCTGCGACCTCTGGGTTATGAGCCAACCGGTCGCCGTCTCCAATCGCCCGTCAGGTCTCAAAGGCTCAGGTCAGCGACGTTCAGCCGTCCCAGCTGTCTTGCCCCGTCCCGCTAGTTCGCATCGGTTCCACCGTGTTCCGTGTCCAAATCCGTGGCCAACCCATCGAGCGACAAGTACAGTCGCCCCGCCGCCTCGGGCGCGTTTTTCGTGGATAGTCGTCATTATCCATGTAGGTTGGAGAAGGAACACTGCGATGCTCGACGATGCGGCGCCCGAGGCGGGCGCAGACTGGCTTCTAGACTCGGGGGATGCCACAGTTCAGCGCCAGTCGTTCTGCGGCGATGGCAGCGCGAACGATGCCGGGCCGCTCGCCGATGAAGTCACGCCCGTCCGCCAGGCCGCCATGGCATCGACGTTGGTCAAACCCAGTGGCCACCAGGGAATGTCGGTGCACAGCACTGCGGCGAGGTCAAACCAGGCCCATCGTCCTTTGGAGAGGACGGTGCTCGATCGATCGGCCACCCAGACGCGCGGTTGATCTCGCCGAGCTCGCCGTTAGGCAAGATGTCTCGCGTGCCATCGGGCAGCGCGACGGCCGACACGTCGATGCGCTCGAGAAGGGCTGTCGCGGCGTCGTCTGGCTGCCGGGTGTGGATGTAGCTGGCCGGGTAGGCGAC
Source organism: uncultured Actinomycetota bacterium (assembly GCA_963770125.1). Taxonomy (GTDB): domain Bacteria; phylum Actinomycetota; class Actinomycetes; order Mycobacteriales; family Mycobacteriaceae; genus Mycobacterium. Next base: position 51,085 of record CAVYPI010000092.1, on the reverse strand, counting down.
CGCCACTACGCCAGCGTTGTCGGCCGGCTGCCAGGAGTGCAGCACAAAGGTGTCTCGTAGCTCGCCTCCGCCGTCGCCGACGTCGATTACCTTCCCGTCACGCGAAACTCGGTGGCCAGTTGGCGCGAGAGACTGCGGCATGCAACGGATAGCGCGCCGGCGGCCGGCTTCCATTCGCTGCCCAGATCTCGCACGGCGAGTTCGATGGCGGCGGCGACGCGGCCTCTTCCGTAGAAGATCGGCATCGCGATTGCCGTTTTGCCGCACTCGAATTCGTTCCGCGACGTCGCGACCTGGGTCAGCCTGATGAGCGAAAGGCTCCGCCGCAGGACGTCCGGCGAGGTGATGGTATGGGATGTGAACGCGGGCAACCCGGCCGCGATGACATGGTCAATGACGCCTGGCGGGGAGAAGGCGAGCAGTGCCTTGCCCGAGGCAGCCGCATGCGCCGGTACGACACCGTGCAAGAGCCCCTCAGCCTGCACACGTTCGGAGAACCGATTGGTACGCGGCTGCAACGTCAGGACATCTGAGCCGCGCAGAAGGCCCAGCCGCACCTCGCTGCGGGTCGCCCTTGACAGTTCGTGCAGCACCGGCAGCGCCCGCATCACGGTCTGTGTGGTTGAGCAGACTTCCGACTCGGAGTACTCGCTGGCAATCATTCGTAACGGCAAACCGATCCGATAGCTGCGTTCCTCGGTGCGTTCGAGAAGGCGCCAGGCGACCAGCTCCGAGGCCAGGCGGTGCGCGGTCGACGTCGACAGGTCCGCAGATGCGGTGATCTCGGTCAACGTATGCACGTCACCGTCGGCAAATGCCATCAAGATCGCGGTGACCTTGCTGGTCACCGACCGTCCCGCAGCGGTCGAATTTCCCGCCACAGCGCAGTCCTCATCTCTTGGAGACGAGGTTCGCATTTATTTAGAGGTGGGAATGCCCCGCATTCGCTCCCGCTGCCTGAGAGTGCTCGCTGACAATTCTAGTCTCCATTGACGACAATGTGGCCTTAACTGCGGCGGGACGGACCGGTCGCAGGCGCGGCCGAGGTCGGTGCAAGGCTGTTGTATCAGCACGACGTCAGTAAGCTGTCGGTTCCGGCTGATGTTGAGCAGCCTGCTCCGGAACTACCTGCTCACTTTTCGACCGGAACCGACATAAGCGCGAGATCCACCCGCGGCGTCGCAGGTGCGGTTTGACCACTTCACCTCTTCGGGCGGTTGCCCGGATCGCGTGTAGCCCCTGGCGAGACCCCGTGAACTGGCCCGGGTCACGTGGGGAGGCACCCTTATTGAAGGCGAATCGGCAGGTTATCGGACCAGTTCACGGGCTCCCGGCCGCCAGGGGCAGCGAGTCGGCGGACCACGATGTCGACGGGTCGTTGTATTGGCAACGAGGTGTTCCGCTCTGCGGAACGCATGCCTTGAATGTCTCTGTGACAGGGTGCACAGTTCAAGCACATCACCGGTCCGATTCAGATCAACCCTCCGGCACAGCGCCTCGTGGCACTGAAAGGCAGCTCTCCCATGATCGAGATTCGCCCATGATCGCCGGCAACAACAAGCGAGCTGCTATGGACTGGTTCGACCGCAAAGTATTGCAATATGTGCTGTTTTGGGCCCCAGCTGGCGGCATGGAGGAAGAGGACGTTTTTCCAGAGTTCGGCATGAGAGTTGACCAGCTCAACGAGCGGTTCAACTCGATCATCTCGACGCTGAGCGGGTGCAGCAGCCACATCGACGACACCGATCGTGACTTGCTGGCCCGCGCCTGCCGTCACCAACTGTCCAGCCGTCTCAAGCATGCCGGCCCGGCATGGGTCACGCCTGATTCCACGCCACCGTCGGGACGAATGGCGCACGTTCGAGAAGTGCGCTCACTCCGCCAATAACATGCGGCGAAACTGTCTATACATCAGCGCTTTCCAATCAATGCAGGATGCGATACCTCGTAAGCGGCGAGGTTGCGTCTTATCCCATTTGCCGATCAGCTGCTGCGCGGTAACCACGATGCCGTCTGCGACGACAATCTGCCCGACCACCACCCAGGCATTTGCCGGGCTCACCATGAATGAGGTTACGGTGGCGGTAGTGCTCAGCGTGGATGGCGGCCTCGCCGCCAGCGCGGAAGGGAGCGGAGGGCCTCTCGTCTGCGGTGCTGGCGCAGCCAGGGAAACGTACGCCGACCAGCGGATTGAGCAGGGAGGCACGTCGGCCGCGGGAGGGTGGTATCGAACGACGAAGCGATGGACCAGTGCTCATACAACACCTCGAGTCGCCCGACGCTAACGAGCGCAGGCCAGGGCCGCTTCTGTAGAGGCCCGCGCAGTCTCAGCGTCCACCGCTCGACTCGCCAAAGGAATTCTCATGAAGCTCATCAGGATCCGAAATCACAACCGCACAGTTGTCGGCCGGCGAGCCGATAACGGACCGTGGCCGAGCGCAACGGACTAGCTCGTTTACGGGTAGTGCGCCGCGACGCGTGAGCCGCGCTGGTCTGAGCGTGGCGAGGAACGGCGCTGGCTATCCGGGTAGCCCGTCAAGGAATCGCTTCGCCTTGTGCCGTCCTTCGTGCTGGAGCGCGGTGATGAACCCGGCGCGGCGATCGAGCTTGCTGGCCAGGTCGAGGTCGCGGTCGAGGGCGATCTCCGGTACCTCGATGTGCCGGTAGCGGCCGCCGAGCCGGTCGGCCCACTGGTTGACCCTGCCGATGAAGTACAGCTCCTGTTGAAGCGACAGGTTGCCCGACAGCTCGTTGCGCCGGTCGGCGATGGCGGCGATGGCGGTCGGCTCACCAGCGCGGGCCAGCGGATTGATGCGGATCACCCAGATCTCCTCGGGGTCGGCGTCGGGCAGCTCGGGCACGGGTGGGTTCTGGCTGAACAGGCCGTCCCAGTAGTAGCTGCCGCCCTCATCGACGGCGCGAAACAGCGGCGGCACGGCGGCCGAGGCGAGGATGGCGTTCAGGGTGATCTCGCCACGCCAGCTGGGAAACGCCTGGTGCGCGCCGGTGGCCACATCCACCGCACCCACCAGCAGCAGCGGCCGCCGGTCGGTGGGCGGCTGCTGCAGCCGGGCAACGTCGTCGAAGTCGACCTGGCCGGCCAGCAGGTCGGTGAGGGTGGCGCGGGCCACTTCGGGATATGTGTACGGGCTAACCATCGGCAGGGCGACCTGGCCCTCCAGCCGGGCCAGCCCGACCAGCCATGCGTTGGCCAACAGCTCGGCGACGGTGCTGGCCGAGTTGGCTCGCCAGAAGCCCTCCAGCAGTCGGAGCGCCTCGGCTGGCCCACTCCTGTGCAACCCGTACTAGGTTAGTAGCGCACAGATGGCCCCGCCTGAGGTGCCCGACACCGCGACGATCCGGTGATCATCGTGGGCCAGCAGGTGCTGCAGCACCCGGCGGTGAAGGCGGTGTGGCTCCCGCCGCCCTGGCAGGCGATCGCGACGCTACCCATAGTCACGAGCTTAGAACGGGTTTCCGGGCCCTCCCGCCGTGTCAAGCAACTGCTGCCCGTGCAGAATGCTCTCGTTGACGGATGACAGGCGCAGTTGTTGATGGCGCATCGTCCGGCAACAACCGAGGCACAAACATCTAACGGACGCACAAACCCTGCAGAGGCCCGCGAAATTGCCGCCCAAGCTTAGATCGAGGTCGCGGATGCGGTTGATCGGTGACCGAGGCAATGACCACCGCACACGACGACACCGCCAGGGGCGGGCGCTGTCGACTGAGTATCGAGCGGGGGCGAGGGGCGAGGTTCTCCGGAAAAGGGAGCAGCGTTAAGTGCACTCTTCAGATGTTGCAGCGGTAGGTGGAGTCGCTGCAGGCGTGGGAACCACCCCGGGCGCGAGGATGAGTCATCTAATGCTTGGGCGGGCTTGGTGTAGCTGCGGCAGTCGACTGGGCTGCTGCCAGGGCTGCCCCTGCGTTCCGGGGCCGCAGCATCCGGAGCGGCCAGGCCCGGCCCGCCCGGCATCGGCGGGGCCGGCCTCCGTAGGCTCGGGGGATGTCCCCCTCTCGTCACGTCACCCGGGCGCCGTCGGCGACCGACTGGATCGCCCCCTGGATGCAGATGTGCGAGATCGCCGCCACGGCGCCGCTCGTGATCGGGTACCGGACGGCGCGGATGCTCACCGGCGGATGGCCGCCCAGCGCCCGGGACCGCCGGGAGTACACGCGGATGTGGCAAGAGAAAGTCGAGGCCTTCACGCGGGCGGCGATGGCCGCGGCGACCGCGCCACCCGGCCCAGTCGCGGCCGGGCGGGCCCTGACCCCGCTGCGTCGTCGGGTGCGCGGCAACGCCCGGCGGCTGTCCCGCGGGTGAGCCGCCCGACGCGGACGGCCCGCGACAGGTCAGCGCGCGGTCGCGCCAGTCACGAACTCAACCTGGAGCTCATGGTTCGTCGACGCGTTCCTGCACACCCCATGGCCCGCTGCCAGCGAGCAGACCCAGGCCGAACTCGGTGCCGCTGCCAGGGAATTCGTCGACGCCCTTGACGAACATCAGACCTTCGTTCGCGAGGCAACCAGCGCCCAGACGCAAGCCGCATCAGACCCCCACGCCAACAGTTTGACCAACGAAGCCGACCTGCCCTCACCGGCAGAAAGACACAGGAGTTATTAATGAATACCACCGACGTCCCGTTCGCATTCTTGCGTTTCCAGTACCAGATCGCCCGGATCCCGCTCCAGTTAATCGAGGAACAGATGGCTGCTTGGATGGGTTCAGAAGCGCCTCCACGAGTGTTCTATCAGCGCTCACTGGGAGGGCTGGACGCGACCGTCGGCAACCTACTGGGCGATCCGAAGCTGGAGAAGCGCGGTGCTGCGCTCATCGAACGCAGTGATGCGCTGGACCGTGCGGCCCAACTCGACGCGACGGCGACCCAGCAACACGAGCAGGCCGACGACGAACTGAAGGCCAAGCGCGACAACGCGATCAGGGACCAAAAAGACGCGCGCGCAGCCAAAGAGCGTCAAGTCAAGGAAGCGCGGACCGCTGCCGAACAACGGAAGCACGCCGCGGCGCAGGATGCCGAGAAGGCGACCGCCGCCGCCAAGCAGCAGGCCGACGACGTGGCTGCCCAGCGCAAGAATTCGGCCGAAGCGGCCAAGCGCGACGAGCAGGCCAAGATTACAGCGGCCGAGCAGACAGCCACCGCGGCTGCCGAGTCCAAGCTCAAAGATGCTCAGGCAACACGCAGCGACGCTGCAAGCAAGCGCGCACAGGCGGACCAGATAGAGCAATTGGCCGACGTGGAGAAGCGGAAACGCCAGTCCGAGCCGTCGAAAGATGCCTGACAACAGATCGTGACCAAGTATCGATGTCACGGAACCCCGGTGGCGTCGGTGACCCGGGCGCCCTCGCGTAGCGCGCCACCGCGCTGTCGTAGGCCGGGGTCCGGGCCAGCGCCGGAACCGTCGCGATCGCCTCCCCCGCGGTCGCTGTCTCGGCACGCATTGGTGCCGGCACGGCTATCGGTTGCGCTGTATCGAACAGAACTAACGGCTGACCGCAGCAGCGCTGCGGTGATTGGCGCTCCGCGGTTGGGGGAAGGTGCGGCGTGCTATCTGAAGCGCGGTTGCTTGATCGCCTCGAGGGATCCGTCTTTGTGCACTCGTTCGTCGTGGCCGATCTGGCGCAGCACATCGGCGATCGACTGGAACGAGCCGTAGTCGGCGGAGAACGCGACGTCATAGGGTTCTGTGTCCCATTGCGGATTCTCCGCGACGAGGGTCATGTACTCGTGCTCGGCGTGGTCTTCGAAGTCCGCGTTGAGCCCGTAGGACAGCCGTGGCCGGATCACGAAGAGTAGCCACGAGACCTGGTAGTAGACCAGGGCGATCGCCTGCGGGATCCAGAAGTAGTAGAGCCGGTTCTCCTGTTTCCCGGAGCGGTCGATGAGGTCGGACAGGATCAGCAGGTGCCACTGTTCGTTATCCTGCTGTTTCGCGGGCCTCCCGGACCCGGTGGTGGATCCGCCGGGCGAAGTTCGTCTGCCCATAAACATGGGTGATGGCGATGTAGGCCACCTGCTCCCACGCCTGGTACGGCACTCGGGCAACCAGTTCCAACACCTTGAACTTAGACAAGGTGCGCTTTTTGCCGTAGAGCAGGTCCAAGGTGAAAAACAACATCCGGGCGAGCAAACCGTAGCGACGCCGCGGCGCGGCGAGGGTCTCGGCCTCAGCGGCGACAAGTTGGTCGTGGTGAAGGTGCGGCGGACGCCCCGCAATATCGGTCTGGTCAGTCAATTCGTTGCTCCACGATGGTCGTCGCGACGACTCCTCGGTTGGCCGCCACGGCATACCCGTGTTCGGCAGTTTGGGACGACGTTTCGTAGTCGGTGACGCGGCGAGCTAAGTGGCGCCGGTGACCGGGCACCTTTGGGCGGGGACCAGCTAGGCGGGGACGCGCAAGATTAATGCGGACCCCTGTCCGCCGCCGCCGCATAGTGCGGCTGCTCCGGTTCCGCCGCCACGGCGGTTTAATTCCAGGGCGAGGTGCAAGGCGATCCTGGCGCCGGACATGCCGATCGGATGACCGATGGCGATGGCGCCGCCGTTGACGTTCACCTTCGACGGATCCAGGCCCAAGGTGCGCGTTGACGCGATACCGACTGCGGCGAAGGCTTCGTTGATCTCGACGAGATCGAGGGCGGTGCGGGTCGAGGCGTTCCTGTGCGCAGGCCGCCGCGATGGCGTTGGCCGGCTGTTGCTGCAGTGTCGAGTCCGGTCCGGCCACCACACCGTGCGCACCGATTTCGGCGAGCCAATCCAGGCCCAGCTCAATTGCTTTGGCCTTGCTCATCACCACGACCGCTGCCGCACCGTCGTTGATCGATGAGGCGTTGCCCGCGGTGATGGTGCCGGTTTTGGAGAACGCCGGCCGCAGAGCCGAGAGAGATGCGGCGGTGATGTCCGCGCGTACGCCTTCGTCCCGGGCGAACAGCACGGGATCACCGTGGGGTTGGGGGACGGGCACCGCAGCGACCTCGTCGTCGAACAGTCCGTTCTTCCAGGCCGCCGCCGCGCGTTGATGCGAGGAGGCGGCGAACTCGTCCTGCTCTTCGCGGCTGAGCGGGTTTGCGTCCTCGGTGAGCGCACCCATGGTCTGATCGGTGAAGATGTCGTAGAGCCCGTCGTAGGCGAGGTGATCCGTCAGCGTCACATCCCCGTATTTGAAGCCGGACCGGGACTTTTCCAGCATATGCGGGGCCCGCGTCATCGATTCCTGGCCGCCGGCCACCACCACGTCGAAGTTGCCGGCTCGAATCAACTGATCCGCCAAGGCGATGGCATCGAGACCCGATAGGCACACCTTGTTGACGGTCAGGGCGGGCACCGACATCGGAATGCCGCCGGCAACGGCGGCTTGGCGGGCCGGTATTTGGCCGGCGCCGGCGGTGAGCACTTGCCCCATGATCACGTACTGGACCCGATCACCGGACACACCCGCCTTGGCCAGTGCTGCCCTGATCGCGATGCCGCCGAGCTCGGAGCCCGAGAACCCGGACAGCGACCCCATCAGGCGCCCGACCGGGGTTCGTGCACCGGCCACGATGACCGAGGTGTTCGCCGCGTTCATGACAGTTCCACCTGGGGATGTCGGCGACCGCACCGGCGGCCGACTCGTACACCTTCGATCATGGGAGAGCTGCCTTTCATGGCACGAGTGCTGTGGGGGCAGGCTGAACGGACCCGGGATGTGTTTGAACTGTGCGCCTGTCCACAGACATACTCGAGGCAAGCGTTCCACGGAGCGGGACACCTCGTTGGGTGATCACCGCCGCCCAAACTCGGTTGTCGGGTTCGGCGTTCCACCGCCTGCGCGATGTGCCTTCCGATGAGTGGGAGTCGTGCTGGACGCTGCACCTTCGCTCAGCGCCTGCGGCCCTGCGTGAGGAAGAAGCGCACCATCTCGCCGGACGCGTCGGGGCCAGCCGGATCGGTGTACGACCCGACTGGGCTTCCCCCGTACCACGCGTGCTCGCCGCCATGAACCGTCCAGGATTCAGCGACGACGACGTTGTCGACGTCGCAGTGCACAGTGCGTGTGCACGCATGGCCGGCGGTCCGCTGGTCGATGTGCGTCGTGTCGGAGACCGAGATGTCGGCTGTGGCCAGCCGTGCGGCGAGCAGGTTCTCGGCATTCACCGGTGCGACGATGCTGTCGCGGTCGCCGTGAAACACGATCAACGGCACTTCGCTGCCCGGCCCCGGCGAGCCACCTGTGCGCATGGCGGCGAACGCCTCCGCGGCACCGCGTGCGGCGCCGTAGGCGATCCCGGAATGCACTCCGACCGCGGCGTAAAGGTCTGGGTAGGTCGCGGCCATCACCGCTGCCATCGCGCCGCCAGCCGAGAGTCCGGCGACATACACCCGGGCCGGATCGATCTCGTGGTCGGCCATGATCTGACGGGTGATGCCGGCGATGATCGCCGGCTCGCCCGCGCCTGCCTGCTGGTCGGCGGGGGAGAACCAGTTCCAGTAGCCGCCGATGTTGGCCGCGGCTGACTGCTGCGGGTAGGCGACGAGGAACGTGTGGTGTTCGGCGAAGTCGTTCATCCGGGTGCCGGCGGCGAAATCAGTGGCGTCCTGCTTACCACCGTGCAGCATGACAACCAGCGGCACCGGCGCACCGGTGTAGCCGGTCGGGATGTAGAGGTCGTAGCTTCTGGTCCCGGCCCGGTCAGTGTGGTCGAGGTGGCGGATCTCACCGCCGGGCGCGGCCGCGGCTGCGGCCGCACCGGGCCGTGTCACGCCGCGGCCGGCGGGGACCAGGTCGCCGGGCAGGTCGGTCAATCCACTGGGCAGCCCCGCGCCGGGTTTCGAGGTCAGTTTGGCCCTTAACTTGTCGAGCAGCCCGCCGGTACCCGACGTCGCGTACCGTCCTGCGGGCGGGATGTGGTGGCCGCCGGGGAGTGCGTCGGGGTCGAGCCGGGGGGTTTCCGGGCCGGTGCCGACCGACCCGGCGGGCGGTGCGGCCCCGAGCGTGCGCTGCAGGACTGCGAACGCCTCCGCCAGCTGCCCTGCGCGGGTGAGCCTGAGTGCTTCAGACATGCCCGCGGTGCGGTCGTCATCCATGGGAGCCCCCTTCGGGGTGTGATGTTGACGTCGACCGGTCGGTCGGCGTTGTGACGCGCTACCTGGTCGTACGCCTCGCAAGAGCTGCCTTGACCGCGGGCGGGGCCCGGAAAGCGCCGAGGACGTCGACCGAGGCGATGGTCGCCAGCGCGAGCTCGGGGCTCACGTCGTTGGCGATCGTCGCCAGCCCGAGGACGCGTAGCTCGACCATCTGCCCCGCGTCGCGGAGTTCCTCGAGGTCACCGCGGCTCAAGTGCTGTGTGCCGAGTACCAGCGCCCGGCGCGCCACCGTGTCGCTCACCGCCTGCGCCCGGCTATCGATCTGTCGCCGGATCGCTGTGCGGATAAAGTCCGTGCGGTTCGCGTAGAAACCCTCATCGACGAGCAGATCGATCTGGCCCAGGTCGACCAGACCCACGTTGATGGTGATCTTTTCGCTCTTGTCGACCTCGGCCATCGCCCTCCTTACTACCATCTCAATACCATCCTATCAACATCTAGTGGGATGGTACCATCGTCGCTGGTCGAGGCGTGTCGCGCTTGGTGCACAAGATTGCCGTCGCAGCAATATCTACGACGGGGTGTGTCATTAGAAATTCCGAATTGGACAAATAATCTGTCTACATCTAATCATCGCGAACAGGAATTTTGCCGAATTACTGCGGTTGGTTCAATCACCCTGAAAGCCGATTGTGACCCTCGTCATGCCCGGCGGCGCCTAACCCCTAATTATCCCAGGTCAGAGCACACTCAGCGGGCCCGACTTATCCGCAACGATTTGCTGTGAACCCGAGATTGAATGCGATTTGATGCTAACTAACTAAGCTAAGAACCTCGCGCGAGCCTACGTTTCCCATTTGGCACCCATCGGGATGCTTTGTGGGCGGCGGGACGAGGTTGGCGCGAGCGCGCCAGATGCGGTGCGCGCGTAGATAAATGTCGTCGAGCGTTTGTTCGAGGTCGATCCTGACGCGGTGGTACGTCGAACAGCTCGCTGTTCCATGCGGCACTGGATCAAATGTCGCGGCCGAGCAGTGTGGCCGCGGCGACCAGATGGGGTTCACCCCAGACGAGGCTCGCTGCCCCGGACTGGATGTGGCAAGGCCATCGGTTGTGCCATTCGCAGCGCAGGCCTCTCCGTTGTCGTAGCGGTCGAGTTCTTCAGGGACCGCCGGCCAGTCGATGGACGTGGCGTCGAGGGTCGCCAGTTCGTCGGCGGTGTACACCCAGTGCGGGTGCGCCGCGGCGTGGCGGCGCGCGGATCGGAAGATAACGGCGGCAGCGCCAAGCCCGACGGCGATGTAGCCGAAAGGCGTTGTTGCTCCGAGAAGCTCGACGGCTCGCGCTGTCGTGCCACCGCCAGTGCAGCAGCATCAACACAACCGCAATGCCGGCGGCGACCAGGGCGCCGTACTTGGCGGCCGGCTCGATGACGCGGTCGGCGCGGGCGATCTCCGCCCACCCGATCTCGCGGCGGCGGGGTGGTCAGAACTGCGGATTCACCGATGTCGTCGAGGTCGTCGCCGTGCGCACGTGCTTTGCGTTGCAGGTCGGTCGGCAGAGCGTATCCGTCGCGGACACAGAGCGCTCTTCCCCCGCGGCCGCTGGCCGATAGGAAACGACGCTGCGGGGGAAGGGCGGTGAAGTTCGCTTCTGAAAGATCGCCCACCGCGTCTCGTAGATCTTCGTGATCAGATACGGGCCTCCGGCGCCCGCCGACGCCACCCGAGCTGCGAGGTTGATGGCGGAGCCGATGTAGTCACCCTCGCGATACAACACGGTGCCGCGATGCGCACCGATGTGCAGCGCAGGAGACTGCGGCTCTGCAATCGACAAAGGATTGCATTGCCAGGCCGAACGCCCTCCTCGTGCCACGAAACAACCTGCGCTATGTCTGGCGTTGGCCGCGTTGTCTAATGATCCGGCTGTCGACTATCACGACGACCTCTACTACTGGCGCAACGCGCAGGGCCAGACTCTGCTCGAGGTCGACTGGCAGTCGGTGGCCACCTCGAGTTGGCGTACCCGCTATTGGTTCTCGCAGCCCGAACTCGAGGGCCGCTTGCGACATCGCCGCCACGCTGCCCAGCGTGGTGATCCGGCCGGGCTGGCGCGCGACGGATTTGCGGCAGGACGAGCACGGAGTCGTGCTGACCGGTTCGGTCACCAGTCAGACCGGCGGATCGACCATGATCCGTGCGCAGTATGTCGTGGGAGCCGATGGCGCCAACAGCTTCGTGCGCACAATGCTGGGATTGGACTTCACCGATCACGGCTTCTTCTTCGATTGGCTGATCCTCGACATGATTCCGCACGCCAGTGTCGACCACGGGCCCACCCATTGGCAGCTGTGCGATCCGGCGCGCCCGACGACGATCGTTCCAGGCGGTCCGGGCCGGCGCCGTTGGGAATACTGGTCTTGCCAGGCGAGTCAGCCGCCGAGCTGGCGTCTGAGGAGTCGGCGTGGCGGTTGTTAGAGCCGTGGGGCGTGACGCCGGACCCCGGTGGGCCGAAAACTGGCGCAATGGCCGTGGCCTGATCGCCGGTGACGCGGCCCACCTTATGCCGCCGTTCGCCGGGGAAGGCATGTGTGCGGGGGTTACGCGACTCTGTGGCGCTGGCGTGGCGCCTGGACCTGGTCCTGTCCGGCGCTGCCGGAGACACAATCCTCGACTCCTAGGGCGAGGAACGTGGGTGCCACGTGCGTCATTACATCGACTTCTCGATGCGGTGGGCGAGATCATCTGTATCGCCGACCCCGAGGAGGCCGCCGAACGAGATCGCCAAATGATCGCCGAACTCGCCGAGTCCAGCGGAACCCCCGTCGACACCGACATCGCTACGCTTGGTCCCGGCCTCTGGTGCCAGGGCAGCGCCCACGCCGGCGAGCTATCCATTCAGGGAGTCGTCGAAACATCCAGCGGCCGTGGTCGATTCGACGACGTCGTCGGGCGGGGCTGGATCATCATTGGTCGCGACGTGAATCCGGCAACGATGCTCACAGCTGAGCACACGCGCCTGTGGGAAGTGCTTGCCGGGCGATGTGTCTCGATTGGAAGCACGGGCGCCAACACAGATGTCCGAGACTTGGACGGCACCTATACCCAGTGGCTCGACGACATCAATGCAGACTTCGCGATCCTTCGCCCCGACTTCTACGTCGCGGCCACCGCCGCGGATGCCGTTGAACTGCGAGCCTGCCTCGACGAGATCCTCGATGGACTCCATCTCAGAGATCGCAGCCCGCTCCCGGCCAGCGTGCAGTGAGAACGACAGCCGTGATGAGCAAGCAGTTCGAGCACGTCACCCCTCGGTCAGCGGGTGCTGTTCGGGGCCGGCAGATCAGCCGCAGCCCTCGCCGCCGGAGTGGACCGGCTCGGCGACGAACGGGTCATGGTAATCGCGTCCAAACGGGAAGCGTCCGTCGCCGCCGCTATCACCAAACGCATCGACGTATCCGTACACCATCACGACGTCGCACCACACGTCCCGGCCGCACTCGCCGAGGAAACCACGGCCATCGCCTCGAAACACCGGGTCGACCTCATGGTGTCGGTTGGCGGCGGTTCGACCACCGGCCTGGCCAAAGCCGTCGCGCGCAGTACCGGCCTGCCGATCATCGCCCGCCGTCGGGGTCGAATTCGAGCACGGCGGTCAGCGGCGGGCGGTCCGGGCGAGCCGCGAGGTGTTGCAGCGACGACGGGGGCGTAGCCCTTGATCACCTGGTCCAGGATCGCCCAGAGCACCGAGTTAGTGCCCAGTGCAAGCAGTTTGGGGTGTTGTTGGAGCCGCGTGCGCGCGCCGTGCAGCTCACTCGCGACACCTTGTCGAACCGTAATTACGAAACTAGGGCCGACGAAGATGCTGATCTCGCCGAAATCGATCTCGCCCTGGTCATGGTTGTAGCGGGCGGTGCGCAGGATGACCAGCTGCACCCCGGTTTCGTCGTCTTCGACCTTCGGGCGCAGGTGAAAGGTCCTTGGCATCCTCGACGGCAAGCTCGTGCAGACCGAACGATTCCCTGACTTCGTCGAGCTCGTCGCCGCTGGGCTCGAACATGCCGAGCCATACGAACCCGCCCTGAATGCATTGCGTTGCAGCCTCATCCAGCGGGATCGGCCGGTCGCTTTGACGGCTACCGTCGCGATATTGAGCGCAGTCGACAATCATCGAAGACCTCGGGCAGAACAACGGCGAACACATCTAGTGGCTCCATTCAACCCCGGCTCGTCGTTGCCGCCCAGATTCACAGCGTTCTTGGAGGAACCGATGGGCGACCGCACAGTAATCCCGTTTGCCTTGGTTGTGGCTCGACGCCCGGGTTTGTGGGGGAGCAACAAGGGTGTATCGGTCGTACATCGATTGGCATTAACGCGGCCCGCCACCAGCGGAACGGGTGGCGGCCCCCTAGTCGGGCAACCGCCGCACGGAACCGCTGGCTACCGGTTCCGTCTTGTCAGTGCGTTTATGACTCGGGCAGGCCTCAACGAGAGGTGATCGGTCGCTTGACCACCGGCAATCGCGCACAGGTCGACGCTGAGGTTCTCCAGCGTGGAAGCCGCCGTTCGCCGGCAAGACCGCAATTGCGCAACGTGCCGGCACGAGCGGGTTGCTGAGTGGGGGCAACCACCCCCACAATGCGTTTCCGAGGGCTACCGTGCGATTCATCAGCGTTGGATCGAGTTCGGTATTGCGGGGCCCAACCTGCGACGAGGTGGTGTCGAGTGCACAGCGGTGAGCTGGCGCGCCAGCGGACGCACACACTCGACGAGTCCGTGCTCGTCGATCCCGAGGAATCAGACCGGCCGGTCGTTGACTTTCTCAGAGCCACCCCGGGCCGGATGGCGCTGGTGGCAGTTGTTCTGGTGGCGGCGCTGCTCGCCGTCGGTCTGACGGCGTCGACGACGGTTTCCGACCGGCAACGCCGACTGGAGACCCTGCAATCGCACACCGCACCCCTGGCCGATGCGGCGCAACGGATCTACGGCGCTCTGTCGTCCGCCAACACGAGCGCGGCCACCGCGTTCCTGTCCGGCGGTGTCGAGCCGAACGATGTCCGGGACCGCTACGGTGCCGCCATCGGCCAGGCGTCTGCGGGGCTGGTCACCGCCTCGAACGGGGTGTCACCCAACGACATTAATTCGCTAACCCTGCTCACCGACGTGTCCAACCAACTCGCGGTGTACACCGAAATTGTGGCCACTGCTCGTGCGAATAATCGCGCCGGCCGCCCGATCGGGGTCGCTTACCTCAGCGAATCCTCTGCGCTAATGCAGCAGTACATCCTGCCGTCGGCCGAACGGGTGTACCGGGCCCAGTCCAGCTCGGTCATCGCGTCGGAACGCTCCGCAGGTCCGTCGCGTGTCGTGATCGCCGCGGCGGTGCTGGTGCTGGTTCTGCTGTTGCTTGCGCAGGTTTCGCTGGCTCGACGCAGTCATCGTCGGCTCAACCCTGGTCTGGTGCTGGCGTCGGCGTTGATGGCGGTGCTTGTGGTGTGGCTGACAGTGGCCGGGCTGGTATCGGCGCACGCCATCAACGGTGCACGGACGGACGGCAGTGAGCCGCTGGACAGGGTGGTGATCGCACGGATCCTCGTTCAACAAGCCCGTGCGGACGAAATCCTCGGACTGCTTAAACGGGGCTCCGACACCCTGTCGGACATCAGATTCGATGAGCGGACCGCACAGTTGGGGTGGCTGTTCGACGAGCATCAGGTTGACGGGACGGCGGACGCCCTGGCCGGCTGGGTGAGTTCTCATGAGCGGATCCGCGGGAAGCTGGCGGCTGGCGACTATCCCGGAGCCGTGGCGATCGCCCGAGATGACGGGCCGCAGAACTCGACGGTCCAATTCTCCCGGTTGGATAGCGCATTGCGGGACGACATCACCCGACTGCGCGATCGGCAGCGCGACGGGATCGCGCATGCATACACGGCGCTGAATCTGCTCCCGGCGGGAGCGGCAGCCATCGGCGTGCTGGCTGCGCTCGCGGTGGCTGCGGGTATCGCGCCACGACTGAGCGAGTACCACTGATGCGCGCCGTGACCGCACTACTCGCGCTGGCAACAACCCTCTTGGCGGCCTGCTCCACGGTGCAACCGCTGGCCGAGGTGTCCGCCTCGCGTACTACGCTGCCGCTGCCCAGTGGTGCCGCCGAGGTGCCCTACGCGTTCGGCGCGGTCGAAAGTTGCGACGCCACAGCAAGTTTGCGGCCATCTACCGCGGGCGGCCCGAACGTGGATGAGATCCGGCGCCGCGGCCGGCTGATCGCCGGTGTAGACCAGAGCACCAATCTGCTCAGCTTCCGCGATCCCGTGTCCGGGGAATTGCAGGGCTTCGACGTCGACATCGCCCGCGAGGTAGCCCGGGACCTGGTTGGCGGTCCAGACAAAGTGGAGTTCCGGCTGCTGACATCGCCGGATCGCATCAGTGCGCTGCAGAACGGGACCGTCGACATCGTCGCGAAGACGATGACGATCACCTGCGCCCGTGCCGAGCAGATCGCGTTCTCGAGCTCGTACTTCGAAGCGAGCCAGCGGCTGCTGGTGCCAAGGGATTCGCCGGTGCAGGGGCCGGCCGACCTGGCCGGTAAGCGGGTGTGCTCACAGGTGGACACTACGTCGCTGGCCACCGTGGCCCGTGTCGCGCCGGCGGCAACCCTGCTCGCCGTTCAGAATTGGGACGACTGCCTGGTCGCGCTGCAGCAGGGGCAGGCGGACGCGGTCAGCACCGACGATTCGATCCTGGCCGGGATGGCTGTACAAGATCCCAACCTCCATATCGTCGGGCCGAGCCTGGAGGCCGAACCGTACGGTATCGGCGTCAACAAGTCGCAGGACGATTTGGTGCGCGCGGTCAACGCCAGCCTGGAACGGATGCGGCGCGACGGGACGTGGGTGTCGCTGTACCGGAAGTGGCTCACCGTGCTCGGCCCACCGCCCAATCCGCCAGAACCGAAGTATCGAGATTGACATGGCTCGAGACGAGGGAACGCGCGCTGTCCTGGTGACCGAATCGGGACCGATCAAGGTCGAGGGCAGCCGTCCGCGGCTGCGCACCGGAGGGCGGCGGATCGGCGACGGCCTAGTGGAGATTCCGGTTCGGGAGGACATCGCGCCCGCCAGTGCGATCCTCACCAATCCGGTTCTCGCCGAATCGAAACGGGACTGCAGCAACTGTGGGCGACCGGTCGCGCAGGGTGTTTCCGGTCGGCCTGGCCGTAGCGAAGGTGTGTGCCCGCACTGCGGCACGTTGTTCTCGTTCTCACCACAACTGGAGACCGGCGAGCTAGTGGCCGGCCAGTACGACGTCCAAGGTTGTATCGCCCACGGCGGCGTCGGCTGGATATATCTGGCGATCGACCGCAACGTGAGCGATCGGTGGGTGGTGCTCAAGGGTCTGCTTCAGCCGGGTGGGCAGCAGGCGCAGGCGATCGCCGTCGCCGAACGTCAATTCCTCGCCATGGTGAACCATCCCGGGATCGTCAAGATCTACAACTTCGTCGAACACCCCGGTTTCGACGGTCGGCCGATCGGCTACATCGTGATGGAGTACATCGGCGGCACCACGCTGCAGGCCATCCTGGCCGAGCAGCGAGCGGCTGCGCCCGCGGTTGAACCCAAGCCGATGATGCCGGTGGAGCATGCGCTGGGTTATGTGCTCGAGGTCATTCCGGCGCTGTCCTACCTGCACTCGCTCGGCCTGGTGTACAACGACCTCAAGCCGGACAACATCATGCTCACCGAGGACAATGTCGAGCTGATCGACATGGGCGCGGTGTCCGGCGTCGGAGACTTCGGATACATCTACGGCACCAAGGGATTTCAGGCACCCGAGATCGCACGCACTGGTCCGACGGTCGCGACCGACATCTACTCTGTCGGCCGGACGCTGGCCAAGCTCACCGTCGACCTGCCCACCGACCGGTACGCCGAGACCCTACCCGACCCCGACGACGTGCCACTGTTCCAGCGTCACGAATCGTTCTACCGGCTCCTCGTGCGCGCGACGAACCCCCTTCCGGTGCAACGGTTCTCGTCCGCCGACGAGATGGCGACCCAGTGCAAGGGGGTGCTGCGCGAAATCCTCGCCGAGCTCACGGGTGTGCCCCGTCCGGGGACGTCAGTGCTGTTCAGCATGCCACGCTCGGCTTTCGGGGCGGAGCTGGCGCTGCACCGCACCGATGTGTTCGTCGACGGCCGCCGACACGACGTTCGGCTGAGCGCACGTAGCGTCGCCCGTGTACTGCCGACACCGGCTCCGACCGAAGACCCGGAAACCGATTGGCGGATGGACTGGGACGACGCGATCACCGCACTGGAGTCCGGCGTTCTCCGAACAGCGCTGGGATGTTTCGAGCGGGTGGTGGGCGCGCTCCCCGGCGAAGCCGCACCGAAGCTGGCATCGGCAGCGACGGCTGAGCTGATGCTCGACACAGACGACGCACCGGACGCTGAACGATTGCGGCAGTCGGCCGAGCGGCACTACCGGACGTTGTGGCGCACCGACCACTCGATTGTGAGCGCGGCGTTCGGCCTGGCCCGACGACTCGCCGCCGGTGACGATCGCGCCGGCGCGATCGCTGTGCTCGACCAGGTTCCGTTGACCTCGCGCCACTACGCCCATGCTCAGCTGACGTCGGTGTTGATGCTGCTCGACGAGCGCCACATCGCCGAGATCACCGAGGCCGACCTGCGCGATGCTGCGCGGCGCGTCGGCCAGTTGTCGGAGGATGAGCCGCGCGCCCTGCAGATGCGTGCGCTCGCACTCGGCACCGCCATCGACTGGCTTCGGTCTGGCGCGACGCCCGCCGCCACCGACCCGATCCTCGGCCACGCGTTCGACCAGCAGGGTTTGTGCACGGCTATCGGGGAAGCGCTTCGGGAATTGGCGCGGCACTCCCCGCGGCGTCGCCATCGCTACACCCTGGTCGACCTGGCGAATTCGATCAGACCGCCGAGCTGGATGTGAGCGAGATCATGACCCAACCGGGCAACTTCTGGCTGACCGGCGCCGGCCGATGCGTCGGGCGCGACAGCGGCTCAGCCGTTACCGCTGACTAGACCCCCTTTCCCGTTCGTCGGCGGCAAGATCGAACGGGCCATCGTCGATGTCAGCGCCGACCATCCGAACCATCGGACCGCAACGCGTCGTCGCTGGTGTGGCCGTACACCAGGACTCCTGACATAGCTCAGGAATTGGTGCGCGGTCATCGGTGGGATTTGATGCTGTAGCGCAGGGTCAGGCTAGTGCCGGGGTAGACGGTGTTGATGTCGTTGAGCGCGTGGCAGAGTTCGTCGATCGCGGTGGTGTGCCGTGGCGCGGGGAGCGGGTCGAGCCGGATGTGCAGGGTGTCGTGGTCGGGGATGATGTCGCCGGATCCGGCGAGTGCGGTGCGGATCAGGGTGTGGGCTTCGTCGTCGGCGCGTGTGTAGCCGGTGCCGGTGAGGATCGCATGCGCAAGGGACTGCGCGGTGTTGAAGGCGGCGATGCGGATGGCGTGGTGGATCAGTTTGGTTTCGGTGTCGAGGACCTGCTGGCCGGGGTTGACCTCGGCCAGCGGCAGCCGGGCGGGGATCGCCTGGTGCTCGGCCAGTGCCGCGTCGAGCGTGGCTTCGGCGGCGTGCACGTCGGTGTTGATGGTGTCGATCATCTCGTTGGTGATCACGGTGGTGACCCCTGGCGGCGGCGTCGATGCCGCCAACAGTTCACGGTCACGGGTGGTTTCGGCCGAATGCAGTGCACGCCTGGCCTTCTCGACCTGCTGGTAGGCGGGTTTCTTGGCCGGGTTGGGCACCATGCGGGTCTGGTCGTCCTCGCCGGCGCGGTAGGTGTCGTGGGAGTCGAGATCGAGATGGATACGGGCGTAGCGGTAGTGGTTCTCCTGCCGCCAGCGTGATCCCATCCGGTAGCGGATCTCGGCGGCGGGCAGGTCGCGGCGGGTGGTCAGGATGTGCATCTGCCGGGTTGCGGCGGTGTTGAACAGGCTGATCTGCCGCATCGCGAACACCTCGCCCGTGCGAGGCCCGTCGGCGATGTCCAGTTCGATCACGGTGTCGGCGAGCCGCCAGGTGTGGGTGCGGCCGTGCTCGTCGGTGTGGCGGTGGGTGGCGAACCTGTGCTCGTCGATGTCGGCGGTGGCGCCCTTGCGCCAGGTCAGGGTGTCGAATCCGGCCGCGTCCAGGTCGGCGAACAGCGTCGGGGACCAGCCGCCGCGGTCGAACCCGACCAGCACCCGCCGGTCGTCGCCGACGGTGGCGCGCAGCTCGGGGATCAGCCGGCGCAGCTCGGCGGCCAGGGAAGCGGCCGGTTCGGCCATCACCACTAGCAGCGGATCCCCGGCGGCATCGGACACCCAGGTTTCCACCGTGGCCGGGGCGGGGAACTGCAACCGGGGCACATGGGTTTTCGCGATCCTGCGGGTGCCCTGGTAGGCGCGCACATGCCCGTCGACGTAGAGCACCGCCGCCTGCTCGGGTCGGGCCTGGACACGACGACGCGCCATCGCGGCGATCCAGTCGCCGGCCTTGCCGGCCTCGGCGAGCAGCCCGATCTTGCGGCGGATCGTCTTGACCTCCGGCGCCCGGTCCAAACCCAGCACCCGCCCCAGCGCGACCGGGTCGATCCGGGTCGCGCCCTCCGCGCGGGCCTGGCCCAGCAGGGCGCGGAACACGCTCTCGCACAACATCGTATCCAGCGAGTAGAACCCGTTCGGCAACCCACCGTAGACGGTGTGCGCGGTGTCCAGCAGCCCGGTGCCCGCCAGCGCGGGCAACCGCCAGCAACAGCCCCGCCAACGGCGCCCGCGCACACCCGGTGAACACCGGTGCTGCCGCCGGGATCAGCCCGAACCGCGCCAACGCGCGCTCGCCGCCACGCGGTGCCGGATCGGCCAACACCGGCACCACAGCGTCCGCCGCAGCAGCGCCAGTGTCTGTGACCGACGCAGCCGAAATCGTTGCCGGGCAATCCTCCTCGGCTCTCACCTCGATCTCCACCTCGATCCCCGGTTCCGTCCGGAGGTCAGCATCGGAACCTGTTGGGGCGCCAGGCTCCTCGGTGTCGGTGTCGGTGAGCGCGTTGCGGACGCTACCCTCGGACACCCCGGCGGCGGCAGCGATGGCGCGATAGGACGAGCCGTCCTCGCGCAGCCGGCGGATGGCGGCGACCGTGTCGCCGGTGAGTTTCGACTTGCGTTTGGGGCCCTTGCGTTCGGCGAGCAGCCCGGCCAGACCGGCATCGGTGAGCCGGGTCTCCCAGCGTCGCACCGTGGCTGGTTTCACCGCGAACGCCTCGGCGACCTCGAGCTGGGTGGCCGCCTTGATCCGTATCAGCGACACCGCCGCGAACCGCCGCGCCGCAAAGTCGCCGCCATCCCAGGCATAGGCCAGATTGCCGTGCAGGAAGACCCGGCCGCCGTCGTCGTCCTCGATGATCGCCGCGGCCGTGCCGACCGCGCACGCGTCGTCGGGCACCAGCGGCAGGGGCCGCTGCGCGGTCATCACGGCCATCGTCCACGACTCCCAACTCGCATAAAATAGCTCTATCTATTATTGAGCATCGGGACCGCGGCCACACGGACGACACACCGGGAAATCCGCAGATCAAAACACAGAATTACCGACCGGGCACGAACTACATGTCAGGAGTCCTGGCACCCGGATGAACGACTTCGCCGAGCAGGGCGCCAGGCGCTGAGCGAAGGTGCAGCGTCCAGCACGACTCCCACTCATCGGAAGGCACATCGAGCAGGCGGTGGAACGCCGAACCCGACAACCGAGTTTGGGCGGCGGTGATCACCCGACGAGGTGTTCCGCTCTGTGGGACGGATGTCTTGAGTATGTCTGTGGGCAGGCGCACAGTTCAAACACATCCCGGTCCGTCGGACTAGGCGTGGACACTCACATCTAAGGAGAGAATGTTGAAGCTGATGAACTTGCACCGTGTTCGGAGCGTGAGGGTGCTGTCGGCAGTGCTAGGCGCCAGCGTCGTCGGCACGATGGGCGCAGCGACCGTCGCCTACAGTGGCTATGAGGCCAACGCAAGCACGGCAAGCGCAAATAGCGTCATCGAGCCAACAATTACCCAGACGCCGTACGCTCCGCCGGAACCTAAGATTTCCTTCTTCGCCAGCCCGCCGGTCAAGGCCATCCCATGTGGGAAACGGCAGACCATGCCGTGCTCAGCCTAATCTAATTGCTTCCGGAAATTTGACCATCGATGGGGGCTCGCGAAACGCGAGCCCCTTTCCGCTGCGCTTGGTGTTCAGTCCGGACACATAGCTGACAGATCGTTCTTGGGACATCCCTGACACTCTCCGGAAGTGAGAGTGCTGAGCGTGAACGAACGCTGGTTGGAGATTCTGTTGACCCCGATGCGCGACCAGATCACGGTGGCCGAGACGTGCCGTCGCTACGGCATCTCGCGGCAGATGTTCTACGTCTATCAACGTCGCCTCTTCGCCGACGGTGTCGCGGCGTTGGTGCCCTTGTCACGGCGGCCGCTGAGGTCACCGGGCCAAACAGCGGCGGAACTCGAGGCCGAGATCGTAAGGTTACGTACGGCCAACCCGCGTTGGGGTGCTCGTTCTATCCACGCGCACCTGCGACGCTCGGGCGCGCCAACAGTGCCTGCGGTATCGACGATTCATCGTGTGCTGCAACGTAATTCACTCATCACGCCGCGAGCCCAGCGCCGCGCGGTACCGGCCTGGCGGCGTTTCGAACGCTACGCACCCAACGACCTGTGGCAGATCGACGGCACCCAAGTCGCCCTCACCGACGGATCGCCGGCGTGGGTGATCGACGTCCTCGATGACCATGCCCGCTTCGCTAAGTAACGACCGTGCCGCGCTTCACCATCGCGATAGCGATCACGAACGGGTCTTGTCCTGAACATCCTCGATTCAAGGCGATGGCAAAGCCGCGCACGGGGGCATCACCTACGACTACAACCTTGCACCCGCCTCCCCCGACCCGGTACTCGAAACGCTTGCGCTGTGGTCTACGCCGTGGGGTTTGGGCATGCGGACCGACACCACTACGAACGGTGCTGCCGACGTGCGTGCGTTTGCCGACTCGATATGGGTTGTCAACTCGCGCATTACAGCTGACGAGGACGCGGTACGCACGCTGGCCGCGTTGGCTGGTTTCACGCCCCGTATCGTCCATCAGATCGACAGCCTGGACCTCGTCGAAGACTTGATCCTCGATGGGCATGGTGTGGGCCTGTTGCCGGTCAATGGCCCACTACGTGATGGGCTTACAGTCCTCAGGCTGTCGGAGCCCAGCGTCATCCTCACCGCTTACGCCGTCGTGCGACGCGGCCGATCGAACTGGCCGCCGCTTCGAGCGATCATCGACCGGCTACGTCCACCGAGCCCATCACTGCCCCAAGAGGATTGGCCTCGACCGGTGGCTAAGGGTAGTCCTCTTGCTGCATTTCGCCGATATCGCCAAATTCGTCAGCGGTAACGCACGAAAGAGACCCGTCATGCGAGGGGCAGCGCGCCTGGTCAGGTTCGAGAACACCTGACGGCTACCTGCTCCACTGCCTACCCGGGGACATCTCGTCCTCTTCCCCGATCGCCGGACCAGGATCGCTCTGGAGGCCGCCCGCCAACATTTAGCCCACTATGGGCCCTGTCGTTGTGTTGATAGTTCACGTGAATAAGGCATCTCCGATTCCGCCCTGCTCGCGCGAGTTCGCATCGCACTCGCGCAACCGTCGGGCGGCGCCAAATTTGACGAGATGTTGATGTAGCCCCGACATATGCGACAACGAGGGCCCCATCTCTGCGTCTCTCCTGGTGGAGCTGCCGGGAATTGAGCCCTCTATAGAAATTGTTTTGAACTGTCGCCACTGCGTTGACGCTGGCTAGACTTCCTGGACTGCGATGAGACGAAAGCCCAACGCCGACCAGAGGCGGCGTGAACTCTGCGATGCAGCGATCGAGCTGTTGGCGGAGGACGGTGCGCGAGGTGTGACCCACCTTCGAGTAGACCGCCGGGCAGGCGTCGCCGATGGCACGACGTCGTTCTACTTTCAGACCCGCGCAGCACTGCTGCGTGGCGTCATCGATCGCGTGGTCCAGCTCGACGTGGCCGACTTCACTGTCGCGATGACCGAAGCGAAGAACGCGCAATCCGATAAAGCGGAATCGCTACTGTCCCGGTTGGCCGAGCAGGCCATGCGCACGGCCGTCGAGCCGGAACGATCACGCGCACGAGCCCGATTCGAGCTCATGATGGTCGCGTCGCGCGACCCTGCACTGGGCGCGGTGTTCAAGGATTTGATGGACGGCTTCGTGGCGATCAGCGAAGACGCCGTCACTGAACTGCAGCCGGCGGGCGTTCCGCATGACCTCGAGCTGATCAGGGAGCAGGCATTCGCCGTGACCACGTTCCTTGGCGGATTCCTTTTCCAGCTGGCCAACGGGCTTGCACGTGTCGAGGAGGCCAGGCAACTCGAGGGACACCTCCACGCCGTCATTGCGGGCGTCGCTGCCGAACACGCCCGGATGAAGAACCGGCTGTAGATCACCGTACGAAGTCTTGTTGGTGATTCTTCGATTTCGTCGACGTCAGGCACGTCGCTAGGGTCGGCATGGCCGGCGCCCGGGCGCCACCAGCACGCGACCCTGCACGCCTGCAGTACGGACGAGGTCGAACGCTTCATCGATCTGACTCAGCCCGAATGTCGGCCCCGCCATTGGGGTCGGGTCAATGGCGCCACTCTCGAACGCGGCAATCACCTCGCGAAACTCGTGCGGTTGATAGCAGACCGAAAAGCGGATGGTGAGTTCTTTGAGCAGCGCAGTCACGGGCTCTATCGGCGTAGGTTCAGCACACGCACCGGAGATGACGATTCGGCCCCGGGGCGCACAGCAGCCTGACACGTCTGTAGCAAGTCTGGGCGCCCGACGCACTCCACTACCGCGTCATACGTTTCGGCATCCGCGTCCGCGACCGACGCCAATTCATCGGTCGCGCCCATCGCCCGGGCGGGCCGACGCCGGCATCCGGGTCGACAATGGTTATGCGTCGGGCTCCTTTCGCCCGCGCCCACGCAACAGTCGTGACACCGACACCGCCCGCACCCACGATGACTACATCCTCATCGGGGCGGATGCCGAAAGTGGAGATGCCGTGCAGCCCTACGGCGAACAGCTCGACTAACGCCGCGTAACTTTCCGGCAGATGTGAAGTTACGACGAACGCGTGGCGTGCTGGTACGACCGCGAATTCGGCGAATCCGCCTGGCAGTCCCATCCCCAGATAGTTTGACTGCTGGCAATGAGTAACCAATCCGGCCGCACAATACCGGCAGCCTCCACATGAAACGACCGGCAGCACAGCAACATTGACACCCACCAGCCAACCATTCGTGCCCCGTCCGACCCCGACGACCTCGCCGCCGATCTCGTGGCCCATGATCATTCCAGCAGGCATCAACGGCTGCGCCTTGATGTCGGACCCGCACACTCCGCATGCGCCGACACGGATCAGCAGATCGCGTCCCGGCGTCGGGTCAGGCATCTCGACGACATCGAAACCGTGTTCTTCGGTGGTGACAGCAGCCCTCATGCCACGTCAGCTTCCATCTCGACGTCGAACATCGAGATGTACTCGGCGAAGATCGGCTCCAGGTCCGCCCGGCTGACGCCCGACCCTTCCAACGCGTACGGCGCGACGCCGAACCGATCCTGGGGATGTTGTTCGAGCCAGCCGAGCATCGCCTGCTCCGTCGCGGTGGTGAGGTCGTCGCCGGCCCAGTCGTACAGCGAGCGCATCACGCCGACGGGATCGCGCATGAGATCCGCGTAGTGCAGATCGAAGAACCGGTCGCCGCCGATGCGCTTCCTTGTCTGCATCGGCCGGTCGACGTGTGCTCGAAGCTGACGCAACACGTTCGGCACGATCTCGGAGGCGTCGACCTCGGCGCCGAGTACCGCGCGTGAGAGGTAGTTCAGGCGCAGGAACGACGCGGTGGACTTGAACGGGTCGCGGTGCGCCCACACCAGACGCGCGTCGGGGAACTCCTGCAGCAGGGCCTCGATGTGGACCGCATGCGACGGCATCTTGAGCGACCACACTCCCGGTGCGAGCGACTGCAACATCTGCAGCACCGATCGCTCGTATGCGTAGGCACTGGCCATGTCGGCCTCGAGCAGCCAATCGGCATACGCCGCGTTGGGCATGAAGGCCTCCCATAGGTAGGCCTTGAAGTCCTGGCCCTGTACGAAGACGCACTCGGTTGGACCGTCGGCCTCGTCCCAGTGCACGAGCGGGATGTTCGCCGCTTTGAGCCCTTCGGCGAGGACGTCGAGTTCGGCCTTCTTCTTGAGACACCGTGGATCGGTGTAGAGGGCGTCTGGTGTCGAGGGCGGCACCGAATCCTCGGCTTCCCAAGTCAACAGCGACCGCCGCCGCGAATCCTGATCGAGCAGATAACTGGCCAGCGAGGTACCGGTACGCGGGAGACCCAGGACGACAAGCGGACGCTCGACCCGTTCATCACTCACCTCGGGATGCCGCTTGACATAGTCGACAACGCGAAGCCGGTTCCACAACGCATCGACGAACTGGCCGTAGAGATAGGCGCGCCCACCGTCGTTCACTCCGGGCGCCGATTCCACCGACTCGACGAGGATCTCGAGCCCATCGCGCCACCCCGGGGGACCGAAATCGTCTAGACCGGCGCGGTCGCACGCCACCGTGACGAGGTGATCGACCTCATGGATGTGCTGATCAACCCATCTTGTCCCCATAGCCGCCGAGACTATACGACCGTAGAGAACAAATGTTAGGTTGTTCTCTGAAACCACCTCCGGGAGGACTGACCGTGGCGGAATCGCTGGACTCGCTCGTAAAGCAGGGCGAAGGCGACCAGGACGCCGTCGACATCGGCGACGGCATCTTCATGTCAAAGAATATCGCCAACAGCTACCTGGTCACCTCCTCCGACGGTGACGTCATGATCAACACTGGCACGCACTTCGAAGCGCCCGACATCAAGGCGCGGTTCGAGAAGGTCAGCAACGGGCCGTTGCGGGTCGTGACCTTCACTCAGGGCCACCCCGATCACGTCGGCGGCTGGGACTGGTTCAACGCCCCGGGTGTCGAGACGATCGCACAAGCCAATCACGCTGACGTTCGCGAGTACTGGCGAAATCTTCACCCCTTCTACGTCCGACGCATCATGAAGCTGTGGGGCGCCTTCATGGATGTGGAGGCGTCCGCCGCGGAGATGCCGCCAGAACCCGTACTCGCCGAATCATTCATCGACAGACACAATTTCGAGGTCGGTGGCCGCCAATTCGAGTTGTATGCGACTCCCGGCGGCGAGACCACAGACGCACTCGTCGTCTGGATGCCCGAGCACCGCACGGCGTTCATCGGCAACCTGATGGGGCCCTACTTCGGCCACGTGCCGAATTTGTACACGTTGCGCGGAGACAAGATCCGAAGCGCGATGGCCTTCATCCACTCGGTCGACCGAGTCATCGCGCTGCACCCCGACGTCCTCCTCAACGGCCACGAGGTATTCCGGGGGTCCGAGCAGATCGAAGCCACGATGACAAAGGTCCGGGACGCGACGAAATACCTGCGCGACCGCACCATCGATGGCATGAACGCCGGCAGCAACTTGTGGACGCTGATGCGCGACGTCACGCTGCCCCCCGAGCTCGCGCTACCCCAGGTGCACGGAAAGGTGCCCTGGATCGTGCGGTCCATCTGGGAAGAACACGTCGGATGGTTCCGCTACGAGTCGACTACCGAGCTCTATGACGTCCCTCCTTCCGCGGTATGGCCCGACCTCATCGAATTGGCTGGCGGCACAACAGGTCTGATCGAGCGCGCCAAAGCGCATGCCGACGAGGGCCGTCCACTCCAGGCTCTTCACCTGACCGACGTGGCCCTTTCCTACGCCCCCGGCGACGGCGCTGCGTTGGAGGTGAAACGCGAAGCACTGCAACAGGTTCTGATGGCCGCAGGCGGCGAGAACTTCAGTGAGATGCAGTGGCTTCAACAGGAGATCAACAGTTCCAACACTGACGAGGAGAACTAGTGAAACCCGAGAACCTCTACCACAGCGGGATCATCGTCGACGACTTCGACAAGGCACTGGAGTGGTTCACGAAGGTAGCGGGTTACGAGTGGACTGACGTGGTCTCGGTCGACCAGGTCGCCGTGACGCCCGACGGTGAAATCACGATCCCCATGCGGATGGCTTACTCGAAGTCGGAGCCGCGGCTGGAGATCATTCAGACGACCCCCGGGACCATCTGGGAGCCGGCGGACTCCGGCGTCCATCACCTGGGCTACTGGTCGGACGACGTCGAAGCAGATCTCGCGACGCTGGAGGCGAACGGCTGGGAGATGGAGGTAAAGTCTTACATTCCCGACGACTCCGGCGAGCTCCTTTGGGCCTACTGCAAGGGTCCCGGTGGTCCGCGCATCGAGCTTGTCGGCCAAGCCATGAAACCGTTCATGGACTACTGGTTCTCCCTGGTTGACGGTGAGCCGCAGTAACCCAACGATGACGACCGCAGCAACGAGAAAGCCGATGCGGTCGGGCTCATCGCCTCCGCCAACAACGCCGCCGGCCTCGTCGAGATTGGCCGAGAGGCCGATCTCGCCGGCTACTCCACGGTCGCACTGAATGACCACTTCACCTCGACTGTCGCCCCGCTCCTCGGCCTACACGCCATCGCTGCCGCGACATCGCAGGTGCGCTTGTCGACCGCGGTCCTCAACCAAGACCTTCGCCACCCGCAGTGCTGGCGAAGGAACTGGCCACCCTTGACGCGCTGTCGGATGGTCGCCTTGAGGTAGGACTCGGCGCGGGATGGGTGCGCGCAGATTACGACCGGTCCGGAATCCCTTTCGATCCCGCACCGCAACGCATCGCCCGGCTCGAGGAGAACATCGAGATCCTCAAAAGCTTGTTCTCCACCGGCGCATGCACTTTCGCTGGTGAGCATTTCACCATCACCGACTTGGAGGGCACCCCTGCAACGGTCCAGCCCGGCGGGCCGCCGATACTCATCGGCGGCGGCGGCCCGAAGATCTTGTCGATGGCGGCTCGGCACGCCAACATCATCCAGGTGTTGGGCGCAAGTTTCGGCACCGCCGGAGCGATTGTGGTGGACCTGTCCAGCTTTCACGTGGGCGCCTTCGAGGAACGAGTCGGCTGGATCTCCGATGCCGCCGGGGACCGCTTCGGCGACATCGAACTGTCCTTGATGCTCGTGTTCGTGGCGATAACCGATGACGCCGAGACAGCGGCGCGGGGGTTCCTTGACTTCCTATCAGCCACCGTCTCTCGCTACGGCGACGTCAACGTGCGCCTGCAGACCCTCCTCGACTCGCCCGTCGTCGCGATCGGCACTCTCGACGAGGTCTGCGACAAGCTGCGCGGGATGCGGGACACGCTCGGGTTCAATTATTTCGTGATGCCGTACGGCTCAAGACCAACCGACTTCTCGTCGATCGTCGAACGCCTAGCAGGCGAGTAGTGGTCGGGTCGGGGCAAACGAAGCAGGCCAGGACTTCGGCGATGATCTTGATCAACGTCGACTTGCCCGCGCCGTTGTCACCCAGGATGCCGGTCACCTCACCGGCGTGCACCCGAAGCGAAATATCCTTCAGCGCAGTGATATTCCCGTACGACTTGCTGACGCTGCGCATCTCGACCAGCGGCACCTTGCCGCCCGACGGGGCTTCTTCCACGGGACGATCAACTGTTGCGGTCACGGGGTCACCTCTTCGCTGCGTAGTTACGGAAGGCGTTGTTGGCGATCACCGCGAACAGCAGCATCCCGCCCAGGAAGAACTTGAACCAGTCGGGGTTCCAGCCCGTGTAGACGATGCCCTGGTTCACCATGCCGAAGATGAACGCGCCGATCGCGGCGCCGATCGCAGTGCCGTAGCCGCCAGTAAGCAGGCAGCCGCCGATCACTGCGGCGATGAAGAGGAATTCGTTGCCAACACCCTGGCCGGACTGCACAGTGTTGAACGCGAACAACAGGTGCATGCCCACGAACCAGGCGCAAAACCCGACGAACATGAACAGCCCGATCTTCACTGCCGTTACCGGCACACCGACCGCACGGGCACTCTCCTGGTCGCCGCCGACGGCGAAGATCCAGTCCGATCTTCGTCTTGAACAGCACGTAGGTCGCGACGGCGGTGAACTGAAGCCACCACAGCACGGCGACCCGAATCGAAACGCCGGCAATGATGAACGACGACGAGAACACCTTCTGCGCCGAATCCCAGCCAGGCATGTCGGACACGCTCGGGGTGGCGACCTGACCCGAGATCAGTTTGGTGACAGCCAGGTTGATGCCGGTGAGCATCAGGAAGCTGCTCAAGGTGATCAAGAAGCTGGGGATCTTGGTCTTCCGCTGACGCGGGCGGGTAGTTCTTCGACGGACGTGTAGACATGAGCTTCACCCTCGCCTTTCAAAACGAAGGAAGTGTCCAGACACGCCGGGATGCTTCAGGCGCTGGTTGTGAGCTCATTGATGAGTCGGCGGAAGCGTGGCTCGTCTTCGGTGTTCTCGTAGCTGTTGAGCCAGGTGTGGAGATGTGCGACGAGTGGAGCTGGTAGAGGGAACCTTTTCCGCGCTGCTGCTCGCACGATGTCGTCGACCGCGTAATACAGGTCGTCGGAGCGGAGCTCGATTTCGACGATCTTTCGATCGCCGGGGCTGAGGCAGGGCGCGGCCGCTGCCTCCGGCGTCTGAAGAGCTCAAACTCATCGTGTCGGTGCACGTAATTGATGCGATTTGCGTGGTTGGTAGGTGGTACCGGGTGGTCGATGGCGTCGACGTCGCGGTAGGCCACTGTTCCCCCATCAGCTACACCGAATGCGGTTGCGATGGTGGGCGTCGGCGGGTGGCTCGGTGTGCCGCAGCTGATGGCAGTTCGGGTGCTCGATCCCGGCCCGCCCGGTGTACCGCGGCGGATGATTGCGGCACCGGTAGATAAGCGCGCTCCCAGCGAGCGAATGCCGACCTGGCGCGGCGGCGATCGCGGGCCCCGGCGCGACGGGCCGGCGATGCCCAACGGGGACACACACTTGGGGCGCTTGGGCACCTCGCCCATTGCCTGATAGGGCGGGACCAAAGGGCGCCTTTTCGGTCAGAAACCGCCGGTGACCCGCACCACCGCACGCCCCGAGTACTGGCCACACCGAACCTGGTCAATCACCTCGAGCACGTCCTTCACGTCGACATCGTGGCACACCGCGGAAAGATGCTGCGGGTAACGGAGTCGCCCAGCCTCTCCCACAGCGACGACCTCCCGTAGCTTGACACAGCGGCCCAGCTTGTCGGTCTTGGACCGGCAGGCTGTCCCGATACCGCGGCATCCCTGCCCGCCCCGGTTGGCGCCGAACCGATACAAGGCGCGGTAGCGGGCCGGCGCCTCGCGGCACCGGCCATTGCGATGGATCTCACGCATGATCGTCGACGGTGCTCGCCCCAACCGACGCGCAATCGAGCGAATCGACTCTCCTTGCACTCAGCCGATCATGATTTCTTCACGCTCTCGGAAAGCGGCAACCGCGGTCGGCGCCGCCCTCTTGCTTCTCGGAACTGCGGCTTCACCCGCCAGCGTCTCGAAACCACCGCCCACCAGCCGTTTCCGACACGCCACCAACGGGCCGCCACCCCGGCGGCACGCCACCCGCAAAGATCCCACCGACGCCAAACCGTCACTAACGACAAATGAGTCGCCATCAACACCCCTAACGCGAAGTGTTGCAACCACCCATTGATCTCAAGCGTCGAGCACAGCAGCGAGTCGGCGAACAACCGATGTCGACGAGTCGCCGTCGGGCAACGAGGTGTTCCGCTCTGTGGGACGCTTGCCTTGAGTATGTCTGTGGACAGGCGGCACAGTTCAGACACATCTCGGGTCCGGTTCACCCTGGCCCACAGCACTCGTGCCATGAAAGGCAGCTCTCCCATGATCGAAGGTGTACGAGTCGGCCGCCAGTGCGGTCGCCGACCTCCCCAGGTGGAACTGTCATGAACGCGGCGAACACCTCGGTCATCGTGGCCGGTGCACGAACCCCGGTCGGGCGCCTGATGGGGTCGCTGTCCGGGTTCTCGGGCTCCGAGCTCGGCGGCATCGCGATCAGGGCAGCACTGGCCAAGGCGGGTGTGTCCGGTGATCGGGTCCAGTACGTGATCATGGGGCAAGTGCTCACCGCCGGCGCCGGCCAAATACCGGCCCGCCAAGCCGCCGTTGCCGGCGGCATTCCGATGTCGGTGCCCGCCCTGACCGTCAACAAGGTGTGCCTATCGGGTCTCGATGCCATCGCCTTGGCGGATCAGTTGATTCGAGCCGGCAACTTCGACGTGGTGGTGGCCGGCGGCCAGGAATCGATGACGCGGGCCCCGCATATGCTGGAAAAGTCCCGGTCCGGCTTCAAATACGGGGATGTGACGCTGACGGATCACCTCGCCTACGACGGGCTCTACGACATCTTCACCGATCAGTCCATGGGTGCGCTCACCGAGGACGCAAACCCGCTCAGCCGCGAAGAGCAGGACGAGTTCGCAGCCTCCTCGCATCAACGCGCGGCGGCGGCCTGGAAGAACGGACTGTTCGACGACGAGGTCGCTGCGGTGCCCGTCCCCCAACCCCACGGTGATCCCGTGGTGTTCGCCCGGGACGAAGGCGTACGCGCGGACATCACCGCCGCATCTCTCTCGGCTCTGCGGCCGGCGTTCTCCAAGACCGGCACCATCACCGCGGGCAACGCCTCATCGATCAACGACGGTGCGGCAGCGGTCGTGGTGATGAGCAAGGCCAAAGCAATTGAGCTGGGCCTGGATTGGCTCGCCGAAATCGGTGCGCACGGTGTGGTGGCCGGACCGGACTCGACACTGCAGCAACAGCCGGCCAACGCCATCGCGGCGGCCTGCGCACAGGAACGCCTTGACCCGACCGCCCTCGATCTCAGCGAGATCAACGAAGCCTTCGCCGCAGTCGGTATCGCGTCAACGCGCACCTTGGGCCTGGATCCGTCGAAGGTGAACGTCAACGGCGGCGCCATCGCCATCGGTCATCCGATCGGCATGTCCGGCGCCAGGATCGCCTTGCACCTCGCGCTGGAATTAAACCGCCGTGGCGGCGGAACCGGAGCAGCCGCACTATGCGGCGGCGGCGGACAGGGGTCCGCATTAATCTTGCGCGTCCCCGCCTAGCTGGTCCCCGCCCAAGGGTGCCCGGTGGTCAGCGACGTCACTCCGCACCGGGGCCACGCTCCGACCAGCCGACTCGTCAGCAACCCTGACTGCCGGGCACAGCCGACATGTTGGGAAATGGTCAATCGAGCCATGAAAGTCGGCTATCCGAGTGTGACCTGGTCGCCGAGGCCGCGGTCGAGGACGAGGACGCCAAGACCGCGATATTCGCCGCCTTGGGCAAAGTAGTACGGCCGGATGCGCTACTCACGAGCAATACGTCATCCATACCGATCATGAAACTCGCCGCGGTGACGCCCGGCCCCCAGCGCATCGTGGGCATGCACTTCTTCAACCCGGCGACGGTGCTGCCGTTGGTCGAAGTCATTCCGTGTGAGCTGACATCTGATGAGACCGTGCAGCGTGTACAAGAGTTCGCCCATGACAGGCTCGGTAAGACCATCGTCCTCGCCAAGGACCGCGCGGG
Source organism: uncultured Actinomycetota bacterium (assembly GCA_963770125.1). GTDB lineage: Bacteria > Actinomycetota > Actinomycetes > Mycobacteriales > Mycobacteriaceae > Mycobacterium. The sequence goes on along the minus strand of CAVYPI010000092.1, from coordinate 18,309 downwards.
GTTCGTCGTCAACGCGCTGCTGATCCCGTACCTGCTGGCCGCCATTCGAATGGTCGACGCCGGACTGGCCTCCGCTGAAGACATCGACACCGCAATGGTCGCGGGTTTCGCACACCCGATGGGCCCGCTGGCCCTGGCCGACCTCATCGGACTCGATACCGCTGCGGCGGTCGCCGTATCGATGTACGAGGAGACGAAGGAGCAGTTGTACGCACCGCCGGCCTTGTTGCTGCGCAAGGTGGAGGCCGGTGACCTGGGCCGGAAGAGCGGGCAGGGATTCTTCACGTATCACTAGCTCACCCGGGCACTTCCCACTCAGTAGCGAACGGGTTTGCCTCACCTCCCTGAGGGGAAATAGTGGTGATCACCGCAGGGGCGCGATGAGGCGCGATGGAGGATCCGTAGATGTCGACACCACTTGGTCACGATCGCGGCATCCGACGAGCAATTGCCACCGTTTGCCTGTCGGGGATGCTGGAAGACAAACTCGACGCGGTCGCGGGTGCCGACTTCGACGGAGTCGAGATATTCGAGAACGACCTCATCGCATCGTCGTCGACACCGGCGGGCGTAACGCGGAGTTCAACCCACCGCCCGCGCGGTCGTTGGCGCCTGATCCGCGATCGCGCCCAGCTACCCAAGGCCCGTGCCCGCTGCCCGCGAGATGATTTGGAGCAAGAGTGACACGTTTTGTCCCGGCGACCCTCGGGCCGCGAGCCAACCTCGCATTGCCGCGGGGTGCGTCGCTCGCCTACCGAGAGAGTATCGGCGCCTCGGGAAATCCGCCGTTGGTGCTTCTGCATGGCCTCGGCATGACGGCCGACCTCAACTGGATTCCAGCCTATGCCGACCTGTGCCGACGGTTCCGCGTCGTCGCTCCAGATCTGCCTGGCCACGGTCGCGGCGTGCGCCCATGGCCCAACTTCAGCCTCGAAGAATGCGCGGATCACATGGTGGCACTGGCCGATTCGTTGGGAATCGACAGATTCATCGCGTGCGGTTATTCGATGGGAAGCCTGGTTGCCCAGCTGATCTGGCGGAGGCATCCAGACCGGGTCGCTGGGCTCGTTCTCGGTGCCACGTCCCGCAACTTCCTCGGATCTCCCGTGGAGCGCCTGGTCTCGGCGCTCGCACCGGCTTTCACAGTCGCCGCACTCGCCAATCCTCTTCTGCGCACACTCAGCGCGGATGCTTTCGGCACCCTTGGCTACCTGAACGGCGTCGACGACGAAAGCCGCAGCTACGTGCGCACCGAAATGCGTCTGACCAGCATGTCGACGGTTACTGCGGCAATGGCGGCCGTCGCGGACTTCACCTCGCACACGTGGATCGGCGATGTCGACGTCCCGGTGTCGGTCCTGGTAACGGAACGGGACACCGTTGTCTCCCCGAATCGGCAGATGAAACTCGCCGACGCGATCCCGCATGCCACCGTGATCACCGTCGACGGCAATCACGGGGTCTTCGTCGAGTCACCGACGCTGTTCGCCCAGAAGATCGTGGAAGCGTGTCAGGCGGTGAGTGCAGGCCCACCGAAAAGTAGTCGCGTCTTTCCTTGGCGCCCTTCGTAACTCAACATTCTGGACGGTTCGGTCACTTGGATCGCCGGGGCGCGTAGAGCCAGCTTTCCAGCAGGCGCGCCAGTCGTGGCTGCACGATCCAGGTCATCATCGCCGACACCGAGAACGAGATCAGCGCTACCCGCGGGACGAGCGCGATGGGCGAAGCCACTTGGCGCAGAACGAGGTTCAGCATCAGCTGGAGCACGAAGATCACGATCGAGGTGACCACGAACATCTTCCACCGCGGAGGTGCGGGCGCGGTGCGGCCGGGCACTTGGAACCAGGTCTCCAGCCCGGTCATCCGTCGCTCATGCGAGGTCGACATCACCTGTTCGCCGTGTGCCAGCAGCTCGGACCTCGTCTGCGAGTGTTCCCATCGGGCGAGCTCGTCAGCCGAGGCGAACCTGTACACCACATGCCACAACTCGCCGACGTGCCCCGGCCGTAGCAGTCCCGCCCCGAGAAATCCGTCAAACGCCGATGCGGCACGCGTCAATTCCGAGGCCCACGTCTCGAACTCCACCTCCTTGCCGGGCAGAACACGACGGGCAACCAGCACGGTGACCGGTCGGTCGGTTTCGCCGGGCGCGCTCATCCCGCGACGTCGTCTCCGACGGCCTTGAACCACGTGCCGATCGTGCCCTCCGTGACCGACTCATCCAGTTTCGGCATCGTGATCTCGAAAACCTCACCCGTGGCGGACGGCGAGAAGTCGGCGTTCTCGGTCGTCGGACCCTCCGATCCGCCGACCGACGGCGCGGACGGATCGTTGAGTGATGGTCCGCCGGCCGCCGCCACCCCGTGTGCGGCCGATGGGAGTCGGTTCGGCACCGTGGCGCCCTTCCCGCCGATCCGCATGATCGCGGCGCCGACCGAGACGGTGTCGCCCTCTTGCGCCAGAACCTCAAGGACCACACCGTCATACGAGCTCGGGACCTCTGTGTCGACCTTGTCGGTCGATACTTCGAACAGCGGGTCGTCGAACTCGACTTCGTCGCCGACGTTCTTGAAGAAGGCGCCGATCACACCCTCGGTCACCGACTCACCCAACTTCGGCAGGGTCACAACCCATGTCTCGTCGGACATTTCAATCGCCTCCAGAGCTGTATCAGCCGTGCAACGATCGGCCGGAGAAGGTAATCATCGTCTCGCCGATTGCCTCGGAGAGGCTTGGATGAGCGTGGATGAGCGAGCCGACGTCAGACGGCAAGGCGTCCCAGTTGACCGCCAAATATCCTTCATGGAGCAACTCACTTGCCCACGGCCCGACCAGATGCAAGCCCAGTAGCGGACCGCCGCGCGCCGCAACGACTTTCACCAGGCCCTCGGTGTCGCCGACGATCATCGCCCGCCCGTTCCCGGCGAACGAGTGCTTGTGCACTTCGACGTCGTGTCCGGCATCTCGCGCCTCGGCTTCGGTCATCCCCACCCAGGCGACCTCTGGATGCGTGTAGACCACCCAAGGGACTTTGCCGTAGTCCACCGGAGCGGGATTCTCACCAAGCACCGACTGGACTGCGACGACGGCCTCGGCGTAGGCGACGTGCGCGAGCCCCGGTGTGGGTACGCAGTCACCGATGGCGTAGACGCCGGGACGGGTGGTTTGCATCGTCGAGGTGTCGACCGAGATGAACCCACGGTCGGACACTTCGACGCCGGCCGCCTCCAAACCCATCCCCTCGCTGACCGGACGGCGACCGATGGCGACGAGCAGCTGGTCGACCTCGATCTTCTCGGAGCCCTTCGGCGTCTCGAACGGGACGAGGACACCGTTACTGGTCGCCTCGACAGCCCCGACGCGGGCCTCCGCGTGAATGTCCGTGCCGCGCTTGGCAAGAGCCTTCGCAAGGACGTCCGCGATGTCGCGGTCCGGACCAATCGGCAGCACGCCGTGCGGAAGCGCCTCCAACAGCGTTGTCTGAACCCCGAAGTCGGTGTAGACCGACGCGAACTCGGCGCCGATCACGCCGCCGCCGATCACCGCAACCCGCTCGGGAAGCTTTTTGGCCTCGCTGTTCGTCGCCTGATCGGACGTCACGATGCGCTCGCCGTCCACCTCGAGCCCCGGCAACGACCGCGGCTCGGACCCGGAACAGATGATCACCGCCCCGCCGCTCAGCGTCTGGCCATCTACCGCGACCGCACCTTCCGGGGTCAGCGAGCCGAACCCATTCACGACCGTGACCTTGCGCCGCTTGAGCAGGCCCGACAGGCCCTTGTGGAGGGTAGACACGATGCCGCTCTTGCGCTTGTTGACGGCCCGCCAGTCCGCCGCCGGCTTTGCGCCGGCACCAAGCCCGATCCCGCAATCCCCCGCATGGCATCAACAACACCATTCGCATGGGTCGGTTGGCCCAGCCGGAGGAGGTTGCGCGGGTCGTGCATCTTCTGGCCGCAGACGCCTCGGGCTATATCACTGGACAGGTTTGGGGCGTTAACGGCGGCTTGGACATGTAACTTCTCGGATCCCGTCCCATGGTCGGATCACTGCGCGGCTCGACCGCTGTGCGCCTTCGACCCTGAACAAGCGAATCGCGTGTGTCCGGATACTCCGCCATATTGGGGTTGGGCCTGAAACCTGTTCCCACACCTCAGATTCGGAACTTCCGCTCACGTGCGACCGCCTTGCAGATCGAAGGTGCCGCGCTGTCCGATCGCTGCATAGTTGGCCGAAAGCCAGGATTGAGCGGTCCGCCGCCCGGCATCGCGTAGCTGCATGAAGAAATCCCATTCCGCTTTACTCTTCGATGAGGCCTCGTGATCGTCGAGCTCGTCGCTCGCGTCGATCCGGTGCAAGTGGACGTTCTTGTATTCGTCGGGCGAGAATTTTCCCTCCTCGATCAGCCGCTGGACGAACGCCACGGCCCGCAATTCGCGCAATAGAGTGCTGTTGAAGGTGATCTCGTTGAGCCGGTTATGGATTTCGCGCACCGTGCGGGGGGTCTGCCGGCGCTCCAGTGGGTTGATCTGCACGAGCAGGATGTCGTCGGTCATCGTCTCATCGAAGAGCGGGAACAGTGCCGGATTGCCCATATAGCCGCCGTCCCAATAGGGCACGCCGTCGATTTCCACCGCCTGAAAAACCGTGGGCAGGCAGGCCGAGGCCATCAGGTGATCGGCCGTGAGTTCCGGTGTCTTGAAGATCGCAACCTTGCCGGTCCAGACATTGGTCGCGCTGACGAAGAGCGCTACATCCGTGCAGGCGCGCACGCGATCGAAGTCGATGAGCGCCTCGATCGCATCCCGCAAAGGATTGATATTGAGCGGGTTCGTCCGGTAGGGACTGAAGCGTGGCGCGATGACGTTCGTCCAGGCCTTGCTCCAGAAGCCCAGCATCAGGCCGAGAAGAGCGCGCTGGGCGGGGGAAAGGGACCCGTCGAGGCTGGCCCGGCGCCAGAAGGTTTCGAGCGCGCTGCGCGCCCCGTCGACCCCGCCCGCGAGCCACCCCTCCACGACCACGACGGCGTTCATGGCGCCGGCGCTGGCACCGGTGATCGCTTCGATGGCCAGGCGACCGTCTTCGAGCAGGGCGTCAAGCACGCCCCAGGTGAAGGCGCCGTGGGACCCGCCGCCCTGCAGGGCCAGCGACACCGTCTTTTGCGCGCGCGGCCCGGCGAGCCCACCGGTCGGGCCCTCACGGCGTCGAGCGCGGCCAGTCATCGCGCCAGCAGCCGCAAGTTCCGGTGATCAACCATCGCCTTGTTCATCCGGCTCCCGCTCTCCTCGACGTTGTGGAACGCTTGACACGGCGTGGTGCAACTGTCCTGCCGGACAAGGCATACCCAATGGTCGTCGCGATATGACTCAGCTGAAGCGGGAATTGGCAAGAAGTGCGATGGACTCTTCCTTGTGAACACGCTCGTCGTGGCCGATCTGCCGGAACAGGTCAGCTAGGGAACCGAACGATCCGTAGTCTGCGGCGAAATCCGATCGGAACGGGATGTCCTCCCACTTGTCGGCGGCACGTGAAAACTGACCCCGGCGCGGCAAGGTGGTTTCTAGGCGGTGTCGCAACACTTCTCTAGGTTCTGGAGGTTGTGTTGTCATCGTCTCGGCGTGTGAAAAAGGGTCCGGGCCGCCGGCCGCAGTCGGCGAAGCGTCAGCGGTTTATGGAGCTGCGGGCTCGGGGCTGGTCCGTCTCGGCGGCGGGTCGTGAAGTTGGAGTGTCGCGGACCTCAGCAAACAATTGGGCGCGGGGATACAAGACCTATCGGCGTGGCGAAGCCGTCGGATTCGTGCCCGCCCTCGATCGTTTGGCTGTGCACCAAATCAGTAACCGTTATCTGTCCAAGGAGGAGCGGATCGGCATCGCCGATCTGCGTCGTTCAGGCTTAAGTATCCGCAAGATCGCCGACAAGCTCGGCGGGCACCCTCAACGGTGTCGCGTGAGCTGCGCCGCGACAGCCGCCGCGATGGCCAATACCGGCCGTTTGAAGCCCACCGCTGGGCGGTCCAGCGCAGAGCCCGTCGTCACCAGCGGCGAGTCGATAAGAACCCAGCCTTGTGCGATCTGATCGCCGAGCTGCTCGCTCAACGGTGGAGCCCCCAACAGATCGCCCGGCACCTGCGACGCGAATACTCCGAGGACCGATCGATGTGGTTATGCCACGAAAGCATCTATCAGGCTGTGTATCAACCGCACTCGCGCTTGATCCGGCCACCGCAGGTTAGGTCGCCACACCGGGGACCGTTGCGCACCGGCAGGACTCATCGCCGCGCGCACCAGCGGCCAGGCCGGCGTCGTCCGAGGTTCGCCCAGCCGATGTTGTCGATCCATCAGCGGCCATTCGCTCCCGCCGACCGTAGCCAACCGGGGCACGGGGAAGGTGACCTCATCGTCGGCAAGAACCAGCGCTCGGCGATCGGCACTCTCGTTGAGCGCCAGACCCGCCTGATTCGACTGATGCACCTTCCCGCCCGTGCCGCCGACTCCCTGCGCATTGCGATCGCCACGACCGTGGGTGGCCTGCCATCGAACTTGATCCGATCTATCACTTGGGATCAGGGCATCGAAATGGCCCGGCACACCGACATCACCGCAGACCTTGGGATACCGGTCTACTTTTGCGACTCCCGCTCGCCGTGGCAGCGCGGCAGCAACGAGAACGCCAACGGGTTGCTACGCCGACACTTCCCAAGGGCACCAGCCTGAACATCTACACACCTGACCATCTGCGGGCCGTCGAACACGAGATAAACAACCGACCCCGCCACACCCTCGAAGACCGCACCCGCCGAACTTTTCACCGCGCTGATAACCTCACCAAACCATCAACTGTTGCGACGTTGAGTAGAAGCCACCTTGCCGCCAGGGGGTCAAAATTCAGATGCCGTCGACACCACTCCCGGGTGCTCGGCAACGAGCAGCATGTATTCGTGTTCAGCGTGGTCTTCGAAGTCCGCGTTCAGCAGGTAGGACCACTTCGGTTTGATGACGAACAGCAGCCATGAGATCTGGTAGTACACCATCGCGATGGCTTGTGGGATCCAGAAGTAGTAGAAGTGGTTCTCACGATTCCCGGACTTGGCAATCAGCTCTTCAAGGATGAGTAGGTGCCACTGTTCGTTGTCCTGCTGTTCCCGGGAATGGCGTACCTGGTCGTAGATCCTTTGGGCCAGCTTCGTGCGATTGTGAACGTGGGTTATGGCGATGTAGGCGATCTGCTCCCATGATTGGTACGGGACCCGCGCGACGAGCTCCAGCACTTTGAACTTGGAGATCGTCCGCTGCTTACCGTAGAGCGTGTCGAGGGTCACGAAGAGGATCCGCGCTAGCACGCCGTACCGACGGCGTGCGGCGGCGAGAGTTTCCGCCTGTGCTTGGACGAGCTGCTCGTGCTCGAGCTGTGGAGGGCGCCCGCCGACCGCTTCGTTCGTTGCTACCATCTGCCTGAGCCTAGGAGGCCGCTGCTATGAAATTCGGTCGCACGCAGTCACTTCCCGCTCAGCGGCGATGGCCTACTCAAGATGGTGGCCGCAAGCGATAGTTTCGGGTTGAGGGCGTCAGTCAACTGATCGACGCAATAGGTACAGCAATCCGATTGGAGCCCGCATTGTTCGATTTAGCTGTCTGCGCGGAGATGGTGTTCCTCGACCTACCCTTTGAACAACGAGTCCGGCGGATCGCCGAGTCCGGATTTCAGGTCGAGATCTGGAACTGGACATATCACGACATCGACGCACTGGTCCAGACGGGCGCACGGTTTTCGTCGATGGTGGGTCACACAGCGGGAAGCCTTCTTGACGATGACGGCGCTAACGCCCTCCTTCAGAGCGCAGAAGAGTCCCTCGTTGTCGCCGAGCGCCTCAACTGCCGCCGTCTGCTGGTGTTCGGCACCGAGCTCGGCCCCGACGGCGTGCCGCTGCGCCCGGCCCACGAGGTCACCGGTGCAATGTGGCTCAACGCCTACCGGACGCTGTGCCGGCTGGCCGAGTTGGGCGAGCGCGCAGGCGTGACGTTCTGCCTGGAGAACCTGAACACCGTGATCGACCACCCCGGCGCACCGTTCGCCCGTGCTCAAGACACGCTCGCGCTCGTCGAGGCGGTAAACCGGCCAGGGCTGCGGATGATGCTCGACCTCTACCACGCCCAGATCGGTGAAGGGAACCTGATCGCGCTGCTGCGACGCGCTGACTCCCTGATCGGCGAGGTTCAGATCGCCGATGTGCCCGGCCGTTGTGAACCAGGCACGGGCGAGATCAACTACTCCGCGATCGCGGTGGCGCTCAAGGAGATGGGCTACCGCGGCACGGTCGGACTGGAGGCATACGCTTCCGGCGAGGACGAAGTCGCTCTTGAGCGGTTCTCTGATGTGTTCGGCGCTGGCGCAACAACAGCCATTGGGCGGCAAGAAGACTGAGCTATTTCCAGTCTTTTCAAGGCAAACGCTGCGCGCCGCTGTCGGCGATGGGTGATCGGGTTACGGGCGTTCGGGCGGTGGGGACGATTCGGGCGATTCGGGCGGTTCTTGGCCACGGCCGGCGCGCGGGCCGGATCGGTGGGTGCCGTCGTGGACCGCAGCGCGCAGCCTGGCGAGAGCTTGTGCCGCGCCCGAGAGCATCGGCCGCCGCCGACAGGAGCGCCGCGATCTCGTCGGCGAAGGCCGCGACGGCACCACTCGCGTCCCGGGTTCTGACTGCAGGGGGGATGCGACGTTGATGAGTACCCCGACGATCGCGCCGACTAAACCGAAGTTCCCCCTTGTAGGGCGGGTCTGAACTCTCGTTTGTATTGATGAGCGGGCATTTCGCGCTCAGAAGCAGCTTTGGTTCGTAGACATGTATAGTCCTTAACTACGCGGCGTGTCATACGGTGATGTACCGGTCTACCGTTGGCAAGTGTGCTACAAAGTAGACATGTATGTGGCGCGGATTCCGAATCGGGGGTCGCCGCCGGCCATCCTGCTGCGGGAAAGCTACCGCCAAGGCGGGAAGGTGAAGAACCGCACCCTGGCCAACCTGTCGCACTGGCCCGAGCCCAAGGTCGATGCGCTGGCGCAGACGCTCAAGGGGCTGCCGCCGAAACTGGATTTGTCGCAGGCGTTTGAGATCACCCGCAGCCTGCCGCACGGGCATGTCGCGGCGGTGCTGGGCACCGCACGTCGGCTCGGTGTGGAGGAGCTCATCGATGCCACGCCCTCGCGCACACGCGATCTGGTGACCGCGATGCTAGTCGCCCAGGTGATCGCGCCCGGCTCCAAGCTGGCGGTCGCGCGGGGGCTGCGCGCCGAAACCGCCACCAGCTCCCTGGGACAGCTGCTTGGCGTGGCCAGCTGTGATGAGGACGACCTGTACGCGGCCATGGACTGGGTGCTTGAGCGCAAAGAGGTCATCGAAAACGCCCTGGCTGCCCGGCATTTGGTCAACGGCACGCTGGTGCTCTACGACGTGTCCTCGGCGGCGTTCGAGGGCCGCACCTGCCCACTGGGGGCGATCGGGCACCCCCGAGACGGGGTCAAAGGCCGGCTGCAGATCGTCTACGGGCTGCTGTGCTCGCCCGCCGGGATCCCGATCGCGATCGAGGTGTTCGAGGGCAACACCGCCGACCCCAACACCCTGGCCGCCCAGATCACCAAGATCAAAACCCGGTTCGGGCTGTCCCGGGTGTGTCTGGTCGGGGATCGGGGCATGCTCACCCACGCCCGCATCCGCGACGAGGTGCGCCCCGGGCAGCTGGACTGGATCAGCGCATTGCGCGCCCCGCAGATCAAAGCGTTGGTCGAGGAGGGCGCGCTGCAGCTGTCGCTGTTCGATACCCAGGACCTGTTCGAGATCAGCTCCCCGGAGTTTCCCGGTGAGCGGCTGGTGTGCTGCCACAACCCCGCCCTGGCCGAGAAGCGGGCCCGCAAACGCCAGGATCTGTTGGCCGCCACCGAAAAAGAACTCACCCCCATCGCCGCCGCCACCGGCCGCGCCAAACGCGCGCTGCGCGGCAAAGACAAGATCGCGCTACGGGTGGGCAAGGTGATCAACCACTACAAGATGGCCAAACACTTCACCCTCACCATCACCGACGAATCCTTCACCTTCACCCGCAACACCGAGGCCATCGCCGCCGAGGCCGCCCTCGACGGGATCTACGTGCTGCGCACCAGCCTGCCCGAACACACCCTGGGCCGCGACGATGTCGTGCTGCGCTACAAGAACCTCGCCGATGTCGAGCGGTTCTTTCGCACTCTCAACAGCGAACTGGACGTGCGGCCCATCCGGCATCGGCTGGCCGACCGGGTGCGCGCCCACATGTTCTTGCGCATGCTGTCCTACCACATCAGCTGGCACATGAAAGCCGCCCTGGCCCCAATCCTGTTCGTCGACAACGACAAACCCGCCGCGGCCGCCAAACGCGCCAACCCCGTCGCCGCGGCCCAACGCTCCGATCAGGCCCTGACCAAAGCGGCGCGTAAACGCACCCCCGAGGACACCCCAGTACACAGCTTCACCAGCCTGCTCGCCGACCTGGCCACCCTCTGCGCCAACCAGATCCAACCCGCCGACGACATGCCCGCATTCACCATGCCCACCAGCCCCACTCCACTACAGCGGCGAGCCTTCGAACTCCTCGACCTCTCCCACCGCCACGGCCTGGCGTAGTCAGTACAACCGCCCCACCACAGCGCAAAACCCCAGCTCAACACCCCAACCCGTCACCACACCAGGGGGAACTTCGGACTAAAGTCTCGACGACCCGCCCGGCGCCGATTGACTCGGCACCGGCCGCGTGGCCCACGCCAAGTACGAGCATGGCACTTATTGGCACCTCCACGACGTGCGGGCCCAGGCGGAGCAGTTGACCGACCACGATCGAGGCCGCGACCAGCGCGCCCAAGCTCCACCACGTCAACCCAACGACCGACACAAACATAACGGCGAGGGCAACACCCGCCACCACACTGAACACCCGCTGTATTCCGTTCACGAGTGCGCCCGCCAGGGTTGCCTGCACGACGAGCAATGCGGTGAGTGCGGCAATCAGCGGTGGCGGTTCGCGCTGACCAACCAGCTCAGCCACCACGAAGACCGCGACCGTCGCTCCCGTCATCCGCGCGGCCCGGGACAACGCGGACCGCCCGCGGGTGCGTAGCCGCGTTTGAGCCTGGGCGATCGTCGTGCGGGCGACTGTCCGCAGCCTCCACTAGATTCGATCTACGCGCACTCGCAACGGTTCCTCCCCACGGTGACGTGGATCTCCCGCTGTACGTCAGGCACCAACGGCTCCGCCTGATGACTCGGCTCCCGAACCAAATGCAGGTGAACAACTGTTGCACAACCCATTCTGCATGCGGCGACCGGGCGCAAGGCCGCTCAGCGCAGGGAGTTTGGTAGCCGCCGGGCGCCGCGCCGGTCGAAGCCGTTCGGTGGTACTCACTAGTCATTTTCCGGGTTTACGGCAAAACAGTCGACTCCTTCGAACTCGTGTCCCACCGAGCGGAAATCGGAGCCGAGCACCTATCCCGGCGCGCGTCGACGATGCAAGGTGATGTTGTTGAACTTGACAACAACCTCGAAGCACGCTGGCGCGAAGGGATGAAATGACTCAGCCACAACTCGTCGCCACGTCTTGGAGCAGCGCGGGCAACGTCTCCCCAATGGATTCTCCGGCCACCAGTCCGGTACCGATCGGTGAGCGGATCACCGCGATTGCCGATGCCGGCTTCTGCGGCTTCGGTTTGATCGCAGACGATCTCATCGCCATCCGCGAGGACATCGGTTTCGAGGCGCTGCGGGACATGATCTCCGAGGCTGGACTCGTGCACACCGAGATCGAACTGCTCGAGCGGTGGTGGATCCCACGCGGTAAACCCGGACATACCTATGACATTCGCGAGTTGCTGTTCGAAGCGGCCGATGTGCTGGCGCCCGCCCAGATCAAGATCGGCTCGGAGAACGGGCCTGCGACTTCCAACCCGTTGGCACTCGCCGCCCCGCTATATGAGCTCGCCGAACAGGCGGCCGTACACGGCACGCGGATCGCGATCGAGACGATGCCGTTCTCGGCGATCAGCACGGTCCCGATGGGGGCCGAAATCGTCACCGCTGCCGCCCATCCCGCGGCAGGGCTGCTCGTGGACGCCTGGCACGTGTTCCGGGCAGACACCTCGCTGGACCAACTGCGCACCGCGCTTCCGCCGGAGATGATCTTCGGCGTCGAACTCGACGATGCGGCGCCCGAGGTGATCGGCACACTGTTCGAGGACACTGTTGATCGCCGGTTGTTCTGTGGCGAGGGCGTTTTCGACCTGACCGGACTGGTGCAGGTACTGCGTGATCTAGGTTTCGACGGGCCTTGGGGTGTGGAGATCCTGTCCACGTCTTACCGGGTACTGCCCGTGGACCAGGCGCTCAAGCAGGCAGCCGATACCGCGCTGACCGTGCTCTGATCCAGCCCACCGGCAGGGGTCGGCGTATCCGGTGCCCCACGAGCCCGGGAGGTGTTGTCCGCGAACACCTCCCACATAAGTCAGCCCCCGGCTCACGAGGGCCACGGACCGTGACGACCTTCGCGCCAAGCTCGGCGCCCGTCACGCCGACACCGATCACCCCGATCCTGATGGTCATGGCGTTGCCACTGCGAGTGGCTTTTCGCCGCGCAGCACGGCTGCAGCGCCCTGCACTGCGGCCTGGATGGTCAGCGCCATCGCACCTTGGGTGAAGCCCATCAGGTGCGGGGTGAGCACCGTGTTGGGGTGGTCGAAGACGGGGTGATGCTCGGGTGGTTCGGGGTCATAGACATCGAGCCCCAGCCCGCCCAGCTGCCCGTCTAGCAGGGCTTTGTGGGCGGCGTCGAGGTCGATCAGGGCGCCGCGGCTGCAGTTGACCAGTACGCTGCCGGGTCGCAGCAGTGCGAGTCGGTCGGCGTTGATCAGGTGGTGGTTATCCGCCGTCAGCGGCACATGCAGCGTGACGAAATCGCTTGCCGCCAAAAGCTCTTCCACACTGTCGGCGCGGTAGTCGGCAGCAACGTCGACGTAGGGATCGTAGGCGCGGACCCGCATGTCGAATGCCGCGGCGATGCTCGCCGCGCGGCGACCGATGCGCCCGAAACCGACGATGCCCAACGTGGCGCCGTCCAGATCACCCACGCTGACGGCGCCGCGTTCGTTCCATCGGCCCTCACGCACCAACGTGGTCAGCGTGGACAGCCGCTTGACCGCGGCCAACAGGTGCGCGAAGACGCCTTCGGCAACGGCACTGGTGTTGGAACCGGGTGTGATCACCACCGGGATGCCACGGCGGCCGGCTTCGGCCACATCGACCAGGTCGGTGCCCACCCCGGTGCGGGCAAGGACTTTCAGCGCCGGCATCCGGTCGAGCATGGCCTTGTCGACGGTGAACGCCGCCCGCACGATCGCGGCGTCGGCCGCCGCGAGTTCCTCGTCGGTGGGATCTAGTACCAACCGTTGGCCGCTCGCCAGGAACGGCGTTGCCAGGTCGGGGTCGATCGCGCCCAGCGCGACGAACGTCTCAGAAGTGGTCGACATCTCTTACCCGCTCGTGATCCGTGATGCCGTGGTGCCGGCCACGGGTTCAAGCTTTTGCCACTGCCCGGTCGCTGCGGACTCTTCGGCGGCGGTGACGGTCGCCGCGGCCGACAGCGCGTCATGCACATTCGAGTTCTCCGCCGGCCCGCCCGCCACAGCCAACAGGAACTTCTTCGCCTCGATCGTCTTGAGGTCATCAAAACCCATCGCGTTACCCGGTCCGGGCTGAAAGTGCGAGTAGTCCCCGTGTTTGGGGTTGGCGTTGACGGTGACATAACCGGGCTCCTCGCCGCCGCGCCCGATCCGAATCTGCAGCTCGTTCATCCGCTCGAAGTCCCACTTGACCGAACCCTCGGTGCCATACACCTCGATCTGATAGCCACACGACGGCCCCACGATCACCCGGGACGCCTCAATGGTGCCCACCGCACCGGCACCCTGGGCGTCGGGACCGAACCGGACCAGCGCCGCCGCGTAGTCCTCATTCTCCACCGCGCCCATCTCACCACCCTCGATCACATCGAAATGCGTCCCCGAACCCATCGCCAGCTTGGGCCGCTCGGTGTAGACGGTGCTGGTCAACGCGGTCAGCTCGGCGATCGGGCCCACCACGTACTGGCACAGGTCACTGGCATGGCTAAACAGATCGGCCAACACCCCCGAGCCCGCCAATTCCCGGTTGAACCGCCACGACAACGCACCCCTGGGCTCGTTGGCGTAACCGGAGAAAAACGCCGCACGCACATTGGTGATCCGGCCCAGCTTGCCGGCCGCGATCAACGTCCGGGCATGTTCCACCGCCGGGGCGTGGCGGTAGTTGTAGCCGATCGACGTGATCACCCCCGCCTTCGTCGCGGCGGCCTCGATGCGTGCGGTCTCCTCCAAACTGCGCCCGACCGGCTTCTCAATCCAGAAGTGCTTACCGGCTTCGGCTGCCGCGACACCGATTTCGGCGTGCAGGAAGTTGGGGGCGCAAATCGACACCACATCCACCTCGGGATCGGCGAGCACCTCGCGGTAGTCGGTGGTCCCCCGGCTGTAGCCCAGCACGTCGCGGGCGAACTCGACCCTGTCCGGGGCGGTGTCCGCGGCGATCACCAGCTCTGGCTTGATGCCCAGCTCGGGATACACGATCGGCACGTTGCGATACGCGCGGGTATGCAACTGCCCCATCCAGCCCACACTGATCAACCCGGCCCCAATCCGGCGGTTCGTAGTACTCACTTAATTTTCTGCCTTTCCAGTCTTCACCATTGCTGCGTCGGATCCGATTGCTACGAACCGGAAACCGCGCTGGATATGTTTGCCGTGTTGGGCCCGCAGCGCCCCGCCGTCCAACGGGCTGGCGGTCATCCGAACCACTTCTGTGCGCTGCGGGCTTGCTCGTATTGGGCGCGTAGTTCCTGTACCCATTCCTGGCCGGACACTTCGGCGGGGGCGACGTCCCACCACACGTCACCGCCGGGCAGGTCCACGTGCGGCACCGTCGGCACCACCAGCACTACCGGTCCGCGGGTGTCGCGGGTGTCGGCCAGCGCCTGGCGCACCTCGGCCGCGGTGGTGGCGCGGATCGCGGTCGCGCCCAGCCCTTCGGCGATCTTGCACAGGTCGACCTGGAGGTAGTCGCCTTCCAGACGCGGGGCCTTTCCCTGGGCGGTCGGGTCCATGATGTCGCCGTCGGTGCGGTAGCGGAACTCGTTGCCGAACTCGCGGCCGTTGCGGTTCATCTGCAGCCGGTGGATCACCTGGTAGCCGTGGTTCTCCGACACCACGATCGTCACATCGAGGCGCTCCTGCGCCGCGGTGAGCAGTTCGGTCGGCGCCATCAAATAGGTGCCGTCACCGATGAACGTCGTGATCCGGCTGCCGGTATCGCCCTCGGCAAGGCGCACCCCCATCGCGGCGGGCAACTCGTAACCCATGCAGGAGAACCCGAACTCCAGGTGGCAGTGCCGGTTGTCGGTGGCGTCCCACACCTTCTGCAGGTCCCCGGGGGCCGAACCAGCCGCGGCGATGATGGTGTCCCCACTTTGGGCGTGTTCCTGCAGCAACCCGACCAGCTGCGCCTGGGTCAGCACCGCGTCGGTGACCGGGGCGTTGGGGTGCTCCGCACGGGAGAACGCGACATCGGGGTCCAGCGCCGCGGTACGGATCGGCGCCCAGTCGGCCTTGGCGGCGGTGACCGTGTCGCGCCAGGACGCGCCGGTGGTGTGACCGTCCAGCGCCTCGGTGAGCGCCTGCAGCCCGAGGCGGGCGTCGGCGAGGATCCCGACCGCGCCCTGCTTGCGGGTATCGGCGTCCACCACGTTCAGCGACGCGAACCGCACCGTGTCGTTCTCGAAGACCGACTGCGAGCCGGTGGCGAAATCGGTCAGCCGGGTACCCACGCTGATCACCAGATCGGCTTGTTTGACAAGGGAATTCGACGCGAAGTTACCTTCCAGGCCGACACCACCGACCTGCCACCACCCGTCGCGGGTGACCGCGCCCTTGCCGGCGAAGGTCTCCAACACCGGGATACCGACCGTCTCGGCGAATCCCTCCAGCGCGGCGTAGGCGTCGGAGTAGTGGATACCGCCGCCGGCGATCAGCACCGGCCGTGACGATTCCCGGATGAGCGCGGCGACCTGCGCGACCTCGTCGGGGTCGGGCAACGGACGGCGGATCTTCCAGTCCCGGGGTTCGAAGAACTCCACCGGAAAGTCAAAGGCGTGCGACTGGATGTCCTGCGGCAGCGAAATCACCACCGCGCCGGTATCGGAGGGGCTGGTCAGCACCCGCATCGCCTGCGGCAGCGCGGTCAGCAACTGCTCCGGTCGGGTGATCCGGTCAAAGAACCGCGACACCGGCCGAAACGCGTCGTTGACGGTGGCGTCGGCCTCGGTGGGGTGTTCGAGCTGCTGCAGCACCGGGCCCTGATGCCGGGTGGCGTAGGTGTCTCCGGGCAACAACAGCACCGGCAACCGGTTCAGCGTCGCCAACCCGGCGACGGTGACCAGATTCAGCGCGCCCGGCCCGATCGACGCGGTCACCGCCAGCGTGGAGCGCCGCCGGGTGGCCTTACCGTAGGCCACCGCGATATGCGCCAGGTACTGCTCGTGGCGGCCCTGGATGAACGGCAACTCATCGGAGCACTCATCAAGAGCCTGACCCAACCCGGCCACATTGCCGTGCCCGAAGATGCCCAGCGCGGCCGGGATCAGGCGGGCCCGCTGCCCATCGGCCACGCTGTACTGGGCGGCAAGAAACTTCACGACGGCCTGCGCGGTGGTGAGCCGAACCGTCTTTCCTGAGGTGCTGATCATTGGTTGGTTTCCTTCAGTTTCACCACGGACGACCGTGGATGACGATGGTCTTTTCTTCGGTCATTTCGTGGACAGCCGAGCGGATACCCTCCTTGCCGATACCGCTGCCCTTCAACCCGCCGTAGGGCATCAGATCGGCCCGCCACAACGGCGTCCAATTGATATGGATGTTGCCCGCGTCGATCTGCCGCATCGCCTGCACCGTTGCCGCCACATCCGACGTGAAAATGCCTGCCCCCAGGCCATACTCGATATCGTTGGCGATCGCGATCGCGGCGGCCATGTCCGGCGCACTCGACACCGCCACACCCGGCCCGAACAACTCGTCCTGCGAGAACGGCGACCGGGGGTCAACCGCGGCGACCACCGCCGGGCTGACCACCGCACCCTCACGGTCACCGCCGGTGAGCACCTTGGCGCCGGACTCGCCGGCGGTGCGGATCGCCGAGGCCACCCGGATGGCCTCGGTCTCAGAGATCAGCGAGCCCAACCGGGTCGCGTCCTGCGCGGGATCCCCCATCGCGATGGCCTCCACCTTGGGCACCAACGCATCCAGGAAATCGGCCTCCACCCGCTCATCGACGATCACCCGCTGCACCGAGATACACACCTGGCCGGCATTGATAAAACCACCGGCCGCCACCGCCGAGGTGGCCAACTCAATATCGGCGTCCGGCAACACGATCACCGGGCACGCCGCGCCCAGCTCCAACGACAACTTCTTGATCCCGGCCACCGCGGCCAGATGCGTCCCGGTCGCCGTCGAACCGGTGAACGTCACCTTCCGCACCCGCGGGTCGGTCACCAGCCGGTCGCCCAGCGTCCCACCAGATCCGGTGACCACCGACAGCGCGCCCGGCGCCAGCCCCGCATCCACGAAACACTGCGCCAACTTGAGCGCGGTCAACGGTGTCGACCGCGCCGGCTTCAACACCACCGCATTACCCGCGGCCAGCGCCGGGGCAATCTTATGCAGCACCGTCAACGCCGGAAAGTTGAACGGGCTGATCGCCACAATCACCCCGCACGGCTGACGAAGCGTGAAACCGATCTTGTCCAAACCGGTTCCGGAGTTCGCATCCAGCGGCAACGTCGAAGCCGTAGCAGCTGGCTACCCTCAAGCGGTCAACCGGATCAACGCCCCCACCGACCCGCCTCACCCCGCGCCTCGGTGATCGGCTGACCGGACTCCGTGCTCAACGTCTGCGCAATATCCTCCGCACGCTCATCGGCCAGATCCGCCGCCGCAACAACACCGCGAACCGCTCGAGACCGGCCGGCGTCTCCGCGCTGCACCCGCGCCGCTACCACCGCACCATCGACGGCCGCCGCCGCATCCTCAACACCACCCACCGGCACCGTAACCCACCAGGTGCCCGTCAAACGACCGACCGCACCCCCCTGGTCGCCCCACCCACCGCGCTGCACCACTCGCCGCCAACCAGCATCTCCATCACAAACCTC
>CAVYPI010000091.1:0-12702 GCA_963770125.1 uncultured Actinomycetota bacterium | reverse complement strand
ATGCACCCGGCGGGGGCGTCCACGGCACTCGAGTATCACTCACAGGACCAGGATTGATCGGCTCAAAAACCGCACTGTAACAACACAATAGGCCGTCAGCCAGTTGCGAGGCATTCGTGCCAGCGGCGTATCCTCAACAAAGACAAAAGGATAGACCGCTTCGCTGGCGGAGTTATTGGCGAGACTTCGTGTCACTCCAATGGATGTGATCATGGGTGATGCCTGGCGGTTGGAAAGCGACGAGGGCGCGGACATCACCCACCGAGTCAAACGACAGATTGACCGGAGATACACGGCAATGTCGGCCACATGGGGGACGGGACAATCGGATCGAGCGATGTCCGGATTCCGTTGGGCTGAGCTGGCCGACGCCCACGCAGCCTCCGACCGCTGAAATCGCCGATTGGCGAACCGTTCGTATGCTCGTTGCATGACGGAGACCCCTGTGATGTCGTGGCCCGGTCCGGTGGACGAGCACATCGCGCCACGCTTGGCGACCTCGGCGCTGCTCATCATCGACACTCAGGTCGACTTCGTGGACGGTGGCAGAAGCCCGATTGCGGGGACGACGGCGGTTATTCCGAAGCTGGTCTAGCTTCGCTCAGCATTTCTCGACGCCGGTCGCCCGGTTATTCACGTCGTCCGGCTCTATGCGGGCGAGGACGTAGACCGTGTCCGGCGCACCGCCATGGCGTCGGGCGCGAATATTGTGGCTCCCGGTTCAGAAGGATCGCAGATCGTGCCGGAGCTACACGTCGCCGGTCAGCGAACGCTGGATCACGACCGGCTTCTAGCGGGTGAGATTGCGCAACTCGATGGCAACGAATGGGCGGTCTGGAAACCGCGATGGAGCGCATTCCATCGCACCCGACTGCACCAGCATCTCGCCGATTTAGGTGTGGACACAATTGTCGTCGCTGGCTGCAACTTCCCGAACTGTCCGCGCGCGACGATTTATGACGGCAGCGAACACGACTACCGGGTCTTGGTGCCGGTCGACGCGGTCAGCGCCATCGAGGCATGGCACATCAGCGAGCTGGCCAAGATCGGTGCCCTGACCACGGGCACTGCCGACCTCGTCCGTGCGCTGTCCAGTGCTGCATCTGATTGGCCAACCCGCGCCCGACCGAGCTGACGGCATCTTCGCCGATTCATGGCCCGAAGCAGCCCTGGAATCCGTGCTCCTGATTGCGCACCGGCCAGGACACCCGAGGGTTGGCGGGGCTACCGGGTCGACCGGCGCACCGCGCACGTCTGCGGCTCCCCTCAAGGACGCCCCCAGCAGCTCGATGGGCTCCGTGGCGTGTAGCCGCTGGAGCCGATGGGACGTATAGCCGATAATCCACTAAAGGGCTTCTGTCACAACGCTATAGGGCAATTCAAAGTGATGTGCGATATGCAAAGCTGCCTCGCACGTCAGTCCGGACCTGATGCCTGGGCTTCAGCACATCTCGGTTATGCATCGGGATACCCAAGTACATCTTGAGTTTCGCAGTTTGTCCTGTGTTGCTCGTGTTATGTGAGAGGTATTTGTGGCGTGATCGGCGTGTCGCCGTGATCCGGCGGTGAGCATGACGAAGCATCGGCGGTTGGATGAAAGTTCAACGCTGATGCGAGGTTCCGCCGATGCTTCGGGGTCTGACCCTACCCGCCACGTGGCGTGGCCTACTGGAGGCGTTGCGCCCGGCGTGTCGCCGCGGATCGACCTTCGCGATGTTCATGCTGTTGGCCAGCGGGCTGGTGGCGCAGACCGCCCGCCGGACCGTGGTCGGGATGCTGGCGGCGACCGGGATGGCGGCGATCGTGTCTCGGCTGCTGGCCGAGCGCGCGGCGATCGAGGTCGTCATCGACGACACCTTGTTTCGCCGCTGGGGTCGCAAGGTGCACGCCGTGTTCTGGACCCATGACGGCGCCGCGCAGGACCCGAACGCGCTGGGCCGCGGCAACCGGTGGGTCGTGCTCAGCATCGTTGTCGAGTTGCCGTTCTGCTGCCATCCGGTATCCCTGCCGGTGCTGTTGCGGCTCTGGGCCGGCAAGGGCACCGCGTCCCCCGTGCAACTGGCCGGCGAGCTGATCATGTTGCTGGCCAAGGAATTTCCCGACCGGAGCATGCATGCCGTCGGGGACGCCGCCTATCACGGCAAGCCCCTGCTGGTGGCCGGCGCAACGATCACCACCCGGCTGCCCGCCAACGCCGCGCTGTATGCGCCCGCACCGCCGCGCACCGGCAAACGCGGCCGCCCCCGGCGCAAAGGCGACCGGCTCGGCACACCCGCCCAGATCGCCGCCACTGCACAGTGGCACACCACCACCGTGTCCCGCTACGGCGAGCAGGTCGGCGTGCAGGCCGCCCCGCTCGACGGCATCTGGCACGGCGCGTTTGGCAACCAATTAGGCCGCATCGTCCTCGTGCGCGACCCCGGCGAGCAGAAGATCCTGGCACTGTTCACCACCGACCGCGACAGCACGGTCGAGACCATCGTGGCCCGCTACGCGCACCGCTGGACGATCGAAACCGCCATCGCTGCCGGCAAGCAATTGCTCGGCATCGGCCAGGCCCGCAACCGGCTCCAGCGCGCAGTCGAACGCACCGTCCCCTTCGGATTCGTCGTCTACAGCCTCGTCATCGTCTGGTACGCCCTGCACGGCCACCACCCCGACGACCTCCACGCCCGCCGCCGCGCACAGCCCTGGTACCGGCACAAGGACCAGCCCGCGTTCGAAGACATGCTCGCCAAACTCCGCAGAACCCTTGTCGCAGCACAAATTACCGGAGTTGCCGCAGCTCAACCCGACCCCGACAAATACCGCGACTACGAACTGGCCTGCGCCGCAGCCGCTGCGTAACTGCGAAAGTCAAGGTACATGGAAGTACCGCAGAAAGCCAGGAACTACCGGCGCTCTGCTGCTGCGCAGCAGGTCTCGCCCTGAGAGACTTAGACTGAAGCATCGTCCATCTGGCACCGTCGCCGGATCGAGGAGAACGATATGTCCGTATCCCAGGCGCTCGCCACTGTCGACGAAATGATGGAGTCATCGGCATTGGCCCCGCGCGTTGGTTTTCTGGAGCCGCGATGCCGTGTGTGCCGAAATGACCAGGTACGCACAAAGGTCAACGATCTGTTGGCCACCGGGGCCAGTTACGCCATGGTCTTACGCGCCCTAGCCTCAATTTTTCGCGCGACCTGTTCGGGTCAGATGTAGTGCGTGCTGGGCGGCGTGTTGGGTTGATTGTGCCGGATGGGCATGGCAGGTCGGCCGGTGTCGCTCGGGGGCGGGCTTTCCACGGCCGGTGGGGTCCTCGGGTCGGGTGGCGGGTGCGTTGTTGTTCAGGGGAAGGCGGTCCGAAGTCGTTGCCATCCTTCGGATATCGCGGTGGCCCAGCGCCAGGTGGCGTCGATGCGTAAGCGGATTTGGCGGGCGCCGCGGGTGATGCGGGCGGCGACATGCAGGACCCGGTAGCGGAAGGTGTCGATCTCGCAGGTGGCCAGATCCGGCTGCTCGGTGAAGCCGATCAGTTTCGACCAGGCCACCAGATCGGTTGCGGCCAGGATGATTTCCAGCCAGGCGGCATTCGCCTCGGCCCGGTGACAGGGCAGGTTGCGCAGGCCGGTGGCCTTGGCCTCTCGGATGCGGTCCTCGACGCGGGCGTGTTGGCGGTGGCGCAGTTCCAGGCCTGCGAGTTGACCGGGGACGACACCGGTGGGGGTGTCGGTGATGAACGCGGTGACGCGTAGCCCGTCGGAGTCGGTGAACCGTAGTTGCGCGCCGGGATGGGGACGTTCTTTGCGCAGGATCAGCCGGGTCCCGTTGGGCCAGTGGCTCATGTCGACCAGCGAGGTGGCTTCGGCGACCCAGGCGCCGTCGCGGATGCCGCCGCTCGATTCGATCGCCGGATACCAGCTGTCGCCCTCGTTGAGGGTTTCCGCCGCGTCGCGAACCCGGGCGTCGACGGCGTAGCCGAAGGAGAACCCCACCCCGACCGCCCGGCAGGCGTCGGCGAAGGTGTGGGTGGCACCGGCGGAATCGCAACGCACCAGAACCGGTGGCCCACCCCGATCGTCGGGGGTGGGTCGGTAGGCCGCCGGCAGCGATTCCAGCGCCCACTGCAACACCTGGACGTGGTCGGCGGCGGTGTTGGAGCCGGCGTTGCCCGGGCGCAGCAGCCCGGCCAACGCTTCGCCGCCAGCGATCTCGGAGCGGTCCAAAAACGCCAGCAGCGAGTGGTGACCCCACGTCTTCTTCCAGGTCGCGGCCGCCTGCTCGTTGTTGTCGGAGTGATCGATCGTGATGGTGGCATCGATATCCAGGTGCAGCCATTCCCCGGGCGCCGGTGCCGCCCCGGCCGCCCAGGCCTTGTCCCGGGCATGAGCGCGGGCAGCCCGGATACCGGGCAGATGCTTGGCGTCAATCCGCGCATCGACGAGGCGCCACATCGTGGTCGTCGACGCCGCAGCACCGAAGACATGTTCACGGTCACCGCAGCGCTGCCCGACCCCGTCGATGCAGTCCGCCCCGCCGGCGACCGCGGCGGCCAGATCGGCGAACACCGCACCCGGCGCATAGGTCCACGGGCCCCGATACGTGTCCGCCAATGCGGCCGTGACCTGCGCTGAGAGCCCGGTCAGCCCCGCCACCTCCCGCAGGATCCCCACCCCGGCGTGCGACACGACACCATGGCCGTCCGCGGACACTTTCACCCGGGCAACCGCTGCGCTATTGTTCACCTGCGAAGTGCCTTCCGATAGGCGTTGTGGAATCCTCAACAAATCCCATTATGCCTTGCAGGACAGGCACTTTCGCGCATTAACACACACCACCAACGACATATGCGCGAGAAATCCAGGCTAGCGCGCACAACACCAAGCTGGCCAAGTGTGATCGGGTGACGATCGATTCGATCCGCAACCACACCGTGCGCCATTTCCCAGTCCAGAACGTCGCCAAAGCAACCTACCGAGAGATCCTCGAACGCCGGGCAAAGGCGAACGGCGTCGACTTCGTCGAGGGCGTGGCCACCGCGATCACCCCCATTGCGTTTTTTGAGACCGTCATGGTCAAAAGTTATGAGACTCTGGTCGACTCGAGCACCAAGGTCGATGTGAACACCGGCATCGTCATGGCGGGTCGGCTGCAGTCGCTGATCGATTCCAGGGACTACACCCGCGATCTGTTGTTGATGAAGGTTCAATTGGACCAGATCTGCGACGCGGTCAAGTCCACAGTGCCGCAGGAGATCTGGAGCGAGATCATCGAGAAGCTGGATGAGGCGGAGCAGCATCAGGAGGCGCTCAGCGTCGGCAGGAACTCCTTCGATGACTCTTATGACGACCCCTACGACCCGACCGAGTTCATCGACGAGGACGACGAGTTTTGACCTCCGCAGTTACCCTGATGTGCCGCTTGTGGGAGGCGGCCAAGTGGGGTTGGTCTCGTCGGATACGTTCTCAGTTGGCGCAATCGCGGGCCCGCCTCCTGGAGAGTCACGCTTAGCCGCACCGGACATTGGAGATGGAAGGTCCTCGACATCAGGAGGTATTTCCTCGGGGTGAAGGTGCCTCAACAAGCCACGCAGCACATACAGAGCCGTTACCACCGACAACAGGATCGCGGCAATGAAGATCGGAAGCCAGAGCGGACGATTATGGTCGGCATGCCAAGCGACCACAGTGAACAACACGGTGGTCAAAAACAGGACGAGGTCGCGCCAGTTCTCGGTGAGGTAGCGGGTCCTCCGTTGAAGCTGCCGGCTCTTCTCTATGGCCACGACCAGGGCGTCGATGTGCTGTGCGATGACTTGCTCAAGCGCGGCTCGACGGGTGACCTGGTCTTCCGGAATCCGCTCCAACAGGTCCATTTCCGATTTGATGAAGGCTCGCAAATCCGGAGCATTCGGTCCACCTTTGCCCGCCATGCCGCCGACCAGGAGGCCACCGGCTAGCGGTGCCGCGCCCAGTGCGAATGCTCCCAGACCAGACATGGACCATGCCTCCTTCAATCACTCCATTCGCACCGTAGCCCGAAGGGCGATCGCGCGACGCCGTCTTCCACCGAACCTGGTCTGCCAGTTGCATACACGAGCAGCGCGTGTCGAGGTTACAACGTCGCGGATGACTTGAGATCGCGACGCCGCCCGGCCACGTCGCAGGCCCAGCCGACCAGGCAGACTTCACCAACCATGGCGTGAGCGGCTCGGCAGCTTGCCGACCCCATCTTGATGCGTGCCTCGACCATCTCCGCGAGGGTGACGTGCTCACCGTCTGGAAGCTCGACCGCCTCGGACGCAACACCCAACACGTTCTGGCCGTGGTGGACGAGCTGACTTCTCGCGGTGTCGGATTCCGCAGCCGCACCGAAGGTCTGCATACCGAGGGCCCGATGGGCACGGCGATGCTCACCATCATGGCCGCCTTTGCCCAACTCGAACACGACACGATGATCGAGCGCACCCGCGCTGGGCTGGCCGCGGCGGCAGCCAACGGGCGCAAGGGTGGACGCCCCCGGAAGGTGGACGATGCCGATGCCGCTAAAGCTCGCCGGCTCCGGGAGAAGGGCATCGCGGCGATCGACATCGCGAAGATGTTGGGAGTCTCTCGCGCCACCGTGTACCGCTACCTTTCCGATGGTGTGCCGCTCTCTGCGTGATTCGTGGTGTCCCCACGCCGGGGGCTTCGCCACCGGCTGTGGCTTGAACAGCCCTCACCGCCACCCGCCGGGGGTGCGCTGTGAACAATGCGCGCCACCGCACCTGCGCCGAACCGGTTTCTGATGTGTCGGAACGTCGTGGCTAGTGCACGCGACTTCGGATGTCGTCAGCCTTTGCTGTCGACTTTGTGTCCATTGAAGCCGCTGAAGCCCTTGGTGACGCTGTCGGTGGCCTTTTTGATGGTCTTTTCCACATTCTGACCGACCTGCTGGAGCGAGTCGCCGAGGTTGGCCCCGACCTTCGTCAATGGCTCGCCGGTCTGGTTGTCCGCCTTGGAGGACCTCGGCTTGACGGGGTGTGAACTTGAAGCCGTCGGTCAGCGACGTGGGGGTGAGTTTTGTCCGGCGGCCCAGGGGTGTCTGCGGCCCGGAGTTCTCCCCGTCCGTTCCGGCGTGCTTGTTGCCCTGATCGGTGCTCAACGGATTGAGGGTGCGGAGCGAATTGGCGATGCCATCCCCAACAGCGTTCAGGTCCACCACCTTGTCCGGCGAGCCGAAAACGCTGCCTTCATTAGTATCCGCGCCGCTGCCAGGAGCGGGAATCTTCAGCAGCGGTGGCGACCCGGTGAGGGCCAGGGCGTTGTTGATCCCCTCGCCGACCGCGTTGACCAGATCGGTGGCCACCGTCACCGGGTTGAGCGGCGGGATCAGCCGCGCCGGGGTGGGTTCCCACGGCGGGATGCTGCGGTCATAGCCCAGTTCCACGATCACCTTGACGACCGGCTCGACCACGTCGATCAACGGCTCGGGCACCCCCAGGGTGCGCAGCGGATCGAACAACGGCAGGTCCTGGGTCTCGAAGAAGTAGTAGCTGGTGTCGCCGTGGGTGCCCTGGTAGGCCGGCGACGTCGTCGGATCGGCAGGCAGGCTGACGTCGAGGTCGTACGAGTGCACGTAGACGACGCCCAGCACCGCGTTCAAGTCGGCGACGAGATTGAGCGGATACAGCGGGAAATCGGCGAAGCCGTCGTACTGGCGGGTGATGACGGTGGTGTGGAACTGGGTGTTGGTCGGTTCGGGGCCGTTGAACGACAAGTCGAGGATCGGAATGTAGAGGCCCGGGAACCGGGCAAGCAATGCCGCCGTTGGGGACATTGGGGTCACCGCTGAGCACGAAGTCGATGTCGGGGGCTTGGGTTCCCGCCGGGTACTGCTCGGCGAGCCTTTGCTTCTCCAGGTTCGCGACGATCGCGCCCTGCGAGTAGCCGTAGATCACCAGATGGTCGTTGCCGTGCTCGGCCATCGCCTGCTCCAGATCGGCGACCCCGGCCTGGACCGACTGATCGATGGTGAGGTCGAAGAGCCCGGAGAGTTTCCACCACGGCTCGTCCGGCCACGCTGCGCCGCCAGGCCCCCAGATGCTCGGGGGCCCGAGCACGAGCCAGACGAGGCGACCGAGCCCGGTGATGGGCCAAAACTCCTCGGGCGTGGTCACCGCGACATAGTTGATGTCCTGGCCCGGATGAGTCGGCGCGATGAAATGGTTCCTGACAGTTTCGATGTAGGCGTCGTCGGGCGTCGGGACGGTGCTCCCGCCCAGGATCAAGGCGGTCGAGTCGGCGGACAGCCGCACAGCCGGGGACACCGTCGACGACCGGCCACCCGCACAACCGTGGCCATCACCAGCACGGCGACACCGATCGACACGCTCATCCGCGTGGCGGTGCGACGAAGATTCCTGACTCGCCGCGCGATTGGACTCAAACCGGACAACTGTGGTTCCTCCCCCCGACCCCGCTGCAACTACGGCGCGGAGAATTTGTTGTTTGCTCGCCGTTCCTGCACCGGCATCGCCGGACGGGATCGCGGAATCGCAGTCGCCGCACAGGAATCTCCAAACCGGTGCCAGCAAGTTTCCAGGTGTTGGCAATGGAAAACATTCCGGAGTAGGCCCTGGGTTGGCGGCAAACCCGGCGCCGCCGGGTTTCGAGGACCATTTCGCGTCGGCAGAGGCGATGACATACGGCGGTCTTCCGGGAACACCTCAAAGGACATCGCCAAGTACCTCGGGGTCAGCCGCGCCACCCTGTATAGGTATCTCGCCGAGGATGCTGGGAACCCCCCTCAACCTAGCGCGGCGGCACTGATCTCAATCTGACGGAGGCCGGTATCCCATCCTGGCGAGATACTCTCGGGCTTCAGCTACCGCTTCGTCGACCTCGGTAAGTTCGATGATGCCAGTGGCATAGTCGCTTGGATTGGCTCCATTTTCGGCGATCGGTACGCGCTCGTCGGACGTATGCCCGTCGTACCAACTCTCCTCGTAGATGAGCACCCAGCCGCGCGGTAGCTCACCGATGTCGGGCTTGCCTTGACGCAAGCGATCCAGGTTCGCTAACTGGCGCGAAGTCGGTGATCGGGATGCGCTGGACGATGTCGGGTTGGCCGACGTTCACGACATGGATCCGGGCCCGGAGCTGGTGCACATCGAGGAGGCAGGGACTCCAGGGTCTCGGACACGTATCAAGGTTATCGGGCAAGTGCGCGCCATGCTAGCTGTGGGCTAGGCCGGATTCCCCTCATCGTCCCAGTTCGCAGCCACCTTCTTGCTTGGCTGAACTCGGGGAGGCTCGCCCGGCATTTTCGGATAGTTCGGCGGGTACGGCAGGTCTCCCAGCCCGCGTTCCTCGTCGGCCTTGACCATGTCCAGCAGCGGCTCGAGCGACTGGGCCTTCGAATCGATCTCGGCCCACGGGTCGTCGCGGGCGGCCACCAGGTCGGCCGCGGTGGCAATGGTGTAGTCGTCAGGGTTGGCGTCGCGCAGCTCGTCCCACGTCAACGGCATCGAGACGGTCGCGATCGGCGTCTTGCGCGCCGAGTACGCCGACGCGAACGTGCGGTCGCGGGCGTTCTGGTTGTAGTCGATGAAGATTCGTTTGCCGCGCTCTTCTTTCCACCACGACGTGGTCACCGAATCGGGCGCCCGCCGCTCGACCTCGCGGGCCAGCGCGATACCTGCCCGGCGAACCGGGATGAAATCCCAGGCCGTCTTGATCCGGAGGAAGACGTGCACGCCGCGGCCGCCGGAGGTCTTCGGGTATCCGACCAGACCGAGTTCGTCGAGAACCGGCTTGAGCACATCGACCGCGATCGCGGTGGCCTCTTTGAAACCCGTGCCCGGCTGCGGATCCAGGTCGATGCGCAGTTCGTCGGGATGCTCCGTATCCGCGCAGCGCACCTGCCACGGATGCAGCGTGATGGTGCCCATCTGCGCCGCCCACACGATCGCCGACGGGTGCGTCACCTTCAACGCGTCCGCTGTGCGGCCCGACGGAAACGTCACCACGCAGGTCTCCAGATAATCCGGGGCGTGCTGCGGAATTCGCTTCTGGTAAATCTCCTCGCCGTCGATGCCGTCTGGGAAGCGCTGCAGATGTGTTGGCCGATCCCGTAACGCGGTCAGCATCGGACCGGACGCGACGGCCAGGTAATACTCGACGAGCTTGCGCTTCGTGCCTCCGGAGCCCAGCTTAGGGAAGTACACCTTGTCCGGGTTAGTCAGCCGGACCTTGACACCATCGACGTCGACTTCTTCTGCGGGCGTTGCCATTTCAGGACTCCAGTACGTCGTACAGGTCGTAGTTCAACGGCACGTCGAGCTGCTCGAAGGTGCAGCTTTGCGGATCGCGGTCCGGCCGCCACCGCACGAACTTCACGGCATGCCGAAATCGTTGGCCGTGCACGGTGTTTCCCTCCATCTGGTCGTAGGCCACCTCACATACTTTCTCGGGACGCACCGGGATCCATCGCTTGTCCGCCGCTGAGTTCCACCGGCTCGGCGCTCCGTCGACCGCTTGGTCGCCTTCGCGTAGCGGCTCGAGGTCGGCCAGCAGCTTGAGCCGGTCCTTGGCGGTGAACGACGCGGCGCCGCCGACCATCTGCAGTTCGCCGTCGTCGCGGTACAGCCCGAGCAGGATCGACCCGACGCCCTCGCCGCTCTTGTGGATGCGGTAACCGATGGCCACGCAATCGGCGTCGCGGGCGTGCTTGACCTTCACCATCTCCCGCTTGCCCGGCAGATACGGGCCGTCCAGCCTCTTCGCGATCACCCCGTCCAGCCCTGCACCCTCGAACGTATCGAGCCACTGCGCGCCCTGGTCGGGATCCTCGGTGGTGCGGGTGACGTGGCACCACTGCTTCTCGTTCACCACTTCGGACAAGGCATGCCGGCGGACCCGGAAGGGCGCTTTGAGAAGCGATGTATCGCCTGTGGCCAGGGCGTCGAAGCCGATGAAATGCGCGGGCGTCTGCTCGGCCAGCATCTTGATCCGGCTCGCGGCCGGGTGGATGCGCTGAGACAACGACTCCCAGTCCAGCCGGATGCGCCCCCCGATGTCACGCGGCACGACCACCTCCCCATCGAGCACGCAGCGGGGCGCCAGCTCTTCACGCAGCGCCTGCTCCAGCTCGGGGAAATAGCGGCCGAGCTCCTTGCCGTTGCGCGACTGCAGGACGACCTTGTCGCCGTCGCGGAACACCAGTGCACGGAAGCCGTCCCATTTCGGCTCGTAGGACCACACCCCCGCTTCGGGTGGAACCTTGGCCTGGGCTTTGGCCAGCATCGGCTCTAACGGTGGCAACACGGGTAGGTCCACGCTTTCCATACTCACGTAGACCCTCGAACCGGGGCAATGTCATCGGCCCGCTTGTCGCCCGCGTCTACGCTCGCGTGGCCCAGAGCACCGCTTTGAGCAAATCAGCCGGAATCTCCTGGTGTTAGCCAAGTGCTGGTTCTGGGGTGTCGTGCTACCACGCGGGGACGGCCGACAGGGCCCGGAGTGCCTCTAGCGCTCTGGCGGAGTCGCTACCGGGCTCGGCGCGATACATCAGCACGTGATCCCCACCGGGATACGGGGCGTTGAGCCGGTGGCGGTAGAGATAAAGGTCGCCGACTCGAGGATGACGCACGTGGTGGATTCCCAAGCGGTACCCCACCTCCGCGCGGCCCCAAAGTTCGCGGAAACGTGGGCTGGCATCAGACAATTCAGCTATTAACGCCTGCATGCGAGGATCTTTCGGACAAAGACCACTGAGTTCCCGTAACCCACTTACCGCGACTTCGGTCGCCTCGTCCCAATTAACGTAGAACTTCCGGGCGGCGGGGTCCAGTAGGCGCCAGCGTAGCGAGTTTTGTCCTGGTGTGAACTCTGGTGACAGCGCGCGAGCGATCGGATTTGCCGCCAGGACATCTCGGTACCTGTTGGCCACAATGGCCGGCATTAGAAACTGATCGATTACATCGGCGAATCCATGGGCCGCCGCTTCCAGCTCGGAAGTATCCCCACCTGTCGGGGCGGCTAGGTCGTGCAGATAACGCGTGGCTTTCGCGTCCAGTCTTAGCGCCCGTGCAAGTGCATCAATGATCTGAGGGGACGGATTGTGGGCGCGGCCCCGCTCGAGTCGTAGGTAATACTCGACGCTGATGCCGGCAAGCATTGCCAGCTCCTCGCGACGCAAACCTGGCGCGCGGCGCTGTCCGCCGGGAACCAACCCGACGTCTTCGGGACGAACCTGGTCCCGCCGCGCACGCAGGAAATCACCCAGAGCGTTGGCATTCGCCGCCACCGCCCGAGCCTATTCCCTGCCAGTACCCCTGATCAACACGACATACCCGCCTCATCCGCGTTGCCCCGATGACGGATGCAGGCCCAGCCGATCGATCAACCAGCTAATCAGCCAGCGACCGCAAGACCTGATCTGCCATCTTCGATGAGAAGTTGGTTAGACGGGCTGGTAGCCATCGGTCGCGATTCACTGGAGGTCCTCACAGCGACGGTGAACTGTCTACGAAATCCACAGCGTCGGAATCGTTTACGTTCACCACAGTGACCACCGATGAGGTGCTGGCGTGCTGGCAGAGGACCGTGAGTGGCGGGCGGGGTGGCGACCGCGCAGGTGCCGGTCCCTTTGCCGCCGTGCTTGCCGCACCCGTTGACACTGCGTGGACCAGCAACTCATCCGACGTACATCATGGCGGCTATCTTTGCCAATTCCGCT
>CAVYPI010000090.1:0-32341 GCA_963770125.1 uncultured Actinomycetota bacterium | reverse complement strand
CGAAGTTCCCCTGGTGTGGTGACGGGTTGGGGTGTTGAGCTGGGGTTTTGCGCTGTGGTGGGGCGGTTGTACTGACTACGCCAGGCCGTGGCGGTGGGAGAGGTCGAGGAGTTCGAAGGCTCGCCGCTGTAGTGGAGTGGGGCTGGTGGGCATGGTGAATGCGGGCATGTCGTCGGCGGGTTGGATCTGGTTGGCGCAGAGGGTGGCCAGGTCGGCGAGCAGGCTGGTGAAGCTGTGTACTGGGGTGTCCTCGGGGGTGCGTTTACGCGCCGCTTTGGTCAGGGCCTGATCGGAGCGTTGGGCCGCGGCGACGGGGTTGGCGCGTTTGGCGGCCGCGGCGGGTTTGTCGTTGTCGACGAACAGGATTGGGGCCAGGGCGGCTTTCATGTGCCAGCTGATGTAGTAGGACAGCATGCGCAAGAACATGTGGGCGCGCACCCGGTCGGCCAGCCGATGCCGGATGGGCCGCACGTCCAGTTCGCTGTTGAGAGTGCGAAAGAACCGCTCGACATCGGCGAGGTTCTTGTAGCGCAGCACGACATCGTCGCGGCCCAGGGTGTGTTCGGGCAGGCTGGTGCGCAGCACGTAGATCCCGTCGAGGGCGGCCTCGGCGGCGATGGCCTCGGTGTTGCGGGTGAAGGTGAAGGATTCGTCGGTGATGGTGAGGGTGAAGTGTTTGGCCATCTTGTAGTGGTTGATCACCTTGCCCACCCGTAGCGCGATCTTGTCTTTGCCGCGCAGCGCGCGTTTGGCGCGGCCGGTGGCGGCGGCGATGGGGGTGAGTTCTTTTTCGGTGGCGGCCAACAGATCCTGGCGTTTGCGGGCCCGCTTCTCGGCCAGGGCGGGGTTGTGGCAGCACACCAGCCGCTCACCGGGAAACTCCGGGGAGCTGATCTCGAACAGGTCCTGGGTATCGAACAGCGACAGCTGCAGCGCGCCCTCCTCGACCAACGCTTTGATCTGCGGGGCGCGCAATGCGCTGATCCAGTCCAGCTGCCCGGGGCGCACCTCGTCGCGGATGCGGGCGTGGGTGAGCATGCCCCGATCCCCGACCAGACACACCCGGGACAGCCCGAACCGGGTTTTGATCTTGGTGATCTGGGCGGCCAGGGTGTTGGGGTCGGCGGTGTTGCCCTCGAACACCTCGATCGCGATCGGGATCCCGGCGGGCGAGCACAGCAGCCCGTAGACGATCTGCAGCCGGCCTTTGACCCCGTCTCGGGGGTGCCCGATCGCCCCCAGTGGGCAGGTGCGGCCCTCGAACGCCGCCGAGGACACGTCGTAGAGCACCAGCGTGCCGTTGACCAAATGCCGGGCAGCCAGGGCGTTTTCGATGACCTCTTTGCGCTCAAGCACCCAGTCCATGGCCGCGTACAGGTCGTCCTCATCACAGCTGGCCACGCCAAGCAGCTGTCCCAGGGAGCTGGTGGCGGTTTCGGCGCGCAGCCCCCGCGCGACCGCCAGCTTGGAGCCGGGCGCGATCACCTGGGCGACTAGCATCGCGGTCACCAGATCGCGTGTGCGCGAGGGCGTGGCATCGATGAGCTCCTCCACACCGAGCCGACGTGCGGTGCCCAGCACCGCCGCGACATGCCCGTGCGGCAGGCTGCGGGTGATCTCAAACGCCTGCGACAAATCCAGTTTCGGCGGCAGCCCCTTGAGCGTCTGCGCCAGCGCATCGACCTTGGGCTCGGGCCAGTGCGACAGGTTGGCCAGGGTGCGGTTCTTCACCTTCCCGCCTTGGCGGTAGCTTTCCCGCAGCAGGATGGCCGGCGGCGACCCCCGATTCGGAATCCGCGCCACATACATGTCTACTTTGTAGCACACTTGCCAACGGTAGACCGGTACATCACCGTATGACACGCCGCGTAGTTAAGGACTATACATGTCTACGAACCAAAGCTGCTTCTGAGCGCGAAATGCCCGCTCATCAATACAAACGAGAGTTCAGACCCGCCCTACAAGGGGGAACTTCGGATTAGGTTCTCCTGCCTTGAAGGACAGCCACACGAATCAGTGGCCCTTGCAATGCGCCAGGGCGACGAAGGAGACCACCGCCGGCGTGGGAGGCCGAGTCTCAGTGCAGCTTTCATGCTGGACAGGTCCAGCCGAATCGAGCCGATGTCGGGCACCCAGACGCGGGCGTTGTCACGCTCGAAGAGCTCGTTGCCTACGCTGGGCACCCGAAAGGATTGCTGGCGATTGGGCCAACAGTCGCCAGTGCGGGCAGACGCATAGTCATCGACAATTCGGTCATCGCCGGACCATCCACTGCAATCGCCGCATCTGAAGGCCGTGGACGGGCTCCATCATCATGCCCTTGCCGACCACCATCGCGCCGTGGTCGTCCCACACGGCGTGGTCGCTGATGGGCAGACCGCTAAGGCCCCTTCGGTGCCGGTCCGGTAACTCTGGTCACCTGAGCCGGGTGGGCCCGGTACCGGCCAGGAGGCCGCGGCGTGTTGACGCCGTCAACACCGTTCGGTGTAACCGCAGGTCGCTTCCGTCGTTTCGCGAAGTCGCCCTCGACGTTTCCGCAGGTCACAAAAGCATTTTGCAATGGGTTCGATTCCCGTGCCGCGACACCGGGCCGCGCCGACAGTCCAAAAGTGGCTAGCGACCACGCGATGACTGCGCTGGTTAAGGTAGCAGGGGAGCCTCGCGCTTGTCCCTTAGTCAAGTGGTCAGAGTGATTTGAGTTGCCCTGTGCAGGTTGGTGTTTCGTTGCTACCCAAACAGCAGGTGCAGATCGCAATGGATAGCAACGCGGATAGCAATGGCGCTCAATTTGCGTGTGTTCGGGGCTGTCCGCCGACAAACGGAGATGGTTCCTGAGCTGCATAGACGGGATGCCAGCGGATGCACACGGATGTCGAAAATGACACTGGGGGTCAAGTGGTCGCAACTTCAAATCCTGTCAGCCAATCAGCAGCGTGGCGGGGTCGAGATGTTCCAACGTTCCGGTCATGATCACCTTTTCTGGTCGGTGGCGTGGGCCGCCCGTTCTTATTTGCCCTCTGGCACTGGAGATCTCGGCCGGGGGGCTTGGTGGCCTACATCCTGGCTGGGGGCGTCTTGTCGCGCCAGTGTGATCGAACTACCGCTCCTGTGTGTTTGAGCCCGGCGGTGGAGAAGTGCTGGCAAGCCCACCACACGTCCCGTCGATCACGCCGCGCGATTTGCGGCACGCGGCGGCCAGCTTGGCGGTCTGCGCGGGGTCAACGTCAAGGCAGTGTCGCGAATCTGGTGGATCCTCGGCGCCGCCGCCGCTGCAGCTGCTTAAGCTGCGGGCGGCAGTACTGCTGAACGCCGAAGGCATCCGCTTTACGAAGGGTCTCTAGTCGGGCGTCGTCACACACACCGGCGAACCGAACGAAACACCGCGGCGCTTTAGACAGCCTCCGCGAGGGCCTGCAGCGTTTCCGCCGACGTGTACTTCGGCTTCCAGCCCAACTGCGACTTCGCCTTGCTGGTGTCCATCACGACCGACGCCCGCGCGACGTGCAGCCACTCCAGGGCCGACGGAGTGAACGGCACGTGCGCGATGACCGCCGACGCGGCGGTCGCGGCGACGGCCGGAACCCGCACCGGGCGCCCGCCCAGCGCCGTGACGATGTCCGAGATGCTGACCTCGCCGTCGCCGGCGATGTTGTACGCGCCCGGCGGAGCGTCGGTGGTCGCGGCCAACGCGATCGCGGCGGCGACGTCGTCGTGGTGCACCAGCTGCAGCGGAAATCCCGGGTCGGGGACGGGCATCTTGAGCAGGGGAAGCGCGCGGGCAGCCGACTGCACCGCCCCCGGCAGGTGCCGCCACGGCATCACGTCCGCCAGTATGGGTGCCTTGGGCCCCGCGACGATGCACGGGCGAAGGATGAACACCTCCAGCGACGATCCCTTGGTGATCTCGGCCAGCTCCGCCTCGCACGCGGCTTTCTGCTCGGAGTAGTAGTGTTCCGGCGACCCGCGGGGCGGGACGTCCTCGGTGAGCGGGACCGGGTTGTCGGAGTGGTAGCCGTAGGCCGCCACCGACGACGTGTACACCAACCGCCTGGGCCGCTCGGCGGCCACCGTCGCCTCGAACACGTTGCGGCTACCGGCCAGGTTGACCCGCGCGCTTTCCTCACGCGACCCCATGATGATGAACGCGAGATGGATCACCACATCGGCGTCTGCGACCAGTTCGTCGACCGCCTGCCGGTCCAAGATGTCGCCCTGCTGATACGTGGTCTTGGTCCACCCGAGCGCGGATGGGTCGAAACGGCGGCGCGCCATCCCGACGATCCGGTCTACCGCCGGGTTCTGCTCCAGCGCCGTCACGGCGGAGATTCCGATTTCGCCGGTCGGTCCGGTGACGGCAACGGTGACTCCCACCCGACACATCTTTCCCTGGTCCCTGACGTGCCGAACCGAAAAACCGTCAAACGTTGTGCTCGGCGTTCAACGAGGAATCACAAAAGGTGGGACCGCCTCCTACGTCCGCCGGACCGCGTGATCCAGTGGCCCGGGTGAGTCCGCAAAGCCGGGGTCGCCGGCAATCTGAAGCGGCACCCGCGACCCGCTGCCCGAGTTACTCGTAGAGCGCCGCGAGCTGGTCCGCGAACTTCGCGATGACGACTTTGCGTCGTAGCTTCAGGCTCGGTGTGAGGTCGCCGGCCTCGATGGACAGCTCGCGGTCGATGATCGCGAATTTCTTGACCTGCTCCCAGCGATTCAGTTCCTCGTTCAGCGCGTCGATGTACCCGCCGATGAGTTCACGGGTCTTCTCGTGGCGCGCGATCTCGGCGAACGACTTGCCCGCCAGGCCGTGCTTGTCGGCCCACTCGGTGATCGCTTCGCTGTCGAGGCCGACCAGCGCGACACAGTAGGGCCGGCCCTCCCCGAACACGATGAACTCGCCGACGTACGGGCAGATGCCCTTGAACCTCGCTGCGATCGCCGACGGCGCGACGTATTTGCCCTGCGACGTCTTGAACATGTCCTTCTTGCGGTCGGTGATCCGCAGGAAGCCGTCGGCATCGATTTCACCGATGTCGCCGGTGTGAAACCAGCCGTCCTGCTCGAGTGCCTCGGCGGTGGCGTCGGGCAGATCGTGGTAGCCGCTCATCACACCGGGGCCCCTGAGCAGGATCTCGCCGTCGTCGGCGATCTTGACCTCGGTGTTGGGGAACGGCCAGCCGACCGTTCCGAACCGGTAAGCGGTCGGGCGGTTGAGGAACGACGCGGCCGAGGTCTCGGTCAGTCCGTAGCCCTCGAGCACGATGATGCCGACGGCGTCGAACCACTGCGCGACGTCACGGTCCAAGGCCGCGGCCCCGGAGACGAAGAACCGCAGCCGGCCACCGAACCGCTCCCGGATGGTGGAGAACACCAGCCTGTCGGCGAGCTTGTACTGCCAGCGAGATCGGCAGCGACGGCTTCTGGCCGGCCTGCCTGGCCCGCGACACCTTCAGGCCGACCCCGATCGCCCAGTCGAAGATCCTCTTCTTGAGCCCGCCCTGCTCGGCGATCATGCCCTCGATGCGGGCGTGTGCTTTTTCGAAGATGCGCGGCACCGCGCCCATGATGGTGGGGTGCACGGCGGCGAGGTTGTCGACGATCTTGTCGACGCGCCCGTCGATCGCCGTCGGGAAGCCGACCAACAGCGGCAGCGCCAGCATCACCTTGCCGAACGAGTGCGCCAGCGGCAGCCACAATAAGTTCAGGTCGTCGGGGCCGAGGATGTTGAGCGCGTCAATGGCCGCGGCGGTGTACGTCCACGCCTCGTGGGTCAGCCGCACGCCTTTCGGCGTGCCCGGTGGTGCCGGAGGTGTAGATGAGGCTGGCGAGCTGGCCCGGACCGATGTGCGTGGACGCGCTCGTCCACGGCGCTCGGGCGAGTCGGTCAGCAGCTGCTTACCGAGCTGCTCGAGCTCGTCGAGGGTGATCACCCAGTCGCCGTCGCCCTGTGCCGTCGATGATCACGACCTTCTGCACGTCGGGCAGATCGGCGCGGTGCTCGAGCAGTTTGTCGACCTGGGTCTGATCCTCGGCGACCACGACACGGCTTCCCGAGTTGGCGACGATGAACGCGACGTCGCCGGCGTTGGTCGTCGGGTACACGGTGGTGGTGGCGGCGCCGGCGCACATCACGGCGAAATCGACGAGCACCCACTCGTAGCGCGTCGACGACGCGAGCGCGACCCGGTCCTCGGGGGCGATTCCCAGCGAGATCAGCCCGGCCGGCGAGGTGGCGGACGCGGTCGCCGACCTGCTGCCAGGTCACGCTCTCCCAGCCGTCCTCGTGCCGATATCGGAACGCCTCTCGCGTGCGGGGTGGCGGCGACGCGATCGAGGAACATCTCGTGCCACCGACGGTGCGCGCTTCTCGATCTTGGACAAGTCGGGTTTCTCTTTGGCTGCAAGCAGGCCGGTCATGTTCGGAGTCTAGAAAGGTCGGTGCCCCCCCGATGGGAAACGCGGAGAGCGCTCCCGGAGACCCCTGAGGAAGCGGACGAGCGTGTTAGTCGCGATTGATCCAGCGCGGAGGCGGCAAAGTTAATGCGCCACCCGGCCCTGTGCTCTGCTTCACCTGACGGGACCGCCGTCCAGCGGGGTCCCGGTCTCCTAGTCCGTGAGGCCGTGTGGAGCGGCAACGCCGTGGACCGATCCATCTCGATCGCCGCCGAGGGCTGACGTGGTCCTCGGCGGCCGCGCTCACAGTGCCGGGGGGTGCTGAGCGTCGGTGGCGTCGTGGAGGTCGGCGCACAGCAGAACCACTGAGTGGGCGTCCGCCCGGTAGGTGGCGCCCCGGATCGGCGGTGCGCTCTCAAGATCGGCGACGTCGTCGGGGGGATCGAGGGCCGTGTCCGCGACGCGGTGCCACGACAGCGTTGGTTTGGCTATTGGGGGGAGTTCGAAGTCGAGGGGATGGTCGTAGCTGTTGAGGATCGCGTGCACCATCCGCGTCCCGATCACGCTCCGCACGGTGAGTGCCAGCGTGTGCGAGTCGTCCGACCAGTCGGGCTGATGCAGTCGAACGCCGTGGAACTCCACCAGCGAGCGGGTCAGGAACTCCCGCAGCGACAGCCCGTGCATGACTCGGGTCATGTCCAGTTCGAGCCGTACGTCGATCAGCCCCCGGACGAAGCGGCGGATGTCGCCGTATTGATCGGTCAGTGACCAGTCCAACCAGCTGATCTCGTTGTCCTGGCAGTAGGGGTTGTTGTTGCCCAGCTGGGTGCGGCGAGCCTCGTCGCCCATGCCGATCATCGGGACGCCCATGGCGATCAAGGTGATGCCGAGTAGGTTCTTCGCCCGACGGGTGCGCATCCGCTCGATCGCGGGTTCATCGGACGGCCCTTCGACGCCGCAGTTGGTGGAGTAGTTGTCGTCCGTGCCGTCCTTGTTGTCGGCGAGGTTGGCCTCGTTGCGCTTGTGCGCGTAGCAGACGAGGTCGTTGAGGGTGAACCCGTCGTGGCAGGCGACGAAGTTGATGCTGTGCTCGACCTCGGCTGGTCGGCCGCCGAACAGGTCGGGGCTGGCGAGGAGGCGGTTGGGTAGCAGCGCCACGGTGCCGCGGTCACCGCGTGCGAACCGGCGGATGTCGTCCCGGAACTTGCCGTTCCACTCGCGCCACCGGTCGCCGACGAACGACCCGAGCTGGTACAGGCCCGCGACGTCCCAGGCCTCTGCGATCAGCTTGGTGCCGGCCAGGACGGGGTCGCTCTCGATCTGCCAGAGCACCGGCGGGTTGGCCATGGGAGTGCCGGCGGCGTCCCGCGCCATGGTCGAGGCGAGGTCGAAGCGGAAGCCGTCCACGTGCATCTGGTCCACCCAGTGATGCAGCGCGTCGACGGTCATGCGACGCACCACGGAGTGGTTGGCGTTGATGGTGTTGCCGCATCCGGTGTAGTCCAGGTACGTCGCCTCGTTCGCCGGGTCGAGCAGGTAATAGGCCCGGTTGTCGAACCCGCGCCAGCAGAACGTGGGTCCCGCGGCGCCGCCCTCGGCCGTGTGGTTGAAGACCACGTCCAGGATCACCTCGATGCCGGCCCGGTGGAGCTCCTTGACCATGGTGCGGAACTCGTCCACGGCGCCGAGCGGGTCACGGGTGCAGGCGTAGGCGGCGTGTGGGGCAAAGAAGGAGACCGGGCTGTAGCCCCAGTAGTTGACCAGGCCCGACGGCGCGTCCTGGGGGTCGAACGCCTGCACGGGCATGAGCTCCACCGCGGTGATTCCCAGGGAGCGCAGGTAGGGGATCTTGGCCACCAGGCCGGCATAGGTGCCGGCGAGGTGGTGGTCCACCCCGCTGGTCGGATGGGCGGTGAAGCCGCGGACATGAAGTTCGTAGATGACAGTGCGCGCAAAGGGCCGCCCTAGCGGGACGTCGCCTTCCCAGTCGTAGGCCGAGAGGTCGGCGACCACGCTCTTCATCGCCGTACGCGGATCCCTGTCCTGGCGCGCCCCGGCCATCCGGTCATAGCCGGCCGGCACCGTCACCGCGACGCCGTAAGGATCAAGGAGCAGCGCCGACCCGTCGTGGCGTAACCCGGCGGTTGGATCGAACACGCCGTGGACGCGCCACGCATAGACCTGTCCCGGCTCCACGTCGGGCATGAGCACATGCCAGAAGTGCGACGTTTGGTTCCGCAGAGGGTCGAGGGGAATCATGCGGGACGGCCGCGCGTCATCGACATCGTCGAAGAGCAGCAGGTCCAGCTGTGTGGCCGTGCGCGACCACACCGAGAAGTTGGTGCCGCCGTCGACGCGATAGGCACCCAAAGGAGAGGGGCGACCCGCGGCCACACTCCGACCCAGGCCCATAACCTTTCATTGTGAGCCGAGTCGGGTTCACCGAGCCCGGGCCGGGTGCTGCCGCTGACGATCGGTCTGGAACCACCGGCTCGTCGATGGCTATCAGACGGCGACGATGACCCGCTTTTTTCCACGAGTAGAGCTGGATGATCCCGCCACCGGCGACCCGGTGCCTACTCCCATTCCGCCACGCCGGAGGCAGCACACCTCCGTGCGGTTCAACGCGAAGAGGCCAGCGACCGCACGGGAAGAAAAGCCGAGTCCGTCGAACGCGACCACGCCACAGGGGTGACGGCACCGCAGGTTATCGATAGGTTCGCCGTTCCGGCGCGTGGTGTAGCCGGCAATCAATCCGGTGCCGAACCCCGACCACCCACTCGTTCGGGGTGCCGGTCATCGCGGACACCTGCTTGAGGACGTGCAGCCACCTTGGCTCGGTCTTCGGCACGCCCGCCAGCCGAACGCCGTCGGGCGCCCGGCCCTGTCATGTCAGAAATGGCGGGGGCGTACCACACGCAGCAGCGGGCGGGCGATCTTGCGAAACGTCGGCCGGTAGCGAGCGACATCCGGGGTTTCCACGACGCGGCGACTCACGGCGATCGGCTATGCGATGGCGTTTTCATTGAGATGGCACGCGTCGACGCCTGTCATCGAACCGGGTCGACATGGCTTCGTACGGAGCGGAGTTGAGCCGAAGTCCCGAGGACGATCAGGATCGTGTCGGGATCCAGGCGCGTGTCCGGAGCGGGGTTGGCGATGAACTGGCCACTCGCGGTCCTTATGGCCAGCA
This sequence comes from uncultured Actinomycetota bacterium, assembly GCA_963770125.1. GTDB lineage: Bacteria > Actinomycetota > Actinomycetes > Mycobacteriales > Mycobacteriaceae > Mycobacterium. The sequence continues at coordinate 22,758 of CAVYPI010000090.1, read as the reverse complement.
CCAGCGCCCCGGTCGTCAACCCAAGCGCCGTGTCGGCCAAGCAGCGACCGACCAGAGACGAGGCGGGAGTGATCTTCACTTCCTCGATTCGGTAATCGAGAGTCTCGTCGTGCATGACGACATCAAGGAACTCGGCCACGTGAGGCTGCAACGCAAATGCCGCCATCCGCCGCCCGCCGATCAGTTGCGGATTGACGGCCCGGTTGGCGCCCGCCCGCAACAATTTGGCCTTCGACTCCTCCGTGCGGGCACGGGCGATGATGACGAGGTCGGGTCGCAACGCTCGACTGGACAAGGTCACGTAAACGTTGTCCGCATCGGTGTTCAGCGCAGCGATCAGCGCATGGGCACGCCCGATGCCGGCGGCTTCCAGGATGCTGTCGTCGGTGACATCGCCTACCAGCGTTGGATAGTCGACACCCTGCAGGCGGGCGGGGTCTCGGTCGACGACGACGACATGCTTCCCGAGCGAGTCGAGATACAGCACGCTGGCCCGACCAACGCGGCCCCATCCGCAGATGATGAAATGACCAGTCATCTGGCCTATCTGCCGGTCCATCCGCCGCCTCTCCAGTTGCTGGCGTAGATGCCCCTCGATGAGTCCTTCGAGGAGGACCCCGAACGTGTACAGCGCGGTTCCCACACCCATGAGGATCAGCGCGATGGTGAAGAACATGCCCGCCGTGGACAGCGGATGAACCTCGCGGAAACCTACCGTCGTGATCGTCGTGACCGTCTGGTACAAGGCGTCGACAAATCCGAACCCGAGGATCATATAGCCCGCAGTTCCGGCAACGATGACCAAACAAAACGCTAGCAGCGCTCGGCCAATCCGCCGCACAGAACTCACTTCGTAGATTGTGCACCCAGACGCGGACCAATCTGACCTGGCGCCCTCCGTGTTTGCTGGAGGGCGGCGCCAATGACACTTCACATCGGTGGGCTATGGTCATGCGGGCCTTCTTGGGAAGCTCGCCGGTCGCGCCGCAGAGGTTGCGGGCGCTGGCTGAGGCGACCCGGTTGCTGTGGCAGGCCAGCAGCACCGCGGCGTCGGTGACGGTGGCGACAGCCTTCCACGGGTGCAGCTCCCGGCGGGCCTGCCGCGGGTCGCGCACCGGCAGGTCGGGGCATCGGCAGAAGCTCAAATGGCCACTTCCGGGTCAACTATGACTGCAACGGCACCATGTACCCGGCCGAACAGGACCATACGGACCGATGGCGCCGCTGCGGCCCCGTTGTCGAGCAGGGTCAGCGGACGACCAGGATGGAGCACTCACCGCGTTCAACTGCCGGGTCGCTATGTGGCCAAACGATATACGCGATTTGGTCGACATCGCCCGCACCTAGCACTGCCAGCTGCACGGACTCGTCGGTATGGCCCGCGAGGAACCGACCAATGCTCCCTCGCGTAGCGACCGGACGGATCTGCACATCGGGGTACCGCTGCTTCCACTCCTCCACGCGACGGTCGAGTTCGTCGTATGAGGTTTCGCCGACGTCCTCAGCCCATACTCCGACCGCAAGGACCGGCGCTCGACGCAGCTGCGCCTCGTTCATTGCGCACTCGATGACGGCGTCATTGCCGGGGTGGTCGTTGACACTGACGACGATCCAGTCGACACCCGCGACCGGCTTGTCATGCGGACTGGGGATGATCGCCACCGGGCAATGCGCGTTCTCTGCGAGCGCGGCCGCGGTTGATCCGAGGAGTTCGCGGGCGGCCGCTCCGATTCCCACGGATCCGAGACAGATCAAGGCGGCGGTTCGCGACTCGTCGACCAGTACGGTGCTGACCGCTCCCCACAAGATTTCCGTCTCGACCTCGACTGGTTTCGCGGCCGCCTTACGACGGCCGTCGCGGCGCGCAACGACGTCTCGGCGTATTCGATCTCGAGGCGGACGTCGTCGGCCGGCTGTTCGTCGACATCGGTGACATGCACTATGCGCAAAGGGACATCACGGCTGATTGCCTCGTCGATCGCCCATCGAACTGCATTGCTGGCAGCCTGCGAGCCGTCCACGCCGACGACGACCCCTGCCGACACTGATCTATTCTTGATCTCCGACTCCTGATCCTGGGTGGCAATGCGTGTGCGACCCGCGCGTTACTCTTTGACGCTATCTGCCGCAGCGCCGATCGGATGGGGTCGTTGGTCCCGGGCGCACGGCCGTTGGTCCCGCGATCGCAGACGGGTCTAAGACCGGTGAGCGACAAGATATCTGGGTGAACAAGGGCTTGCACGTTGGCTCCGACGCTGTCAGGACTGACTGTCTTGGTATGGATTGGGGCGCCGTCGGCGCAGCGGCGAGGCTGGCGGTCGTCGAGTCGGCCCGTCTGCCCGGTGATAGTGGCCTGCCCGTCGTGACGTGTGGTCGGGGGTTTACTCTTCGGGAGACCTTAGGGTTCGGTCCAGTTTCGAGATGAAAACCGCTGCCTGCGTTCGTCGCTCCATGCCCAGCTTGGCCAGCAATCGGGACACGTAGTTCTTGACGTTCTTGACGGTCTTCTCGGCAAGGAACATCCGGGCGGCGATCTGCTGTTCGTCAGGCCCTCGCCGAGGAGGTCGAGGAGCACTCGTTCCTGGTCGCTGAGCCCCGAGAGTGGGTCCGCGTGTTCGGCGGCTCCGCGCAGTTTCGCCATCAGCGCCGCCGCGGCCCGGTTGTCGAGCAACGAGCGGCCGGCGCCCACCGCCTTGATAGCCTGGGCCAGTTCCATGCCGTTGATGTCCTTGACCACGTATCCGCTGGCGCCAGCCAGGATCGCGTCGAGCATCGCCTCATCGGAGGTGAAAAACGTCAGCATCAGGCAGCGCAGGTCCGCCAGACGCGACAGGAGATCGCGACACAGTTCAATGCCATTGCCGTCTGGCAGCCGTACATCGAGGACGGCGACGTCCGGCTGAATCGCCGGTATCCACGCCAACGCCTCCGCCACCGAGCCGGCTTCGCCGACGACCTCCGTTCGGGGTCGGCACTGAGAAGACCGATCAACCCACGCCGGACGACCTCGTGGTCATCGACCAGAAAGACCTTGACCATGGCGAGTCCTTCGAGCTGACTTCGAGGATAGTGATCTGACCTTATGCGAACGATGAGAGAAGCATGGCTTACCACGATCACAACCTGCCCTGCGGTTCGCAGATCAGCACGGAGCAATCGGTGTCGTGTAATGCAGCATGCCCAGACGCTTCGACGAAGTCAGTGAGCCCGCCGCTACGCTGGCGGCCTCCGACGACCAGCTGAATCGCCCCGGCGTTCTTGGCCAGATAGCGCAGGGTGTTGCAGTGGGCGGCCACAGTCTGGATGTCGAGATCGGGATAACGCCGCCTCCACTGCGCCAGGCGGCACTCCAGTTGCGCTTTCGCCATCCGATTCCCTTCGGCCACACCCCGAGCGTCGTGGACATCGGTGAACCGCGATTGCCACGTGATCAAGACGCGCAGCGGTGCGCCACGCAGTCGAGCTTCGTCAAGCCCATGCTGCAGGGCGCCGGTGCTGGCGGAGTCGTCCATGGCGGAATCGTCAAGTTCGACGATGACCCAACCCGGATTGCGCCGACCCGGGTCATGTCCCCGGATGATCGCCACGGGGCAGTGGGCAGTGGCGGCCAGGGCGGCCGCGGTTGAGCCGATGCGTCCCTGGGTGGCGTGCTTGAATCCCATCGAGCCGACGCTGATCATGGCGGCGGATCGAGAAGCGTGTAGCAGCGCGTTGGTTGGTTGGCCCTGCAGGATCTCCACTTCGATCTTGACGGGCTTCTCCGTTGATTCCACAGCCATCATCGCGTAGCGGATGGCCGTCTCGGCAGTGGCCAGATCCCGAGCTGCGTCTTGGTAGTGCTCGTGGGTCTCGTCGCCGGGGTCGATCGCATACACAAGGCGCAGGGGGATATCGCGGCTTACTGCTTCATCGACAGCCCACAACGCGGCGCTGACCGCAGCTCGGGAACCGTCGATGCCGACGACGACTGACGGCGGTGAGTCTGGATCGTGCATCGCGGGCTCCTGGTGGTGGCGGATCGTATCGGTCCGACGCTATCCGCGGTGTCGCGCGGAGCTGGGGGTAAAAGTCCCTGCTAGGTTGCCATTGGTCCCCGTTGGCGAATCTGCAGCACCTCGTGGATCGGTCGGCGTGGCGTTGGCGGCGGCACCTCTCCCATGGCCGGCGTCCTACCGATGCGGATCAGGACCTGCGGAACGGTGTGCTGGTCGATCAATGCGGCGACGATGTCGCGGCTGGCCGCCACCTCGGTGATGTGTGTCAGTGGGCAGCTGGCGAGGCCGGCCATGGTGGCCTCGAGCAGCACGGCTGAGAGTGCCTCGCCGCACCGCAGGGCATCCTCACGCGTTTGATCCAACGTGGACAGGACGAGGATCTTCGAGTGGTCCTCATCGATTTCGCTGCGGCGCTCGCTGTGGTGGGTCACCGGGAAGTTGCGCCCGACGTCGACTCGGTCGCTTTCGGCTGCTGACATGAGCGAACTGTGCGGTACGCCTTCCGAAACTTCGAACGGCCCTGTCCACCATTGAAGTTCGGCGTGATACGAGGAGTCCTACAGTCGCAGTGATTCGGTCAGTTGCGAGGCTTCCGCCAGCTGCGGGCGTCGTCGGCGATGACGTCGAGGCGCAGGGCTTCGTCGTCGACGAGGGTACGCAGCACTCGTTCGACAAACTCCCGGTTCGGTGGCGAAGCGAACGGCAGTCGATCGGTGCGCCGCAACAGAATGGCGTTCGCGCGGCGGCGATGTGCGGCGGTGACGAACTCCATCGGGCTGAAATCGATCGAGGCCAGATGGTCGCGGTTGTTCGGGTTGGGCAACCGGTCGCCGTTCGCCGTTCGCCGTCCACCGTGTGGCCTCCATCGCCACTGGGAGGTGGTCAAGCACGGCGCCGCAGCTGATGATCGCCTCCCGGCGCGAACGGTCGGTGGAGTGCACGACCCGGTCAGGATCGAGGAACAACTGGAGGACAGCGCCGTCAGCCACCCAACGCCACGGCTGGCTGTTGTGCAGTGACGGTGCGCGGCACGCCAAGCGCACCGCGTCGGTGATGACCTGGATATCGACCAGGTGTCAGGCATCACCGACCTCCCTTTCTAGTGGTCGCCTTTCGAGATTTTGGGTCACCGAGCCAGGGTCACTGGTCCCAACCTCAGTGCCATACGGCACTGCGTGCGCCGGAAAGGGCTTTGTGCTCTCGCATTTGGGGACCTTGCGCCCAGCGGAAGGGCCGTACGACCGCTGTGCCGAGCAAGGCGGGTCAGCACGATCAAGACATGACCGCAACACCGGCGACCGCGGCGACGGCCCACGAGTCCTGGGCCATTCCAGGCAACTTGTCGGCCGAGGTGGACGAAACCCACACTGGGGTAATCGTTCTCGTCGGCGATACGGCCTACAAAGCGAAGAAGCCGGTGGTGACCGACTTCCTCGATTTCAGCACACCAGAGCGCCGCGAACGCGCCTGCGTGCACGAAGTGTTCCTGAACAGCCGGCTCGCGCCCGACAGCTATCTCGGAATAGCCCATCTCAGCGGCCCGCAGGAGGGTCCACCCGAACCGGTCGTTGTCATGCGCCGCTACCCCGACTCATGCCGCCTCGCCACCCTGGTGAAAAACGGCGCACCGGTCGAGGATCACCTCGCGTCGGTCGCGGAGACGTTGGCCCGATTTCACAAGGGTGCGGCCCGGAGTCGCGCGATTGACGCATGCGGCAGCGTGGACGCGATCGCCGCGCGGTGGCAAGCCAACCTCAACGAGCTTCACCGCTACGCCAACACGGTACTGGCGGGGGAAGCCATCCGCGAGGTGCAGCGACTGGCCAGGCAGTTCATCGATGGCCGCGCGGCACTGTTCGCCCAGCGCATCACCGACCGCCGCATCGTCGACGGACACGCCGACCTGCTCACCGACGACATCTTCTGCATACCGGACGGACCGGTCCTGCTCGACTGCCTGGAGTTCGACGACGACCTGCGCTTCGTCGACGGAATCGACGACGCCGCGTTTCTCGCGATGGACCTCGAATTCCTGGGCCGAAAGGATCTCGGCGAGTTCTTCCTGAAGCGCTACCGCCACCTGTCCGGTGACAACGCTCCACCGGCGCTGATGCACTTCTACATCGCCTATCGCGCCGTCGTCCGCGCCAAGGTCGATTGTGTGCGCTTTTCGCAGGGTCGACACGAAGCACTGGCCGACGCTGGGCGCCACCTCGACATCGCGCTCGATCACCTGCGTGTGGGTACCGTCCGTCTCGTCCTGATCGGCGGCGGTCCCGGAACCGGGAAGACCACACTGGCGCACGCTCTTGCCGAACAGATTCAGGCACAAGTGATCTCCACCGATGATGCCCGAAGGCAGTTGCAGCAGGAAGACGTCATCGGCGGAACTACCGGCGTCCTCGACGCAGGCCTCTACACCGCCGGGAACGTGTCCGCCGTGTACGACTTGATGCTTCGGCGCGCGCATATGTATCTGGGCGGCGGTCAGTCGGTAATGCTGGACGGCACGTGGCGCGACGCGCAGCAGCGCGAGCGCGCACGTGGGCTGGCAGCCGAAACAGTCTCGCCGATAGTCGAAGTCACCTGCACAGCGCCCCTCGGCGAGGCTGCGGCCCGAATTCAGCGTAGGTCGTCGACGACGTCGGACGCGACCCCTGAAATCGCCGCCGCGCTGGCAACACACAACGATGGGTGGTACGAGGCACGGGAAATATGTTGTCCCGCTATCCAATGCGTCCAAGCTCAAGTGAGGACACCATGATGAAGGCGCTGGTTTACCAAGGGCCAGGTAAAAGGGCCTGGGAGGAAGTACCCGCGGCCACCGTCCGGGATCCCACCGATGCCGTCGTCGGGGTGGACGCGGTCACCATCTGCGGAACCGATCTGCACATTCTTCGCGGTGACGTACGGGAAGCGGTCGAAGGCGGGATCCTCGGTCACGAGGCTGTCGGCACGGTCACCGCCACCGGATCTGCGGTACAGAACTCGCGGTGGGTGAGCGTGTGCTGGTGTCCTGCATTACCGCCTGTGGCAGTTGCCGCTACTGCCGCGGCGGCAGTTACGGGCAATGCATCCGGGATGGCGGCTGGATCCTGGGCCACCTGATCGACGGCACACAGTGCCCATTCGCCGACAACTCGACCCACAAGATCCCCGACGGCGTGAGCGACGATCAGATGATCGTACTGGCCGACATCTTGCCGACCTCCTACGAGGTCGGGGGGACCGTTGCCTCCGGTATGCGGCTCCCGGGCTCCATAGACTCCACTCATGGACCTTATGGGAGGCAAAGCATGTGGGACTCGGGTGGGAAACATGACCGCGGCCGGTGAACCGATCACCCTCTTGTCTGAACATGAATGCTGGGATCTGCTGGGAAGTATGGCGCTTGGCCGACTTGTCACCAGCGTGGACGACGAGCCGGAGATCTTCCCGGTCAATTTGGTCGTCCAGCGACACACGGTGCTCTTTCGAACCGCACTAGGTACCAAGCTGGTCAGCGCCGTGATCAACAAACGCGTGGCCTTCGAAGCGGATGGTCACAGTGCGACGGAAGGCTGGAGCGTGATCGTCAAGGGCAGGGCACGCGTGCTGCACGATAACTCCGAGATTGAGGAAGCGGAACGGGCGCAACTTCTCCCGTGGACGGCGACAACGAAGACCCACTATGTGCGTGTGCTCCCAGACATAATCACCGGTCGCCGATTTCGGTTTGGTGCTGAACCGGACCGTGAATCGATGTGACTCGAGTCGGCGAACCGGTAGCCCACGTGTCAGGGACCGATGACGGCCAGTGAGGGACTTGTGCCCCTCAAGGCGTGGACGGATCACCGATAGCGTCCGAACTCAGCGAGAAGTCACTAGCCGGGAGTCCACCATGCGAGACGCTCACCCATCAGGACCTTCGGTGGTCGTCGGCATCGACGGATCGCGCGCGGCGGTTGGCGCGGCGCTCTGGGCCGTCGACGAGGCGATGAGCCGAGACCTCCCGCTGCGTTTGCTGTACGCCATCGACCCGACCGGCATGGCCGACACCGATCCTCAAGACAGGGCCCACCGGCTCGCTACCGCGGAGGAGTCGGTTCGTCACGCGCGTACCGCAGTCGAGTCGACCGCGAAGCCGATCAAGATCGAAGTCGAGATTCTTAGAAGCCGTCCTGCACGCGCGTTGCTGGACGCGTCGCGGTCGGCCGTACTCGTGTGCATCGGCGCAATCGGGTTAAACCACTTCGCAGAGGGGCGGATCGGCTCGACCGCGGCATCCTTGGCGGCGATAGCACAATGCCCGGTGGCAATCATCCGCGGGCGCGAGACTGCCGCGTCCTCGAAGCCCGGTTCGATCGTCGTGGAAGTCGACGAGTCACCCGACTCCACGACGTTGCAGCGCGGTCTGGACGAAGCGCGACTACGGGGCGCCTCTGTGCGCGTCCTTGCGGAGTCCCGATTCGCCGATAAGGCACAACTCGATCGCCGTGTGGCGTACTGGCGCCGACGTTACCCAGATCTCGAGCTGACGTCGGTGGTTGTACCCGACAACATCGTCAGCTACCTCGCCAAGAACGCGGGGTCGATTCAGCTGGTGGCTGTGGGGCGCCGCGACTGGGGCGATGTTCACGACCTCGTCGGACCGACCGGCTGCGCCGCCCTGCACGACACGTCGTGCTCTGTGCTGGTCTGCGACCCCGGTCGCGCCTGAACCAAGTAGTCGGAATGTCTGATGAGCCACATGTAACCACCATCGTTTGGTCGCGGTCGGCATTCCACCGCAGACCTAGCATTGCTAGCCAATGTTCGTGACCAAAGCGAGCATGAAGCGTTAGCCGCCCGCTGCCACACCAGATCCGGCGTGCCGCCGAGCAGACCAGTATCGGAATGTCTGATGAGCCACATGTAACCACCATCGTTTGGTCGCGGTCGGCATTCCACCGCAGACCTAGCATTGCTAGCCAATGTTCGTGACCAAAGCGAGCATGAAGCGTTAGCCGCCCGCTGCCACACCAGATCCGCGTGCCGCCGAGCAGTTCGTCTACGGCGTAGGCAGACCAGCCGAGCGCGGGCGAGGTCAGACAACGCTCATCCAGTCCCGCGGTATCGATGCTCAATCTTCTCGTTCGGTACGCACTTCAGGATCGTGGTTGGGCCGCTCGGACTTCGATCGGCTTGCAGCTGGGCTGCGCGCCGCCGTCGCGAAGCATCCCTGGCCCTAACTTGTGAACCACTCATTCGCTTGAGGCCCATTCTCTGCGGCTTGAGGCCCATTCTCTGCGGGCTGACCCTGGCGGCGTTGGCCTGTGTGTTATTCGTGACTAATAACGTGACTAATAATGAGTCACTCCAACCAGCAGCGGTGCGTCCTTGACCTCCTGACAGGGATGGATTCCCACCGCCATCATCAGATTGGCCGCATCAGTGGCATCAATGGCATTGGCAGCGACGGTCTTTCGGGCGAACCCCACCTGATCTTCGGCCATTTCGGCAAAAGTCTCAAAATCGTTGTCAAAGTGTCCCATGGTTTACTCTCCCATGAATCCATCGCCGAGTAACGCTGCTCGGGCTCGGGGTCCAGGGATAGCCGCACGACATGCTTCTCGCGCGGCACCATCTCGACCCGGTCGGCGACGACCTGCACTGGGCCGCTTGATGGTTATGCGCCGTCTCACAAAGCCCCGTCCAAGACGCCGCCCACGGCCGGTCGGCCCACTGCGCGTTCAGCACGCCCACAGGATTCTGGTCGGGATAGGGCTGGCGAAGGCCCTGTTGCCACAGGGGTTCCCGTCGGTCTATGCAAAGCCTCGACGAGCTCGGGCAGTTCACCTGCCACCGAAGCTGTGGGCGGCCACCACGCCCATCAATGTCGCCGCCCAGGAAGGTGGCTAGGGCAATCCGCGCCGGTCGGGCCGAGCGCCGCGGCCCCCACGTGCCGTTCACGGTGATGGCGTTGTGGCGCCGTGAGGATTCGCGTCGGGCCCGTCTGAGAAAGTGGGGGGCTCCACTGCCGATGTTGCGGTATCGCCTGAAGAGACAAACTCAAGCTCCTGAGGTTGAGAAAACAAGTTGAAATAGTCCATGGAGTATGTCCTTACGAATTACAAGGGTCGGCCCGCACATATTGTTGCGGAACGGGCGACGAGCGAATCGCACATTGATCTTTTGCGTAATGAGTTTATGACTCGGGATCACCGCTAACACGAAACGGTCAGCCTTGAGTGTACACTTAATAGACCTAATAAATCTCCATGATGGTCGGCGGAACGTGCAGATCAGCGCTGGCACATCATATAACCGCCATGCGGCTTTACAGCGGCTCTAATGTCCTGGCCCGGCAACCCGGAGACCATCTCGGCAACTTCCCGCAGGCACTCACCCATGCCGCTCTCGTGCAGGCCGCGTTGGCGCTTCGCGCAGAGGGTGGGTGAAGCCTGGAGGAAGATGGTCGCGTGGATGACTCGGTTGCGGCGCGGCGTGGAGCGCTGGCTGTCGGGCTGCTACTGGGCGCCGGGGTCGCGGTCGCTCTGGGCGTGTACGGGCGAGTGCATGTCTCGACCTACGAGGGGCTGCCGTCGTTCGGGTTCTCGAGCACGGCCACCTTCAAGGCATGGGTCGGCAGCGTCGTCCTGGCACTGGCGGCCGCACAAGCAGTGACGGCACTGTGGCTGTACGGCCGGCTCCCGGGCGTCACCGGGGCGCCCCGATGGCTCGGCCGCGTCCATCGGACGACCGGGTTCGTGGCGTTCGCCCTGTCGCTGCCGGTGGCGGCGTACTGCCTGTACGGCTTCGGGTTCGCCCCGGCGCCGTTGTCCGCGCGCACCCTGGTCCACTCGATCGCCGGTTGTGCGTTTTACGGCGCCTTCGCCGCCAAGGTGCTCTTCGTCCACACCCGGGGGCTCCCGAGGTGGGCGCTCCCGGCGGCCGGAGCGCTGCTGCTTACCGCGGTCGTGGTGGCGTGGCTGACCAGCGCCCTGTGGCTCTTCTCGGTCGCCGGTCTCCACCTGTGACCGGGTCCCGCGGTTTCGCGTCGTCGCATGCTGCACAGTGGCGACCATGCCGTAGACCGCGAATGCCGATGCCGCAGCCGCGAATGCGACGGCGGTGAGGCGGTGGCTGCCGTACCGGGCATGGCAGTACGTCTGTGGGTATTGCTGCTCTGCGGTTCAGCGTGCCGACCGCGATTACCGAGAACGTCGCCAGCGTCGACACGTCATTGGGTCGGCTGCGCAAGAACGGCATCCTTCGTGTGTGCGGACCGCGAAGATGATCAGCGTTTGGGTTGCAAGCGATTCCACGAACCACCCGGTGCGAAATTCGAGTGGTCCGCGTGCAGCACGCCCAGCATCAGCCCGAAGGTGAGGAAATCAAACAACGAGCTGATCGGACCGACCGTCATCATGAATCGGCGGATGAGGGCGATGTTCCAACGTGACGGGGCGTGCAGCTGTTCGTCGTCGACGCGGTCGGTGGGGATCGCCATCTGCGAGGTGTCGTAGAGCAGGTTGTTGAGTATCTGGCTCGGCAGCATCGGCAGGAACGTGAGCACCGCCGAAGCCGCCGCCGCACTGAACACGTTGCCGAAATTGCTTGACGTGCCCATCAGGACGTACTTGATGGTGTTGGCGAAGATGCGCCGGCCTTCGGCGACTCCGGCGGCGAGCACGGAGAGATCCCTTTCCAGCAGCACGACGTCGGCGGCATCCTTGGGCCACGTCGGTGGCCGTGTCGACAGAGATCCCGACGTCGGCCGCATGCGGAGCCGGCGCGTCGTTGACACCGTCGCCGAGGAACCCGACGGAGCGGCCGGTGCGCCGGAGCGACTTGATCAGCCGCGCCTTCTGCTCGGGTGCAATACGGGTGAAGATCGTCCAACCGCGCGCCGTTTCGTCAGTTTTGGTGTCGTCTAACCGTTCCATCTCTGCACCGGTCATCGTGCCCTTGGACATCAAACTTAAGTCTGCGTCACGACGCCGGGGCGCGCTTCCTCGTCAAACGAGACGCATTCGGCGCGCTCGAGGTTTCGCGTCGGACTGGTCTTACGGACAGATCGTCACTGCTGGCCGCAGGGGACAACTGGGTCTTCCGTTGGTCGCGTTTGGGACCATCGCGCGGCCTACCGGCGCAGCACCGGGCGCAGGGCGTGCAGAACGTCGGGATCGTCGATGGTTGAGGGCAGCGGCGCGTGATGGCCGTGGGCGATCTCGCGCATCGTTTTGCGTAAGATCTTGCCCGAACGTGTCTTGGGCAAAGCCGCGACGATGTCTACTTGTTTAAGGCATGCGACCGCGCCGATTTCGGTCACGGACGAGCTTGACCAATTCGGACGCTAGGCCCTCGGCGGAAGCCCCTTCCTGCAGGACGACGAACCCGCGTGGGATCTGGCCTTTGATTTCGTCGGCGACTCCGATCACCGCGCATTCGGCCACCGCCGGGTGAGACGCCAGCACCGCCTCCATGGCGCCGGTCGACAGCCGGTGCCCGGCCACGTTGATGACGTCGTCGATGCGGCCCATGACGAACAGATAGCCGTCCTCGTCGAGGTATCCGCCGTCGCCGCTGAGGTAGTAGCCGGGATGCTCGCACAGGTATGACGCCTCGAACCGCGCGTCGTCCTGCCACAACGTCGGGAAGGTGCCCGGCGGCAGCGGCAGGCTGAGGCAGATTGCCCCCTCTTCACCGGGTCCGCAGCCACTGCCATCGGGGTGCAGGATGGCAATGGCGTAGCCCGGCATCGGTACCGCGGGCGACCCGGGTTTGATCGGGAGAGCTTCGACCCCAAGCGGATTGGCGGCAATCGCCCAGCCCGTCTCGGTCTGCCACCAATGGTCGATGACGGGGATACCCAACTTCTGCGACGCCCAGTGATAGGTGTCGGGGTCCAGTCGTTCCCCGGCGAAGAACAGCGATCGTAGACACGCTCGGTCGTAGCGCGCCAACCATGCGCCGTCGGGGTCGTCCTTGCGGATTGCGCGCACGGCCGTCGGGGCGGTAAAGAGGACGTTGACGCCGTGTTCGGTCACCACCCGCCAAAACGCGCCGGGATTGGGCGTTCCGACCGGCTTGCCCTCGTAGAGCACCGTGGCGGCACCCGCCAGTAGAGGCCCGTAGACGATGTAGGAGTGCCCGACGACCCAGCCGACATCTGATGCCGCCCAGAACACGTCCCCGGGGCCGACGTCGTAGATGTGGCGCATGCTCCACAGCAAGGCCACCGCGTGACCGCCGTTGTCGCGGACAATGCCCTTCGGTTTGCCGGTGGTCCCAGAGGTGTACAGGATGTAGAGGGGATCGGTGGCCGCGACCGGCACTGCGGGCGTCGGCTGCGCGTCGGCGATGAGCGCCTCCCAGTCGTGGTCGCGGCCGTCAACCATGTTGCACCGCATGCGATCTCGCTGGACGATGACACAGTGCCGGGGTGGGTGTGCGCTGGCCTCGATCGCCGCGTCAAGCATCGGTTTGTACTGCACCACCCGTGTCGGCTCGACACCGCAGGATGCCGAGACGATCACCGCGGGGCGGGCGTCGTCGATGCGTGTGGCCAGTTCGTGTGGCGCGAACCCGCCGAACACGACCGAGTGCACCGCTCCGATGCGCGCGCAGGCCAGCATGGCGATGACCGCCTCGGGGATCATCGGCATGTAGATCACGACGCGATCCCCCTTGTCGACCCCCAGTTCGCGCAGCGCGCCGGCGAAACGTGAAGTGGCGTCGAGTAGTTCGGCGTAGGTGATGGTGCGCTGGGTCGCTGTCACCGGGGAGTCGTAGATCAGTGCGGCCTGCCCGCCGCGGCCGGCATAGACGTGCCGGTCCAGCGCGTTGGCGCACGCTGTTCAGTTCGGCGTCGGGAAACCAGCGATAAAACGGTGGCCGGGTGTCGTCGAGAATCTGCTGCGGCGGCCGAGTCCAGGTCACCTCGCGTGCCGCCTCCGCCCAAAACTGTCGCTGGATCGGTGAGGCTGGCCTTGTACAGGTCGCGGTAACGGTTCATGATCCTCATCTCTGTGTGCTGCACGGCTCATGTCATTGGTCGATAAGACGCTAGGTGGCGAACCGCAAGAGCCGTAGGGCCATTGGGCTCCACCGCGACGGTCCGTCGACCCGAACCCGCAGTGCCCTAGTCGCGGAACTCCAGCACCTCGGAGAGCGGCCGCCGGGGCGTGGCGGCAATGTCACCCTCGGGTGGCGCCTCGCCGATTCTGATCAACAACTGCGGAAGACCGCGCTGCCCGGTGAGCCGGCGGATCAGCTCGCGGCTCTGCGCGAGTTCGGTCATATGGGTCAGCGTGCACGTCGCCAGCCCGGCCATGGTCGCTTCGAGCAGCACAGCCGACAGCGCTTCGCCGCAGCGCAGGACATCGTGGCGGGCGTCTTCATCCGAGGTGGACAGCACCATGATCATGGAGCGGTCGCTACCGCGGTCGTCGTCGACCGAGCGCTGCCTGGCGGCGGGGAACCTGCGGGCCACATCGACGCGACCGGACTCGGCGGACGACGGCAGCGTACTGTTCGCCAGACCCGCATGGGGCACGACCGAGGAGGTCCACCAGGCCAACTCCGCCTCATAGGAGGGATCGTTGCGCCGGATCGCTTCGGTCAGCCGCGACGCTTCGGCCAGACGCGGACGCGCATGATCGAGCACGACGTCGCACATCACGTGGTAGGGGATGACCGTTTGACGCAGCAGCACTTCCAAACTCGCCCTCTCACTGGGGACGTCGAACGCCCGGCGATCGGTGCGCCGGACACGGATGGCCTCGGCGCGCGTCCGGTACTCGTCCGCCACCGGCTGCGATGCCGGCCGAAACTGGATCACCGCCACATGCAACGGCTCGTGCGGATCGGGGAATCGGTGCACCTCGGTGTCCCAACCCTCGGCCGCCATCGCGACCACCAGGTGATCAAGCGCCGCACCGCAACTCAGATAGATCTCGCGTCCCTGTGGGTCGGCCGCTGTCATTACCCGGCTCAGGTCGGCGTGCAGGTGCAGTGTCGAGCCTTTGGCGACCCAGCGCCAGGGTTGGCTGTTGTGCAGGGACGGGGCCCGGCAGGCCAATTCGATGGCATCGCAGAGCAGTGCCGCATCTGGGGTCGTTTCCGTCATGACCACCACCTAATCTGTCGGTGCCTTTTGACGCTAGTCAGTCTGTCGGTGCCTTTGATGCTAGTCAGCGCGCAGCGTCATGCCAGGGGCCATTGGTCACCACACCCGCCGGCCGTTGGGCCTCTGGCGATGCCGTCTCTGTGGCTGTGGGCCGCATGCGAGCCGGCTGACTTAAGGCGATCGGGCCAGGCCACAGCTCTGCCGGTACGTCGCGCACGCTGCGGGCAACTCGATCAATTACCGAACTGGTGAGCTTCGAAGGGCGGCCCGGGATCAATCACTTCCTCGCTATTGGTACCCCTAAACCCAGATCATGATCAACCGCGGACGCGCATCGTCGGCACCCTCGAAGCTACCGTGCTGACAAAGACGGAAATTTTCCTGTTTCATTAATCGGGTAGCCATTACGGGCGATGCACTCATTACTCACCGATACCCACCCGATAGAGATCGCCGGGCTGCGCGTGGCGTTCGGAGCCGAACCGGGGCCTCGCGTCCGCGGCAGAGGCCCGCTGGCTCGCCAGGGCATGGCTGCCCGCCACGACAACAGGTCACCCAAACTGGGGACTTCTGTCTCTATCATCGTTCGTCCCGGCCGACGCACGGTGTCAGTGTTGATTCTCTACCACAGATGGGCCCGACATGACGACTAACTTTCCCGATACCGAGACGGTGCGCGTGGCGCTGTCGTTGGCCAGTCGCGCACCTTCAGTGCACAACTCGCAGCCGTGGCGGTGGCGGGTCGGACCGCACAGCCTGCATCTCTACGCTGAGAACTCGCTGCACCTCGAGCACACCGATCCCGATCGCCGCGATCTAATGGTCAGCTGCGGGGCGGCGCTGAACCATTGCACAGTTGCGCTGGCGGCGTTGGGGTGGCAGGCAAAGGTGCACCACATGCCCAATCCCGCGGATCCAGATCACCTCGCGTCGATCGAGACTCACCGAGCGGCGCCGGGGGAGGTCGATATTGCGTTGGCGGCGGCTATTCCGCGACGTCGCACTGATCGTCGGCACTATGGCTCGTGGACGGTGCCCCCCGGGGATGTCGCGTTGATGGGCGCACGCGCCGCTCGCGCAGGGGTGGTGTTGCGTCGGGTTGAGACCTCGGTGGACTTTCGCTCGTTAATCGCGCGGGCGGTCTACGAGCATGTCGGTGACCCCGACTACTTGACCGAATTGACCACGTGGAGCGGTCGATACGCATCGACCGCTGGTGTTCCGGCGCGCAGTGCTCCCGAATCTGATCCGGCCGCGGTTGTACCCGGACGGCTGTTCGCCGGTACCGCGCTGGCGCAACCGCCCGGCGCGTCCTCGGCGGAGGACGGCGCGTTGGTGCTCTCCCTTGGCACCGCCGCCGACGGCGAGGTGGATCGGTTGCGCGCCGGTGAGGCGGTTAGCTTGCTGCTGCTCACCGCTACCTCGCTCGGTTTGGCGAGCTGTCCCATCACCGAGCCGTTGGAGATCGTTGAGACTCGCGAGGCGGTGCGAGAGGACGTGTTCGGCGGTGATCAGTTTCCCCAGATGCTGTTGCGGGTGGGCTGGGCGCCCGTCAACGCTGACCCTCTGCCCGCAACGCCGCGGCGCTCAATCAGCGAGACCGTGACACGACTCGACGGGTCCCCGTTCGACTTCTAGGCGCCGTCGCCGTGGGCCGTGGCGGGGCCATCTAGAGAGGGGAATCGTCAGACACTCTGTGGTGCTTGGGATTCCACGCACTCATCGATACCATCAAGATTCACCTCGACGCTGAGCACCGATCCGTCGCGGTGCCGAGTGACGGGCCACCCCACGTCGATGATCACCCGCCGCATCGCATCACGCGCGACACGGGTCAGCATCATTTCGTCACCGACGTACTCGCTGAAAACTACGCCTTCGTCCACCGAAATCACGAGACCGGGCCGTAGGCCGTGTGGCAGCCGGGGGAGGCTTCTCCGACCGGGCCGTTTGTGCTTGTCAGCGAATGGCTTTGGTGGTGTTGGTGGCTGGGTGTGGTTGTCGGCGAACGTGTTAGCTCGTCGACACGGACGGCGTGGTCGCCCTGTCCGGGTCGATGATCGGCGGCATCGCCCAGACGTAGGAGATGCTCGACTTCTGCGCCGAACACGACGTGCGCCCCGAGATCGAGGTCATCCAGCCCGATTACATCAATCAGGCCTACGAGCGCGTGCTCGCCATCGATGTGCGGTACCGGTTCGTGATCGGTCCCTCATCGTTGCGCGCCTATACCCCGCTTCGGTACGCGCTGCTAGTCGCTGACGGCGGCCTCGTCGACCGCGTGCAGGGGCCAGCCGGCCGCCGCGAGGCGGGCCGCCACTCTCTTGACGTTCTCCGGTCCGGGGTCATGGTGCGTGACACCCTCGATGAAGTGCTCGATCTCGTCTTTGTCGATCTGATGTCCCGCAGGCGCTTTGGCCTCCTCGTCCGAGATTTCGCGCACCACCTCTTTGACCTGGTCTTCGGTTAGCGGGGTGCTGCGTAGCAGGGAAAGCAGCGGTACGCGATCGGGGCCTGGTACGCCCTCGGGATATCCAGCCCGCAGCCAGTTGATGATTGAGGCCAGAAGCGGCTTGGTGGTCACGACGATCAGTGTCGGTCTTGCCGGGGGTGGGCGCCACTGTCAGATTGCACAGTTTGTCGCTCATTCATCTTGCGTTCATGCGTTCAAGTCCTTCTGAACGCAAGCAGTGGCGCCGAAGCCGTGGACGGGCAGCGTGGCGCGTGATCCGCTTCAATGCGTTCGGCATGCGCGGGGCAGTGGTCGGATCGGCTCGGCCATCTGCCGCGGCGCCGGGATCCCACATTGCCGCGAGCCCGATAGGTGTTGGGAAGATGGGAAAGTCGCGCGAAGCGGACCCGTTGGCGGCCCCACCGTGACATATCGTCGGAATCCCCAGTCGGGTGTGGGAGACAAGACGACGTTGCAGGGCGTTGCTGGCGGGCGAGAAGCAATTGGGGCCGCTCTCGCAGCTGGATCGGATCATCGTCGTCCCTAACCACATCATCGAGTAAGTCGGTCGCGACGCCCAACAGTGGTACCGCGTGGCGCGGATCCTGCTCGGATCGGCGGCCACCACCGCGGACGCGCCTTGGTTCTGAATGCGGGTTGCCGCTTGATGGTTGGCGACCGTAGTAGGTGCCGGCTGGTCTGTATCGCGGGTAGTGAGCGGCGCGGACGCGCTCCATCCTGATCTCTCAGCCGCAGCATCCCGCCAGCAACTGCTACCAATAAAGCGGTGACACGGGAATCGAGGGGGATCTGACTCGGTAGAAAACGAACTATGCCGGTCTCTAGTTCACATAGTGCCGTCAACACCGCGTGACACTTGGTGTCAATCACGCCCGAACACATATTCAACGTGCTTGAACACAGCGCCTCGATAAACCAGCTCGTGGTCATCGGCACAAGTAACCCCGACCTTACTTCCGAACTGCTAAGTCACCGCGCAGCCAAGATCCTGCGCAAGTCGAATTGTTCGGTGATGATCGCCCGCGCCGACGCGGCCGACTAACCACGGACAGCTTGTCCGGGTAATGACCAGGGAGTCGAAATGTCGCGAAGCCAAGGTGGGTTGCGGGCGGGGGCTAGTCGTCGGTAAGCGGCACGCTCCAGCGCACCTGGGTCCCGCCGCCCGGCGGTGTGCTGAATTCGCATGTCCCGCCACGCTGTTCGGCGCGTTTTCGCATGTTGGCCAGGCCGCTGCTGCGGGTGTTCTCCGCTGGAATGCCGCGGCCGTTGTCGACAACCTCGACAGCCAAGAAGTCAGTGACGGTGACACGCACGGTCAGCCGTGACGCGTCAGCGTGACGTACACAGTTACTGCTCGCTTCGGTGATTACCGCTTCGGCGTGCCTGGCCAGCTCGGCGTTCACGACGCTGAGCGGACCCGACATGCGCAACTCGACCGCGATGTTCTGGTTGTTGGTCAGGTCCGCGACAATCCGTTCGACCCGTCCCCGGAAGGTCGAGCCGGCATCATTGTGCGCCTGCAGCTTGAAAATGGTGTTACGGATGTCGTTGATGGTCGCCTGAAGATCGTCGACGGTGCGGGAGAGGCGTTCGACGACTTCAGCCGACCGGGAGCGCGCAATGGTGCCCTGCAGATCCAGGCCCGCGGCGAACAGGCGCTGGATGACGTGATCGTGCAGGTCGTGCGCGATCCGCTCGCGGTCGGCGAGGACGGTGAGTTCGTGCTGGCGGTCGCGTGCGTTAGACAATGTCAGTGCTATCGCCGCGTGGCGGGCGAAGTCGCTGACGAGGTCAAGGTAGCTGTCATCGAACGGGGGCTGGCTCTCGTTGCGTGCCACCGCGATGACGCCAAGCACGGAGTCGTTGGCGCACAACGGCATAACGATCGCCGGGCGCTCACCGGCATCGGTGAACGCCTGGATGGGACGCCGGAAAGACGTGGTGATCAGCGGGGTTCCCGATCGGAAGACCTCGCCGCTCGTCGACTCGTCGACGAGGATCCGCTGGCCCAGTACTTCCTCGGCGTGCACTCCGACAGCGGTGTCCACGACGAGGGTGTCGACTTCATCGTCGGGCATGTCGTCGTCGGTGGGAACGAGAACGATCGCCTGCTCTGCATCGGTCAGCTCACGGGCACGTTCAGCAATGAGCTGCATGGCCGGCAGGGCTGGTCGACTGCCGCCAAGCAGGGCAGCGGTGATCTCGCGGCTGGCGTCGGTCCACCGCGCCGACATCAGTACCCGCTCGAACAGCTGAGCGTTGTCGATGGCCGTCGCGGCTGCCGATGCCAGGGCTCGGACAGCCACCTCGTCGGCTTCACTGAACGTTCGCGCGGGTGCGTCGTCAGTGACGTACAACGTTCCGAAAGCCGCCCCCCGGATCGTGATCGGCACACCCACGAAGGCCTTCATCGGCGGGTGGTGCTCGGGGAAGCCGACCGATGCCGGATGGGCGGTGAGGTCGTCCAAGCGCAGGGCCGCGTCGTCGACAGGCACGCCGAGCAGGCCCTTGCCGACCGGCAGATGGCCGATGAGTCGGACGGCGTCACCGTCCATGCCGGCGTGCACGAAGGAGAGCAAAGTCCAGTCGGGGGCGCGCACGGCGAGTGCGCCGTAACGAGCCTGGGTGACCTCTTTGGCGGCCGTGGCGATCCGGTGAAGCGTGGCGTCCAACGACAGGTCGGAGCCGATGTCAGAGATGACTTGAAGAAGGCGCTCCATCTGGTCGTGCCCGGCCAGCAGCTCGTCGACCTGGTCGTGCATGCGGCGCATCCGCGCGCGCCCACCCAGGTCGGCGAACTCCGATCCGCTCGGCACCTCGCCCGTCAAGACAGCCCGGCCTTTCGTACGCTGGCCTGGAGTTTAACGCCTCAGCAGAAACACAAGGGTATAGATTAGCGGTTGTTTGCCTATGCCACTGTTCACCTGCACCGTTGCCAGCCACGCTGCAAACTGTGGATTTGCTGTGGTCGACAAGCGTTCGTGACGAACGGTGCGCCGCGTCGGGCGAAGCCCATCCAACAATATTGCCCATCCAACAATATTCGATCTTGGACGCCGTTCCACTGACTCAAACTTTTGCCAGTTTCGCCGGTTGTGGAGAAAGCGGTGACATGGCTGAAATGTTGTGAGGATGACGACCAGGTGGCGGCGAACGAAGATCCCCGCCGAGGAAAAAGGCGCGCATCCTGCTATCGGTGCTGGCCGGGGAGCTGACCTGCACCGGGGGTGCGCGGCGCATCGGCGTCAGCTCAGTGTTGGTGACGGCGTGGAAACACCAATTTCTCCAAGCGGGTGCCGAGCGACTCGAAGAGCTCCCGGGTGGCACCCGCCGGTACCATGCAACGGTCGACACTCATCGGCCATCGCATCTGACCGCGCCGAAAATCCCGATCGCGTTAGGCTGAATCATGTCCGCAGACGACGCTCCGGTGACCCTGCTCAGCGAAGACGAGTGCTGGAGCTTGCTGTCAAGCATGTCGTTAGGCCGATTAGTCACGATCCTGGGCGGGAAGCCCGAAATCTTCCCCGTCAACTTCGTCACCCAACGCCGGACGGTGCTCTTCCGAACTGCCCACGGCACCAAGCTGTATAGCGCCGTGATGGGCGACTGGGTAGCATTCGAGGCCGACTACCACGATCCTCCCCTGACCTACGGGTGGAGCGTCATCATCCACGGCAGGGCACATGTGCTATCGGACAACGCCGACATCTTAGACGCCCAGGAAGCGCCCTTGCGGCCGTGGATTGCGACATTGAAGCCTCTCTACGTACGGGTCATCGCCTCGGAAATCACCGGCCGGCGGTTCAAGTTCGGCCCCGAACCGGATCACGAAACAATCATCGGTTGACGGCCGCTCGGCGACCAGCCTCTGTATCGCTCAACGGCTGGGTTACGACCGTCGTGGCGGCAACCAACATCGTCATAACTTGTGGGCCATCGACGGCAACCGGCTTCGATGAGACCTTTGCGCAAGCGCTGGCGGCTGCGAATCGGGGACTGGACTACATGTCCGTGCGAGGACAGGCGGACAGTGCCATCCGTGACGCTCCCGATGACTGCCTTGCTTGGTGGCCAGATTCCGGTCTGGGCGAAGTGGTGATGAGGCGTAGGGCCACCCAGACCGTGGGGTTCACATTCGGCATGACTATCACCGTGAGGATGCGGCGGGCAACGTGGTGCCCTCGCCGTCGTGAGCTGAACTATCCAGAGCAAGCGAGGCGGGGGCCGACTGGTGGGCGGCGAGTTGTCCAGGCGCCGCCACCTCGCGACTCCAGGGACTCATCGCCTTTGCGCCTCGGTTCGCCGCGAGGCGAGGCCGAACGCGTTGGGCCTGGGCGGCGCTCGGACCGGCGATGCAGTCACCTTTAGGAGCCGCCAGCGATGGCGAACAGTCCCAGCCTGTTGGGCCTCACCACCACATGCCCGAATCGCCATGCGGCCCTGAGCAATGCGCTGTCGCTGCCGAAGTATGCAATACCGCTGGTGTCTATTGTGGCTTGTTGTTACTTCGATGCCGGTCAATCTGATGTGCAGCAAGCGATATGCCTGGTCGGCGTGTCATGGCCGGTCGGCTAGCTGGCTAATTCGATCCCAGTCGGGACCACCACCGTCGCGCCGGGTTCCCAAGTCCTCAAGAGCAGGGTCTTTGTACTCTGCTCAGACCGATGTCCGGCGCGCCATCGTGGAGCCATGAGCGCACATTTTCCAGATGTCGAGACCATTCGGTCAGCGCTGTCGCTGGCCGTTCGGGCACCGTCTGTGCACAACTCGCAGCCGTGGCGGTGGCGGGTGGGCGGGCACAGCTTGCATCTGTACGCCGACCCGGACCGGCACCTACTACACACCGACCCCGATGCCCGCGACATGTTGCTCAGCTGCGGCGCGGCGCTGAATCACTGCGTGGTCGCATTGGCGGCGCTCGGATGGCAATCAAAGATCCATCGGCTGCCGAATCCTGACGAACGGCACCGTCTGGCCTCCATCGAGGTTTATCGGTACCCGGCCAATGAGGTCGACATCACCCTGGCGGCAGCGATCCCGCGGCGCCGTACCGATCGGCGGTTCTACAGCGCGTGGCCGGTACCCCAGGGCGATCTCGCTTTGATGGGTGCCAGGGCTGCGCGCGCGGGCGTAGCGCTGCGCCGGGTCGGCGAGCTCGACAGTCTGAAAAACCTTGTGTCCCAGGCTGCTATGCG
>CAVYPI010000089.1:0-15407 GCA_963770125.1 uncultured Actinomycetota bacterium | reverse complement strand
GAATTTCTCGACGCGTGTCGGCGAGTGGTGAGTACGGGCAGGATCCACTGGGCGGTCACTCGGGCAAGGACATAGAACGCGAAACTGATCGCCGAGATGAACACGCTGGCTTTGACATCCGAGTGAATGAGACTCAGCACCAAGCCGCCGTCGGCGGCGATCAACGCGAATGCGATGGAGATGGCGATGACGACCGGGGTGCGGGCGCTGAGCCGGCTGGCCGCCGCGGCGGGCGTGATGGCCAGGCTCAGCACCAGCAAGGTGCCGACAACCTGGGCGGCCTCGGTGACGGTCAGCGCCAGGACGTAGACGAACAGCACACCGACCAGTCGGGTGCGTACGCCGCGGGCCTCGGCGAGCTCGGGATCCACCGACGCGAACAGCAGCGGCCGGTACAACAGCACCATTGCCATCAGGACACCGACCGCGATGGCCGTGAGCAGGGTGATCTGACCGGGACTCACCCCGAAGATCTGCCCGAACAGGATGTTTGTCGCCGCAGTGGCGAACCCCTTATACAGCGAGAGCAGATAGACCCCGACGCCGAGTCCGAACGCCAGGATCACCCCGATCGCCGAATTCCGTTCGCGTACACGGTTTCCCAGGAAGCCGACAGCAGTTGCCACCACGACGGAGCCCAACAGCGCACCCAGCAGCGGATCGTCGGCCGCCAACAGGCCCGCCGCGGCTCCGGTGAACGCCAACTCGGCAGTGCCGTGTACGGCGAACGCGAGGTCGCGCATGATCACCACCGGCCCGATCAGCCCTGCCGTGATCGCTACCAGGGTGGCGGCGATCAGCGCGTTGCGGACAAAGGTTTCCGACAGGTAGTCCGACAGCGTCATCGGACGAAGACCTTCTCCATCGGCGGGTGGTGGTAGTGCGAACTGCCGGCCTCGGCGTGCGGGCTGTCGGGCGCACCGACGATGACGATGCGCCCGCCCACATCCAGCACCTCGACGTCTGTTTGATACAGCTCGGAAAGCTTTGCGCTGGTGAAGATCTCCGCCGGCGTCCCGACCGCCCATCGAGTTCCCACCAGATACACGACGCGGTCCACCACAGCCATGATCGGGTTGATCTCGTGGGTCACGAACAGCACCGAGATGGCGGATGTGCGGCGCTGGGCGTCGATCAACTCCACGACGTCGCGCTGGTGCTTGAGGTCCAGGGACAGCAACGGTTCGTCGCACAGCAGCAGCTGCGGATCACCCACGAGTGCTTGGGCGATGCGCAACCGCTGCTGCTCGCCTCCGGAGAGGCTTCCGATGGGAGAGCCTGCGAACCGCGTTGCGCCCACTGACGCGATCGCTTCCTCGACACGCCGTCGGCGCCGCCGGCTCGGCAGTCCGATACCCCACCGGTGCCCGTCCAGGCCTAGGCGCACCAGGTCGATTCCCCGGATCGGCAAATCGCGGTCGAAACTCTTCTGCTGAGGGATGTAGCCGATGTCGCTGCTGCCCCGCCGCGGCGGGGCTCCGCAGACCTGCACTGAACCTTCGGACAGCGGGGTCAACCCCAACAGCACCTTGACCAGCGAGGTCTTGCCGCTGCCGTTGGGACCCAGCACCGCGACGAACTCGCCCGGCGCCACGGTGAGGTCCATGTTTTGCCACAGCTGACGCCCCGCGTAGGCCAGACCGCTCCCCCGCAGCACAACCGTTGGTTGCGCGGACGACGACACAGTTTCGGCCACAATCACCCGCCGAGCGCGGTGGTGATTTCGTTGACCTGGCGCAGCTGCCAGTCCTGAAAGTCCTTGTCGGTGGGCGGCAGCGTCTCGGTCACGCCGACGACGGGCACCTCACTCTTCTGCGCCAGCTGCTTGACCGCGTCGGTCGCCGGGCTGGTGACCTGACCGTTGTAAAGCAACACCTTGATCTTCTTATCCGTCAGGGCCGCGTCCATGGCCGCGTTGTCGCCAGGGCTTGGGTCATTGCCGTCCTCGATCGACTGCGCGAACGACGCCGGCGTGGCCAGCGTCAGGCCCGCGGCCTCCACCAGATAGCCCGGCACACGCTCGGTGTAGCCGACCGGGGCGCCTGGGTACTTGGCCTTGATGTTGGCGATCGCCGTATTGATCGGCGCGAGGCTATCGGTGAACGACTTCGCGTTGGCCGTGAACGTCGCTGCGTCGGCGGAATCCATCTTGCCGAGTTGATCCGCAATCCCCGTCGCCACATCAGGAATCTTGGCGATGTCATACCAGATGTGCGGGTTGGCGTCCTGGCCGGAAGCCTTCATGGCATCAGCGGCATTGAGCAGAGCCCGACTCGCGTTGGGCGATGCCGCCAACAGCTTGTCCATGAAATCGTCATAACCCAAACCATTCTCGATCACGAACTGCGCTTTGCTCAGCGCAGCAGCGGTTTTGGCGTCGGCCTCGTACTCGTGCGGGTCGGCGTTCGGATCGGACATGATCGACGTCACGTTCACGTGATCTCCCCCGATCTGCTTGGCGATGTCACCCCAGACGTTGGTACTTGCTACCACGTTAATCGGTGCGGCCGCGGCCGCGCTCGAGGTCGGCCTGGAGGAGGTCGTCGACGATGTGCCTGTCGTCGACGAGGTGGAGTTGCATGCGGCCAACATCACGGTGGTTGCGGCCAGCGCGCCGGCGGCAGCGGCGATCCGGGGGCGGAAGCGCGTGGTCATGGGGAGTCCTCCCGCAAACTTAATGAAAATGGGAATCGTTTCCGCTTGACCATAGAGCATTTGCCTGGGTTGTGCATTCCCTGCTCCTCCCTGTGAATTACGGATGGCGGCGACACGGCGGCTATTGGCGCCTCGCGCGCTGTGCGCGCCTGGGACGATGAGGCGGTGACGATTGCCCCGCGCAGGCCTGCGCTGCGGGTGCGATCGATGCAGGTCCTGGTGGCTGGCGTGGTCGTGGCCGCGGTATCCGCCGGCACCCTACGAGCCTTCGTCGCAGGGCATGCCGACCTCAGTACCGCTGGCACGGTGTTTTGCGGCGTGTTCGTCCAGGCACTGCCGTTCCTGGGCTTGGGCGTCGTTGTCAGCGGGCTGATCGCGGTGTTCGTCTCTCCTGAGCGGCTGGCGCGCTGGTTGCCGCGCCGAACCGGGGCGGCGATCCTCGCGGCCGGGGTCTCGGGAGCCGCGCTGCCGGGCTGCGAGTGCGGATCGGTGCCGGTGGCGCGGCGACTGTTCGGCGACGGTGTCGCGGGCGCCGCCGCACTGACCTTCATGCTCGCCGCGCCCGCCGTCAACCCGGTCGTGCTCGTCGCCACCGCCGTCGCCTTTCCCGGACAGCCGGACATGGTCGCCGCGCGCGGTATCGCATCGCTGCTGACCGCGCTCATCATGGGCGCTGGTTGGTCGCGGTGGGGACGCATGGACTGGATCACCCGCCGCATGCCCGTGACCCACCAGACCGACGCGTCGAGATCGGCGGTATTCACCGAGGCTGCTCGGCACGACTTCCTGCAGGCCGCTTCGTATTTGGTGCTGGGCGCCGCCGCCGCGGCCGCCATGCACGTGCTGGTTCCTCCGGTCGTGTTCACCCACCTGGCGGGGCACTTGGTGCTCGGCGTTATCACCATGGCGCTCCTGGCGGTTGTCTTGGCGCTGTGCTCGGAAGCCGACGCGTTCGTCGCATCGAGTTTGACGATGCTGCCGCTGGTGCCGCGGTTGGTATTTCTGGTGGTCGGGCCCGCGGTGGATGTGAAGCTGTTCGCGATGCAGACCGGAATGTTCGGTCGCGCGTTCGCCACTCGCTTCGCCCCCGCGACCTTCGTCGTCGCGACGGTGGTGGCCACCGCGGTGGGGATCGCGCTCGTAGGCGGCGGTCGATGAGCCGGGAAACCGAGAACGCTTTGTTGCTCCTGCTTGGCCTCAGTGCGGCGATCATCACCGTTACCGGCGTCTATACCCGTTACGTCAAACCGTCACTTATGCCGTGGTTGGCCGCGGTCGCGGTACTGCTCCTCGTGCTGGCCGTCAGCGCGATCATCCGTGACTTACGCCGAGGACGTGATGACGGCAGCGGACCCGACGAGCATCCAAGCCATGCGCACCGGCGCGGAATCGGGTGGCTGATCGCGGTCCCCGTATTGCTGCTTGCGTTTGTGGTGCCACCTGCACTGGGGGCGCAGGCCGCCGCCCCTCTGCGGTCACCCTGTCCCCCAGCGAGTTACGCCAACCGTTTCCGCCCCTGCCGACCGGGCGCACACCGGAAGTCTCGCTCAAGGAAGTAATGAAACGGGTCGCACTCGATTCGGCGGGCACCTTGAACTCACGGCTGATCGCCGTCGTCGGCTTCACCCAAGGGCGACAGCGGAACCGACCTGGCGCGGATCACGATCTTCTGCTGTGCTGCCGACGCACAGCTCGGGCGCCTGCACCTTCGCGGCCCGGCGGCGCTCGCCGCCGCGGAACTGCCAGACAACACCTGGATTCGCGTTGAAGGCACTGTCGAGACCCCGACAGGCGACGCACCATCACCGTCGGTTCCCACAATGACCGTTTCAACTCTCACGCGTGTGGACACACCGGCCAACACCTACGCCTACTGACGCGAAACCGCTGCCGGCTGAACGACTTCAGCTATTGCGCAGTGGGTTATTGGCTCACAAAATCACGCCGCGATGTCGCTGTCGCGGCGAGTCGGCTTCGCTGTCAACGGTTCCGCATGTCAACCGGCTGGTTCAAAGGCTCGTTCGTTACGGTGGCGTGGTGCAAGACAGCCAAGGCCCCAGATCGCGATTCAGGAGGTGCACGACGCGCCGCGACGTGCTCAAGTACGCGGCAAGCGCACCCGTACTACTGAGTCTCCCGATGATTCCATGGATTGACGTGCCCCGAGTACATGCCGCGTCCGGTATCGCGGGGAAGGTCGTGTTCCTCGACCCCGGCCACAACGGGGCTAACGACGCGTCGATCAACCGGCAGGTGAGCAACGGCCGTGGCGGCACCAAGGAATGCCAAACCACCGGCACAACCACAAGCGCCGACTATCCCGAGCACTCATTCAACTGGGAAACTGTGCTCCGAATCCGCGAGCAGCTAAGCGAATTGGGGGTACGCACAGCCTTATCACGCGGAAATGACAACGCTCTGGGCCCGTGTGTGGATCAGCGCGCTGCGATGGCCAACGCCCTGCGCCCCGATGCGATCGTCAGCATCCACGCCGACGGCGGACCGTCCGACGGCCGGGGCTTCCACGTCAATTACTCCGACCCGCCGGTGAACGAGGCACAAGCCGGTCCCGCGGTGCGCTTCGCACAAGTCATGCGCGATCAACTGGCCGCGGCGGGCATGCAGCCGTCAACGTATCGAGGCACGGACGGCTTATATGGGCGTGCTGATCTGGCGGGTCTGAATCTGGCGCAGTATCCGTCAATCCTCATCGAGATGGGAAACATGAAAAACGCCGAAGATGCCGCGGTGCTGAGCAGTGCGGAAGGCAGAGCCGGCTACGCGGCCGCGGTGACCCGGGGCATCGCAGCTTACCTGGGCTCCACCGCCTGACACTGGCCATTCCGACACCAAGGGCTCACCGGTTCCGAGGCTGCGCGCCGACCGCGGGAAGGAACCGCCTGCGACGGTAAGCCGGATCCGGTTGTCCGGCTCAAACCGGTGGGCGATCGGGTCGAGGTCGATCGGAAGGGGCGACGAACGCTCCGGTCCGACGCGCAAGTAGCCGTCGGAGGACGTGCGTGGAGCGGACGAACTCGGTTCCCGTGATGCGCTCGAATCGTCGCGACTTGTGAGATCGTCGTGACACCCGGGCGCACTCGGATAGATGGCTGATGGCAGGGTTCGCGGGGCCTCGTCGGCTGTCGCGACTTCTTCGTCCCGAACGACACCACCAGCGGGTTTGGCGATGAGGACGGCGCTGGAAACGTTTGAAGTGCCACCTCAGACAGTTGATTCCGCTGGCGAGCTACGAGCATGACCGACGCTACTGCGGACTGACAGCGGACTAGTCGGTCAACCCCTGCTCCAGTGACGGCTCGGACCTAGACCGACTGGGGCTTGGCGTTTGGGTACACATCAGATTCCGCGCGGTGTGGTGCCGGGGTTTAGGGTGCGGTTGTGGGCCACGCGAACTTCAGCAACCTGGTCGGAGATTTGTGACAACGTCGCCGAGCCTGGGCCGTCTAAGCGCCGTCGCGCCGCGAGAAGTGTGGGCGCACGAGGCACAGGGCTTCACGCCGTGGTTACTGCAGAATGTTGACGTTCTGAACGACCTGCTCGGTATGGATCTGGAGTTGGAAGTCCCGAGTTAGGACAATTTAGTGCGTACCTTCGGCGGCCGTACCGCTGCGGCCGGAGTCGCTGGGGGCCTCGGCGGCCGTGGTGATTGTGGCGAGGACGTCTTGGATGTCGGCGGGTAGCGGGTCCGCGGCGGTGAGAGTGTGGTTTCCGGCGCGGATGGTCACGGTGCGGTAGCGGCGTAGGGTTTGAACGAATTTCTTGATACTCCAACCGGTTTGGTGTTCGATCCAGTGGCTGACTGCCAGGGCGGCGAACACGATGCTCAGGTGCGCCTCGATCGACTCGCGTTTGTGGTGGTAGATCGGCCGGGCCTGCAGGTCGTGCTTGGACATCCGGAAGCTCTTCTCGATGCGCCACAGCTGGTGGTAGGCGCCGATGACGAACTCCGCGGTCTGGCTGGTGAGGTTGGTGGTGTAGCCCTTGATCCCGGCCAACGCCCGGGCTTTGGCCTCCAGGTCACGGTTGACGCTCTTCTCGGCCCCGGTGAGCTTGATGAATCGGTTACGTTTGACCGAAACCTTTCCGGCGACGGCTTTTTCGGCTTTGCCGACCTGCTCATCGATCCCACGCAACGTACGCCGGGCCCGGTCGTGACGTACTGGTAGTAGATCACCCGATCAGGGATGCCTCGGGCCTTCTCGGCGGTGGTGGCCGGCCACGGCTGGGTGAACACCTGCTGATCAGGGATCTCTTGACCAGGGTGTTGGGCGCGCCATTCGCAGATGACCTGCGGCACGTAGGGGATGCGGGTGCCCAGGATGAACGACAACCCGGCTGCGGTGATGGCCTTCTGGTTGGCCTCGGAGATCATCCCGGCATCAGCCACCACGGTCACATCGGTGAGCTGGTGGGCTGTTTTGAAGGCGTTGATGACCGGCAGCATCGTGTCGGTCTCGGGCTCGTTGCCTTTGAACGCCCCCAAAGCCAGTGGGAAGCCGGTGGCATCGGTGAGCAGCCCGACGGTGATCTGCGGTTCTAGTCTGCGTTCCTTGGAAAACCCGGATTCGCCGAACCCATCGCCGGCGTCGGTCTCCAAGTACAGCGTGGTCACGTCGTAGAGCACCAACGACGCCGGTCCCAGCCCGGCATGACCGGTACAGGCCGCCGACAAAGCAGCACGAAACGAGGCCTTCGCGTAGCCCGGCAGTCGGCGGGTCAGCGTCCGGTAGGTGACCGAGTCGAGGCCGGTCTCGGCCAGCACCCGCAGTGAGTCGACCTTGCTAGTGTTGCGTGTCGTTGAAACATTTATGTCTGGTTGCTGGGACAATTATCGGGTGTATGTGGCCCGGCCATTGCAGTTGCGTGCAGGCGATCGTTCGAAGTTGGAAGGGTTGACGCGGGCCTCGACCGCGCCGGCCGGGTTGGCGACGAGGGCTCGGATTGTGTTGTTGGCCGCTGACGGGGTGGCCAATACCGATATCGCCGATCGAACGGGGACGTCGCGGCCGACGGTGCTCAAGTGGCGTGGCCGCTATGAGCAGTCGGGAGTCGGCGGGCTTAAGGATGATCCGCGTCCGGGACGCGCCGCGGTGATCGACGAGGTCGCGGTGCTGGCGGAGACGTTGGCAGACAAGGGAAAACCGCCCGCCCATCTGGGTGTGACGCACTGGTCGACGCGGCTGATGGCGCAGCGGCTGGGGATCTCGTTCGCCTCGGTCGCGCGGATCTGGCGCAAGTGGGGCATCCAGCCGCACCGGGTGGAGACGTTCAAGTTCTCCACCGACCCCAAGTTGGAGGCCAAGCTGCGCGACGTGGTCGGCCTGTACCTGGATCCTCCCGCGGGCGCGGTGGTGGTCAGCGTCGACGAGAAGTCCCAAATCCAAGCTCTGGATCGCACCCAGCCGATTCTGCCGCTGCGCCAAGGCATCCCCGAGCAGCAGACCCACGACTACATCCGCCACGGCACCACCAGCCTGTTCGCCGCGCTGGAAGTCGCCACCGGCAAGATCACCGCCGACGCCTGCTACCCGCGCCACACCAACGTCGAGTTCCTCGCCTTCCTCAAACTCATCGCCAAGACCCATCCGCGCGTGCGGCTGTGCGTCATCTGCGACAATTACGCCACCCACAAACACCCGGCCGTGCGAGCCTGGCTGGACAAGAACCCCAGAATCACACTGCATTTCACGCCGACCAGCTGCTCTTGGCTGAACATGGTCGAGATCTTCTTCGGCATCATCACCCGCCAAGCCATTCGCCGCGGCACCTTCACCGACGTCACCGACCTGCAGACCGCGATCCGCACCTACATCGACAGCTACAACACACGCGCCAAACCATTTTCCTGGACCAAGACCCCCGACGAAGTACTCGCCAAAATCAAACGTAAAACAATCAACAACACGCGACACTAGTGGGCTCGATGATGCGAGCCAGCACCAGATCCCGGAAAACCTCATCGCCGCCGGCGGCACGATCCAACCCGAGCGCCTCGTAGACCAGGCACAAGCCATCCCACAGATACCCCGCCCGTGAGCCGATGATTTCCAATGGCGCACTACCGATTTCGGTCAGATCCAACCCCAGGTCCAACTCGCCCTGGCCTTCCGCGATCCGCTGACCGGCTGCGGCCTTCAACGCCTCGACCTGCGCCTCGTCATGAGCGGATCCGACATGCTCGATGTTGCCCGACCCCCGCCGCGAGGACCACACGATCTGGACCGCCGTCGCTCCCGACGCGGTCTTCACCGTGCGCACATAGGCCACGGCTGCACCATACGAGCCCCGATTAGTGCGCAAGTTTCGGCCCACCGCCGAACAAAACCGCAGATCACAGCAACGCCGCTGAGATCAGAGCCGGATCGTGTCCTAAGTCAGGTCAGACAGTTGATTCCGCTGGCGAGCTACGAGCATGACCGACGCTACTGCGGACTGACAGCGGACTAGTCGGTCAACCCCTGCTCCAGTGACGGCTCGGACCTAGACCGACTGGGGCTTGGCGTTTGGGTACACATCAGATTCCGCGCGGTGTGGTGCCGGGGTTTAGGGTGCGGTTGTGGGCCACGCGAACTTCAGCAACCTGGTCGGAGATTTGTGACAACGTCGCCGAGCCTGGGCCGTCTAAGCGCCGTCGCGCCGCGAGAAGTGTGGGCGCACGAGGCACAGGGCTTCACGCCGTGGTTACTGCAGAATGTTGACGTTCTGAACGACCTGCTCGGTATGGATCTGGAGTTGGAAGTTGCCGAACATCCCGTCGGGGGTTTCTCGCTCGACCTGCTGGGCCGCGATCTATCGGATGACAGCGTCGTGATCGTTGAGAACCAGTTGGAGATGTCTGACCATGGCCACCTTGGCCAGATCCTTACCTATGCGGCAGGCACCAGTCCGAAGACAATCGTCTGGATAAACACTGGTTTCCGTCCCGAGCACCGTGCTGCCCTTGACTGGCTGAACGAACACACTGACCCCGACACCAGATTCTTCGGCATCGAGATAGAGGTGGTCCGGATCGGAGAATCCGTTCCGGCACCAAACTTCAAGCTCGTCGCTCAGCCAAACGACTGGGGAAAGCAGGTCAAGGCCGGGACTGGTGTTGGTGCGTTTACCGAGCGCGGAAAGCTCTATTGGGGGTTCTGGGAAGAATACACAGGCCCCGCTGATCGGAGCCGACCTACGATCGAGGAGCATCAAATGCCTTACAGCCGCCTGAGCGAGAAATTCGACGCGCTTTCCGATAAGGCAAAGGAATCGGCGAACAAGCTCAAAGCCTCCGCAGGACGCGAGAAGGATCAACTGAAAGCCGACGCCGCCGCAGCGCGCGAGCGTGCCACCGCGACCGCGGACCAGTTCGAGGAGAAGGTGGTCGACGCCTCCGCTACGGTCTCGTCTCAGTGGGATGAGGTGCGCGGGAAATGGAAGGCCCACCTCGCCAAGGTGCGCTCAAACCTCGAAGCGAAGAAAGACGAACACGATGCGAAGGCCGCAGCGCGGGACGCCGACGACGCCGAGGACTACGCCTTGGACGCGATCTCGTTCGCGCAGGGTGCAATTGAGGAGGCCGAGGCCGCGTCCCTCGACGCTGTCTACGCCCGGGCCAACGCGGTGGCGCTCAGCTCCGGAGGTGCGCGGCCATGACTGCCCGCGAGCCGCCAAAGCTGTAGCCCGACCTGTGGAAATGGACGCTGGCCTCCGGGGTGCTGGCGGTGATCCTGGGCATCTGCGTGCTGGTATGGCCGGGCATTTCGATCCTGGTCGCGGCCACCTTGTTCGGCGTCTACCTGCTGATCACCGGGATCGCGCAGGTCATTTTCGCGTTCGCCCTGGACGCATCGGCGGGCAGCCGGATCCTGCTGTTCCTCAGCGGCGCCGCATCGCTGATCCTGGCGGTGCTGGCCTTCCGTCATTTCGGTGCGGATCAGACTACCGCGGTGCTGCTGCTGGCCATCTGGATCGGCGTCGGCTTTTTCTTCCGCGGCACCGCGACCACGGTTGCGGCGATCAGCGAGCGCGGCCTGCCGGGACGCGGCTGGCTGATCTTCTACGGTGTGATCACCCTCATCGCCGGCTTCGTGGTAATGGCGTGGCCGTTCGACTCGATCGTTGTCCTGGCGATCACCATCGGCGTGTGGCTGGTAATCATGGGTGTGTTCGAGATCGTGTCCGCGTTCGGGATCCGCAAAGACGCCACCAAGATCGCCGATTTCGGCCAGGAGATCCGCCAGGAGATCCGCGGGCAGACCGCCAAGGACAGCAAGGGCGCAGCACCGCGCTGACGCGCCACCAACCCGCTGACACAAATGCCGCGCGGCATCGGCTCACGTGCAAGCTGACGGGTCCAGGCAGGGCGTGACTCGACGGCGCGCCTACCATCGGTTCATTGGTCTGTGGCTCGGATCGAAAAGCCCCGGAAAGGAACAGAAATGAGCGTGCCCAGGAACATTCTGCGGATCGTTTTACTGGCAGCAGCAGCAGGGTTGCTCGCGGTCGCAGCAAGCGTGTTACGCGAGAAGAAGATTACCGTCGACCTGACCACCCAGCAGATCGAGGACGCAATCTCGGCGCTGGACCCAGGCACCCGTGCAGCCGTCATCGCCCGACTGACGGCCGACGCGGTACAGCAGGTCAAAGACCACGTCGACCGTTGACCCCGATCTCGGGAGTTGGGCCTGGTCTCGAATCGCGGCCTACCTCGGTAAAGGCGACGCGGCGGATAGGGCGTTGGCCCGTTTCGCGCAAGCGTATGCCGACCAGAACGAACGCGACTACGAAGCGGTGCGCGCGGCGGTAGCCTGCGGTCGCGTGCACGGCCGAATACGACCTCTGAACGGGAGTCTGGAGCCGGGCGGTCAAAGGCTGCCGTTTCCGCTGGCCAGTTCTCTGGCCAGGATCGACGCCCTGTTACCCAAACAAGTTGACTACGTTGGCCTTTGGTCCCGCGGCAACGGGTTCGGGTAGCGGGTTTTCGGCTTCCTGCTCGGGGACGTAGTCGGCGTAAGTGGTCAGCGTCAGCACATAGCTACTGTGCCCGAGCCACTTCGCCACCTGGATGAAATGAACGCCGTTGGTAAGCCACAGGACCGCGGCGGTGTGCCGAAGGTCATGCAGGCGAACACCTTTCGTGGCTGGCATCGCGGTGCCATCGTCGGTTGTGCACGCTGGCCGGCGGCTCGCCGGTAGCCCGACCGCTTCCAGGGCGGGTCGGATGATCTTGGACTGCACGCCGTTGAGGTCGCACGGTGCGGACCAGTCCAGCGGCGGGCGGACGACGTGATTGCCTTGCAGCCGTCGCGCCCACGATGGGGCGGTGGGTTCGTTCGCGCGGGGATGGTCGTGGGCCATGTAGTCGGCATCCGGGCGGCGAGCCAGCCCGGCAGCGGAACGGTCCTCTTGGAGGCCTTGGACTTCGGCGTGCCGGTCACCCACTCCCGGCGTCGGCGGGTCTTTGTGCGTTGCACGCGAACCGACCCGCGTGTGCTGGCGTCCGGTGCCATCGTCAGGGTCAGGTCGCGGACCTCAAGCCCTTGCACCTCGGCGGCGCGCAGGCCGGTGTACGCGCAGAACAACACCAGCAGTCCGTAAACCTCGTAGCGTTCGCCAACCTTCGCGGCCAGGGCGGCTACTTGCAGGGCGGTGAGCGGGTGCGGCTCGAAGCCAGCGTCGTCGCCTACTGCGTAGGGCGATGCGGACCGATCGATGACGTCGGTCGGTACCGCGCCGATAGCCTGCCGCTCGTAGGCATACTCCAACACCCGGTCCAACATCTGCCACACGTTGCGTACCGTTCGCGGTCGCCGCGTGGCGAGCAGATCGGCACGAAACCGTTCGCAGTCGGTCACCGTGATCGCACCGACCGCCTTGGCGCCAAACGGTTTTAACAGATGGTGCCTGATCGTGCCTTCATACCGCTCGCAGGTGCGGCTCTTGAGCTTGCCCGCTGCGACGTTCGACCGCTCGCGTGCGATAAACCCTTCCGCGTAGTGCGCGAACGGCAGCTCACCGGCCTTCTTTACGTCGGCCAAGGCGGACGTGCCGCCGAGGGTGTGCTTAGCCGCGTTGAGGTCGTCGCGGCGGCCTTCGGCGGCTTCGCGGGTCGGGTAGCTCTCCTGCCGCGCGCGCATCCGCCCTGGGATCGGTAGGCCGTTCGCGTCGGTGGCCTGCTCGCGCCAGACGACCTCGTAACGCTTGACTGCTTTGCCCTTGCGGCGCTGCGCGGTTTCGTGAGTACGTATGTAAGCCATTGATCCTCCTGTTTGTCTACTACGTTGCGTCGTAATTGCTTAGAAACTGTGCACGCTAACCGGGGGGTGCACCACCGTTGATGCCAAGGGGTGGTCATGCTTTTGCCCCCAATTCGGTTGCGGCATTGGCACTCTGGTAGATACGGCGCACTGTGCTTGGCTGCCACGTTGTCTTGCCTAGTGGGCTGAGGATGCCCTCGGTGCTCAGCGCCCGAGCGATGCGGTCGTAGGTCAGGCCTGCGTTGCGATCCATGACGATCCTGCGGACAACCCCGGCGGGGGCCTGCGACTTGCGGCCATTGCGTTCGCCGCGTCCTTGCGGGCGGCGAGCGCCGCCTTGGTCCGCTCGCTGATCAGCCGTCGCTCAAACTGCGCGAACACCGCAAGCATGTGCGCGAGGCTTCGCCCGCTGCTGTCGTCAGGTCCACGCGAAGATCAAGCACGACCAGGTTCCACCCCTGCTCACTGGCACGCTCAATTACGTCTGCCGCGTTGATGATTGAACGCGCGAGCCGATCCATCTTGGCGACCACAAGGCCGTCGCCCTGCGCCGAAGCCAAGAGCTGCAATGCTTCTCGCAGTCCTCCATTGATGTACTTGCCGCTGGCACCTTCATCGCTGAAGTACTCAACATCCCAACCACGGCGCTGGGCCTCGGCTTCGATGGCCGCGCGTTGTGCCTCAAGGCCATTGCGGCTCAAGGCTGCTCCAAGGCGATCGCTTTGGCCCGGCGCTTCAACACCGGACTGGTGCACGTCAACGACGTCATGCTGGGCGCCGGGCAGACGCCGGTGCCATTCGGCGGCTGGAACGAATCCGGGGTGGGGTCCCGCTCGGGCGGAGCAGCGGGGATCCGGAAGTACTGCCGCACCAAGAGCATCGTTGCCAACCGAGTTGAGATGAAGAAGGAAGTCAACTGGTACCCGTACACGGCGCGCAAGGGTAAGTTTCAGGCGGTGATGACCAGGTTCGTGGCCGCCCGGGATTGGCGCCGCCGGCTGGGGTTGGGTGCCCGCCCCGGCTACTCGTTAGATTCGTGGCCTTTATCAAGTCGGCCGATGGGCAAATGGGACCGAGAGAATCTCCTTGAACCCAACCCTGTAGCCGGATGACGTTGGTCGCATTGGTGTTTGGGCCGCCCCGCCTGGTCGTCGACTTCCAGACTGACTGACAGAACCGAGGGCCGCTTCTCTGGTCGGAATAGTGCTGGTGAACCAAGTGTGTCGGTCTACCTCATCGGCCAGGTATCGGACCTGCCGGTGTTTTGGTTGGTGATTACCGCGCTGGTGTAACGGAAGTCGGGAGGGGCGGCGCCGGTGAGCGTAATCGTAACCGGAGAATAGGTCGCCGAGCCTTGCGCACAGGTCGGAACGCAGTCGTCTCGATATTCGATGCCGTCGCCTGTTGCGCCAGCATCGACGCTCCAGCTGGTCCAGACGATTTTGTCGACGGCCCAGGTGTTGTCAGCGCAGGTCAAAATGATGTGTTCCGGCTTGACTTGCGGCGGCTGGTAGCAGTTAACCACCACCGGTGTGCCTTCATCGGCCGCCGCGATAGGCAGATCCCAACCGGCGGTCAGCAACGCGATCGACAGCAGAACCACACCCGAAAGCCCTCCACGAATTCCCCTTCGAATCCGCCCGCCAACACCGGCTAGGCCGTTCCCCGCTGCTGGAATCAAGCGATTCATTCGCCGTCACCGCCTTCAATCGCGCGCTAATGCGCCGCTCAGCGCGAGGTAATCATCTCCCCGCCAATCCGGGCTGAGCAACAAAAACTTGCGAGGGTATGCGCTGCACCACCGATGGAGTGAGAAGGTAGTGCAGCGGATGCTGGGCCACGCCAGCGCGGCGATGACGTTGGACGTCTACGCGGACCTGTTCGACTCCGACCTGGACTCCGTGGCAGACAACGTGGCCAAACTCTGGCCAAAGGAGGCCACCGAGCCCCTCAGTGCGGTCCAGAAAACGCTGTGACCAGCGCAGATTCCGCTCAGATCGGCGTGCCCCCAGTCGGACGCGAACCGACACTGGGCGGATTTTAAGAACGGACGGCCCGGCCCCTTAGCGCCGCACAGCGGTGCCCACCCCGCCCCGGCGTCACCCCGGCGACCGGGGGCGCTATGTGCCCGTAACGTAGGCGTACTTACCTAGTACCGCGAGCGTAGTTAAGCAGAGCAAAACGCTTGGCGCGGTTGCTGTTTGCGTTAGCCGGCGATCCGTCTACCAGGCGTTACGCAGCCGCCTGAAATCGCCGTCTCGGTAACCCGAAAACGCAAAGACGGCCGCACCGAATCGATTCCACCACGGCATCTCGACTGGGGGCACCTCCCCCTTGCGGGGGAACCGACAGTCACGGCGTAAGACGCGGCTGGTGCGGATTCGCAGATCGAGAGTCCTGCCATCGGCCGCGGTGAGTGTCCCGCACTCACGTCCGATCGCGATGAAACAATCGGCGGTCTCGATGCTGTAGTCCCAGAATTCGATCTGGACA
>CAVYPI010000088.1:0-353298 GCA_963770125.1 uncultured Actinomycetota bacterium | reverse complement strand
TCTCAGATGAAACAGCTCGGAGTGATTCCGGGCTAGCTCGCCGATTACGCTGCTCCGGCCTCCACAAGGCTGAACGGTGATGCGGTCGGCACCACACGAGTCATTTGAATCCCGGGCTGACCGGCACGCCCGGGTAGCCGCGTCGTCGAGGTGGACGACAATCTCGGCGGCCTCACCGAGACACTCTCAGCGGGCTAGGAACGCCCCGATTTCCCGCGCCGTCTGCTCCGGCTGATCGAGCATGATCAACACATTGGCGTCGTCGACGTAACGCAGCGTCCCGCGGGTCAGCTCGGCCAGGCGCGTCGCGTGGGCCTTGGGCATCACCGGGTTGCGGCTCCACAGCACCAGCACGTCGCCGTCGAAGTCGGCCAGCCGGTTGGTTGCCCGGATCAGATCGGCGCCGTCGAACTTGGTGCGGCAATACTTGACGAGGTCCTGCCTGATCCGCCGGTCGGCCAGGCCGGCTGCCATCCATTCGTCGACAATGACTTGGGGGACAGGCTTTTTCGCCATCTGACCGAACAGCAGCCACTGCCGCCGCAGCCAGCCGATCTTGAGCTGTCGCATCGCGAGCAACACCGTCAGCGTGTTGCGGCTGGCCAGCCAAGCCACCTTGCCCGGGAAACCTGGCGGGAAGTTTTCGAACGCCTCCGACGGGCAGATCACCAGCCGCGCAACGCGTTTGTCGCGGCCGACATCGGTGAGGAAGAGCGCACCGCCCCAGTCGGTGACCACCAGCGTGACGTCGGCGAGGTCCAGCGCATCCAGAAAGTCGGCGACGATATCGACCATCGCGGGCAGGGTCAGGTCCGCGTCCTCGCGCATCGGGATGCGGTGTCCGCCCATCGGCAGGGTCGGCAGCAGGTAGCGGAAGCCCGACGGCAGCAGTGGCAGCGCCAGGTGCCACTGGGCGTCGTTCATGAGCAGGCCGTGGAGCAGCACGACCGGCGGACTGCTCGGGTTGCCCTCCTCCCGGTATTCGATGGTTCCGGCGGTGACGTCGACGGATTTCATGGCGACCTTTCGGCACTAGAACGTTGATTCTAGAACGTATGCTCTAGTCTGTAACCGGGAGGCGCGAATGGCAAGGTCCACGAGGGAGTCGATCCTGACCGCCGCGGCGGAGCTGATGCGCCACAAGGGCTACGGCGCGGTCGCCATGAAGGACATCGCGCAAGCCTCCGGCGCGCCGATCGGCTCGCTGTATCACCACTTCCGCGGTGGCAAGGTGCAGATCGCGCGCGAGGCGCTGATCAACGCCGGGGACGCCTATGCACTGCTCATCCCGTCGATCGTCGACGAGTACACCGACCTCGGCGCCGCGATTGACGGCGTCTTCACCCAGGCGGCCGAGGACATGGCCGGCACCGGGTTCGCAAACATGTGCCCGGTGGCCAGCGTCGCCGCCGAGGTCGCCGACACCGTCGAGGAACTCCGCGAAACCTCCGCCTCGGTCTTCCAGGGCTGGGTGGACGGGGGTGGCGCCTACTTCGCATCGCGGGGACTCGACGCGTCACAGGCCCGCGAGGTGACGCTCGCTCTGATCGGTGCGCTGGAGGGTGCCTTCGTTCTGGCCCGCATACTGCGCCGCACCGAGCCGCTGCTCGCCGCCGGCCGGGCGCTGGCCCCGCGCTACCGAGGCGTGGCATTGGCGCCGTGGGGTCACGATTCGACCCCGGCGACCATCGCGATATCTCACCCCGGCGGAGGCGTGCGCTCGTAAAATCACTCTGAAAACGCCACGACCAATGGCGTCGGCGCCGATGATCGCGAAATCACTTCGCGGAGGGGCGGTTCCAAGATGGAAGCCAACTCTCTTGCACCGGCGCAGGAGGCTGCGCCGCGTCTGACGGTGGCAGAGCGACAGGAGCTGGGCAGGTCCAAACGGGCCGTCTTGCCGCGTTCGTCGCTCGGGGATTACGCGCCGGCGGCGGACCGTCCCGATCCGGTCGCGCTGCTCGAATCGCAGGCGACGTCGCGGATCGCCGAACTCGTACCCATCCGGTATGGGCGGATGCTGGCCTCACCGTTCGCGTTCTATCGAGGCGCTGCACTGATCATGGCGTCCGACTTGGCAACCAGTCCGCACACCTCGCTGGAAGCACAGTTGTGTGGCGATGCGCATTTGTCTAACTTCGGTCTGTTCGCCTCCCCGGAGCGCAGTCTGGTATTCGACATCAACGACTTCGACGAAACACTGCCCGGACCGTGGGAGTGGGATGTCAAGCGGCTGGTGGCGAGCCTGGCGGTCGCGGGCCGCGGCAACGGTTTCGATGCAGCCGGTCGCGAGCGCGTGGTCCGCGCCGCGGCGCAGGGTTACCGCCGACAGATGAACGCGCTGGCGGCGATGCGCGAGCTGGACGTGTGGTACGCGCACACCGTGCGTCGACGAAGAGCTCGAGGCGAGCGTCAACCCCGCCGACAGGCGGCAGATCCGTCGCACGGCGGCCAAGGCGCGGACGCGCGACAGCCTGCAGGCGAACGCGACACTAACTCGCGTGGTCGACGGGCGTCGCCGCCTGGCCAGCGATCCGCCGCTGCTCGTTCCGATCGGGGAGCTTGTCGGTGAGGCCGAGGCTCGCGCATACGACCAACACATGGGCAACCTCGTCGACGCGTACATGCAGAGCCTGGACGTGAGCCGACGCACCCTCATCATTCGCTTCACTTATGCCGGCATGGCCCGCAAGGTCGTCGGGGTCGGCAGCGTCGGCACCCGCGCCTGGATAGTGCTGCTGCTCGGGCGCGACGACAAGGATCCGCTCCTGATGCAGGTCAAAGAGGCCGAGCGCTCCGTGCTCGAGGGATACCTGCAACCCAGCGCCTATTCCAATTCCGCAGAACGGGTGGTCGCCGGGCAGCGGCTGATGCAGGCCTGCAGCGACATCTTGTTGGGCTGGTTGCGCTCCGTTGGCCCGGATGCCCTCGCGGGCGACTACTACGTGCGCCAGCTGCACGACTGGAAAGGCTCGGCAGACGTGGAGACGATGAGTCCAACGGTGCTGGCCGATTACGGGCAGTCCTGCGGCGAGGTGCTCGCGCGAGCGCATTCGCGCAGCGGTGACCGCATTGCGATCGCCGCATATCTCGGGAACGGTGACGCAGTCGACAGGACGCTGGTCCGCTTTGCGGAATCGTATGCCGACCAGAACGAGCGCGACTATGCGGCGCTGCGCGAAGCAGTCGCCAGCGGTGTTGTTGTCGCAAAGTCCGACCTCTGATCGACGCCGCGTGTCCTGCGCGGCGCTGTCCGCCCCAGCCGCTAGGCTCTCGAACAGATGTTCACAGAAGGAGCTGACGCGTGCGGGTGATGGGAGTCGATCCCGGGCTGACCCGCTGCGGGCTGTCGGTCATCGAGGGCGGTCAGGGACGCCAGGTCGTCGCGCTGGATGTCGACGTCGTGCGAACCCCGTCCGACGAGCCACTGCAGCGCCGATTGCTCACCATCAGCAACGCCGTCGAACACTGGATGGACACCCACCGCCCCGACGTCATCGCCATCGAGCGGGTGTTCTCGCAGCAGAACGTCTCAACCGTGATGGGCACCGCGCAGGCCGGCGGCGTCATCGCGCTCGCGGCCGCCAAGCGCGACATCGACGTGCATTTCCACACGCCCAGCGAGGTCAAGGCCGCCGTCACGGGCAACGGCAATGCCGACAAGGCTCAGGTGACGGCGATGGTCACCAGAATCCTTGCGCTGCAAACAAAGCCGACACCCGCTGACGCAGCAGACGCGCTGGCGCTGGCGATCTGCCACTGCTGGCGCGCTCCGATGATCGCCCGGATGGCCGCGGCGGAGGCGTTGGCCGCCGACCAACAACGCAAGTACAAGGCGAAATTGAAGGCGGCACGATGATTGCATCCGTTCGCGGCGAAGTCCTCGACATCGTGCTCGATCACGTCGTCATCGAAGCGTGCGGCGTCGGGTACAAGGTGATGGCGACCCCGTCGACGCTCGCGACTCTGCGCCGCGGCAGCGAGGCCAGGCTGATCACCGCGATGATCGTGCGCGAGGATTCGATGACGCTGTATGGCTTCGCCGACGCCGACGCGCGTGACTTGTTCCTGACGCTGCTCGGGGTGTCGGGGGTTGGGCCGAAGATCGCGCTGGCCACCCTCGCGGTCTACGACGCGCCCTCGCTGCGGCAGGCCCTGGCCGACGGCGACGTCACCGCGCTGACCCGGGTGCCGGGCATCGGCAAGCGCGGTGCCGAGCGCATGGTGCTCGAACTGCGCGACAAGATCGGGCCTGTGCATGCGGCCGCGGGTGCCGTGGCCCTGAATGGCCACTCGGTGCGCGGCCCGGTCGTGGAAGCGCTTGTCGGACTTGGCTTTGCGGTCAAGCAGGCCGAGGAGGCAACCGACAAAGTGCTCGCCAACGAGCCGGAGGCCACCACGTCCAGCGCGCTGCGCGCGGCGCTCTCGATGTTGGGTAAGAAGTGAGCCGGTTCGAAGACCCGGACGTTTCTGAGGAGCCCGACGACCGGGAGGTCTCTCCGGCGCTGACCGTCGGCGAGGGCGACATCGACGCCAGCCTGCGACCGCGGTCGCTGCGCGAATTCATCGGACAGGCGCGGGTGCGCGAGCAGTTGCAGCTGGTCATCGAGGGCGCCAAGAACCGCGGCGGCACACCGGATCACATCCTGTTGTCTGGTCCGCCCGGGCTGGGCAAGACGTCGCTGGCGATGATCATCGCCGCCGAACTCGGCACGTCGCTGCGGGTTACGTCCGGCCCCGCCCTCGAGCGTGCGGGCGACCTGGCCGCCATGCTGTCCAATCTCGTCGAGCACGATGTGTTGTTCATCGATGAGATCCACCGCATCGCCCGGCCCGCCGAGGAGATGCTGTACCTGGCGATGGAGGATTTCCGCGTCGACGTCGTGGTGGGGAAAGGCCCTGGCGCCACGTCGATTCCGCTCGAGGTCGCGCCGTTCACGTTGGTCGGGGCGACCACCCGGTCCGGTGCGTTGACCGGACCGCTGCGGGACCGGTTCGGGTTCACCGCGCACATGGACTTCTACGAGCCCGCCGAACTGGAGCGGGTGCTGTCCCGTTCGGCCGGCATCCTCGGCATCGAGTTGGGTGCCGACGCCGGTGCCGAGATCGCCCGCCGTTCCCGCGGCACGCCACGCATCGCCAACCGGCTTCTGCGCCGGGTCCGCGACTACGCGGAGGTGCGCGCCGACGGGGTGATCACCCGCGACATCGCCAAGGCGGCCCTAGAGGTCTACGACGTCGACGAGCTCGGCTTGGACCGGCTGGACCGGGCTGTGTTGTCCGCCCTGACGCGCACTTTCGGCGGCGGACCCGTCGGGGTGTCGACGCTCGCCGTCGCGGTCGGGGAGGAAGCCGCCACCGTCGAGGAGGTGTGCGAGCCGTTCCTGGTACGCGCCGGGATGATCGCCCGCACCCCGCGTGGACGTGTCGCCACCGCCCAGGCGTGGACGCATCTCGGCATGACCCCGCCCAGCGGGGTCAGCGGCCTTGGGCAGGCCGGACTGTTCGACTAGGAGGGTCAATTGATCACTGCTGGTTTGGTTTTCGCGATTCTCGCGGCGCTGCTGCACGTCTACATCTTCGTCATGGAGTCGCTGACGTGGACCTCACCGCGCACCCGTGCGACGTTCGGCACCACGCCGGAAACGGCGGAGATCACCAAGGAGCTGGCATTCAACCAGGGGTTCTACAACCTGTTTCTGGCGATCGTGACGGCTGTCGGGGTGATTGTGGTTTTCACGGGGCACCGGGCTGTCGGCGTCGCGCTGGTGTTCGCCGGCGTCGGGTCAATGCTGGCCGCGTCGGTGGTGCTGCTGTCGTCGTCACCGGACAAGGCTCGTGCGGCCGTCACGCAGGGAACTTTCCCGCTGATTGCGATCGTGCTCCTTGCGATCGGGTTGGCGATGTAGCGTCGCCTTGTGAGGCGATGGTTGGCCGCGCTCCTCGGGTTGCTCGCCGTGCTGGCGGGGTGTGCACGCAGTGCTGCGGATCCAGGGCCGTCCGGGCTATTCGACGTCGGTGACGGCCGAAAGTTGTTCCTGGACTGCCAGGGCCAAGGTTCGCCGACGGTGTTCATCATTCCCGGCAAGGGCAGCTACGTGGAGGCGTGGAACTACATCGTGCCGCCGGACGACCCGATTCGGTCCTCGCCGTACGACATCATCACCGAGGCAAAGCTGGCGCCCAGCCCCGATGCGGTGCAACCTACCGTGGCGAAAACAACGCAGGTGTGCGCCTACGACCGGCCGAACACCCGGCTCGACGGCGCCGACCAGTCCACCCCGGTGCCGCAACCGCATGGCGTGCAGCAGGACGTCGACGATGTGGTCGCGCTCATCAGCGCGTCACGGTTACCGGCGCCGTTCGTGTTCGTGGCCCACTCCTATGGCGGCCTCATCCTCGATCTGCTGGCGCGGACGCATCCGGAACTGGTGGCGGGCATAGTGATGGTCGACGGGGTATCGGAGTTCCTGCCGACGGTTGGCAGTCCTGCGCAGAACGCCGCGTTTGAGCGTGATGTCATGGCGCCGCCCGAACCCGGGGGAGAGGGCATCGTGGTCAACGACGCGTTCGAGCGGATTAGGAACGCGCCTCCGCTGCCGAGGGTTCCAGCGATCGTGC
The DNA here is from genome assembly GCA_963770125.1 of uncultured Actinomycetota bacterium. Taxonomy (GTDB): domain Bacteria; phylum Actinomycetota; class Actinomycetes; order Mycobacteriales; family Mycobacteriaceae; genus Mycobacterium. The sequence continues at coordinate 346,677 of CAVYPI010000088.1, read as the reverse complement.
TGAGTGCCGACAAGTTCGCGTCGCCCGACGTGCTGACGCCGGAGAACTACACGCTCGCCCAGATCCACGCCGCCAACGACATGATGGCGGCCGCACTGGGCACCAACAACGTCATCGCCACCGGCAGCGGTCACAACATGATGCTGTATCAGCCGATGTTCGTCGCCGACAACATCATCGCGATTGTCGACAAGGTCCGCTCCGGGGCTTGACGTTGCTTAAAGCAGGCCGAGCAGCTGCAGGTCGGTGACGTACTTGACGATGATCTCCGGCGTCACATGCGGAATGTCTTTGTCCGGACCGATTTTCGCGTCCTGCACCGCCGAGCGGAACCGGTCCGTCGGCGCGATCGACCCGCGAATCGGGGTTTCCGGCCGCTGGTAGTTGTGCAGCAGCGGGAGCAGCGAGGCCTGGCGCTGCCGCTCGGGCAGAGCGCGGACCGCGGTGTCGAACCGCTGCAACCAGGCGGCGTAGTCACCGACGCGCTCGACCGGATATCCCGCTTCGATGAGCCAGTCGACGTACTCGTCGAGCCCGATGCCGTCGTCGTAGGGGTTCATCACGTGATAGGTCTCGAACCCGTCGACCACCCGCTCGCCCAGTGTGGAGATCGCTTCGGCGATGAACTCGACGGGCAGCCCGTCATAGTGGGCCCGCTGCCGATTGCCGTCGGCGTCGAGCTCGTAGAACGAGCCGGGCGCGATCCCGGTGGCGACCAGGCTCAGCATCAACCTGGTGAACATGTCCGGCACGTTGAGCTGGCCCGCATACGTGGTGTCGGCCAGGATCATGTCGCAGCGGAACACCGAGACCGGAAGGCCGCACAGATCGTGCGCCTCGCGCAGCAGCACCTCGCCTGCCCACTTGCTGTTCGAGTAGCCGTTGGCGTAGCTGTCGTCGACCTTGCGGGTCGCGCTGATGAGGCGAATGTCGCCGTCCTCGGTGAACTTCGACCGTTCGATGCCCACGCCCACACCGATCGTCGACACGTAGACGAACGGCTTCTGCTTGGTGGTGAGGGCGATCCGGATCAGCTCGGCGGTGCCGACGGCGTTGGGGCCGAACAGCTGGCTGTAGGGCAGGACGTGGTTGACCAACGCGGCGGGGTCGACGATCAGGTCGACTGTGTCGGCCAGCCGCTGCCAGGTCTGCGGATCCAGTCCGAGATCGGCCTCGCCCTTGTCGCCGGCGATGACCTCGAGATGGTCGGCGGCCAATTCGCGGTAGTGGCGCAGCAATTCGGGGTCGCCGGAGTCGAACGTCTTGTCCAGGCGTTCGCGGGCCGCGGCGTCGTCCTTGGCGCGCACCAGGCAGATCAGCTTGCCGTCAACCAGGTCCATGCGCTCCAGCCATTCCAGCGCCAGGTAGCGGCCGAGGAATCCCGTCGCGCCGGTCAACAGCACCGTGCGCACCTCCGCGCTCGGACCAGGCAGCGACGGAGCCGCGGCGAGCGTCTGCGCATCGATGAACTTGTCCAGTGTCAGGTCACCGGCGTGCACTTCGGTGGCGTCGCGGCCGTGCACCGACGCGAACGTCGGCCTCTTCGTGCCGGGTTGCCGTTCGGCCTCGACGTAGGCGGCCAGGGATGCCAGATCGCTGGCCGGGCTGACGATGACGCCGACGGGCACGTCGATGTCGAAGATCTCGTGCAGCAGGTTGGCGAATGTCAACGCGGACAGGGAATCTCCGCCGAGATCGGTGAAGTGCGCGTCGGGCTGCAGATCGGTTGCCGCCGCACCTAGCAGCGCGCCCGCTGCCCGGCCGATGGTCTCCAGCACCGGTCGGTCGACGCCATGCAGGCGCAGCTCCCGTAGCTCGTTGGCCTGGCTGTCGGCCAGGTCGGTGTAGAGCTGCTCGAGCCGATCGCCGTAGTACTCCCTCAGCTTCGGCCGCGCGAGCTTGCGGATACCGGTGAGCAGCCCGTTCTCGAGCGTGAAAGGCATTGTCTCGATGATGAAGTCGCGGGGGATCTCGTAAGACTGCAGTCCCGCAGCCCTCGCGACGTCCTGCAGCGACTCGGTGATCGGCGGTTTCAGCGACTCCACATCGTGGCGGGCCAAGGCATCGTCGGTGGGCACAACGACCGCCAGCAGATAGGAGCGAGCGCTGTTGCCGTAGATGAAGATCTGCCGGACCAGCGGGCTGTCGCCGAACACCGCTTCCAGCTTGGAGACGGTGACGAACTCGCCCTGCGAGAGCTTCAGCACGTTGTTGCGACGGTCGAGGTACCTGAGTTGATCCGGTCCCAGCTCGGCCACGATGTCGCCGGTGCGGTAGTAACCGTCGGCATCGAAGACGTCCGCGGTGACCTCGGGCCGCTTGTAGTAGCCGGGGAACATGGTCTCGGACTTGACCAGCAGCTCACCCCGCGGGTGGGGCTGGTCGGTGCGGAAGTAGCCGAGTTCGGGAACGTCGGCCAGCTTGTAATCGATCACGGGCGGGCGCGACACCTGGCCGTCGACGAAGACCGCGCCGGCCTCGGTGGAGCCGTACCCGTCGGTCAAATGGATGTCGAGCAAGGACTCGACGAATGTCTTCATCTCCGACGAGATAGGCGCGGAGCCCGTCATCGCCGAGACAAACCGCCCGCCGAGCAGGTTCTGGCGCAGCTCGGCAAGCACGTCGGTTTCGACGGCCCACCGATCGGCGCCGTCGGCGCAGCGGCGGTCGACTTCGCTCTGGAACTCACCGAACACCATGTCCCAGATCCGCGGCACGAAACTCAACTGGGTGGGCCGCACCAATGCCAGGTCTTCCAAGAAGGTCGAAAGATCGCTTCTGGCAACGAAATACGCTGTGCCACCGGCGCCGAGCGTGGCGTACAGAATGCCACGCCCCATCATGTGGCTCATCGGCATGAAGTTCAACGTGATCGACGGTGTGCCGCCTCCATTGCCCCACATCGCCATGCTGGACCGCCGCCACGAGTTGGCGACCGCCTTCGTGGGGTACATCGCGCCCTTCGGCGTGCCGGTGCTGCCCGAGGTGTAGATGAGTAGCGCCAGGGTGGTGTCGTCGCCCGAGTCGAAGGCCGTTGGGGTTGGCAGCGTGTTCCCGCGAACGAACACGTCGGCCAAAGTCTCGACAACGACCGGGGTTCCGGCGAGCCGCGTGATCGCGGCCTCGAGTGCGTCGCGGTGGTCGTCCACCTCGCCGTGGTAGTCGAACACGACCAGTCGCTCGGGGAGGTGGCCGGTCAGCATGAGTTCGACGGCGTCGTCGAGGAAGTCAATGCTCGACAAGATGGCCACCGGCTCGGTCTCGGCGGCGATGGGCCGCAACTGGGCGACCGGTGCGCTGGTCTGGAGGGGTACCGATATCGCCCCGAGGCGCAGCAGTGCCATGTCGACGGTCGTGTAGTCGATGCTCGTGAATCCGAGAATGGCGACCCGATCACCGGGCCGCACCGGATTCTGTGTCAACCCCGCGGCGACAGCGTTGACCCTGTTGGACAGCTCGCGATAGGTGATGGTGTCGAAACGGGGGAGCAACTCGGCGGAGGTCCGGCCAGTGGTGGGGTCGGTGACGAACTCAACAGCACGCTGCCCGAGTGCGGGCCGGTCGGCATAGCCGTCGATGACGGTCTGCACGATCTGGGGCAGCCGCAGCTCGGGCGCTTCAATCGCACGCGCGACTGCCTCGCTCCGCCGCGCGTCGGCGAACTGCTGGTCTGTGGCGTACAGGTCGGAAATGCGGCGCGCGAGGCGCTCTTCACGGGTATCAGTCGACATCAAGAATCCTCGGCAAATCGCTGGAAGTTTTGGCGCGACAGTGCGCCCTATTGAAAACTACGTTAGTAAAGCTAACTTTATTCCGTTTGCAGCTGTCAGTTTGGTGTGAACGGTGTGATGACCATCACCGGATCGCCGGTACCGCCATCGCTGGATCGGTCCGGCCGGCAAGGACCTCAATCGCTGCGATCGGGTCGGGGATCGCGATGAGCAAATCACGCGTCGCCGCGAGCGCTTGTTGTGACGGTTGGACGCCGCGTCGGCGTAATCCAGGTCGACCAGGTGCACGGTCGCCTCCACCAACGCGACCTCGGCAACTACCGCCAAAGTCGTGGTGCCGACTACCGGATAGGAGATCACTGTCTCCTTGGACGCCGGTGTGGCGCGCAGGATTTCGGCACACCCAGTGAAACGCCTCACAACGTTGCCAGGTGTGAGCGTCGTCGCGTCGGTGGTGGCCCGTTCGGCGGCGGATTCGTTGGTCGTCGCGGTGTTCAGCATGTCGAACAGCGAACGGTCCGGGCATCGGCACGCCATCGCTGCCAGGCGTCGGCCAAGGTCTCACGCAGGGCGTCCTCATCGAGGCGCACGCCGGCACCACCCTAGTCAGCGGCCGCGAGGTTATGCCGCTGCGAGATCGGGTATTCGATCGTCGACCGAGGAGGCAGTCATGAGTGACACACGCGTCCGCGCCCGCGGCGGCAGGCTGCAGATGCCCCGCAGCCGTGGTGCGGCAAGTGGATTTCTGTTGATTTTGTTGGGAGCCTGGGGTGCGCTCATCCCGTTCGTCGGACCGAATTTCGACTTCGCCTTCACCCCGGACCAGGAATGGATCTGGACCACCGCACGAGGCTGGCTCGAGGTACTGCCTGGCGCCGCCACGGCGCTCGGCGGCCTGCTGTTGCTCGTCTCGGGCAATCGCGCGACCGCGATGTTCGGCGGTTGGCTGACGGTCCTCGGCGGCGCGTGGTTTGTCGTTGGCCGCGCGCTGGCCGGACCGTTGGGCATCGGCGACGTTGGCGCGCCGGTGGCGGCCACCGAAACCAAGCGGGTGTGGTTGGAGCTGACGTATTTCTATGGGCTCGGTGCGCTGATCATCTTCTTCGGCGCCGTCGCGCTGGGCCGGCTGTCGGTCCGTACTGCGCGCGACATCGCCTACACGCAGCGTCCCGTCGCTGCAGCAGCCCAGCCCGAACCGGCCCCGTCGGAAGAGGTCACCGAGATCCAGCCGACGTCGACGATCGACCGGCCGCATCGGAGCTGGCGCGATATGTTCCAGGGCGGCCGCAGGCCAGCGCACCGCTAGTCTGCCGAGCAGACGCAAAGTCCCCCTACGCCGATAGTTCGGAGGACTTTGCGTCTGTTCGCGCATCAGTGGCGCGCGGCCTCTTGCGCTAGCTGCACGCGCGAGGTCAGGCCGAGTTTGTTGTAGACGTGCCGCAGGTGCGACTGCACGGTTCGCGGCGACACGAAAAGCCTTGTGGCGATGTCCTTGTTGGGCAAGCCCGCACCGACGAGTCGCACGACGTCGAGTTCGGCCGGCGTGAGCGAACCCCAACCGGTCGATGGCCGCTTGCGTTCACCGCGGCCGCGCTGTGCGTACGCGATCGCCTCCTCCGTCGACATCGCAGCACCCTCGGCCCAGGCGGCGTCAAAGTCACTGTCGCCCATCGCATTACGAGCAGCGCCGACCACCGGATCGTACCCGGCATCGAAGACGATCAGGCGGACCGCGCCCATCCGCTGGCGCAGGGCGTGCGCCGCTCCCAGGAGTCGGGCCGTTTCATGGTGACTGTCGGCTTCGCATGCCAGATGGGCGAGGCATTCAAGGGCATCCGGGATGCACAGGGCGCTGCCGCCCTTGGCGGCGGCGACGAGCGCCTCATGCAGGTCGTCTTCTGCCGATCGTGCCTCGCCGCATGCGATTTTGACGCGGGCACGCGAGGTGAGCGCGAGGGCCAACCAACAGCCTCTTGACGCGGAAACGGCGATGTCCGCCACGCGGGTTGCCGTCGCGAACTCGCCGGCGGCCACTGCCGCGTGGACCACCCAGTTGATGTTCACAACGTTGAACCGCTGATCAATGGTCGGGAGCGCACGTTCGCATGCTTCCCACGCCGCCGAGACATCACCGCCGGCTAAGTACGCCATGGCGATACTGGGATAGCAGGCGCTCTCGAAGTATTCGCCTACTCAGAGGCCCCTTGGAACGCCGCAGAAATCGCGATCTGAGCTCGGCTTGAGTCTCCTTGCAACGACTGGAGGATCGATTCGGCCATCAAGCCCGTCATCTCAGACAAGAAATCATGCGCCGTTCTGGCCTCGGTCGTGATGGCTCGCACCTGCGCGGCAGAGGCCTCCAAGTCACCGCTTATCATGAGCGCGGACCCGGTGTAAATGCCACATTGGTGCGAGGTCAAACCGTCGCCGATCCGTCGCGCGATGTCGCGGCCTTCGTTCGCGAACAACAAGGCGCCGTGCGGGTCGCCTGCCACCATCATCGCCGTGTAAGACTGCCGCCCGAGAATGTGGCTTAGTCGCAGCCAATCTCCCAATTCACGCGCAAGGCCGGCAGCCTCGGTGAAGTACGGTCCAGCCGCGTCGCCGTCGTAGAGAACGACGCAGCCGCGCGCCACGAGCGCCCGAATCAGTAATGCACGGTCATCGCTTTCGCGGGCGGTTTCCAGGGCCGCTTCCATTACTTCGACGTCCGGGGGTCCAACGAGCCGTACCAAGAGTCGAGCAGTGCCCTGTCAGCGAGTGCCCGCACCCGCGCCGCAGTCCTGTCGGCGTCAACCAACGCATCATCGGCGAGAGCGGCGTCGAGCCAGGCCAAACCCTCGCGAATTCGGCTTCGCCCCAGCCATACTGACTGCAGCCATGATGCAAGCTCCAACGCCTTTGTGATCTGGCCGTTTTCGCTGCTCCAGACAAACGCGGCCCGCAGATTGTCGATCTCATTCAGCGCCTGTGTCAGTCGCTGCTCATGGCCACTGGTCGCTGGTGCGTCGAGCCGCTCTGCCATCGTCGTGTAGTGATCGCGGTGCCGTGAGCGCACATCGTCTGCTTCACCCGACTCGCCAAGTTTCTCGAGTGCGTACTGGCGCACGGTCTCCAGTAGCCGGTACCGAGTTGGGCCAGAGGCGTTTTCGGCGACGACGAGCGACTTGTCGACGAGCAGGCTGAGCTGGTCGAGTACCTGGAATCGCTCCACCTCAGTGGTGCCGGCCACGGCTTGAGCCGCGTCCAGGTCGAAACCGCCCATGAATGCGGCCAAGCGGCGAAACAGGATTCGCTCGGGCCCGGTGAGGAGCGCGTGCGACCAGTCCACGGATGCGCGCAACGTCTGCTGCCGCCGCACCGCCGTCCGGGCGCCGCCGGTAAGGAGTCGGAACCGGTCGTGCAGGCTGTTGACGATCTCATCCAGAGACAGCGCTCTGACTCGCGCGGCGGCAAGTTCGATTGCCAGTGGCATGCCGTCGAGACGGCGACAGATCTCGGTGACCGTTTCTGCGTTGTGGTGGTCGGTGACCGCGAAGTCCGGCCGGGCCCGTCTGGCGCGGTCGGTGAACAACTCGACCGCCTCATCGGCGAGAGACAGCGACGGCACCTGCCAGTTCACCTCACCGGCGACCATGAGAGGTTCCCGACTCGTCGCAAGGATTGTCACCCGCGAGCAGCCGGCGAGCACATCGTTGACTAGTTCGGCGCTGGCTTCCAGGAGATGCTCGCAGTTGTCCAACACCAACAGCAGCCGACGGTCGCGGATAGACCGCAGCAGCGTCTCGGTGATCGAGCGACCTGGTTGGTCCGGCAGCCCGAGCGCGCGAGCCACCGTGAGCGGCACCACGTCTGGATGCGTGATCGGCGCCAGGTCGGTCAGCCACGCATCCTCCGGCAGCCGGTCTTCTACCAACTCCTCGGCAGCGGCTGACAATACCGTCTGGCCGCCGTGCGCCAGATCGCGCAGGCGGGCCGTCTTGTTGATGGTCGAGCCCGCGTAGTTGTCTTCATCGCGCAACTGCACTTCGCCCCGTGTGCAGGCCGATCCGCAAGTTGATCGGCGTCAGGTCTGCCCGCTGAAGATTGAGCGCAGCGGCCACCGCATCGCTGGCACGAGCGAACGCCGCCACGAAACTGTCACCCTCACCCTGCTCGACCGGCCGAACTCCGCCGTGCTCGGCAATCAGCTTCGATGCGGTGCGATTCAGCTGCGCGACCGCGGGCGTCATCGCCGACGGCTCGACTCCACAACTGCGTCGAGCCCTCGACGTCGGCAAGCAGCAGCGTCACCGTTCCGGTCGGCAGCAGGCTCGGTCAGGTCGAGATCGCTCCAGTCAGTTTCGCTCATGCTAGCCAGCATCCGGCGCGGTCCACACGCAAAACATCAGCCCAAAGGCACAATTTGCGTGGTTGGGCACAAAGGCGCATTTACTCGGTATTCGCCTGATCGGGCGGCGTCCATCGGCCGCAAACCTGATATCGCATGCGGTATCACTCTTCGGACGCACACATGCCGCGTCATCTGTCACGTGAGTGACACGCCCGGCGATGACTCGCAAATCGCGATTTGCGCCCCGTTGCCCGCGGATCTACGCCCCAGGGCGGATGGCCTGCCTTCCGCATGGCCCGATATTTGGTTCATTACGAACCCCGACGAATCATGAGACCGACATGACCACCACAGAACCGCTGCGCACGACTGCTGCCAGCATCATCACCGCTCGCCTGATATCGATTGTCTGCGAGTTACTCGGCGTGCCGCGCGACGACCGGCTGCTGTTCTGGCGCTTGGCCGGCGACCTGTCGAGCCTGAAAGCGCTCGACGAGTTGCACGCATACGTCGACGTAATGATCGCCGATCGATGCCGCAAGCCCGCCGCCAATTAGCCGCGTGAGTCCTTCGGGTCCAGCTCGTCGAGCAGGCGCTGCATAGTGCGTGTCATCTGTGCAAAGTTCTTCTGGCCGACCAGCACAGTCTCGGCGCAAAAGCTAGCCCGTGTACGCCATCACGTGCTTGATGCGGGTGTAGTCCTCGAACCCGTACATCGACAGGTCCTTGCCGTGGCCCGAGGACTTGAAGCCGCCGTGCGGCATCTCGGCCACCAACGGAATGTGCGTGTTGATCCATACACACCCGAAGTCCAGCGCAGCCGAAACCCGCAGCGCCCGTGACACGTCCTTCGTCCACACCGATGACGCCAGGCCGTACTCCGTGCCGTTGGCCCAATTGATCGCCTCGTCCTCGTCGGAGAACGACTGCACGGTGATCACCGGGCCGAAGATCTCCTGCTGGACCAGACGGTCATCCTGAAGCAGGCCGCCAATCACCGTCGGCTCGACGTAGAAACCCTTGTCGCCCTGGCGTTGTCCGCCGACGGCGACTTTGGCGTGCGACGGCACATCGGTGAAGAAGGACAGCACGCGCTCCATCTGGTTGACGTTGTTCACCGGCGGCACCCAGGCGTCCTCGTCGTCGGCCGGCTTGCCGAACGTCGTCGTCGCACCGCGCGCCTGTTCCGCCAAGGCGTCCGTCAGGTCGGACGCGACTGTGGCGCGCGCCAGTACCCGCGTCGCCGCCGTGCAGTCCTGGCCCGCATTGAAATAGCCGGCCGTCGCGATACCCTCTGCGGCCGTGGCGATGTCGCTGTCGTCGAAGACGATCACCGGCGCCTTACCGCCAAGCTCGAGGTGCGTGCGCTTGAGGTTGCCGCCCGCGCTGACCGCCACCGCACGGCCCGCGGCCACCGAACCGGTAATCGACACCATCTCCGGCACGGGGTGCGCGACGACCGCCGCGCCCGTAACCCGGTCACCACAAACGACATTCAGCACTCCTGGCGGAAAGTGCCGAGAAGCGATCTCGGCGAGCATCACCGTCGTGACCGGAGTGGTGTCACTGGGTTTGATGACCACGGTGTTGCCGGCGGCGATGGCCGGACAGAACTTCCAGATCGCCATCATCATCGGGTAGTTCCACGGCGCCACCTGGCCGATGACGCCGACCGGTTCACGGCGGATCCACGAGGTGTGGTTCTCCATGTACTCGCCGGCTGACTTGCCGTCCAACATCCTTGCCGCACCGGCGAAGAACCGGATCTGGTCAACCATCGGCGGGATCTCTTCGGCCATGGTGACGTGGTTGGGCTTGCCGGTATTGCGGCCCTCGGCTTTGACGAGTTCTTCCGCGTTTTTTTCTATGTCGTCGGCGAAGTCGAGCAGCGCCTTCTGCCGATGCGACGGTGTGGTGCGCTTCCAGTCGGCGAACGCCTTGGACGCCGCGGCGTACGCGTTGTCGATGTCCTGCTCATTGGATATCGGCGCGCTGGCGTACTCCTCGCCGGTGCTCGGGTCGACCAGCGGCATGGTGGCGCCACTGACGGAGTTGGCGAGCTCGCCGCCGATGAAATTCTGAACCTTGGTCATGAGTGAACTCCCGTCAGTTAGGGGTCGGCTTAGAGATCGGCGAGGACCAGAGCGAGTACGTCGAGGCCTTCGATGAGAAGCTCGTCGCTGATGGTCAGCGGTGGCAGGAATCGCAAGCACATTGCCAAATGTGCCGCAGGACAACACGATCACGCCCGCCGTGTGACAACCGGCGCCCAGCGCCTTGGTCAGCTCGGCGTCGGGTTCGGTGGTGCCGGGCTTGACCAACTCCATCGCGATCATCGCGCCGCGACCACGCACGTCGCCGATGCGGTCGTCGTCGACCTGCAGCCGGCCCAGCCGGTCCTTCATCAGCTGTTCGATCTGGCGCGCGCGCTCGACGAGGCCGTCGGCCTCGATCGTTTCGATGGTCGCCAGCGCCGCCGCGCATGCAACCGGATTGCCGCCGTAGGTACCGCCCAGCCCGCTGACGTGCGGGGCGTCCATGATCTCGGCGCGCCCGGTGACCGCCGACAGCGGCAGGCCGTCGGCGATGCCCTTGGCGGTACAGATCAGATCGGGTTCGATGCCTTCGTGCTCGCAGGCGAACATCGCGCCGGTGCGGGCGAACCCGGTCTGCACCTCGTCGGCGATGAACACCACATTGTTCTTGCGGCACCAGTTCAGCAGCGCGGGCAGGAAGCCGTCGGCGGGAACAATGAAACCGCCCTCACCCTGGATGGGTTCGATGATCACCGCGGCCAGGTTGTCGGCGCCCACCTGCGTGTCGATCACATCGATCGCCCGCTTGGCGGCCAGCTCACCGTCGGTGGCGAGCTCCTTGCCGTATTCGGCGTCGCGGAACGGATACGACAACGGCGCGCGGTAGATCTCGGGGGCGAACGGGCCGAAGCCGTGCTTGTACGGCATGGACTTGGCGGTCAGCGCCATCGTGAGGTTCGTGCGGCCGTGGTAGGCGTGATCGAACGACACGACCGCCTGCTTGCGCGTGTACGTCCGGGCGATCTTGATCGCGTTCTCCACGGCCTCCGACCCGGAGTTGAACAACGCCGACCGCTTCTCGCCGCTGCCCGGCGTGAGCCGGTTGAGCTGTTCGGCGACCGCGACGTAGCCCTCGTACGGCGTGATCATGAAGCAGGTGTGGGTGAAGTTGGCGACCTGGTCCTGCACGGCCTCGACCACGCGCGGCGACGAGTTGCCGATCGTCGTGACAGCGATGCCGGAGCCCAGATCGATGAGCCGGTTGCCGTCGACGTCTTCGACGATGCCGCCGAAAGCCCTGGCGGCGTACACGGGCATGGTGTTGCCGACCCCGCGTGACACCGCGGCGCTCTTGCGGTCGATCAGCTCCTGTGACCGTGGACCGGGAATCGCCGTGGCGAGGTAGCGGCTCTGCTCGAGAGTGCTCAATTGAAGCCTCCTGATGACCGGTGGGTTCGACGAATGCCGCGTCGCCGTCTGAGCCTAGTCTTGAACGCACCGATCCGATCGAAAACTTCGGCACGTCATACCGGAACCATCGGCCGGATTGCATTGGCACAACGGATTTCGTTGCTGGCGGTCAGTTGCGGTCGTAATGGCATACCGCTTCGAGCATCAAGCCGCACGGGTCGAGCCAGAAGGTCGCGAAGTACGGCTGGGACTGCTCGGCGGATGGGCAGAAGAAGAGGTACGTGTCGGGCTTACCGGCCATCGGGCGGTAAGCGAACTCGTCGTCGGCGTCGAGGTACATCTCGAATCCGACCAGCGGCATGACCGCGCTGTAGTAATGCCTCGCAGCGTGTAGGTCGGCGACATCGATGCCGACGTGTCCGAGCACCTAGCGACGCTAACAGCAGGTCGCAGGCACCGGGGTCTCGGCCTTCGGCGGCGGCAATGGCACACTGGTCACGACGAGGCCCCTGACCTGCGGTCTGGGTGCCTGACCACAAGACCGAAACGAAAGACAGTTGTTGCCATGGATCTGGTCGTCTTCCTGCCCCTCCTCATCATTCTGGGCGCGTTCATGTTCTTCGCGTCGCGGCGTCAGAAGAAGGCGATGCAGGCCACCATTGACCTGCACAATTCGCTGAAGATCGGTGACCGCGTACACACCACGTCGGGTCTGCACGGCACCATCACCGGCATCACCGACGACAGCGTCGACCTGGAGATCGCGCCCGGCGTCGTCACCACTTGGTTGAAGCTGGCGGTGCGTGACGTCGTCGTCGACGACATCGACGATGACAGGGACGACACAGACGACACCGATGTCGACTACGAAGCTCCCGAATCGACCGCCACCGAGGTCACCGAGAGCCCGAACCACAAGACTGACGGCTGAAGACTCAGCACAAGCACGTACCCTTTGCGGTGCTGACGAACTGATCTCGAAGGAGACCCTGAAAACGTGGCATCGTCTTCGGCGCCGGTGCACCCTGCCCGCTACCTGACGCTCTTCTTGGTGTTGCTCATCGGCGTCTACCTATTGGTGTTCCTGACTGGCGACAAGCAGGCCAAGCCCAAGCTCGGCATCGATTTGCAGGGCGGCACCCGCGTAACTCTGACCGCACGCACACCGGACGGCTCCGCGCCGACCCGTGAGGCGCTGAACCAGGCGCAGCAGATCATCAGCGCACGCGTTAACGGTCTTGGCGTGTCCGGGTCCGAGGTCGTCATCGACGGCTCCAACCTGGTCATCACCGTGCCGGGCAACGACAGCAGCGAGGCCCGCAACCTGGGCCAGACCGCGCGGCTGTACATCAGGCCGGTGATCCACGTGATCGCGGCCCAGGGCCAGGGCCAGCAGCCGCCGTCCCCCGCGCCGCAGGGAGCACCGCCGGGCGCGCCCGGCGTGCCACCTGGCGCACCGCCCGGCCTGCCTGAGCCCGGGGCGCCCGTGGCACCGCCGTCGCCCGGCGAACAGGTGCCGCCACCGCAGACGCCGGCACCGCAGCCGCGGCCGTATCCGCAGGAGCCACCAGCAAGGCCGGAATCGCCGCAGCCCGCGCCGGAAGCGCCGCCGACACCGGCACCGCCGCCGCCCAAACCGGGAGCTCCGCCCGCGCCTGGCACCCCGCCGCCGGCCGAGAAGCAGACGCTGGCGCAGCGCATCGCCGACGAGAAGCAGCTGCGGCAGAGCGCCGATCAGCAGATCCAGATCCTGGCGCTGCAGTTCCAGGCCACCCGCTGCAACGACGAGGACGTGCTGGCCGGCAACGACGACCCGAACCTGCCGCTAGTGACCTGCTCGCAGGACGGCAAGCAGGTCTATCTGCTGGACAAGGCGATCATCAAGGGCGAGCAGATCAAGAACGCCGGCTCCGGGCTTGACCAGCAGCGCGGCGAGTATGTCGTCACGGTTCGAGTTCAACGATGAGGCGTCGCGGATCTGGGCCGACTTCACCGCCGCCAACGTCGGCACCCAGACCGCCTTCGTGTTGGACTCCAAGGTCGTCAGCGCACCTGAGATCCAGGAGGCCATCCCGGGCGGCCGCACGCAGATCACCGGCCGGTTCACCGCCGACTCGGCACGCGAACTGGCCAACGTGCTGAAATACGGTTCGCTGCCGCTGTCGTTCGAATCCTCGGAGGCCGAAACCGTCTCCGCGACACTCGGTTTGACCTCGCTGCGGGCCGGGCTGATCGCCGGTGCGATCGGTCTGGCGCTGGTGTTGGTGTATTCGCTGATCTACTACCGAGTGCTCGGGCTGCTGACCGCGCTGTCGCTTGTCGCTTCCGGCGCAATGGTTTTCGCGATACTCGTGTTGCTCGGCAGATACATCAACTACACGCTCGACCTTGCGGGTATCGCCGGTCTGATCATCGGTATCGGCACCACGGCCGACTCTTTCGTGGTGTTCTTCGAACGCATCAAAGACGAGATACGCGAAGGGCGTTCGTTCCGCTCGGCCGTTCCGCGCGGTTGGGCCAGGGCGCGTAAGACGATCCTGTCCGGCAACGCGGTCAGCTTCCTGGCCGCCGCGGTGCTCTACTTCCTGGCGGTCGGCCAGGTGAAGGGCTTCGCGTTCACGCTGGGCCTGACCACCATTCTCGACGTCGTCGTGGTGTTCCTGGTGACCTGGCCGCTGGTGTACCTGGCGTCGAAGTCGCCGACGCTGGCCAAGCCGGCGTTCAACGGGCTCGGGGCAGTGCAGCAGATCGCGCGCGAACGGCGAGTGGCCGCACACGTGACGGGACGGGGATAGCGAGATGGCGGCCAAGCATTCAGCTGACGTGACCGATTCCAGCGCAGTCGAGGCGCCTGACCTCGAAGCCACCGAGGGCGAAGCGACCAAGCACGGCTTCTTCGTCCGCCTCTACACCGGCACCGGCGCGTTCGAGGTCGTCGGGCGACGCAAGCTGTGGTTCTCGGTCAGCGGCCTGATCGTTGCGGTGGCGATCGCGAGCATCGTGCTGCGCGGCTTCACGTTCGGCATCGACTTCGAGGGCGGCACGAAGGTGTCCATGCCGTCCGCCGGTGCGACGGGCACGATCAGCACCCAGCAGGTCGAGGACGTGTTCAGCAAGGCACTCGGCAAGTCCCCCGAGTCTGTCGTCGTCGTCGGCAGCGGCGGCTCGGCCACCGTGCAGATCCGCTCGGAGACGCTTTCCAACGCGGAGACCGAAGAGCTGCGCAACGCGCTGTTCGAGGCGTTCCAGCCGAAGGGCCCCAACGGGCAGCCGAGCAAGCAGGCCATCAGCGACTCGGCGGTGTCGGAGACCTGGGGCGGCCAGATCACCAAGAAGGCGCTCATCGCGCTGGTGGTGTTTCTTGTGCTCGTCACCACCTACATCACCGTGCGCTACGAGCGATATATGGCGATGTCGGCGCTAGCCACCATGTTCTTCGACCTGACGACCACCGCGGGGGTGTACTCGCTGGTCGGCTTCGAGGTCACTCCGGCCACCGTGATCGGTCTGCTGACCATCCTCGGGTTCTCGCTCTATGACACCGTGATCGTGTTCGACAAGGTCGAGGAGAACACCCACGGCTTCGAACACACCACTCGCCGCACCTTCGCCGAGCAGGCCAACCTGGCAATCAACCAGACATTCATGCGGTCGATCAACACCAGCCTGATCTCGGTGCTGCCGATCGCGTCGCTCATGGTCGTCGCGGTGTGGCTGCTCGGGGTCGGCACGCTCAAGGACCTGGCCCTGGTGCAGCTGGTCGGTGTCATCGTCGGCAGCTACTCATCGATCTTCCTGGCCACCCCGCTGCTGGTGACGCTGCGCGAGCGCACCGAGCTCGTCCGCACCCACACTCGGCGGGTGCTCAACCGGCGCAAGCCCGCCAAGGTCGCCGAGGAGGTGCAGGACGCCGAGCCGGAGGCGATGGCGGCGTCGCTGGCCGCCAAGCCAGCGCCGGCGAAGCCTGCGCCTGGGTCGCGGCCCGTCCGGCCGACCGCCAGCCGGACCGGACGACCGTCGGGTAAGCGAAACTCCCGGCGGCGGTAGGGGGGCGATGGTCCCCCGCAAGCGGGTGGGCCCCCAGCCTGCGAGGGTGAGGGGAGTGCCCCCAGTCCGGAGCCGGAGCGCCATCGCGGCGGCCGTGCTGTCGCTGATCGGCGGGCTGGGGCTGTCGGCGTGCTCGGGCGGCCCCGCCGGCAAAATCGACTACGCCGTCGACGGCACGCTCGTCACCTACAACACCAACACCGTCGTCGGCGCGGCATCGGGTGGGGCGCAGGCCTTCGCCCGAGTGCTGACCGGCTTCAATTACCACGGACCCGACGGCCAGATCGTCGGCGACCACGATTTCGGCTCCATCTCGGTGGTCGGGCGCGCACCGCTGGTGCTCGACTACGAGATCAACGCCAATGCGGTGTACTCCGACGGCAAACCCATCACTTGCGACGACATAGTCCTGGCGTGGGCGTCGCAGTCCGGCCGACTGCCCGGGTTCGACGCGGCCAACCGCGCCGGCTACAGCGACATCGCGTCCGTCGACTGCGCGCCGGGGCAGAAGAAGGCGCGGGTGACGTTCGCCCAGGACCGCGGCTTCGTCGATTTCGGCCAGCTGTTCACGGCGACGTCGATGATGCCGTCGCACGTCATCGCCGACGAACTCGGCATCGATGTCACCGCCGCGCTGCTCAACAACGACGGCCCGGCCGTCGAACGCATCGCGCGGGTGTGGAACAACACCTGGAATCTGAGCTCAGGGGACTTCGACAGCAAGCGGTTCCCGTCGTCGGGGCCCTACAAGATCGAGTCGGTGAACAAGGACGGCTCAGTCGTGCTGGTCGCCAACGACAAGTGGTGGGGCGCCAAGCCCGTCACCGGCAAGATCACCGTGTGGCCGCGAGGGGCCGACATCCAGGACAAGGTAAATCAGGGTGCCTACGACGTGGTTGACGTGGCGACGGGTTCATCGGGAACGCTGAACCTGCCCGACGACTACGTCCGCACCGACTCGCCGTCGGCCGGCATCGAACAGTTCATCTTCGCGCCGCAGGGCCCGATGGCCGGCCCGCCCGCGCGCCGGGCGCTCGCGTTTTGCACGCCGCGCGATGTGATCGCCAAGAACGCGGCGTTGCCGATCGCCAACGCCCGGCTCAACCCGGCGAGCGAGGATGCGTTCGGGGTCGCGGAGGGTGCCGTCGAGTCCGGACAGTTCGTCGTCGCCAACCCCGACGCCGCCCGCACCGCGATCAACAACCAGCCGGTGACCGTGCGCATCGGTTATCAGAGCCCTAATGCTCGTCTGGCGGCGACGGTCGGTGCGATCGCCAAGTCCTGCGCGCCGGCCGGAATCACTGTGCGGGACGCCGCCTCGGGCACCGTCGGCCCGAACAGTCTGCGCAACAACGAGATTGATGTGCTGATCGCCAGCACGGGCGGCGCCGCGGGCAGCGGGTCCACGGGCTCGTCGGCGATGGACGCCTACGACCTGCACACCGGCAACGGCAACAATCTGTCGGGCTACTCCAACGAGCGCATCGACGGCATCATCGCGTCGATGGCGGTGACCTCCGATCCGAAGGAACTGGCGCGGCTGCTCGGTGAGGGCGGATCGATCCTGTGGGCCGACATGCCCACGCTTCCGCTCTACCGTCAACAGCGAACCCTGCTGACTTCTAAGAAGATGTATGCGGTGAGCAGCAATCCGACACGATGGGGCGCGGGGTGGAACATGGACCGCTGGCAGCTGGCGCGGTGAGCGAGATCTCGCAGCTGATCGCGTCGCTGACGCGTGAGGTGCCCGACTTTCCCGAGCCGGGCATTCAGTTCAAGGACCTCACCCCACTGCTGGCCGACGCACACGGCCTGGACGCGGTGTCTGACGCGCTTGCGGACATCGCGAGGGGCGCGCACCTGGTGGCGGGCGTCGACGCCCGCGGCTTCCTGCTCGGCGGTGCCGTCGCCATCAAACTGGGCATCGGAGTGCTGGCGGTTCGCAAGGGCGGCAAGCTGCCGCCACCGGTGTTCAGCGAAACCTACGAGCTCGAGTACGGCACGGCCACGCTCGAGGTTCCGGCCGAGGGTATCGAGCTTGCGGGTGCCGCCATCGTCATCATCGACGACGTGCTGGCCACGGGCGGCACGCTGGCCGCGACGACGAAGCTGCTGCGGCACGCCGGCGCGAACGTCACCGGTGCCGCGGTGGTGCTCGAACTCGCCGCCCTGGGCGGCCGCGACGTGCTCAAACCGTTACCGGTCAGGAGCTTGCACACAGTGTGAGGGATATCCTCGAATTCTGACCGCGGGCGATGAGCGCGTGCGCGAAGAGCAGACCAGGAGGTGACCATGGCTGACGATCCCGGCGCGGGACAGGCCGTGCAGGCACCTCCAGGAGCTCAGATCCCCGAGACGCAGCCGCTGGAGACCCCCAAGACCTCGACGAGTGCGTCGCGGCGGGTGCGGGCCCGGCTGGCCCGCCGGATGACCGCCCAGCGCAGCGCCGTCAACCCGGTGCTCGAGCCGCTGGTCGCCGTCCACCGGGAGATCTTCCCGAAAGCCGACCTGTCGCTGCTGCAGAAGGCGTACGAGGTGGCCGAGCAGCGGCACGCCGACCAGATGCGTCGCTCCGGTGACCCGTACATCACCCATCCGCTGGCCGTCGCCAACATCCTGGCCGAGCTCGGCATGGACACCACCACGCTGGTCGCCGCGCTGCTGCACGACACCGTCGAGGACACCGGCTACACGATGGAGGCGCTGACCGCCGACTTCGGTGAAGAGGTTGCGCATCTCGTCGACGGCGTCACCAAGCTGGACAAGGTGGCGCTTGGCACCGCCGCCGACGCCGAGACGATCCGCAAGATGATCATCGCGATGGCCCGCGACGGGCGGGTGCTGGTGATCAAGGTCGCCGACCGACTGCACAACATGCGCACCATGCGCTTCCTGCCCCCGGAGAAGCAGGCCCGCAAGGCTCGCGAGACGCTGGAAGTCATTGCGCCACTGGCACATCGGCTGGGCATGGCCACGGTGAAGTGGGAGCTCGAGGACCTGTCTTTCGCGATCCTGCACCCGAAGAAGTACGAGGAGATCGTTCGGCTGGTCGCCGACCGGGCGCCGTCGCGCGACACCCACCTCGCCAAGGTGCGCGACGAAATCAACGCCGTGCTCAACGCGTCGAAGATCAACGCGACGGTCGAGGGCCGGCCCAAGCACTACTGGTCGATCTACCAGAAGATGATCGTCAAGGGCCGCGACTTCGACGACATCCACGACCTGGTAGGCGTGCGCATCCTGTGCGACGAGATCCGTGACTGCTACGCCGCTGTGGGCGTGGTGCATTCGCTGTGGCAGCCCATGCCGGGGCGATTCAAGGACTACATCGCACAACCGCGCTACGGGGTGTACCAGTCGCTGCACACCACCGTCGTCGGGCCCGAGGGCAAGGCCCTGGAGGTGCAGATCCGCACCCAAGACATGCACAACACCGCCGAGTATGGCATCGCCGCGCACTGGCGCTACAAGGAAACCAAGGGCCGCAACGTCCCGCATCCGCTCGCCGCCGCCGAAATCGACGACATGGCTTGGATGCGCCAGCTGCTGGACTGGCAGCGGGAGGCCGCCGACCCGGGTGAGTTCCTTGAGGCCCTGCGCTACGACCTTGCGGTGCAAGAGATCTTCGTGTTCACGCCGAAGGGCGATCTGATCACGCTTCCGACGGGCTCGACGCCGGTTGACTTCGCCTACGCGGTGCACACCGAGGTCGGCCACCGCTGCATCGGCGCCCGGGTCAACGGCAGGCTGGTCGCGCTGGAACGCAAGCTCGAAAACGGCGAAGTGGTCGAGGTTTTCACGTCGAAGGCGCCCAACGCCGGCCCGTCGCGGGACTGGCAGACGTTCGTGGTGTCGCCTCGCGCGAAGGCAAAGATCCGCCAATGGTTCGCCAAGGAGCGACGCGAGGAGGCGCTGGAGTCAGGTAAGGACGCGATCGCGCGCGAGGTGCGCCGCAGTGGACTTCCGTTGCAACGCTTGATGAATGCCGAGTCGATGGCGGCGTCGGCCCGCGAACTGCGCTACACCGATGTGTCGGCACTCTACACCGCGGTGGGGGAGGGTCACGTTTCGGCGCGCCACGTGGTGCAGCGGCTGGTGGCCCAGCTCGGTGGCGACGACGAGGCCGCCGACGAGCTCGCCGAACGCTCGACGCCCGCGACCATGCCGGTGCGGCAGCCCAGCACCGACGACGTCGGCGTGGCGGTGCCCGGCGCTCCCGGGGTGCTGACGAAGCTGGCCAAGTGCTGCACGCCGGTACCCGGCGACAACATCATGGGGTTCGTCACCCGCGGCGGCGGGGTGAGCGTGCACCGCACCGACTGCACGAATGCCGCGTCGCTGCAACAACAGTCGGAGCGGATCATCGGCGTGCAGTGGGCCCCCTCGCCCTCGTCGGTGTTCCTGGTGGCGATCCAGGTCGAGGCGTTGGACCGGCACCGGCTGCTCTCGGACGTGACTCGCGTGCTGGCCGACGAGAAGGTCAATATCCTGTCCGCCTCGGTAACCACATCCAACGACCGGGTGGCCATCAGCCGGTTCACATTCGAGATGGGCGACCCCAAGCACCTCGGCCACGTGCTCAACGTGGTGCGCAATGTGGAGGGCGTGTACGACGTCTACCGCGTGACGTCCGCGGCTTAGTGTCTGCGCAAACTTGCCTGGCGGTTTGCGTTGTCTGAAATACTGCGGCGATGCGCACCGCATCGGTGGTTCTAATCGCTTCGCTGGCGATGGTGTTGGCCGGTTGTGGTTCCACGATCAAGCCCGAGGGAGCGGCGCAGTCAGTCGTCGACCTCGTGTCGAAGCAGACCGGCTTCAAGCCCAAGGACGTCAAGTGCCCGTCTGGTGTCGACGCCGAGGTTGGTAAAGAGTTCGAGTGCCACTTCACCGGGCCGGGAGGCAACGGCTACACCGCCCACATGAAGGTCACCAAGGTCGAGGGCGACGACGTTCAGTTCTACATCAAGACCGAACCCAGCAAGGGTTGAGCCTCAAGCGCGAGCTGGGTCCAGCTCGTGAGCCTCAGCCGATCTGCACTGACTTGATCGTCACGTCGAGAACGGGCTTGTCGTCGTCGCTTCCGCCGGCCACACCGCCGCGGCGACCTTCTCCAACGTCGCCAGCCTCGCGCTGTCGATGGTGCCGAACACCGTATAGGTCGGCGGCAGCTGCGAATCCTCATACACCAGGAAGAACTGGCTGCCGTTGGTGCCGGGCCCGGAGTTGGCCATGGCCAGCGTGCCGCGCGGGTAGAGCACGGGAATCTTCAACGCGGGATCGGTCAGCCGGTACTGGTTGGTCGGGTATTCGTTCGGGAACCGGTAGCCCGGCCCGCCCGCGCCGATGCCCGTCGGATCGCCGCACTGCAGCACGCCGAGTTCAGTCGAGGTGCTCAGCCGGTGGCACTCCAGCCGACGGGGCCCTGACTGGTGGTCGCACGAACGACACGATGGCCCAGCGCATTGGTCGGCCGCGGCTGCGGATAGCCCTAGTGGTGTGTCATACGAATAAGTATGTGCTTGGCTGGTAGCCTTGGTGGGTGAGCGCAGCATCAGCCCCGCCTTTGGCGATGTCGGTCGGTCAGCGAGATGCGTTGGAGGTATTGGCTCGTGCGCGGTCGGCGCCGCATCGGCAGGTGCAGCGGGCCAAGGCGTTGCTGCTGGCCGCCGACGGCGTGGCCAACAATCGGATCGCCGATGAGGTCGGTGTGACCGTGGTGACGGTGCGGGCCTGGCGGAATCGGTTCGCCGAGGAAGGTCTGGCCAAGCTCGGAGAGGTCCGCAAGGGGCGTGGACCGAAGCCGTCGATCCCTGCCGAGAAGGTCGAGGAGATCGTGGCGGCCACGCTGCATTCCAAGCCCAAGGGCGAAACCCATTGGAGCACACGGTCGATGGCCAAGCATGCCGGTGTCAGCCGGAACACCGTGCAGCGGATCTGGAAGGCACGCGGGCTGAAACCGCATCTGGTGGACACCTTCAAGATCTCCACCGATCCGGCGTTCGAGGACAAGCTCACCGACGTGGTCGGCGTGTATCTGAACCCGCCGGAGCAGGCGGTGGTGCTGTGCCTAGACGAGAAGTCCCAGGTGCAGGCGTTGGACCGCACCCAGCCGTCGCTGCCGATGAAGAAGGGCCGCGCCGGCACGTTGACCCAGTACCCCGCGTATGCGCCCTGCGGTGGCGGCGGGTACGCGCCGTACGGCGGGAGCGGAGTGGTCATGGCTGAGTCAGTCGAGCAGGATCGACTTGACCCGGACGTCGTTCTTCGGCTTGCCGTCCTGGCTTCCGTCGGCGGTGCCGGCCGCGGCGATCTTGTCCAGCGTGGCCAGGCCGGTCTGGTCGATGGTGCCGAACACCGTGTAGTTCGGCGGCAGCTGCGAATCCTTGTACACCAGGAAGAACTGGCTGCCGTTGGTGCCGGGTCCCGCGTTGGCCATCGCCAGCGTGCCGCGCGGATACAGCACCGGCTGCGTCAGCTTGGGATCGTCAGGCTGGAACTGGTTGGTCGGGTATTCGTTGTCGAACTGGTAGCCCGGCCCGCCGGTGCCCTGGCCGGTCGGGTCGCCGCACTGCAGCACCGCCAGCCCCTCGGAGGTGGTCAGCCGGTGGCAGAGCGTGTCGTTGAAGAAGCCCTGCTGGGCCAGGCTGGCGAAGCTGTTGACCGTGCACGGCGACTTGGCGTTGTCGAGCTGCAGCCCGATGTTGCCCTGGTTGGTCGACATGCTGGCGCTGACCTGCGCCGGATCGGTCGGGACCTTGCCGGTGCGGGGCGGATTGACGGGCTTGCTCGCCTTCTCCGCGGACGCCGGGTACTGGCAGTTCGCGCCCAGATTCGCCGGCGCCGCGAAGGCGGGCAGTTGTCCGGGCGCCGAAGGGGCGACGCTGGTGGCGGAGGCCGGCGTCGTCGTGGCCGCCGACGCGGTCTGGCTGCCGGACTCGCGGTTGGTGACGACGACGGTAGCCACGATGGCGCCGATCATGACGATCGCGGCCACCGCGGATCCGACGATCGTGTAGATGCGGCGCTTGCGTTCCTTCGCTGCCCGGCGCTCGAGCTGCCGCTCGAGTTTGCGCTTCGCTGTTGCACGCCGTTGTTCGTTGGTCGGCACTGCCGCTGTCCTCCTCATGATCTACCTCGGTCGGCAACGAGTGTGCCAGGCGTTGCTGAATGAAGCGTCGCGACCCATGTCAACCGAGGATGGGACACTGGACGCCGTGTTGATCACCGGATTCCCGGCCGGCATGTTGGCGTGCAATTGCTACGTGCTGGCCAAGCGAACAGGCGCCGACGCGATCATCGTCGACCCCGGCCAGCGGGCGATGGGACCGCTGCGGCAGATCCTCGACGAGAACCACCTCACGCCGGCGGCGGTGCTGTTGACGCACGGGCACGTCGACCACATCTGGTCGGCGCAGAAGGTGGCCGACATGTACGGCTGCCCGGCCTACATCCATCCCGAAGACCGGTTCATGCTGACCGATCCGATCAAGGACTTCGGGCCCCGGCTGGCCCAGATCGCGTTCGGCGCGCTGTTCCGTGAACCCAATCAGGTCGTCGAGCTGGACCGTGACGGCGACAAGGTAGAAGTGGGTGGTGTGACGGTGACCGTCGACCACACGCCCGGACACACCCGCGGCTCCGTGGTGTTCCGGGTGTCCGAGGGCCCCGAGGACGTGGTCTTCACTGGCGACACCTTGTTCCGTCAATCGGTGGGCCGCACCGATCTCCCCGGCGGAAGCGGCCGCGACCTGCTCGGCTCGATCGTGACAAAACTGTTGGTGCTCGATGCCGACACCGTGGTACTACCGGGGCACGGCGAAAAGACCACGATCGGCTTCGAACGCCGCACCAACCCGTTCCTCGAAGGCTTGACGTAGTGATCGAATTTCAGGCGCCCAAGGGCGTCCCGGATTACCTGCCGCCCGACTCGGCGCAGTTCGTCGGCGTCCGCGACGGTCTGCTCGACGCCGCCAGGCGCGCCGGCTACGGCGACATCGAACTGCCCATTTTCGAGGACACCGCGCTGTTCGCCCGCGGCGTGGGGGAGTCCACCGACGTGGTGTCGAAGGAGATGTACACCTTCGCCGACCGCGGCGACCGCTCGGTGACGCTGCGCCCCGAGGGCACCGCGGGTGTGATGCGCGCGGTCATCGAGCACGGCCTTGACCGCGGGCCGCTGCCCGTGAAGCTCTGTTACGCCGGTCCGTTCTTCCGCTACGAGCGCCCGCAGGCCGGTCGCTACCGGCAACTACAGCAGGTGGGGGTCGAAGCGATCGGAGTCGACGACCCAGCGCTCGACGCCGAAGTGATCGCTGTCGCCGACGCCGGATTCCGCTCGCTGGGACTCGACGGCTTCCGGTTGGAGATCACGTCGCTGGGCGACGACACCTGTCGGCCGCAGTACCGGGAACTGCTGCAGGACTTCCTGTTCAAGCTCGACCTCGACGAGGAGACCCGTCGGCGCGCGGAGATCAACCCGCTGCGGGTGCTTGACGACAAGCGGCCCGCGGTACGTGAGCTCACTGCCGATGCACCCGTCATGTTGGATCATCTCTCCGATGTGGCCAAGCAGCACTTCGACACGGTGCTCGCGCATCTCGATGCGTTGGGCGTGCCCTATGCGATCAACCCGCGGATGGTACGCGGGCTGGATTATTACACCAAGACGACGTTCGAGTTCGTGCACGACGGGCTGGGCGCCCAGTCGGGCATCGGCGGCGGTGGCCGCTACGACGGGCTGATGCGTCAGCTCGGTGGAAAAGACTTGTCCGGCATCGGCTTTGGCCTTGGTATCGATCGGACGCTGCTCGCGTTGAAGGCCGAGGGCAAGGCGGTCGGCGGGACCACACGCGTCGACGTGTTCGGTGTGCCGTTGGGAGACCAGGCCAAGTTGAAGCTGGCCGTGCTGGCCGCGCGGCTACGGGCGGCCGGTGTGCGCGTCGACCTGGCCTACGGCGACCGGGGCGTCAAGGGGGCGATGCGTGCCGCGGACCGCTCAGGCGCGTCGATCGCACTGGTCGCGGGTGACCGCGACGTCGAGGCGGGCACGATCGGTGTGAAGAACCTGGCGACCGGCGAGCAGGTCGACATACCCGTCGACGCCGTTCTCGCCGAAGTGCTTTCGCGCCTCAGCCGCGCTTAGGCATCCCGCGCGTCCCGCTCGCTCGGCGAGTGTTCCGGGCAGTGTGCATGCACACATTGCAGCGTGCATCGCAGCGGCGGCGAGCGTGCGCTAAATCGCAGAGTTCGAGGGCGTGTCGGGCGCTGACGTGGACGCTCGCGGACGCGTAGGAAGGCTCGCAGGCTCGCGGTTTGGTGTACGGCGAAGTGCAAACGCCATCCGTGACAGCATGCCGTCTTGGAGCGTCAGCGTGTGCAGCAGCACCGCGCTGACATGCGCAGCAATGACGGCCACCAGTGTGTACGCCAACAGCGAATGAGTTTGGCGGAGTACGAAATATAGGTCGGCATCGAACGGCGCAATGCGTGGCAGATGTAGCGACCCGAAGATGACCACCGGCCCGCCCGCCGCCGACACCATCGCCCATCCGACTAGCGGCTGGGCCAGCATCAGTGCGTACAGCGTCAGCTCGGAACCCACCACGAGTTTGTGCTCTAGCCAGCCGACAGTATCGGGCAGTTTCGGAACGCGGTGGGTGAACCTGTTGGCGGCCCGCACGACCACGACGGCGAGAACCAGCGCACCGAGGCTCATGTGGATAGCGCGCAGCGCTGCATACGAGCCGATCGAGTTCACCATGACGAACCCGATGAACAGTGTGCTGAAGACGAGCGCCGCCGTCAGCCAGTGCAGGATGCGCGTCCGTACCGGGTATCGCGCCGGTGCCGTCACGGCGCAACCTCATCGACCTGCACAACGGACGGTGATTTCGGTTCACCCGTCCTAGCCCGAAGCGACGCCGCATACACGGCCGATCGGGCGCTCAACAACGGATCGTCCGACGGCTCGATTCCGTCGGGCAGCACCAAGGGATCAAAGTTGACATCGCGGGCGTTTCCGGGCCCTTCTGTCTCGACATCCGTCAAGGTGAGCACCCCGGCGTCGATGATGCGACGGTCCCTCGGCCACGGCAAGGTGGCATCGACCAGCGGATCGCCGGGTCTCCCGATCGTCAGCTCCAACCGCCACTGCAGCGGACCGCTGTGCATCTGGCGGACCAGTGCGTCGAAGAGCGCGTTGTGCGTGCCGCCTCGCGGGGGCTGGGACGCCTGCAGCGGGACGAACGCCCACCGAACCGGCGTACGGACTCCGGCCTCGTTGACAAAGAAGAACGTGTTCAGACCCCAGAAGGTGCTGTCGGCGAAGCCCGGTGTCGGTGGAACTTGTTTGATCACTGCCATTGCGGCTGCCGTCTCCGGGTGAGCGGCCAGGAATGCCGACATCGCGGCGGGGTCCGGCTTGCCTGTTGCAGGATCGACTTTCGACGCCAGGAGCCGGTCATAGAAGCCCTGCGGTGAGTTGTCGGGGAACACAGGAAGGTTCAGCATTGCCGTGCGCCATTGCGTGGCCTCGGGGAATGCGAAGGCCAGCGCAAGACTGCGTGCCGCCCCCGGTGTGTCGGCCATGCCGGGGTGACCTCCGCTGAGTGAGAACCGTCCGATGACAGGGGTCCGGCCGCGTGCGAACACCGCCGCCTTCGACAGCTCGCGGCCGTTGCCGTTGCTGTCGAAGTACCCGGTGACCGCGACGCCCTTAGCGTGATTCCGCCGGAATCCTGGATGGACTCCGTACACCCTGCGAAAACCTTCGAGGAACGTCCCCGGCGTCAACGTGCCGCCCGCTCCGATCCATTTGTTCGCATAGGCAAGGGCGCCGACATCCACGGCCAGGAATGCACCGACTGCTCCGATCCCGAGCAGCACCGACCGCCGATGCAGGTCCACCCTTAGAAGTACACATCGCAGCGCAGTTTTATTCACCCCGTGTGCTGTGAAGTTGCTGCGACACTGCACTCAGGCGAGCGTGGATGCCGTGTACACCGAGTCGTCACCGCCACGGCGCTAGGCTTAGCGCAACTACTTGTTGCTTTTGCGATGAAGCTCTACCACCAGGTAGGTGCCTTTCCCGGTTCATCAGGCGGACGGCCGCGACACAGCCGATGGCGTGGCTGTACGGCCACATCCAGGAACCACTTGACCGGCTGTCGTCTGGGAGAGCGACGGTGACGTCCTGGTCGGCCGACGTCGAGATGACGATGCTGACGACGACGTCAGCGTCACCCGGCCTGGTATTACAACCTCAAGGCGAACCCGCGCCATGGTCGAGGTTCGAGGCGTCGTCCGCGAGGTGGTTGCGCATGAATTGCACGACACCGAGCGTGAGCGTTGCTACGTGTACCAACGCCGGGTGCATCGCGAAATCCCCGTGCTCGCACTGGATCCCGCGGCAGCGTTGTAACGCTCCAGGGCCCCGGGCGCGTACAAAATTGTGCGAAATGTCTGTATCTCGAGTTTCGCAGTTTGATCAGTGTGGCTCGTGTGAATTGTGGGGCGTTTGTGACGTGATCGGCGTGTCGCCGTGATCCGGTCGTAAGCATGACGAAGCATCGGCGGGTGTGGATGAAAGTTCAACGCTGATGCGAGGTTCCGCCGATGCTTCCGTCGCCGACCTTACCCGCTACCTGGCGCGGTCTGTTGGAGATGTTCCGTCCCGCGTTTCGCCGGTCGCGGACGTTCGGGTTGTTCGTGCTGCTGGCTACCGGGCTGGTCGCGCGGGCCGCGCGACGGACGGTGGTGGGCATGCTGGTGGGCGCCGGGGTGGCTGCGGTGGTGTCGTTTCACGCGTGCTGCCGGTTCTTCTCGCATCACCGCTGGGACGTGGATCGGATCGGGCTGGTGCTGGCCCGGCTGATCGTGGATCGGCTGCTGGATGCGGGTGCGCCGATCGTTGTGGTGGTCGACGACACGCTGTTCCGCCGCTGGGGGCCGAAGGTGTTCGGCGCGTTCTGGACCCACGACGGGTCCGGGCAGCATCCCAACGCGCTCGGCCGTGGCAACCGGTGGGTGATCGCCGGGATCCTCGTGCGGCTGCCGTTCTGTGCGCATCCGGTGTGCTTGCCGGTGCTGTTGCGACTCTGGCGCGGCCGGGGCACCGCGTCCCCGGTCCAGTTGGCGCGTGAGCTGATTCTGCTTCTCGCCCAGGAGTTTCCGGACAGGTTTATCCACGCGGTCGGCGACGCGGCCTACCACGGCAGGGCGCTGCTGGTCGAGCGCAGCACCGTCACCACCCGGCTGCCGGCCAACGCCGCGCTGTACGCACCCGCCCCACCCCGCACCGGCAAACGCGGCCGCCCCCGGTTGAAGGGCCACCGGCTCGGCACCCCGGCCGAGATCGCCGCGGCCGCGACCTGGCGGCCGGTCACGGTCTCGCGCTACGGCCGCCGCGACACCGTTGAGATCACCGTCATCGATTCGATCTGGTACGGCGCGTTCGGCAACACCGAAGGCCGCACCGTCCTCGTCCGCGAGCCCGGTAGTGAAAAGGTCATGGCGATCTTCACCACCGACACCACCAGTGACACCGAGACCGTGGTCGCCCGCTACGCCGACCGCTGGCCGATCGAGGTCGCCATCGCCGGCGGCAAACAACTGCTCGGCATCGGCCAGGCCCGCAACCGGCTGCAGCGCGCGGTGGAGCGCACCGTGCCACTGAGCTTCTGCGTCTACAGCCTCGTCGTGGTCTGGTACACGCTGCACGGCTACCACCCCGACGACCTCACCGGCCGCCGCGCCGATCAGCCCTGGTACTCGCGACAAGGACGACATCGCCTTCGAAGACATGCTCGCCAAGCTTCGCAGAAGCCTTGTCGCAGCACGAATTACGGGCGTTGACGCAGCTCAGCCCGATCCCCGTAAATACCGCGACTACGAACTGGCCTGCGCAGCAGTCGCCTGCGTAACTGCGAAAGTCGAGTCTGTATGTGACGACCAAATTAACCTGTAGCTCGGCTGGCATTGGTTTGCCACTAACCGAGCGAGGCGTGGCTACACAGTGTTGTAACGATCCTGTACGGTGCGGCGATGTGACGGACATGCGAACAACGACAGCCAGGGTCGGGGCGGCATTGGCGGTGGCAGTTGCCGGAATTGCGGTAAATCATGGCACGTCGAGCGCTGAGCCGGCCGCTCATCAGGTGCGGTATACGCTCACGTCGGCAGGCGCTGCGGATTTCGATCTTTTCTATCTGACGACTCAACCTCCGAGCAAGGAGGCCTATAACGCCGACGCTTACGCGTTTGTGAAACGAGAGACGGTCAACGTGGCGCCGGGCGTGCCATGGGTGTTCGACACCACGCTCGCGGACCCGCAGTGGGCGATCTTCACCGTGAGCAGCACCACGCACGGCGGGCAGGCGGCCCCGAACCCTCATTGCGACATCGCCGTCGACGGTCAGGTGGTCGTGCAGCAGGACGCTCCTTACAACCTGCAGTGCAAGCTGTCGCAGTGGTGATGTGGATCTAACCGGCGAACACGTACACCCAGGCCTGCTCGCCTGAGCGCAGCGGCACGGCGATACGGCGATAGTCGTCGACCTCGTAGTCGTCGGCGGCGGCCAGATCGACCTCGCTGATTGCGAACACCGTGCCCTCGACGGCGGCGCCGGGACGATCCGTCGGCTTCAGGATCGGATGGCGGTCGCTGCCACTGGTGGCGATCACATGCGGATCGGTGATGGTGACGGAATCCAGTTCGTAGCCGACGATCGCGTCGGGCCGGCCGTCGAGTTCACGGCCGAACGTGTTCCGTTGTACTTCGGGCAGGCGCAACGTGCCGTACGAGAACAGGAGTTCAGTGCGCTCGGACATCGTGACTAGTCAAGCACCTGCGTTGTCCGCCAGCGCAAACGGCCGCCACCGCGTGGGACTGGAGTAGCTTCCTAGGCGACGCGGGCCGCGGTTAGCAGGGAGCTGGCGATCGCCGTCGACGAAGACAAACTCAATGCGTTTCTGGCAAGGCGGTAGGCGATCTCGGGGCCGCGAATGAGCGCGGTGCTGATCCTGGTCGGTGACGAACTCGGACTGTATTCGGCATGGCTGAGGGACGACTGACATCTGGCGAGTTGGCTGAACGTACCGGCACGAGCGAACGATATGTGCGCGAATGGCTCGCCAATCAGGCCGCAGGCGGATACGTCGAATACGACAGCGACACCGGGAAGTACTACCTGAGCGAAGAGCAGGCGCTGTGTCTGGCCAACCCGAACGGACCGATGGATCTGCCAGGCGGATACTCGATCGTCGAGGATCTGTTCCACGTCAAGGACCGGGCGATTCAGAACTTCCGCACCGGTTCCGGCATGGAGTGGGGGATCACGATCCATGTCTGTTCAAGGGCACCGAACGCTTCTTCAGGGCCGGCTACAACGCGAACCTGTTGTCTTCGTGGCTGCCCGCGCTCGACGGCGTGGTAGAGAAGCTCCAGTCGGGTGGCCGTGTCGCCGACGTCGGCTGCGGGCATGGGGTGACGACAATCCTTATGGCGCAGGCATTTCCGAACTCAGAGTTCGTCGGCATCGACTACCACGACGCGTCGATCGAGACCGCGCGCGACCATGCTGCGCAATCCGGCGTGAGGAACGCAAGCTTCGCAGGTGGCCGACGCGACCTCATACGAGGGCACATACGACCTCATCGCCTTCTTCGACTGTCTGCACGACATGGCGAATCCCTCCGGAGCCGCCCGCCACGCCAGCCAGGCGCTCGATCCCGATGGCCACTGCATGCTTGTCGAGCCCGCCGCCGGAACAGCCTCTCGGACAATCTCAACCCCGTGGGCCGGGTGTTCTACGGGGCATCATCGCTTATCTGCGTGCCTGTTTCGCTCGCGCACCAGGGACCGGCGCTAGGCGCACAGGCGGGTGAGCGGCGGCTCAAGGAGGTGATGGTGGACGACGGCGGCTTCACTCGGTTCCGCCGTGCCACGGAAACTCCGTTCAACCTCGTGTTCGAGGCTCGGCCCTAATCAGCCGCCCGCACCGCGCGGACGAACGACGCTACGGCCGCGCCGATTTCGTCGGGGCTGTCCTCCTGGATGAAGTGCACACCCGGCACGGTGACCTCGGTCTGGTTCGGCCACGTGCGGACGAAAGTCGCGGACACGACCGCGGACAATCGAGCCCGGATCCGCATTCACGAAGAGCTTGGGCACATCGGATTTCGAAAGCCAGGTTCCGTAGTCTTCGACGATGGCAACGACATCGGCCGGCTCGCCCTCGATCGGGATGTTGCGCGGCCACGACAGTGTCGGCCGACGATCCTCGCCGGGATTGCGGAACGGTTCGCGGTAGTGATCCATCTCCTCGTCGGTGAGTTGGCGCTGGATGGAACCGGGCAGCACCCGCTCAACAAAGATGTTCTTATCGAGCACCATCGCTTCACCCTCTGGCGAGCGGAAGCCTTGGAAGACGCGACGGCCCGGGTCGGGCCAATCGTCCCAATTAACAGGCATGGCAATGGCTTCCATGTAGGCGATTCCTGCCACCCGATCTCGGTGTTGGTTGGCCCAGTCGAAGCCCAGCGCCGAACCCCAGTCGTGCACAACGAGTATCACCTGGTCGCCCAGCTCGAGTTGGTCCCACAGCGCAAACAGGTAGTCACGCTGTTCGGCGTAGTGGTAGCGATCCGGTCCGGAGTCGTCCAGCTTGTCCGAGCCGCCCATGCCGATCAGATCGCACGCGACGAGGCGGCCCAGCCCCTCCAGATGCGGCATCACGTTGCGCCACAGATACGACGACGTCGGGTTGCCGTGCTGGAAGACGATCGCAGTCTGCCCTGGCCCTCGTCGATATAGGCCATCCGCTTGCCGTTGATCTGCTTGTACTGCAGTTGCCCGTACGGTTTCGCTCCCGGCATCGCTTTCTCCTCAATCTGGTTGGTTGGCTGAGAGTTTGGTGGCGGCTTCCCTGGCCACTCGCAGGATTCGCGTCGAAAACTTCGGGTCGGCGACCGCGCGGGCCAGCGCCATCCCGCCGACGCAGACCGCCATCAGCGCGATGGCATCGTCGAGCCGATCATCGGACTCGTCATCGCCGCAGATCGCGGCCAGCGAGGTGCGCAGTTCGCGTTCGTAGCTAGCCCGGAACTGATCGGAGGCGTGCGCGGCATCCGAACTGAGCGTCGCGAAGCCACAACTGGTGGACAAGTCGTCGCGGTGGGCGGTAGTCAGGTAGCGCTTGGCCAGGCCCGTCAGCCGCTCGCTCCAGGATTCGCCGCGCGCCGGTTTGATCCAGTGCGGGCGGCCGGTGGTGATCGCCCGGCCGAACGCCGCGCTGGCAAGGTCGTCCTTGCTTGAGAAGTGTGAGTAGAACGCGCCATGTGTCAGCCCGGCGTCACGCATCACCGGCACGATCGCCGCGCCGTCGATGCCCTCCTCGCGGATCCGGCGCGCTGCGGCGTCCAAGATCTTGTCCAGTGATTCCCGCTTGTTGTCGGCACGGGTGCCCGCGACCTTTCGCATGATGGTCATCATGCTAGTCGCATGATGCGCATCATGCGAGTGCTTTGGCGTCTTCATCGCGATACGGTATTCGTCCTCGATCAGGAACAGCCGCGGCACGTCTGAGGCCTCGTCGAGTTGGGCCGTCAACGCGTCGATCGATTCGGTCAGCCGCTCCAACCGCCTGCGCAGCAGGTCGGTGACGTCGTCCGGGGTTAGCACCGCGAGCACCGACAGGCCGGCGACGAACCGCGTGTGTTCGGCCTCCGGTTCGGCGATCAGCTCGCGGGTCCAGGTCACGAGTTCGTCGCGTCCGGCGTCGGTGATCTGGTACACCGTGCGTTCGGGACGGGCCCCCTGGCGGGTGACACCGATCGGTTCGAGGTAGCCGCTGCGCTCCAGGTTCTGCACGACGGTGTAGAGCGACCCCCACTTGATGTTCATGTCGCGGTCCTTGCCGCGGACCCGCATCAGCGATGCCATCTCGTAGCGGTGCATCGGCCGCTGCACGACCGTTGCGAGCACCGCGAGCGCCATCAGGTTCGCGACCTTGCGCTTCTCGGCCATCACCACTCCCGGCTGACAACAAATACTCGTAACCGAATATGCGCAGACGAGTATCTGTGCGAACGGGTTAATTACCTTGACATCACATCGAACAAGGGTTCGAATAGAACTCATGCGGTGGGACGGCCAGGGCGTCAGCGTCGACGACGGCGCCCTGCCTGGCCTGCAGCGCATCGGCTTCATTCGGACCGTCCGCACTCCGCAGTTCGAGGGCATCACGTTCCATGAGGTGCTGTGCAAGTCCGCGCTGAACAAGGTGCCCAACGCGGCCATGCTGCCGTTTCGCTACACCGTCAACGGCTACCGCGGGTGTTCCCACGCCTGTCGCTACTGCTTCGCGCGGCCCACCCACGAGTACCTCGATCTGGACTGCGGCACCGACTTCGACACCCAGGTCGTGGTCAAGACCAACGTCGCCGAGGTACTCCGTCGTGAACTACGCAGGCCGTCTTGGCAGCGGGAGACCGTCGCGCTGGGCACCAACACCGATCCCTATCAACGGGCAGAGGGGCGCTACGCGCTGATGCCCGGCATCATCGGCGCCCTGGCCGATTCCGGCACACCGTTTTCCATCCTCACCAAGGGCACACTGCTGCGCCGCGATCTGCCGCTCATCACCGAGGCCGCCAGAAAGGTCGACGTGAGCGTCGCAGTGTCGCTGGCCGTCGCTGATCCCGAACTGCACAAAGATGTCGAACCGGGCACGCCGTCGCCGCAGGCCCGGCTCGGGTTGATCTCCGCGATCCGTGATGCCGGCCTTGGTTGCCACGTCATGGTGGCGCCGGTGCTGCCGCGGTTGACCGACTCGGTCGAGCACCTCGATGCGCTTCTGGCCCAGATCGCCGAGGCCGGCGCGACGGGGGTGACGGTGTTCGGCCTTCATCTGCGTGGCTCGACGCGCGGATGGTTCATGGGCTGGTTGGCGAAATCGCACCCGGAGTTGGTGGGGGAGTACCGCGAGTTGTACAGGCGCGGAGCGTATCTCCCCTCGGACTACAAGAAGATGCTGCACGACCGGGTGACGCCATTGGTTGCCAAGCACGGTCTGACGCCCGACCGCCGGTCTTTCCGGGCGTCCGAAACCCCGGCGGCGCCGCCCGCCGAGCTCCTGCAGCCGACGTTGTTCTAGCTCGCCGAAACTGTATTCCAGCAGGCCCTCGGGCTTTCTCTGCCGGAATACCGTTTCGGCGCAAGGAGCCTCCTACCTCTTGTTGCGCTTGACCTGATTGAAGGGCACACCGCGGTCGGCGGCGTATTCGCGGGGGAAGCCCAGCACGCGTTCGCCGATGATGTTGCGCGCGATCTCGGTGGTGCCGCCGCCGAGTGCCGCGGTCTGGCGTGACAGGTACCGCTCGCCATAGCGGATCAAGTCGTTGCCGCCGTCGACCACTCCCGAACTGCCGGTGATCGCCAGCACCGTGTCGAACTCCAGATGGTGGGTCTCTGCGTGTGTGACCCGGATGATCGAGCCTGCTGCCGGAGGCAGTGAGCCGTCGAGGACCCCGTGATATACGTGGTCGATCAGCTGCTCGCGCACCGTGCGGTGTACCAGCGCCCGGCCCGCCAGCTCGCGAGCGCGCTCATTGTCTGCCTGACCCGTCTTCTCGAGTAGGGCGACGTAGTCGATGGGCATGTCGGTTTTGCCTTCGGCGCCAACGCCGCTGGCGAACTCGGAGCCGCCGCCGACCGCGCGTCGCTCGTGGTAGAGCTGCCGTGAGGCCACGTGCCAGCCCTCGTTGACTTCGCCAACGACGGCGTCGTCACCGAGCTCGAGGTTGTCGAAGAACTCCTCGCAGAACTCGACCGACCCGTTGACCTGCTTGATGCGCCGCAACGTGATGCCGGGGCTGTTGATCGGCACGAGGAACATCGTCAGGCCCTCGTGCTTGGGCAGATCCCAGTCGGTGCGGGCCAGCATCAGCCCGTAGTCGGCCGCGAACGCGCTGGTGCTCCACGTCTTCGCGCCGTTGATCACCCACTTGTCGCCGACGCGGTCGGCTCGGGTGATGACGCCGGCGAGATCCGATCCGCCGCTGGGCTCCGACAACAGCTGCACGAGCACCTCGTCGCCCCGGAGCGCTCCCGAAATGTGTTGGCGCTTCTGTTCTTCCGAGCCGGTGTCGAGGATCGTTGCAGCGCAGATCGTGAACGTCGGCGTGTTGAGGATCATCGGCATCTCGTAGCCGCGTGACTGGTTGTCGAACGCCTTCTGGTAGGCGATCGGCAGACCCAGACCCCCGTACTCCGTTGGAAAGCAGATGCCGGCGAATCCGCCGTCCCACAGCATCTTCTGGAGCTCGCGGGCGCGCAGCCACGGCGCCTCTTCGCCCCGGTCGACCTCCGGCAGGTTCGCCGGGTCGATGCGCGGCATGTTGTCGGCCAGCCACACACGGGCCCGTGCGGCGAACTCCTCGACCGACTCGTCGGTCTGGGTCGGGGCAGAAGTCGTCTCGGTCATGAAGTGGGCTCCAGCTGCTCGGTGAGCGCGTAGACGTGCAGGTTGTGTTCTTCGGGTGTGCCGAACATCGAGCGGTACAGCGTGACTCGGCGCAGGAACAGATGTAGGTCGTGCTCCCACGTCACCCCGATACCGCCGTGCAACTGGATGCAGTCCTGCAGCATGCCCGGAGCGTGTTCACCCACATAGGATTTCGCAACGCTCACGGCTATATCGGCACCCGGCGAACGCGAAGCCACCTCGGCCACCGCGGCGTTCGTTGTTGCGCGGCACGCCTCGAACCAGATCTTCAGGTCGGCATACTTGTGTTTGAGCGCCTGGTAGGAACCAATCGGACGGCCGAAGGAATACCGGTCGAATCCCCACTGAATAGTGAAGTCCAGCACGGTTTCCAGGATGCCCACGATCTCGGCACACTGGAGGATCATTGCAATCTGGCTCTGGCGCGCGATCAGGTCCGCGGTCTGCTCGGCCGAGCCGACGGCGGCGACGGCGTCGACCTCGACGCCGTCGAAGTGCACGCGGGCATAGCTCTTCACCATGTCGATCGACCGCTGCGGCTCGACGCGCACGCCGGGCGCGTCCGTCGGCACCAGGAACTGGCGGACCGCACCGTCGCAGTTCGCCACCACCAACAAGACTGAGCTTTCCGCGCCCGCCTCGACGCGATCCTTGACACCCTCGATGCGAAAACCGGTCTCGGTCCGCGTCGCTGCGACCGCCGCGTCCAGGGGAGACCACGGCTTGCCCGGCTCGTAGACGGCCCAGGACGCCACGACCTCACCCGAAACCAGCGATTCGATTGTGTCCTCGTGGTTTTCGGGTGCCTCGACCAGACCGGCCAGTACGGTGCTGACTGGATGCAGCGGCCCGGGGGCGACGGTCTTGCCGGCCAGCTCGGCGACTAGGGCGAGATCCGCCACGCCGTCACCGGATACGCTGCCGCCGCCGAGGTCCTCGGGCACCAGCAGGCTCGTCCAGCCAAGCTCGGCGGCGCGCCGCCACCAGTCGGCCTCGAAGGAGGTACCGGCCGCGTGGAGTTCGCGCAGCCGAGTCAGCGAGGCTTCCTTCTCGAGGAACGACTGGGTCGTCGAGGCGAACAGTAGCCGTTCTGGATTTGCGACGTCGGTCATGAGATCGGTTCAGCCTCTTCGAAATTGGAGCTCGTACTACGGGGAGCGTGCCGATTATCAGCACGCTCCCCGCGGTCGAAACGGCTCAGGCGAATTCCAAGGTCGGCGCACCGGGCTTGTGGACGATCTTGTTGGGAATCTTGAACAGGTCGATCATGTTGCCACCCATGACCTTTCGCTGTCCCTCTTCATCGAGACCCTGAAGGTCGTCGACCAGGTTGGTCGGCTCTGCCAACCCCTCCGGGTGGGGCCAGTCAGACCCGAAGATCACGCGGTCGATGCCGCAGAGCTCGGCCATCTGGGCGAAGTCGTCCTCCCAGAACGGTGCCACGTAGACGCCTCGCTTGAACGCCACGATCGGGTCTTCCAGGAATCCCTGCGGCATCTTCGAGTAGACGCTCTTGAACTGCTTGAACAGGAAGGGCACCCAGTCCGCGCCATTCTCGATCGACAGGATGCGCAGATCTGGGTTGCGGGTCAACGCACCGTGGCAGACCAGCGCCGCCATGGTGTCCTCGATGGGCCGCTTACCCATCGCGACCATGCGGAACGACGTCGGCGCGAACGGTTTGAACTCGTCGCCAGGCTCCCAGTCGTTGAGGTACTGGGAGTATCCGCTGTCCGAGGCGTGCATCGACACCGGGATGCCGGCCTTGACGCAGGCATCCCAGAACGGGTCGAACTCTTCCAGGCCCAGGGAGCGGGTACCGCGATAACCGGGCACCGGCGCGGGCCGGACCAG
Organism: uncultured Actinomycetota bacterium; assembly: GCA_963770125.1. GTDB lineage: Bacteria > Actinomycetota > Actinomycetes > Mycobacteriales > Mycobacteriaceae > Mycobacterium. The sequence goes on along the minus strand of CAVYPI010000088.1, from coordinate 309,764 downwards.
GACCGTCTTGGCGCCTCGCTCCAGGCACCACTCCAGCTCTTCGAGGGCGCGGTCGACGACGCCCAGATTGATGACCGGGGTGGAGAAGATGCGGTCCTCGTAGTTGAACTGCCAGGTTTCGTACATCCATTGGTTCAGCGCGTGGACGATGTCGAGGATCAGGTCCGGATCGTCCTTCAATCGCTCCTCGACGAGGCTGGCCAACGTCGGGAACATCAGGGTGTAGTCCAGTCCGAGCGAGTCCAGGACCTCGAGGCGTGCTGCGGGGTTGCGGAATGCGGGGATCGCCTTCATGGGCTTGCCCATCACCTCGCGGTAGCTCTTGCCACCGCTGCCGTGGCGGAAGTATTCCTCCTGGGCGCCGGGCCGCGCGACCACCTCGAAGGTCGGGTTCGGGATGTAATCGCTGACCACGTTGCGCACCATGATCTTGGTGCGGCCGCGCACGTCGATGTAGTCGATGACACCTTTGCGATGATCCGGAAGGAACTGGGTGAGTGCTTCCTTCGGCTCGTAGAAGTGGTTGTCGGCGTCGAACACCGGATAGGGGAGTTCGCGTGATGGCATATCCGCCTCCTGGAAGTCTGATTGGTCGTGAGTGGTAACGACATTACCACTTCTGGACCAGCGAAAACACCACGCCCGGGAGAACCGGGTATCGCGCAGGTCAGAAGGGGTTGCCGGGGGCGACGAGGCCGCCGACACAGAACTCGTAGATGTGGTCGGCGTCGATCGGAACGCCGTTCAGTTCGGCGCCAAGGACGTGCAGCCGCATGGCGCCGAGCGCCGATTGCATGATCAGGGCGGCTGTGGCGTCGACGTCGATGCCGGCGCGAAACGAACCGTCGGCGATGCCGCGGTTGATGATGTCTTTGATGAGCTCATGCAAGGGGGAGAGGACGCGGGCGTACTCGCGGGGCAGCGTCTCGGCCAGGTGGTCGTTGTAGTAGGTAAGGCCGCGGTTGACCTTGTCCTGGGTGGTTGATTCGGCGGGTGTGCAGATGCGGTCGATGAGCACCCGGAGGGCCGCGATGCTGGGCAGGCCGGTGGTGTCCTCTCGCCACTTGCGCGTCGACTCGGACATGATCTTGTCGATCAATGCGAGCAGCAACTCGTCCTTGGTGGAAAAGTGCTGGTAAAACGATCGCAGCGAGGTCTTGGACCGCTCCACGACCTCGAGCACCGTGAAGTCGGTGCGGCCCGTTTCACCGAGGATCGCCAGCGCCGACTTCATGAAGCGCCTCTCGCGGGGTTCGGTGTCGACGCCGACCGTATCCGGGGATCGTCCGCTGGGCTTCGCCATGGTGGACACCTTCCGGCTCGTCGTCTGCTGGTAATGACGTTACCGGTTTTGCAGAAGCTCGGTTACTGTTCCCTCCCATGACGACAGACTCAGCGCAGACGTGGACCGTTCAGGGACTGCTCGACCTGTTCGACGTGCAGCAGGATGGAGAGAACCGCTTCACAGCCGAGACGGGCCCCGCTGGGGAGGATGAGCGGCAGGTGGTGGAGGGCACGCAGGTGCTGGCCCAGGCGATTGTCGCTGTGGCCAAACGGTTCCCGGAGAAGTCGGTGCGTTCGGTCTCGGCGGTGTTCGCCCGCGCCGTCATGGTCGGGGCCGGGCCCGTCGAATTGGAGATCGACGTAGTCAGCGAGGGGCGGTCCACCGCCACCGCGATCGTCGCCGCCAAGCAGAACGGCAAGCGGTGCATCACGGCGACGGTGCTCGCCGACGTCCCGACGAGTGATGTGATCCGGCACCATCTGCCGCGTCCGGATGTCGCGGCACCCGCAGATGCGAACGCATCGGAGATGCCGATGGCCGGACGCGAGCTGCGCCTGGTCGACGTCGTCGACGTCAACAGCCCCGACGAGGTAGGCCCGCCGGAGTTGTACGCCTGGCTGCACTACGACCCGATCCCGACCCGCGACGACCTGGCGAAGGCGTTGATCGCGTATTTCACCGGCCACCTTGGGATTTCGACGACGATGCGCGCGCACGAGGGCATCGGCACCGCGCAGGCGCACCTGACGGTGTCGACCGCGCCGATGACGGTGTCGGTCAGCTTTCACGAGCCGGTGCGCTGGGACGGCTGGATCCTCTACACCCACGAGAGCACACAGGTCGGTGCGGGCATGTCGTATGTACGGGGTGCGGTGCACACCGAGGAGGGCGAGTTGATCGCCTCCTTCGCGCAGGACGCGTTGATCAGGCCGTTGCGTACCACCGACACGGCGATCAAGCACCAGTCGCGGCTCTAGATCTTCAAATAGCCTTTGTCCGCCGGAATTTGGGCGGCGGTCACCAGTGACGACGCATCGCTGGCCAGCCACACCACGATGTCGGAGATCAGATCCGGAGCCGCCAGCGAATCGGTCGGCAACGCGCCCGGCGAGAAACTGTGGATGTAGTTGGGGTGGTCCTGGAACACCTTGTACATCGACACGTCGTTGCCCATCGGCGTGTCGGTCCCGTATGGGTGCACCGAGTTGACCCGAATCCCGAACTCGCCGAGCTCGATCGCCAGCGAGTTCGTCAGCCCGACGACGCCGAACTTGCTGGCGCAGTAGTGGCCGCAGCCGGGAACCGCCTTGATGCCGGCCGCCGAGCTGATCGTGATGATCGACCCGCCGTTGCCCGCCTCGATCATTGGCGGCACCACCGCCTTGATCGTGTTCCACAGACCGGTGAGGTTGATGTCGAGGGTGTCCTGCCACTGCTGCGCCGAAATCTCCCATAGCCGGCCCCAATTGAGCACGCCGGCGTTCGCGACGACGATGTCGAGGCGCCCGAATTGCTCCAACGCGTCGGCGACTACCCGCTGCTGTCCTGCGGCGTCTCGGACATCGACCTGCATCTGCGAGGATCTTTCGACCTTCGCCCTCGACCAGGCTCACCGTCACGGTGAGGTCCTCGGGGCGCGACGGCGGGTACCCGTTGTGGTCGGTGACGGGCGCGCACGCGTCGATCGCGACGATGTCTGCGCCCGCCCGCGCCAACCGGATGCAGTGCGAACGGCCTTGCCCGCGTGCGGCTCCCGTCACATACGCGACCTTGCCTGCCAGTGGTGCTTCGTGTTCCGTCATGCCGACAGCTCCTTCGGTAGCGGTGCGGGTGCGCTCGGCGCGGTTCGCCGGGAGAACTCATAATCGGAAAGCGGTGAACTGCGCGCGAAACGCCGGGAGCCGGTGATGGTCTGGGGGCGGTAGTAGAGCGTGTCGCGCTGCGAGTTGATGAAGTAGGTGTTCAGCCCCGCGCACGCGGTGTAATACAGGTGCGCGGTCTTCCCGCGCCGCCGCATGACGGTGTTCCACTGGTTGAAGGCGTCCTGACTCACGGCGACGACGTTGACGTCTTGGCGACGGGCCTCATCGATCACCCGCACCGCGTGCGCTGCCATGGTTTCCACGAAGTCCATCCACGCGAAGCCGACGAAGCCCAGCGGCCCGACGATCTCCCATCGGTTGGGCAGGCGGGGATGGGCGGTGCCGGCGTAGCTTTGCAAACCGTGCGCGCCGTAGTACTCGGCGAGGTCAAACCCGTTGGGGCCCAGCACAGTTTCCGGTCGATACGTCTCCGGGTCGGTCCACAGCTCGTAGCCCGTCGCCAGCACGAGCAGGTCGGCGGGATGATCGGCGCCGTCGACGGTCCGCACGCCGGACCGGGTGATTCGCTCGATCGGCGTGGTGATCAGGTTCGTCGTCTGGTGGTTCAACGCAGGCAGAAAACTGCTGGAGATGACCGGACGCTTGGCGAGGATGCCGTAGCGGGGGACCAGCGCTTTTCGGGTCGCCGGGTCGTCGACGACGGCGCGCAGCAGCAGGCGGTACAGCGCCGTGCAGTACGTGTCGTAGAACGGCATGATTCGGGCGAGCACCTTGTCGGGCAGTCGGGAGAACAGATGCACGATCGGCGCCACCATGAACATGTCCATCGCCAGCCGTCCCGCAACGTTGACGCCGCCGAAGATGCCGGGCAACCGGAGGATGCGCCGCATCAGGGGCGGGATGTCGAAGTCGACCTTGGGTAGCACCCACGCCGGCGTCCGCTGATAGATGTCGAGGTTGGCCGCATCGGCTGATAGCGCCGCCGCGATTTGCACGCCGCTGGAACCGGTTCCGATCACTGCGATCCGCTTGCCGCGGGTGTCATAGTCGTCGTCCCATGCGTTGGGCCGCAGAATAGCGCCTTCGAAGTCTTCGATTCCGTCGATGTCGACCGCGGTCTTGGCGTTGACGTATCCGCCGACCGAGCTGATCACGAAGCGTGCGGTGACCGCGGGTTGATCCCGAATCTGCAGCCGCCAAAGCGCGGTGTTGTCGTCCCATTTCTGTTGGAGGACTTCCGAGTTCGCCTGCAGATGCTCGTACAGGCCCAGTCGCCGCGCGGTGTCTTGCAGATACCGGTAGAGCTCTGGTCCCGGCGCGAACAGCCGGCTCCAGTCGGGATTGGGCGCGAACGACAGCTGGTACCACAGGGCGGGAATGTCCACGGCCAGCCCGGGATAGTGATTGTCGCGCCACGTGCCGCCGAAATCGGCGGCGCGTTCGAGAATGACGAAGTTCGCGATGCCCTTCCTGCGGAGCAGGTGTGCGGCCGAGATCCCACCGGGCCCTGCGCCGATGATGGCGACGTCGTACGTCGGTTCAGTCACGAGACGCCCCCGTCAACCCGTCGACGATGTGCTCGGCCACGAACCGGCGCACCGCGCGGGGGCTGTCCAGGTTCACACCGATGGGCGGTAACAACTCAAAGCTCAACAGCATTCGCACAATCCATTCGCTTGCCCGCCCGGGATCGACTCCGGCTCCGACTTCACCTCGTTGCCGTGCCGCGCGTACCAGCGGCCGCCACAACTCGATGGAACGCTTCATCAGGTCATCGCCGATGTTGCGCAGCAGCAGCACCAGGATGCTTTCGTTGATGCCGCGCGGCGCCACCGAATCCGAGTGCTGCCGGTGTGCGCAGACCACCACCGCCGCGGCCGCGACTTGATCGGCCAGGGTGGTCTCCTTGTCGACCTCGGCCGCCATCGTCTCGGTGAACACCGATGCCAGATGGCCAAGCGCGGTCTTTATCGCATGGTCCCGGCTGCCCAGCGCGTTGTGCACCGTGCCGCGGGAGACACCAGCCGCCTCGGCGACGGCGGTGAGGCTGAACTGTCGGGGGCCGAGCCGCCGCAGTGTCTCGGTGGTCGCCGCCAGCAGTGCGGGGGACACTGATCGACTGGATACCTCGGTGCGCATTTGAACACATTAACGAAATGTGTTCAATGTGGTCAATCACTGACGTTGTAAGCGTGGTGGACGATGTCGTGCAGGTGGTAGATCGCGACCGCGGCGCAATACGGTATCGGTGAATTCGGGTCGCTACGGGGCCGCGGATGACACCATATTGACGTGAGCGACGGCCGATCGTCGATTGACGACTTGGCTGGATGAGGCGGTTGCGGCGATGAACCGCGGCGACCGGGCGACCGCTACACAGCTTGCCGAACAGGTATCGGCGGCAGACGCGCAGAAACCCGACGCGGAGGACTTGCTGGTCGCACCGGATTCAGATGGCGAGATGCGGCGGCCGACCTCACATCTCGGACAGGGTCGACCTGAGCACGTCCAGCGGCAGCCCACCGAGATCCAGTGCACGGCCATGGAATTCGCGCAACGACAGCCCCCGGCCGAGCATCTCGTCGCGCAGCTGCTGCCAGATCCGCTGTCCGATCGCATACGACGGAGCCTGCCCCGGCCAGCCCAGGTAGCGGTCCAGCTCGAAGCGCAGATTCTCCTCGGCCATCGCGCTGTGGGACTGCAGGAACACCCACGCCCGTTCGGCGTCCCAGAGACCGCCGTCGGGCGCGGTCAGCCCGCAGTGCACACCGATGTCGATCACCACACGCGCGGCCCGGAAGCGTTGGGCGTCCAGCATTCCCATCCGGTTCCCTGCGTCGTCGAGCCAGCCGAGGTCGGCCATCAACCGCTCGGCGTACAGCGCCCAACCCTCGCCGTGGCCCGACACCCAGCAACCCATCCGGCGCCAGCGGTTCAGCCGGTCCGAGGAGACGACCGCCCGGCCGACCTGCAGGTGATGCCCCGGCACGCCTTCATGGAACACCGTGGTGGTTTCCTGCCAGGTGCGAAACGTGTCCACACCCGGCGGGACCGACCACCACATTCGTCCGGGACGGCTCAGGTCCTCCGACGGCCCGGTGTAGTAGATGCCACCGGTCTGGGTGGGCGCGATCCGACACTCTAGCGTGCGCAGTGCCGGGGCGATGTCGAAATGCGTGTCGGCCAGCGATTCCACCGCGCGGTCGGACAGACCTTGCATCCAGGCCTGCAGGGCGTCGGTGCCGTGCACCAGGTAGCGGGGCTCTTCGTCCAGACGCCGCAGCGCTTCGCTGACCGAGACCCCGGGATAGAGCCGATCTGCGATCGACTCCTGTTCGGCGACAATGCTTTCCAATTGGCGAAGGCCCCACTGATAGGTCTCGTCGAGGTCGACGGAGGTGCCGAGGAATTGCCGCGACAGCAGCCGGTACGTGTCGCGGCCGAACGCGTCCTCGTGCCGAGCGTGCGGTGCGATCTCGTCGCGCAACGCAGCGGCGAGCGTGCCGTAGGCGTCGGCGGCCGCCGCGGCGCGTTGTTTCAATTCCGCGTGCAGCGCAGCGTTTCCCGGCGCAGCATCGGCCACCATGCCCACAAACAGCTGCTGGATCTGGCCCGCCTGATCGATGCCACGCGCGACCTGCCGGGCCGCGGGTGCGCGCCCGGCTGCCACCGCCGCGCGCAGTGCTTCGGCGTAGCCGGCGACCCGGTCGGGCACCTTCGACATCCGCAGACCGATCAGTGCCCAATCCTCGTCGGTGTCGGTGGCCATCAAGTCGAACACGTCGCGCATCGACTGCAGCGGTGAGGCGATCACGTTCAGATCGCCCACATCCAATCGTGCGTCGTGCAGCTCGATCTGCAGACCGAGTCGTTCGCGCATCGCCGCGATGGTCACCCGGTCGACGTCGTCGACCGGGCTGGTTCCGTCGAGCTCACTCAGCGCCGAGCGGGCCGCGTCGACCCGAGCCGCCACACCCTCGGGGGAGTAGTCGGTGACGTCGTCGTCGTGGCCGATGATGCCCATTTCCGTTGCCGCGCATGGGTCCAGCGCGGCGAACGTGTCGAGATAACGTTCGGCGACGGCGTCTACGGCCGTGGGAGGCCTAACCAAGGTTGTTGGTCGCGAAGGTGTCGCACTTGTTGGGGTCGCCGGTCTGATACCCGACGGTGAACCACTTCTGGCGCTCCGCGGACGAGCCGTGGGTCCACTGCTCGGGGTTGATCCGGCCGGTCGCCTGCTTCTGGATGCGGTCGTCGCCGACGGACGACGCCGCAGAAAGTGCGTCGGCAATATCCTTGTCGCTCAATGGCTCCAGGTACGGCACGCCGGTGCTCTCCTGTTTGGTGATGGCCGCGTAATGCGCCCAGACCCCGGCGTAGCAGTCGGCCTGCAGCTCGGTGCGCACACCCGCGCCCTGTGCGCCCTCGGGGTCCTGCTGCGCGCGGCCGAGCACACCCTTCAAATTCTGCACGTGGTGGCCGTACTCATGGGCCACCACGTACTCCTGCGCCAACGGCCCACCGCTGGAACCGAACTGGTCGACGAGCACCTTGAAGAAGTCCGTGTCGAAGTATGCGGTCTGGTCGACGGGGCAATAGAACGGGCCAACGGCGCTGTCCGCGGGTCCGCAGCCGGTCTGAACCGATCCGTGAAACAGCGTGGTATGCGGAGGCGTGTAGCCCGGCAGCAGCTGCTGCCACACCCCGTCCACCGAGTTCGTCGTCGCAGCCACCCGGCACTCCACATATTTGTTGGCGTCCGCGCCGGTCTTGCAGTGGCTCATGTCGTATCCGGGCGCCTCGACGCCGCCGGTGTCGATCTGCTGTTGCTGAGGTATCACCGAGCTCGGGTCGACGCCCAGGAACAGCGCGACCACGACGATCAACAATCCGCCGAGCCCGCCGCCGATCGCAATACCGCGACCGGGCCCACGACCACCCGTCGAAATGTTGCTCGTGTCGATCTGCATTCCCTCGTTAAAGGTCATTGCACCGCTCCGTTGCTCGCCACGCCATATTCGGACCCAAGTGCGTCCAGCTTTGCACACTACGATTTGGGTGTGGCGCTCGTTGCCGGACATTCCACCGTTGTGCACACGGGCTTGGGGGACCTGCGTGGCACGACCGATGGTGGGGTCGGAGTCTGGCGGGGCGTGCCGTATGCCGAACAGCCCGTGGGCGAGCGTCGCTTTCTGGCGCCTGCGCCGCTGGAGCCGTGGACCGGACTGCGCGATGCGGTGGACCACGGACCGCTGCCGCCGCAGGGCAAGTCGTTTGTCGGCGGGGGTCGCGACGATCCCAAGGTTCGCGACGAGGCCTGCCTGACACTGACCGTGTGGTCGCCGGACACCACCGGCTCGCTGCCGGTGATGGTGTGGATACCCGGTGGGGCATTCGTCTTCGGCGCAGGCCAATTCCAGCTCTACAACGGGTCGCGGCTGGCCGCCAACGGACATGTGGTGGTGGTCAACGTCACCTATCGGATCGGGGTGTTCGGCGGCTTCGAGCTCGGCGACCTCGGCGACGGATTCGACGACAACCTCGCACTGCGCGACCAGATGGCCGCGCTGCACTGGATCCGCGAGAACATCGCCGCGTTCGGGGGCGACCCCGACCGGGTGACCGTCTTCGGTGAGTCTGCCGGTGGAACGTCCGTGCTCGCGCTGCTGGCCAGCCCGGCGGCCCGCGGCCTGTTCAGCCGCGCCATCGCGCAGAGTCCGGCGCTTCCGTTGATCGCCGACCGCGAGGCTGCGGGCGAGGCAGGCGCACGAGTTCCTGGAGAAACTCGGCGTCAGCGCCGCCGAGATCAAGGCGCTGCCGCAACGGCAACTGCGCCGCGCCGCGGGCAGGTTACAGCTCAAGAGCGCCGCGACCACCCCGACGCTGGCCTACGGGCTGACCTATGGTGTCGACCTGCTGCCGAGGCATCCGGTCGACGCGGCCCGCGAGGGCACGCTGGCCCGGGTGCCGCTGATCATCGGCACCAACAGCCACGAGGCGTCGATGTTCGCCTGGACCAAGCCGCCGATGCTCCCCACGACCACGGCGTCGATCGACGCATACCTCGACCGCGTCGCGCCCGACGCCAAGGACCGGGTGCTCGCCGCGTACCCGGACTACCCGCGCAGGCGCGCGCTCATCGCGTTCGGCTCTGACGTCATGTTCGGCGGCCCGGCCTGGGCCTTCGCCGATGCGTACAGCGCCCAGGCGCCGACGCACATGTACCGGTTCGACCATTTCGGGTGGAGCCTGCGGATTCTCGGGCTCGGCGCTACCCACGGCAGCGAGATCGTGCACATCCAGCACAGCTACGCCTCGTTCATCGGCCGCAAGCTGCACCCGCTCGGGCGCCGGCTGCAGCCACCCGTTGGCAGGCGCATGCAGCGCGCCTGGCTGGACTTCGCGGCCAAGGGCTGGGACACCGCGGATGAGCGCTTGCGCGAAGACCGGAGAGCAGCGCAGATCCATTGGTCCAGTGGGCAACATTGGCCGATCTACGACACCGAGCACCGCTTCACTCGGATCATCCTGTCGGCCCGCGACACGGTGGTCGAGGATCCTGACGCCGAACGCCGCAAGGCCTGGGCCGGCCTGCACTAAGCCGTCGTCGTGAAGCGCTTGTCGGTGTAGCGGCGCAGGTTGGTCAGGAACCGCGTACATCGGTTGGTCAGTGGAGCGCTGAGGGACACCCGAAAGGCCATGCGGCGGTTCGGTTCCCAGACCAGAAACTCTTCATCGCCGACGATGCCGCCCCGCATGTTCACGATCCGGGTAGACCAGGATGTCTAGCCGGGTCCGTCGCTTGCGGCGGCGAGCAACGGCACTAGCACCTCGCTGATCGGGGTGGCGAGCCCATGGGCGGCCGCCTTGCGCAGGATGACGGCGTTGCGGATGTCCCACTCCAGCGGCCTGTTCGCTTCCCGGTCGGTGAGCATCGACGTGGTGATGTCCGGTGGGGCTTGCGCCAGCGTGTCGACGATCTCATCGATCACGCCGTCGCCGAGGTCGGCACCGTCCGCCCGCGCCACGGCGAGGCATTCGGCCAGATACCGGCGACCCAGCGCCGTCACGTCGTCACGGCGGAAAATGCCCGCGCGCCGGCCCGTCAACACCATGAAGGCGACCACGGCGTTGACCAACAACTTGCGCCACGCAGCGGTGATGAAGTCGAGTTCCAGCTCGACAGTCACCCTGGCGCCGCGCAACAACTCCGCAAGCGTCGCGGCCGCCTCGGTGTCTGGCAGCACCAGTCGCGGCTCGGTACGCACCCGCACCCAGCCGTCTGGCTGTCTTTCCGCCGAGATCCATACGGCGGCCGGCACGACCGTCGACGAGGGGCAGAACCGTCCCACCCGCTCCACCTGTTCGACGCCGTTCTGCATCGCACACACCACCGTGCGCTGGTCGCACAGCCGCGCCAACCAGGCAGCGGCCTGCTCGTTCTGGGTGTCCTTGACGGCGAGGAACACCACGTCAACGGGACCGTCGACCTCGGCCGGATCGGTGTGCACGGGTCCCGGTAGCACGATCGGGTCGTGGTCGTCGGGCCGGACCTCGATCGAATCGCGCGGCGTATGCCCGCACAGCAGGACGGAGTGGCCGGCGGCGTCCAGGTACGCGGCGACGGTCGCACCGATAGCGCCGGGTCCGACGAGTGCAATGCTGGTGCCCACGATCGCCAAGCTACCTGCGATGCCTGCGGCGGCCCAGGCCGCGTGCTGGGTGTGGACCGTCAACGAATGATGACGGCTTGGAATGGTGCACGTTGTCACGCCGAAGAGTGCCGAACGTCCGCTGGGGGACCCGCTCTAGACTGTGGCGGTCGTCCACGCTGGCCTTTCACAAGGAGTTTTTGTGCTGCGCACTCATGCCGCCGGTTCGTTGCGGACCACCGATGCCGGGCAGAAGGTGACGCTGGCCGGCTGGGTGGCGCGTCGCCGCGACCACGGCGGCGTCATCTTCATCGACCTGCGTGACGCGTCCGGGGTGTCGCAGGTGGTGTTCCGCGAGGGCGACGTGCTGGCCCAGGCTCACCGGCTGCGCGCGGAGTTCTGCATCGCCGTCGACGGTGTCGTCGAGATCCGGCCCGAGGGCAACGCCAACCCTGAAATCGCCACAGGTGAGATCGAGGTCAATGCGACGTCGCTGACCGTGCTGGGGGAGAGCGCACCGCTGCCGTTCCAGCTCGATGAGCCGGCTGGCGAAGAGGCCAGGCTCAAGTACCGCTACCTGGATCTGCGTCGGGACGGTCCGGGCGGAGCGATTCGGTTGCGCTCCAAGGCGAATGCGGCCGCCCGCGAGGTGCTGGCGGGGCAGGACTTCGTCGAAATCGAGACGCCGACGATGACCCGGTCGACGCCCGAGGGCGCCCGAGACTTCCTGGTGCCTGCGCGGCTGCAGCCGGGGTCGTTCTATGCGCTACCGCAGAGCCCGCAGCTGTTCAAGCAGCTGCTGATGGTCGCGGGCATGGAGCGCTACTACCAGATCGCCCGGTGCTACCGCGACGAGGACTTCCGCGCCGACAGGCAACCCGAGTTCACCCAGCTCGACATGGAGATGAGCTTCGTCGACACCGAGGACGTCATCGCCATCTCGGAGGAGATCATCGCGGCATTGTGGCGACTGATCGGCTACGACGTGCCGTTGCCACTGCCGCGGATGACCTACGCCGACGCGATGCGCCGATTCGGCTCGGACAAACCCGATCTGCGGTTCGCCCTGGAGCTCGTCGAGTGCACGGACTTCTTCTCCGACACCCCGTTTCGGGTCTTTCAGGCGCCGTACGTCGGCGCGGTCGTCATGCCCGGCGGCGCATCGCAGCCGCGCCGCACGCTCGACGGCTGGCAGGATTTCGCCAAGCAGCGTGGGCACCGCGGGCTGGCGTATGTGCTGGTGAACGAGGACGGCACACTGGGTGGCCCGGTGGCAAAGAACCTGTCCGACGCCGAGCGCGACGGGCTGGCCGCGCACGTCGGCGCGTCACCCGGTGACTGCATATTCTTCTCCGCGGGCCCGGCCAAGTCGTCCCGGGCGCTGCTCGGCGCGGTACGCATCGAGATCGCCAAGCGGCTGGACCTGATCGACCCGAACGCATGGGCTTTCACCTGGGTGGTCGACCCGCCGCTGTTCGAACCCGCCGACGAGGCGACCGCACACGGTGACGTCGTCGTCGGGTCGGGCGCCTGGACGGCGGTGCACCACGCGTTCACCGCGCCCAAGCCGGAGTTCGAGGACAGCGTCGACACCGATCCGGGCAGCGTGCTGGCCGACGCGTACGACGTGGTGTGCAACGGCAACGAAATCGGCGGCGGCTCGATTCGTATCCACCGCCGCGACATTCAGGAACGGGTGTTCGCGGTGATGGGCCTGGACAAGGCCGAAGCCGAGGAGAAGTTCGGATTCCTGTTGGAGGCGTTCACGTTCGGCGCACCGCCGCACGGCGGCATCGCGTTCGGGTGGGACCGGATCAACGCGCTGCTGTCGGGCATGGACTCGATCCGTGAGGTCATCGCCTTCCCGAAGTCGGGCGGCGGTGTCGACCCGCTGACCGGTGCGCCCGCGCCGATCACACCGCAGCAGCGCAAGGAATCGGGAATAGACGCCAAGCCGGCTAAGGACGGTTAGGAAGCGGGCTCGGGTGTGCGCGTCGCCACAAAGAACTGACGCAACGCGTCCGCCAGCCGGGCACGTACCGGTGCACCCGAGATGACCACGTCGACCATGGTGAACGAGTGGTGCGTGTGGCCGCGGGCACGGATGTGCTCGGTCGGGACGCCCGCCGCCTGCAAGGCGGCAGCATAAGCATCGCCCTCGTCGCGCAATGGGTCGAACTCAGCGGTGACCACGATCGCGGGTGGAAGCCCGGAGAGATCGTCTGCTCGCAACGGCGCGAGCCGCGGGTCGTCTCCGTTCTCCGGATCGGCGTAGTGGTCCAGGAACCACCGCACCAACGCCGTCGTAAGCAGGTAGCCGTCCCCATTCTCGACATACGAGCTATGGGTCGTGTCAGAGTCCGTCTTTGGCGCCAGAAGTGCCTGGGCGACGATGTCTGGTCCACCCGTGTCGCGCGCCAGCCTGCACACAGCTGCCGCGAGATTGCCGCCGGCGCTCCAGCCACACACCGCGAGTTGGCCCGGTCCGCCTCTGAGCGCCTCGGCATTGTCCGCGATCCACTGCACCGCGGCCATGGCGTCATCGACTGCGGCCGGGAACCGGTGCTCGGGCGCGTGGCGGTAGTCCGCCGACACAACGATCGCGTCGGTCCGCACACACAGGTCGCGGCACAGAGGATCGTCAGAGGTGGCACCTCCGAGCATCCAGCCGCCACCGTGGAAGTACGCAACGATCGGATGCGGACCTTCGGTCGGCGGCCGGTATAGCCGGTACGCCAGGTCGCCTGAGGCGCCGGGCAGGGTGCCGTCGACGATCTCGCCGACGTCTGGACCGGGCGGACGATTCGCGGACATCTCAATGTAGAAGGCACGTGCTTCGTCCACGGTCATCGATTCCATTGTGGGCAGGTTCATTTCGGCCATCCGACCGAGAATCATCTCGACGTCCGGTTGCAACCGGCGCACCACTCCGTCGTTGCACGTGCGAGCCGTCGCGACCGGACAGCCTGAAACCCAGATAGTCACGTGCGACCACCTCGTCGCAGCTGGCCCGGTAGAACTGGAGTCCGGCGCAATACGGCAGAAAGACCCGCGGTTTGCCAGGCACGTTGGCGCCCATATACCAAGAGTTCGCGGCGGGATAGAGGGTGATGTCGGCGCAGTCGTTGACGTGTTGGGTCCACCCAGCTTCGGCCGTCTCGGTCGGCTCGATGACATCGAAACCGCGTGCGCTCAGGTGACCGAGGCAGTCGAGCACCCAGTCCACGTGTTGTTCGATCGAGACGGCCATGTTCGACAGCACCGAAGGGCTACCAGGACCGGTGATGAGGAACAGGTTTGGGAAGCCGGCCGTGGTCAGCCCGAGATAGGTCTGTGGCCCGTTCGCCCATTTGTCCTTCAGTGCCACATCCTCACGACCCGTGATATCGACGGCCGTTATCGCACCAGTCAGGGCGTCGAAACCGGTGGCGAAGACGATCGTGTCGAAGGTGAACGACTCGTCGACGATATCGATGCCGGTTTCTGTGACTTGCCGAATCGGATGTTCCCGGACATTGACAAGGCGCACATGGGACAGGTTGTAGGTGGCGTAGTAGTTCGTGTCGAGGCATGGCCTTTTCGTTGCGATGGGGTGATCGGTTGGGCACAAATCAGACGCCGTCTGCGGATCGTCGACGATGGAGCGGATCTTGTTCCGAAAGAACTCGGCGAACTCGTGGTTGGCTGCGGGATTGCTGAGCACGTCGGCGTAGACGTTGATCGCCTCGAACAGTTCGCCGATTTCCCACGCGCGCTCATAGCGTTGTTGGCGTTCAGCTTCCGACACACTGAATGTCGGGGTGGTGCTGCGCTCCATAGGGATGCCGCCTGGCGACGTCCTTGCCGCTGTGCGGTATTCGGCCTCGTCTGCGAGTTGCGCGAGCTTCTCGGGTGAGAGCGGGCCGTTGCGCGCCGGGATCGAGAAGTTCGGAGTGCGCTGAAACACCACCACCTGCCGCGCTTCCTCGGCGATCACCGGAATCGATTGCACCCCAGAGGAACCCGTGCCGATCACCGCCACGCGCTTACCCGCCAAGTCGACTCGCTCGTGCGGCCAGCGGCTGGTGAAGTAGACCTCACCGGCGAACTGCTCGAGACCCTCGACCTCGGCTGGCTTGGGCATGGACAGACAGCCCGTGGCCATCACGACGAAATGAGAGGTGAGGTCGCCGCCGCCGTCGGTGCGCACACGCCATAGCGACGCATCGTCGTCCCAGCGTGCCTCCCGTACTCGCGTCGAAAAGGTGATGTGGCGGCGCAGGTCGTGCTTGTCGGCGACATGGTTCAAATAGCGCAGAATCTCCGGCTGGGTGGCGTACTTCTCCGACCACTCCCAGTCGCGCTGCCAGTCGGGATCGAAGCTGTACATGTAGTCGATGCTGGGAACGTCGACCCGGGCACCCGGATACCGGTTCCAGTACCACGTGCCGCCGAGGTCGTCGGCCGCTTCGAACACGCGTAGTCGGTAGCCGGCGCGGCTCAGCCGGTAGGCCAGATAGATGCCTGCAAAACCCGCGCCAACCACGACGACGTCCACATCGGGCTTAGGTCTGCCCGTCCTGGCTGTATCTGTCACCAGCTGATCATCACGCCAGACGGACCTGCTGTACTGGGTACTGAAATACTTGATGTCTGGCGCCCCGCGGCGATCACGTCCAAGCAGCGCAAGGATTCGGGAATAGACGCCAAGCCGCCGAAGCTTGAAGGAGCATGACCCGTCGGCCAGCCGACATCGAGACCACGAAAGCGTTCAACGCCAAGGTCGTCGAGGAGTTTCGCGCCAACAACGGGAAGGTCGGCGCATTCGAGGGCACGGAAGTGCTGCTGCTGACGACGACTGGCGCCAAGTCGGGTCAGCCGCGACTGTCGCCGCTGTCCTGTCGCCGGGTGGACGGCAAGCTGCTGATCATCGCCGGGTACGAACTCACCAGGGTCTAAGAGACGATGCCGGTGCGGGTCGAATCTGTGGCCGAACAACTACTGAAGGAGATTGGATCCCGATGACCGAAGTACCTGACGCCGAAACCATGAAGGCGTTCAACAAGAGCATCGTCGAAGAGTTCCGTGCCAACGAGGGCAAGGTCGGCGGTCCATTCGAAGGTGCGACGCTCCTGCTGCTGACCTCGACCGGCGCCAAATCGGGCCAGCCGCGGCTGGCGCCGCTGGCGTACCTGACGATCGACGGGAAGATAATCATCATCGGCTCGAAGGCCGGCGCCGACACCAACCCCGACTGGGTGCACAACCTTCGGGCCAACCCGCGGGCGCACATCGAGGTAGGCACGAATGCGTACGATGTCACCGCGCGCGAGCTGCCGCGGGGGGAGCGTGACGAAACCTTTCCGAAGGTGGTCGCCGCCGCGCCGGGTTTCGGTGAGTACCAGGCGAAGACGAGCCGGGTCATTCCGCTGTTCGAGTTACGTCGCGTCTAGCGCGTTTGCGCCGAAATAGAAGCCAGGGTCGTGAAAGGCACCGGATCACGACCCTGGCTTCCGTCTGGCAAGCCTTACAGCCGCTCGATGATGGTGGCGTTTGCCATGCCGCCGGCCTCGCACATCGTCTGCAACCCGTAGCGGCCGCCGCGCTGTTCGAGCGCGTTGACCATTGTCGTCATGATGCGCGCGCCGCTGGCGCCCAGCGGGTGTCCGATCGCGATCGCACCGCCGTTGACGTTCGTCTTCGCCAGATCTGCGCCGGTGTCGTGCGCCCACGCCAGCACCACGGGCGCGAACGCCTCGTTCACCTCGAACAGGTCGATGTCGGCGAGCGTCAATCCCGCGCGCTGCAAGACCTTTTCGGTCGCCGGGATCACACCGGTCAGCATGTACAGCGGATCGGAGCCGACGACCGTCGCCGTGTGGATACGGGCCAGCGGGCGCAGCCCAAGGCGCGCAGCCACCTCGCTGGTGGTGATCAGCACGGCAGCGCTGCCGTCGGACAGCGGCGAAGAGTTGCCCGGGGTGATTTCCCACTTGATCTGCGGGAAGCGGGCCTCATACGCCGGGCTGTAGAACGCAGGCTTCAAACTCGCCAGCGTCTCGACTGTCGTGCCGGGGCGGATGATCTCGTCGGTGCTCAAGCCGTTGATCGGTACGAGCTCGTTGTCGAACCGGCCCTCTTTCGTTGCCGCCGCGGCCTTTTCGTGGCTACCGGCGGAGAACTCGTCGAGCTGCTGACGTGAGAAGCCCCATTTGGCAGCGATCAACTCGGCGCTGATGCCTTGCGGTACAAGACCATCGGGGTAGCGCACCGCCATCTGGCCGAACGGGTCGCTGCCAGGCAGCACGCTCGAGCCCATGGGGACCCGGCCCATCGATTCGACGCCTGCGGCGACCACGATGTCGTAGGCACCCGAGATGACGCCTTGGGCGGCAAAGCTGATGGCCTGCTGGCTGCTGCCGCACTGACGATCGACGGTCGTGCCGGGCACACTCTCCGGGAATCCGGCTCCCAAAACCGCGTTACGCGCGATGTTGACGGCCTGGTCGCCCACCTGAGTGACCGCGCCGGCGATGACGTCGTCGATCTGCACCGGATCGATTCCGGTCCTGCTGACCACTTCCTTCAGGCTGTGCGCCAGAAGGTCGACGGGCAGCACGTCCTGGAGCGCGCCGCTGGCCTTGCCCTTCCCGATCGGGGTGCGTACCGCTGAAACGATGACTGCGTCCCGGCCCGCATATCCGGCCATTGCTGCCTCCTGTACTCCACGCTGGGTAGTCCTTGCTATATCCAGCTATACCACCTGGGTATACCTATAACAACTCAGAGGTAGAGTGAATTCCATGACAGTTCTGCAGGGGCGGCTCGCCGACCGCGACGCCTGGTCGGCGGTGGGAGAGTGCCCGATCGAAAAGACCATGGCGTTGCTGGGCACCAAGTCGGCGATGCTGATCATGCGGGAGGCCTACTACGGCACCACCCGGTTCGATGACTTCTGGCGGCGGGTCGGCGTCACGAAGGCCGCGGCGTCGGCGCGGCTGAACGAGCTGGTTGACGCGGGCTTGCTGCAGCGTAGACCGTACAAGGAACCGGGCCAGCGCAGCCGCGACGAGTACGTGCTCACCGACGCGGGGCTCGATTTCATGCCGGTCATCTGGGCGATGTTCGAGTGGGGGCGACGCCACCTGCCACGTCCGACGCCGCTGCGGCTCGCCCACGCAGACTGCGGCGCCGAGGCCACCGTCACCATCAGATGCGCCGAAGGGCACGACGTGCCCGCAAACGAACTCGTGGTTCAGCCCGTCACGAACAAGCCCGCTCAGGGCGACGGCGCCGACTGATCGCGCCGAGAATGTTGAGGCTCAGTCGGTGAAGCAGTAGGAATCGCTCGACGCATCACCGCCCTGCAGCCGGGTCTGATGCACCCGCAGACCGCGGAAGTCGCCGCCGTGCGGGAAGAATCCGGCGTCGGGGACCAGCCCGCCTGCGCCAATGTCGGCGTCCAGCTTGGCCATCCACGCTCCGACGCCGTCGGGGTAGAACTGTTCGTCCCACGCCGCGTACAGCGAGTTGGTGGCGTAGACCCGTCGGCCGTCGCGGCTGATCTCGATCATCTGCGGGCCGCCGGCGAGGCGTAAAGCCGGTTCCGCCGGATGGGGCTCGCGCCGGACAACACCGCCGAGGTGAACCGACGCCGTCTCACGCGGATGGAAGGGATCGCCGACATCGAACTGTTTGAGTTCTCCTGTACCCCAGCAGGATACGTAGAGCCAGCGATCGTCGACCGACAGGTCGATGTCGGACACCAGCGGCGGCACCGCGCCGAACGGCTTCAACGCGGGCGGCAGGTCGTCGGCCTCGGCCGGCTCGGCGGGGATCGTGATGACCTTATCGACCGCCCACCGGTCGCCGTCCCGATGCCACAGCCACACCGATGCCGAGAGATCCTCGACGCTGATCACCACGCCGGCGAACCCCCATGCCTTTGACGGGTCGTGAGCGGGCCGCAGTTCCAGCACCATCTGGTGGGCGTCGCCAAGATCCACTCGTTGAGTCAGCTTGCGCTCGGACATGCTCCAGAAGTTCAGGTGGTGGCCGAACTTTCGGCCCAGCAGATCCTCGGGATTCAGCCCGTTCTCGATCATCGACGGCGAGGCCCACTCCGATGTGATCACGGTGTCGTGTCGCAGATGCCACCACACGTCGTAGGCGAAGTACTGCGGGCCGCGGTCGCGCTCCCACGGCCCGATTACCTCGAACGTGTCGTGGTCGAGCAGCGCGACGCCGCCTGGACCGTCGTCGCCATTCGGTCCGCCCAGCGCGGACATGAAGATGCCGCCCGGCCCGCAGTGCACGGTGTGCGGGCGCGAGTATCCGGCCTTTGCGGCGAGTTCGTCGGCCTCAATCGTTCGCGCCAACACCGGGTTTCGCGGGTCTTGTTTGGTGTCGAGGATATAGGTGTTCGACGACCGGATACCAGGGATGACAAGGTAGCGCCGTTCCATGGAATGACCGTCGTGACCCTCGTGGCACAGCGCGCTCGAGCACGCGCTCCAGCCGAAGTGGTGCAGTTCGTTGCCGGCCGTCGGGAGTTCGGACCAGCCGACCACCTGACCGTACGAAGACGAGGAGGAGTCGCAGTCCACCACGGCAAGCGCGTCTTTCGCCTGGCCGGCCGGGTCGAATGCGACAACGTAAGCGAGCTGCTCGGGCGCCGCGGCGACGGCGGCACCCGGGCTGCGGTAAAACGTCGGATCTGTTGCAGCCATGCCACCGATGATCCGCCGCCGCGGCGCTTCTAACTGTCGTTCTGCAAGAAAGCCTTGGCGAGCGTCTTCGGGGCTTGCGCCAACCAGGCCTCGGTGAGCAGTTCTTCCAGCTCGGGCACGCCGATCGCGGCCAGGCGCACCAACACCGCCGGGTAACCGTCGAAATGCGGGGTGGTGAAGTACACCCCCGGATCGTCGGCGATGAGCGCGAACTTCACGCCCTCATCCGCGACCCGGGCACCCAGAATGTCACCGTCGGGGGCGTCGGCACCGAGCGCCGCGTAGTCCGCTTTGCGCAGCGGCCGCTCCCACGCGATCAGCTTCTTGCGCACCCGCCAGTTCCGCGGTGAGGCTTCCGAGGTTTCGGGCAGCTCACTCACGATGCGCGCGACGTCCGTCCACGTGGCCATGGGCCGATTGTGCCGCAGCGCTATCCCGCCGATCAGGCCAATTTCTCGCGGAACGCCCGCGCCTCGGTCATCAACTCCTCGACCCGCGATCGCTGCGCCCGGTTCTCGAAGACGCCGTCGGCCTTGAAGTACGTACCGACGATGGCGCCGTCGGCGATCTCGAGCTGCGCGGCAACGTTCTCGGCGCGCACCCCGGTGTTGACGAACACCGGCACCTCACCGGCCGCCGACTTCACCACCCTCAGCGCCTCGGAATCCGTCGGCGACCCAGCCGTCGCGCCGGACACGCAGATCGCGTCGGGCAGCGTGGCGAAGACGGTGGTTCGCGTGATCGAGGCAAGGTCGCGGTCGGCGAGGTAGGTGGCCGACTCGGGCACGATGTTGAAGAACAGCTTGACGCCCGCACCGCCGACGCGGACCCGGTGACGGGCCACCTCACCCACATTGGTGTTCCACAGGCCGAAGTCGCTGGCATACACGCCGGTGAAGATCTCCCTGACGAACTGCGCGCCGGTGGCGACAGCGAGGTCGATCGAGGCCCGGCCGTCCCACAGCACGTTGACGCCGTAGGGCACCGAGAAGTCGGGCAGCAGTTCCCCGATGATCCTGGCCATCGTGATCGCGGTGATCGGTTCGGTCTTGGTCAGATACGGCAGGCTGAACTCGTTGCTGACCATCACGCCGTCCACGCCGCCGGACTGCAGCGCGTCGAGTTCTTCCCGGGCCCGGGCGACGACGGCCGCGATGCCGCCCGCGCTGTCGTATCCGGGATCACCGGGCAGGGCGGCCAGGTGCAGCATGGCGATGACGGGCTTTCTGACGTTGAAAACCTCGTCGAGCCAGGTGGTGGTCACGGTGTGCCTTTCTCTGTTCGGGTTGGCAAGCAAGGGATTCGGCGGGTCGGGCCGTGCTAGTCCATGTAGGCGCCGCCGTTGACGGCCAGCGCTTCCCCGGTGATGAAGCGGGCGTCCTCGGACAGCAGGAACGCCACCGCTCGCGCGACGTCCTCCGGCTGTTCCAGCCGGCCCAACGGCGTGTCGTCGACCATCATGGTCCGGACGCCGTCGGTGGTGGTGCCCCGCAGCTGCGCCTCCCACTCCAGTTCCCTTGACTGCATGGGGGTTTCGACGAAGCCGGGGCAGACGCAGTTGACGGTGATGCCGTGCTCGCCGAGTTCGTAGGCCATCGCCTGGGTCAGGCCGACGACACCGAACTTCGACGCCACATAGTCGGAGAGGAACGGCACCCGGCCCTGCTTGCCCGCCATCGATGCGGTGTTCACGATCGCGCCTTTGGTGCCGCCGCGCACCATTGCGCGTGCGGCCGCCTGACCGCAGACGAACACGCCTTTCAGGTTGACATCGAGCGTCTGGTCGTACCGCTCGATCGGGGCGTCGAGGAATCGATGCATGAAGGAGATGCCCGCATTGCTGACCCATGCATCGAGGCCGAGGCGATCGGCCACGCCGGATGCCACCGCTGCTGCATCATCCGGGACGCTGACATTGAGAACGGCGGATTCGTGTCCCGCATCCGGATTCGGCAGGGCCGCAGTGGCTTCGCGCGCGGCGTCCCCGTTGATGTCGGTGACGACGACACGCCAACCGCGTCCGGCCAGAGTCATCGCGATGGCTCGCCCGATGCCGGATCCTGCGCCGGTCACCACGACTGTCTTGGTCATCTGTGTGCTTCGTTCCTATCGGTCCTGGGTCTGCTTGCTTGCGCCGACGAGACGTCGGCCGGTCTGTGGGTCGAATACGTGCACTGCGCCCGGTCGTGCCGACAATGCGACGCGGGCGCCCTCGGAGATGCCGGTGAGCCGAGAGGTGTCGACGACACAGGTGATTTCGGTGCCGCGGGCGTCGACGGTCACGATGGCGCGTGGGCCGAGCAACTCGATCAGCTTCACCTGCGCGAGGGCGTCATTGCTGTCGCCGGTCGCCGTCGGCAACAGATCGTCGGGCCGCACGCCGAGCGTGACCTGCCCGGTGGCATCGACTTGTCCGACGGTGAAGGCGAATCCGCTTGGCATGGTGAAGGTCTCACCCGTGAGTTCGCCGTCGACCAGGTTCATCTTCGGGCTGCCGACGAACGCCGCCACGAACGTGTCGTCCGGGTTGTTGTACACCTCCAGCGGGGTGCCCTGCTGCGCGGTGCGCCCGTCGCGCATCACCACCATTCGGTCCGACAGCGTCATCGCCTCCTCCTGGTCGTGTGTGACGTAGACGGAGGTGATGCCCAGCCTGCGCTGGATCTGCAATAGCTCGGTTCGGGTCTCGACCCGCAGTTTGGCATCGAGGTTGGACAGTGGTTCGTCGAACAGGAACACCGACGGCTCGCGGATAATCGCGCGGCCGATGGCGACGCGTTGCTGCTGGCCGCCGCTGAGGTCTTTCGGCTTGCGCCCCAAGAATTTTCCCAGCCCGAGGGACTCCGCCACCTCGTCGGCGCGCTTGAGCGCGTCCGACCGGGGAGTCTTAGAGGCTCGCAGCGGAAACGCGATGTTCTCCCGCACCGTGAGGTGTGGATACAGCGCGTAGTTCTGGAAGACCATCGCGACGTCGCGGTCGCGCGGCTGCAGGTGCGTGACATCGCGGTCGCCGATGGTGATCGTGCCCGAGGTGACTGACTCCAGCCCGGCCAGCATGCGCAGCGAGGTCGACTTCCCGCATCCGGACGGGCCGACGAGAACCGTGAACGACCCGTCGGGCAGTTCCAAATTCAGGTCGCTGACGACGGGGTTCGACCCGTACGACTTGTTGACGCCGGCGAAGCGGACTGTCGCCATGAAGTGTGAATCACCAACCCTTTCAGAACTTCACCGCGCCGCCGCTGATGCCCTGCACCAGCCGGCGCTGGATGAAAAAGCTTGCGATCACGACGGGTACGACCGCGATGAGAATCGCCGCGCTCATCGAGCCGATCTGCACACCGCGGAACGTGTTGAACCCGGCGATGGCGACCGGCAGGATCGCCGCTTTGCCCGGCGCGAGGATGAGTCCGTAGAACAGGTCGTTCCACGACAGCGTGAAGCCGAAGATCGCCGCGGCGCCGATACCGGGGAGCACTTGGGGGAGTACCACCAACCGGAACGCTGCGAAGCGCGTGAAACCGTCGACCTGTGCCTGTTCCTCCAGCGAGCGCGGCACCGCTTCGAAGAAGCCGATCAGGAACCAGGTAACCACGGGCAGAACGAAACTCAGGTGCGCAAAGATGACCGGTATCAGAGTGTCGTTGAGCCGCAGCGCGTAGGCCATGGTCAAGAACGGAAACACCAGCACCGCCGGCGGCAGCACCTGCGCCGCCAGCATCCCGAACCGGGTGGCGGTACCGCCGGCGCGATAGCGGGCGATCGCGTAGGCGCCCATGCTCCCGACCACCACACTGATGCCCACGGTGACGATCGCGACGATAGCGCTGCGTCCCGCCGCGGCGAGAATGCCCGACGTCAGCACGTTGCGCCAGCTATCGAGCGTGGGAGTGAACGAGAGTAGAAACGGATCACTGAGTTGCTCAGGCGTTTTCACACTTGCCAGGGCAATCCACACCACCGGGAACAACACCGTTATGCCCGCCGCCCACAGCAGCGCGACCCGGCAGACGGCGAGCGCGGTCGAGCCTCTCACGATGCTTTCGCCTTCTCCATCCGCCGGAACGCGATGACGATGATTGTCAGCACCAGCAGCAGGACCACGAACGCCATCGACGACGCCGAACCGAGCCGGAAGAACTGAATCCCGGTCTGGTAAACGAAGTACTGCAGCGTCTCCGTCTCGGTGCCCGGCCCGCCGCGGGTGGTGGCGAACACATACTCGAACACCTTCATCGCGTCCAGGCAGCGCAGCAGGATCGCGACCACGAGAACGGGCGCCAGCAGCGGCAGCGTCACTCGCCGCAGCACGTACCAGCCGCTTGCACCGTCGACCCTGGCGGCCTCCAGCGGCTCGCGCGGGATGGACTGCAGCCCCGCGAGCAGCAACAGCACCATGAACGGCGTCCACTGCCACACATCGATGAGTGCAAGGGTGAAGAGTGCACGGCCCGGACCGAAGAAGTCGTAGTCGACGCCAAGGGCACGCAGCATGTGCGGGATCGCGCCGAGCTGGTCGTTGAGCAGGAAGCGGAAGATCAACCCGACCGCGATGGGCGTGATGAACATCGGCGCAAGCAACATCGATCTCGTGAGATCGCGTGCCCAGCGCTGCTTTTGCAGCGCCAGCGCGATCGCCAGTCCGATCACCAGCTCCAGCCCGACAGCCACGCACACGTACAGCGCGGTGGTGCCGAACGCATGCCAGAACTCGGCGTCGCCGAAGGTGGCGACGTAGTTGTGCGCGCCGACCAGCTTGGGTGTTCCGTGACTGGTCAGCCGATAATCGGTGATGCTGAGGTAGAACGCATACGCCAAAGGGAAACCGACCACCCCGACGAAAAGTGCGACGAGGGGTGCGACCATCCCGTGTTGGAATTTCACGGTGGTCATCGCTCCTTTCGCGGGGTGGTCGGTTCCATGCGGTTAGCCCTGGATCTTCGCGGCGGCAGCCTGCGCGGCGGCCAACGCGTCGTCGACGCTCTTGGTGCCCGCCACTGCCTCGTTCAACTCGGTGCCGACCGCCTGGATCATCTCTTCGCCGCTGGGCCCCTGGCTCAGCGGTGAAGCGTTGCCGAGAATCTGCTCGACGGTCGTGTAGTAGTCGGCGCCGAACTTGCCGTTGAGAACGGCGGGATCCTTCAGCGTGCTCTGACGTATCGCCGCGCCGCCCTTCTCAGTGCGCTGGACGTCATGCGGCTTGGAAGTGATCCACGACGCGAACGCCCATGCGGCGTCCGATGCGCCGAGTTCGTCGGGATCGACCAGCTCCACGAGCCAAGAACGGACTTGCCGCCGGGGATCTGCGCCAGCTTGTACTTGCCCGCCGACGGCCCTGAGCCGGGCTCGTTGAGCTGCGGCAGATTCCAGTTGTAGCTGATCATCGATGCGGCCTGGCCGGATGACACCGAGCGGAAGGCCTCGTCGAAGGCCCAGTTCAGGCTGTTCGGCGGCGCCGCGGTCTTGTAGGTGTCGATATAGGCGTTGAGCGCCTGCTTGGCCTGCGGGGTGTTGAGGCTGACCTTGCCGTTGGAGTCGTAGATCGAGCCGCCGGCCGCAAACAGCCAGTTGCCCCACTCCTCGAAGATCTTGTAGCCGCGCTGCGGTTGCATGGCGATGCCCGCCCGGTCGCCGACCTTGAGCGCCTTCGACGTGCTGACCAGCTGGTCGAGAGTCTTGGGCACCTCGAGCTTGGCCTGCGCGAGATCGTCTGTGTTGTAAAGATATCCGAGCGCATAGTTGTAGAACGGCACGCCGTAGCGGACGTTGTCGACGGTGGTGATGTCGGTCAGGGGTTTGAAGAAGTCGGCCGCGTCGTAGTCGGGGGTGTTGTTGATGCGCGCGTCGAGCGGCTGCAGGAACTTGGCGTTCGCGAAGTCGACCATCCACGGGTTGTCGACGATCACCAGATCGTAGGTGGGGGAGGACGACTGGAACGACGACACCAGCTTGTCCCGCATCTGGTCGTAGGTCAGCGTCTCGATGTCGATCTTGATATTCGGGTAGTCCTTGTTGAAGTCGGGCACCATGGACTTGACGATGTCAGTGTCGGGCACGTTCTCCATGAGGATGCGGACCGTGCCCGAGGTGTCTTTGGCGATCTCGCCACTTCCGGTTGACTGCGTCTGGGCAGGTCCACCGCTGCCCGCGCAGGCGGCTGCCAGCAGCGTCACCGTGGCGAGGAGGGCGACGATAATCGGCCGCCGCCGCCTGCTTTTCATTGATCTCATTGCGGCACTGTTCCTTTCATCGTGTGAACCCAATTCTCAGCTCGTGCGTTCGGCGATCATCGACGTGCGCTCCTCGCGATCGCGTGCGATATCGGCGCCATCACATCGCCCAACTCGCGCCACCGTTGGTAGGCGTCGTCATAGAGGTCGCGGCGGGACGGGTCCGGAACGACGGGCGGCTGCAGGGAGACGAACCGCGCGGCATCCGCCCAGTCGTCCAGCGCTCCGACACCGATGGCGGCGATGACGGCCGCGCCCAGCGATGCCCCCGGATGGCCGCCGACAGGGTGCAACTCGATGCCGAGCACATCGGCATGGATCTGCTTCCACAGGGTGGACCTGGATCCACCGTTGGTGATCATGGCGCGTGTCATCGGTATGCCGATGTCGGTGAACACATCGACGTGATGGCGGAAACCGAATGCGATGGCCTCGAGCACGGCCCGGTACAGGGCGGCACGGGTGTGCCCGAGGTGCATTCCTGCGAATGCGCCGCGCAGGTCCGGATCGTGAATGGGGCTCTTCTCGCCGAGAAAGTAAGGCAGGCAGAGCACTTCGCCTGCGTTGGCATCGGCGGCCTCCGCGTCCAGCTCGGCCAGTTCCGCACCGCCGACCAACGATTGGAACCAGCGGATCAGGCTGCCGCTCGTGGCCATACAGCCGTTGGGCAGCCACCGATCGGGCACCGGGTGCGCGTCCAGGTACAGCCGCTCGTCGACCACCCGGGTGTCGCTGGCGACCAGGATGTCGCCCGCCCCACCGAGTTTCACCAGGCCGTCGCCGGGACGGTTCACGCCTGCGGCATACGCCGACAGGACGTGATCGGCGCCGCCGACGATCAGCGCGGTGCCTGCGCGAAGGCCGGTCTGCTCGGCGACCTCGACGCTGAGCTCGCCGACCCGTGTCCCCGGACGTCGAACGGGCGCCAGCAGGTCCACGTCGAGTGCGGCGGCGTCCAGCACGACGGCGGCCCTGTCGCCATCGACGGCGAACAGCCCCGACTCCAGGGCCCAGTTCTGCTCGACATGCACATCGGCGCCAAGCGCCATCAGCACCCAGTCGTACGACCCGACGATCCGGGCCGTCTGCGCATATACGGTCGGCTCACGCTCACGCAGCCACACCAGCGTCGGCGCCACCGACTGCTGGGTGAGTGCCGAGCCGGTGAGCGACACGAGATCTGTGCCCGCCAGCTTCCGCCCGAGTTCCTCGACCTCCTGATGGGCCCTGGCGTCGTTCTGCAAGATCGCGCGCCGCAGCGGCTTTCCGTCGACGTCCACCGGGACGACGGCGGGAACCATGCCCGACACCGAGATCGCCTCGACGGCCTCGGGATGCACATCGCCGGCCGACACGACCTCGCGAATGGAGCCGATGACGTTGGTCATCCATTGGCCGGTGTCGGCTTCCGCGAAGCCCGGTTCCTCCGAGAACAGCGTGGTCTCGCGGGAAGCCGAAGCGACTGTGCCGCTTGAGGTGTCGAACAGCAGCGTTTTGGTGCCGGTGGTGCCGACATCGATGCCGATGGTCACGCTCACGCTTGACCGCCCCCGATACCGCCGGCGATGTCGGCGTGCCCGGCCACGCAGATGACCTCGACTCCCGCCCCGCGCGCGGCCACCAGCGCCGGGTGGTCGCTGGGACCGTCGGTGACGATTGTGTCGATCGCCGTCAAGGGCGCGATCGACACGAAGGTGACCCGGCCGAGCTTGCTCTTGTCGGCCGCCACGATCACCCGGTCGGCACGCTGGCTCGCGGCCCGCTTCACTTGGCTTTCGCCTTGGTGGTAGTCCGAGATTCCGCGGTCGGCGTCGATGCCCGCGACGCCCATCACGAAGGTGTCGCAGTTGTACCCGCGCAGCGCGTCCTCGGTGGCGGGACCGATCAGGCTGAGCTCGCCGGGCCGCAACTGGCCGCCGGTGAGCACCACGTTGGTCGCCGGTTCGGAGATCAGCTCGAGGGCCACCAGCAGGCTGGGCGTCACGACCGTCAGGCCCAGGGCGCGGCCTTTCAGCGATTTAGCCACCGCGAGGGCTGTGCTGCCCGAGTCGAGAATCAGGGTCTCGCTGGAGCCGATCAGATCGGCGACGGCATCGGCGATGTGGCGCTTCTCCTCCGCGGCGTCGGCGACCCGCGTCTCGAAAGACGGCTCGGAGTCCTTACCCTTCAGCGCGATCGCACCGCCGACGACCCGTCGGACCACGCCGAGGGTCTCCAGCGCCTCGACATCGCGACGGATGGTCATCTCGGAGACATCGAACTCCGCGGCCAGCTCGGCGTACGCAACCTCGCGGTCGGCGCGCACGCGCTGCTCGATGCGGTCCCTGCGGGTCTTCGCGTCCAACGTCAGGCTCCACCCTGGTGGGGAAAATTCACACGGATACCTCGTATCGGCGGTGGTGAACCGTACCGTTTGGCGTCAGTTCTGTGAATCTATAACAGGATCGTGTTTAGTTTCCACACGAGTGACGAATTTTTTGTGCTCCAGGTCGGGGTGCATTCGCGGTTGAAGTGGCCCCAATATGCCCAGCCCCGCCGCTTCGCTGCGCGTGATGAACGCATGTGGTGGGATCGCCACATGGGCATCAAGGTGGCGCTGGAGCATCGCACCAGCTACACGTTCGATCGGCTGGTGGAGGTGTATCCCCACGTCGTTCGGCTGCGCCCCGCGCCGCACTCGCGCACCCCGATCGAGGCCTATTCGCTGCAGGTCGAGCCGGCCGATCATTTCGTCAACTGGCAGCAGGACGCGTTCGGCAACTTTCTGGCCCGCCTGGTATTTCCGACCCGGGCCCGCAGCCTGACGATCACCGTCGGGCTGATCGCCGACATGAAGGTCATCAACCCCTTCGACTTCTTCATCGAGGACTGGGCCGAACACATCCCGTTCGAATACCCCAAGGCGCTAGCCGAAGACCTCAAGCCCTATCTGCGCCCAGTCGACGAGGGTGACGAGGGCTCGGGGCCCGGCGACCTCGCCCAGGCGTGGGTGAAGATTTTCTCCGTCGCCCCCGGAACTCGCACCATCGACTTCCTGGTCGCGCTCAACCGCGCGGTGAACGCCGACGTCGGATACAGCGTGCGGATGGAACCTGGTGTGCAGACACCGGATTTCACGCTGCGCACGGGGATCGGTTCGTGCCGCGACTCGGCGTGGCTGTTGGTGTCGATCCTGCGGCAAATGGGGTTGGCCGCCCGCTTCGTGTCCGGCTATCTGGTGCAGCTGACGTCCGACGTGGAGGCGCTCGACGGGCCGTCGGGGCCCGCCGCCGACTTCACCGACCTGCACGCCTGGGCCGAGGTGTACATACCCGGCGCCGGCTGGATCGGCCTTGACCCGACATCAGGGCTGTTCGCCGGCGAAGGTCACATTCCGCTGTCGGCGACGCCCCATCCCGAGTCTGCGGCGCCGATCACCGGTGCGACCGAGCCGTGCGAGACCACGTTGGACTTCTCCAACGTGGTCACCCGCGTGCATGAGGATCCGCGGGTCACGTTGCCCTACACCGAGGCGGCATGGGGCGCGATCTGCGCGCTGGGCGCCCGGGTCGATGAGCGGCTCGGCGCCGGTGACGTGCGACTCACCGTGGGCGGTGAGCCGACGTTCGTCTCGATCGACAACCAGGTGGACCCCGAATGGACCACCGACGCCGACGGGCCGCACAAACGCGAGCGGGCCTCTGCGCTGGCGGCTCGGCTGAAGAAGGTGTGGGCGCCGCAAGGGCTTGTGCAGCGCAGCCAGGGAAAGTGGTATCCCGGAGAACCCTTGCCGCGCTGGCAGATTGGGTTGTGCTGGCGTACCGATGGCCAACCGCTGTGGACCGATGAGGCGCTGCTGGCCGACCCGTGGCAGTCGGGAGCCGCGGAGGCGGCGATATCAAACACAGCGCCGATTCCTTCGATCGCCGCCGACTCCGGCCGCCAGGTGCTGAGCGCCATCGCCGACGGCCTCGGGCTGCCCACCTCCCAGGTGCGGCCTGCCTACGAAGATGCACTCGGCCGCCTGACCAGCTCGGTGCGGCGACCCGAAGGTGAACCCGTAGCCGCCGCAGACGATTTGGCGGCTGATGCGCCGGATGCCCGCGCCGAGCTGTTGTCCCGCCTCGAGGAGCCCGTCGCCGAACCCGCTGCCTACGTGCTGCCGCTGCACCGCCGCGACGACGAATCAGGTTGGGCCAGCGCCGACTGGACGCTGCGCCGCGGGCGCATCGTGCTGCTCGAGGGCGACTCGCCGGCCGGGCTGCGGCTGCCGCTGGACTCGATCAGCTGGCGTCCGCCGCGGCCATCGTATGACGCCGACCCGTTGGCGCGTCGCGGCACGCTGCCCGCCGAAACCGAGGCAGAGGCCGCCGTGGTCGAGGACGCCGACTCCGCGCCCACCACCGCGATGGTCGCCGAGATCCGCAACGGGCTGCTCTACATCTACATGCCGCCGACCGAGGAGCTGGAGCACTTCGTCGACCTGATCAGCCGCGTCGAAGTCGCTGCCGCCAAGGTCGGCTGCCCCGTGGTCATCGAAGGCTACGGACCGCCTCCCGATCCACGGATCGGGACGATGACGATCACCCCCGATCCCGGCGTCATCGAGGTCAACGTCGCGCCGACGGCCAGCTTCGCGGAGCAGAAGCAGCAGCTGGAGACCCTCTACGAGCAGGCGCGGCTGGCGCGGCTGTCCACCGAGTCGTTCGACGTCGACGGCACGCATGGCGGCACCGGCGGCGGCAACCACATCACGCTGGGCGGCATCACGCCCGCCGATTCGCCGCTGCTGCGCCGCCCCGACCTGCTGGTGTCGCTGCTGACCTATTGGCAGCGCCACCCGTCGCTGTCATATCTGTTCGCCGGCCGGTTCGTCGGCACCACCTCACAGGCGCCGCGGGTCGACGAGGGCCGTGCGGAGGCGCTCTACGAGCTCGAGATCGCCTTCGCGGAGATCCTGCGACTGACCGACGGAGCTGGCACCGCGAAACCGTGGGTCACCGACCGCGCGCTGCGCCACCTGCTCACCGACATCACCGGCAACACGCATCGCGCCGAGTTCTGCATCGACAAGCTGTACAGTCCCGACACGGCGCGCGGGCGGCTGGGGCTGCTGGAGCTGCGCGGCTTCGAGATGCCACCGCATCACCAAATGGCGATGGTGCAGTCGCTGCTGGTGCGCTCGCTGGTGGCCTGGTTCTGGGATGAGCCGCTGCGGGCCCCGCTGATTCGCCACGGCGCCAATCTGCACGGCCGATACCTGTTGCCGCACTTCCTGATTCACGATATCGCCGAGGTCGCCGCCGATCTGCGCGCTCACGACATCAACTTCGACACCAGCTGGCTGGACCCTTTCACCGAATTCCGGTTCCCGCGCATCGGCACCGCTGTGTTCGGCGGCGTGGAGATCGAGCTGCGCGGCGCCATCGAACCGTGGAACGTGCTCGGCGAGGAATTCACCGCGGGTGGCACCGCCCGCTACGTCGACTCGTCGGTGGAACGCATCCAGGTCCGGCTGATCGGCGCGGACCGCCACCGCTACGTCGTCACCGCCAACGGCTACCCGATCCCGCTGTTGGCCACAGACAACCCCGACGTCCAAGTCGGCGGGGTGCGGTTCCGGGCCTGGCAGCCACCCAGCGCGCTGCACCCGACCATCACCGTCGACGTGCCGCTGCGCTTCGAGCTGGTCGACACCGTGACGGGAGTGTCACGCGGTGGCTGCACTTACCACGTGTCACACCCGGGCGGCCGCGCCTACGACAACCCGCCGGTCAATGCCGTGGAGGCCGAGTCCCGGCGGGGCCGCCGCTTCGACGCGACGGGCTTCACCCCTGGAAAGGTGGACATGTCGGACATCCGCGAGAAGCAGGCGCGCCAATCGACCGATGTCGGCGCGCCTGGAATCTTGGATCTGCGGCGAGTGCGTACCGTCTTGCAGTAATGGCTCTTCCCGCACCCGATACGCGCGACATCGACCACTTGCTCGCCCGGTACCGCACGGCCAGGGCGCAGCAGGCGCTGTTCGATGTGCGCGGCGAACGAGCAGGTGCCGGATACGACGAATTCGTCGACGCGGCAGGCAATGTGCGCCCCGCCTGGCGGGAACTCGCCGAATGCGTCGGCGAGCGAGGACGCGGCGGACTGGACCAGCTGCGGTCGATCGTCCGCGGCCTAGTCGACAACGACGGCATCACCTACATCCAGGTCGACCGGCACGGCGACGCAGTGACCAACGGCGACGGCACCGCGGAGCCGGGGCCGTGGCACCTCGATGCGCTGCCGCTGCTGCTTTCCTCCGCAGACTGGGACACCCTGGAATCCGGTCTGGTGCAACGCTCCCGGCTGCTCGACGCGGTGCTGACCGACCTGTACGGGCCACGCCACGCCGTGACCAGCGGCGTGCTACCGCCCCAGCTGCTCTTCGCGCACCCGGGATACATCAGGGCCGCCCGCGGCATCGACGTGCCGGGCCGGCATCAGCTGTTCCTGCACGGCTGCGACATCAGCCGCGCCGCCGACGGAAGCTTCCGGGTGAACGCCGACTGGGCCCAGGCGCCGTCGGGGGCGGGCTACGCGCTGGCCGACCGGCGAGTGGTCACCCACGCCATCCCCGACCTGTACGAGCGGATCGGCCCGAGGCCTAACTCACCGTGGGCGCAGGCGCTGCGACTGGCGCTGATCGATGCAGCTCCCGAGGCGGCCGAGGAGCCGGTGGTGGTAGTGCTCAGCCCCGGCATCCACTCCGAGACCGCCTTCGACCAGGCCTATCTGGCGAGCGTGCTGGGCTTCCCGCTGGTGGAGAGCGCCGATCTGGTGGTGCGCGACGGCAAGCTGTGGATGCGGTCGATGGGCACACTCAAGCGCGTCGATGTGGTGCTGCGTCGGGTCGACGCCGAGTACGCCGATCCGCTAGACCTGCGCGCAGACTCGCGGCTGGGCGTGGCCGGCCTCGTGGAGGTGTTGCGCCGCGGTGCCGTGACGGTCGTCAACACGTTGGGCAGCGGCATCCTGGAAAGCCCTGGGCTGCTTCGCTTTCTGCCCAAACTGGCCGAGCGGCTGTTGGGTGAGACCCCGCTGCTGCAGACGGCGCCGATGTACTGGGGCGGCATCAACACCGAGCGCTCGCACCTGTTGACCAACCTGTCGTCGCTGCTTATCAAGCCGGTCACGGGCGGTGACCCGATCGTCGGGCCGGGTTTGTCGGCCGAACAGCGAGAGTCGTTGGCGGCGCGCATCGAAGCCACGCCGTGGCAGTGGGTGGGCCAGGAGCTGCCGCAGTTCTCGTCGGTGCCGACCGACTACTACCCGGGCGGGCTGTCGTCGGCCAGCGTCGGCATGCGGTTGTTCACGGTGTCGCAGCGCAGCGGCTACGCGCCGATGATCGGCGGACTGGGCTACCTGCTGGCCCCGGGCAACGCCGCCTATCGGTTGAATACCATTGCAGCCAAGGACATCTGGGTGCAGACGCCGACACGTGTCACGGTCGAGCGGATTCCGAGCGCGGTCGAGCTGCCCGCGATGACGCCCAGTCCGACGCGGGCCGTCAGCTCGCCGCGCGTGTTGTCCGACATGTTCTGGATGGGCCGCTACGCCGAACGGGCCGAGAACATGGCCCGGCTGCTCACCGTCACCCGCGAGCGCTATCACGAATACCGCTACCGCCGCGAGATGGAAGGCAGCGAGTGTGTGCCGGTGCTGCTGGCCGCGCTCGGACACATCACCGGGACCGACACCGGCGCCGGTGGCGACTACGCGGAGATGGTCGCGACGGCCCAGACGACCTTGTGGTCGTTGACCGCCGATCGGCACCGGTCCGGGTCGCTGGCGCAGTCGGTCGAGCGAGTCGGGTTGGCCGCCCGGGCCGTGCGCGACCAGATGTCCAACGACACGTGGATGGTGCTGTCGGCGGTCGAGCGCGCGCTTCTGCACGCACCGGATACGCCGCCCGATTCGCGGACCGAGGGCGACGCGTTCCTGTCGTCGACGAACAACCTGGCGCTGGCGGGGATGCTGGCGCTGTCCGGTGTCGCCGCCGAATCGATGGTGCGGGACGTCGGCTGGACCCTGATGGACATCGGCAAACGAATCGAACGTGGCCTTGCGTTGACGGCGCTGTTGCGTGCGACGCTGACGATGGTCCGCAGCGCCGGCGCGGAGCAAACCATTACCGAGTCAGCGCTGGTGGCCTGCGAATCGTCGGTCATCTACCGGCGGCGCACGCTGGGCAAGGTTAGTGTTGCTGCTGTGGCGGACCTGGTGTTGTTCGACACCGAGAACCCGCGCTCGCTGGTCTACCAACTCGAGCGGCTGCGGGCCAACCTGAAGGCGCTGCCGGGATCGTCCGGATCGTCGCGGCCGGAGCGGCTGGTCGACGAGATCGTCACGCGGCTGCGCCGCCTCGACCCTGCCGATCTGGAAGAGGTCACGGCTGACGGCACGCGGGCGGAGCTGGCCGATCTGCTCGACGGGATGCACCGCGATCTGCGTGAGCTCTCCGGCGTCATCACCACGACCCACCTGTCGCTGCCCGGTGGCATGCAGCATCTCTGGGGTCCCGACGAATTCAGAGTTGTTCCGTGACCGACGGGCCTATCGCCTCGGCATCGAGGCGGTGCTATCAGATCGCGCACCGCACGGTGTACCGCTACTCCGACGTCGTCACCAGCTCCTACGGACGCGGCTTTTTGATTCCGCGCGACTCCGCACGCCAGCGGTGCCTGTCACACGAGCTGATCATCGAACCCGAGGCGGCTGACAGCTCCACCAGCCGCGACGTCTACGGCAACATCAGCTCGTACTTCCACGTCACCGAGCGCCATCACACCCTGTCGATCACCAGCAAGTCGGTGGTCGAGGTGGATCCACCGCCGCCTGAGCTCTACGGCGGTGGGTCGGCGCGTGCACCGTGGGAAATCGCGCGCCCCGTCGGTGTCGACGGCGCGCTGGCCACCGAGTTCACCCTTGACCTACAGCCGCCGGAAATCACCGACGAGCTACGTGCCTACGCCGCACCGAGTTTCGGGCCCGGCAGGCCTCTGATCGAGGTGCTTCGCGACCTGACCTCGCGGATCTACTCCGATTTCACGTACCAGTCCGGGTCGACCACGGTGTCCACTCAGGTCAGCGAGGTTTTGGCGGCGCGGGAGGGGGTATGTCAGGACTTCGCGCGGCTGGCCATCGCCTGTCTGCGTGCCAACGGGTTGGCGGCCAGCTACGTGTCGGGGTACCTGGCGACCGACCCGCCGCCGGGGAAGGAACGCATGATCGGCATCGACGCGACGCACGCATGGGCGTCGGTGTGGACACCTCAGAACCAATGGCTGGGTTTGGATCCGACCAACGATCAGATGGTCGACGAGCGTTACATCACTGTCGGGTTCGGTCGCGACTACGCGGATGTGCCGCCGCTGCGCGGAATCATCTACACCGACTCGAAAAGCAGCGTGATCGACGTCGCGGTCGACGTGGCGCCGTTCGAGGGGGGAGTGTTGCATGCGTGATTTCATCTGCCCGAACTGTGGGCAACACCTGGCCTTCGAGAATTCGCTGTGCCTGTCCTGCAGGCGTGGGTTGGGCTTCTCGCTCGACGACATGGCGCTGCTCGTCATCGCGTCGGGGGACGAGAGCGGGCAGGCCGGATTCGTCGACGCAGACCAATATCAGCTGTGCGCCAATCTACATCTCGCAGAATGCAATTGGCTGGTCGAGGTGGCTCCGGTCCGGCGCCTGTGCAAATCTTGCGCACTGACTCGCACCCGGCCCAACGACGACGACACCAAGGCACTGGCGGCGTTCGCCGAGGCCGAGAAGGCAAAACGACGGATGATCGTCGAGCTGCACGAGCTCAAGCTCCCGATCATCGGTCGCGATTTGGACCCCCAGTACGGCCTCGCGTTCGACCTGCTCTCCAGCAAGGTCGAGAAGGTGGTGACCGGCCACCAAAATGGCGTCATCACATTGGATCTGGCCGAGGGCGACGACGTGCACCGCGAGCAGCTGCGCAAAGAAATGGATGAGCCCTACCGCACCCTGCTCGGGCACTTCCGCCATGAGATCGGCCACTACTACTACTACCGCCTGGTCAGCACGTCGCAAGACTACGAATCGCGGTTCCGCCAGTTGTACGGCGACCCGAACGCCGACTATCAGCAGGCGCTGGACCGCCACTACAACGAGGGCCCACCGCCCGACTGGGAAGACAGCTACGTGTCCTCGTACGCCACCATGCATCCAGCCGAAGACTGGTCCGAAACATTCGCGCACTACCTGCACATCCGCGACACACTGGACACGGCGGCGGCATTCGGCTTCGCCCCGTCCGCCGCGACATTTGAGCGAAAAGCATTGGGCCCAAGCGGATTTGACTCGATCATTGACATGTGGCTGCCAGTTTCATGGGCGCTGAACATGATCAATCGGTCGATGGGCAAAGAGGATCTCTATCCGTTCGTGCTGCCGCCGGCGGTGCTGGACAAGATGCGGTTCGTCCACACCATCATCGACGAGATCACCTCGGACCCGGCCAAGCTCGCCGAGGTCAGCGGCGGGGCATAGCCACCGCGAGCGACCGTGTTCCCCCGCGAGCGGGAGGTGGCACCAGTACGCGACTACGCCGATGATTGCTGTACAAATATGGTCGCTCGCGGGAGTTGACTAACCGTCGACCGTCTGCAAACTCAGTAGGCTCTCGCCGGTGTCGGTCACGTGCAGCACGTAGTCGCGTGGGGATGCGGTACTGCTCGCCGAGCGGCTGGCGGATGACGTGCCCGGCGAGGTAGCCGGATCCGCCCGTCACAAGCACGGTGTCAGTCATGGTGCAGCTCAGCCTCTTCGTTCAACAGTTCGGCCCCGAGCTGGATCGCGGTCGGGGTGATGCGTTCTTCGGCGGCTGCAGCGCCGAGTCGGCCAGCCCGGTGCGGGCGCGCCACCTGCTGAATCGTCAGGTCGCCTGCCTCGGGCTCGATCAGGTTGATGCTCTGGCACCACTGTGCCGAAATTGAAGCACTTTAAGTCAATTCCAGCACCTTGCGCGTACGCCGCCGGGTCAGGTCCAGTACGGCGCCGTCGTGGCGTACAGCTGGCCGACCAGCACGTCGACGGGCAGCTCCCGAAGCTTCGCGCTGAGCACCTCGACGCTGACCGTGCCGTCCCAGCCGCGGTCGAGCAGTGTTGCGGCGAAACGGTGTAACTCGAGAATGCCCTCGCCAGGAAGGGCGCGACGGTGCAGCGCCTCCCGGACCAAGCGGTCACGAGATTCCGGTGCCAGCGCATCGGTGAACTGCAGATAGGCGATGTCGTCCAGGGGGACTGTTGCCAGGTCGTCCCACGTGTTGTCACTGAAGCAGAAGTGCCAGGAGTCGATCATCAGGCCGGCGCGCCCACCGCGGCTTGCCGCCCGCACGACCTCCATGCCGTCGCCGATTGATGGAATCGCTCCCAGCGGGGTGAATTCCACCGCCATGCCGGCGCCGACGCCGTCGAACAGCTTCGCGTAGCGCTCAATGCGCTGAGGTGGCACCTTCGCGGTGAAGACCGTCAGCACCCATTCCGCGCCGACGGCGTGCGCACGGTCGGCCAGCTGCTCTGCGCTCTCCATCGTGGCTGCTTCGTCGTCGCCGACCACGAGGGCGAGCAGCTCGTGGCAGCGAACCCCGGCCGAGGCGTAGGCGTCGACGGAGGCGGCGTCGACCCGGTCGGCGTTGACCCCCACCGCGGTGAAGCCCGCCACGCCCGCCGCCGACACTAGGTCGGTCGTCGCAAAATCCCAGCGGCCGTCGGGGGTCAGAGCGAGCTGCACAATCGCAGGACGCTACTCCGCGGCCAGATCCGGTGCCCACGCATACCGTTGATGTGGCTGCCGCCCGTTGGCCGAGCGACGCGTTCTAACGGCTGGGGAGCGATCGCGGCAGGCCGAACCACGGGAGCACGCTGGCGTCGAAGCGCGCGAGGTCGCAATCCCGGCATCGCCGGTCGAGGGCGAGCACGAACATGCCGACGCCACGCCGGATGCCGGTGCCTCGCGCGAAGGTAGGCGCCGAAGACCGGGAACATTGGCCCGAATTCGGCGCGAGATCAACCCTCCGCCGCAGCCGCTACAAGAGATCGGCGAACAGGCGGGCCACCGCGTCCGAGGCCCCGGTATTAAGGGAATCGGCGCCTGACCACGAAGACGTCGGTGATGAGCAGCCCGACGAGCGCGAAGAAATGCCTTGCCGCGCGGCGACAGCCGATAACCCACGTCGAGGCTGATGGTCAGCCCCAGTCCCTTGAGCTGACGCACGCGGCGCTTGAAGCGGGGCACGTCCAGTCCGACGCGGCCGGCCAGATCCGGCGCCCGAACCGCCTCGTTTGCGCCGATCATCTCCAGATACCTTCGCGTCCAAGGGGTTTCGGCCGCGGCGTCCCAGCGGCCCAGCCGGGCGGTGATCGCGTCGACGTCGGCAGGGGAGAGGCGATCGTCGGCGGCCAGTTCCGGTCGCTCGTCGGGCGCAAGGTAGGACACCGTGATCACATACGTGTGCGTGGCCGGGCGGCGGTCGAGTTCCCTCTGTGCGGTCTTGGCGTCCGGATAACCCGCGGCGCGTGCCTGCGCGGCAGTGACGCGGTAGCTGCCCGGGTATTCGGCGACTTCGTCGATGCGAACGGTGCCCGCCACGGTTCGTTGTGTGCCGCCCGGCTTGGCCCTCGGCGCGTCCCATCGGCGCAAAACGAGCGTGATGTCACCGTTCGCAATGCCTTCCGCGACAGCCCGGTTGAGCAACACACGGCCGATGTTATGCGGGAACGGGCCGATCATTCCCTACGATCACGCGGTGGCTGATCGCTATGGCGCCGATGTCTTGACCAACGACCCGCACCGAAAGCCCCGCGCAGGCGAGCAGCCGGTGGAACTAGGCATGGTCGTCGAGGACGCCCAGTCCGGCTATGTGGGCGCGGTGGTGCGCGTCGAGTACGGCCGGATGGAACTCGAGGACCTGCACGGCCGTAGGAAACCGTTCCCGATCGGACCCGGCTATCTCATCGACGGGCGGCCGGTCATCCTGACCGCCCCGCGACGCGCAGCGCCGACGGCACCAGGGCGCACCGCATCCGGCTCGGTGGCGGTGCAGGCGAAGGCCAGGGTCGCAGTGGCCAGCCGGATCTACGTCGAAGGCCGACACGACGCCGAACTGGTCGAGCAGGTGTGGGGTGACGACCTACGTGTCGAGGGCGTGGTAGTCGAATACCTGGGCGGCGTCGACGATCTCGTCGGCATCATCGAGGAATTCCAGCCCGGCCCTGGGCGTCGGCTCGGCGTCCTCGTCGACCACCTTGTGGCCGGCTCGAAGGAGGCCCGCATCGCCGCCAGGTCGAGCATGCCGTCCGCCGTGGCCCCGGCGGCGTGCACACACTGGTTGTCGGCCATCCGTTCATCGACATCTGGCAGGCGGTCAAGCCGGCCCGACTGGGCATCTCGTCGTGGCCGGTGGTGCCCCGCGGCACGGACTGGAAGCACGGCGTGTGCCGCGCCCTCGGCTGGCCGCACACCCAGCGGGCCGACATCGCGCGGGCGTGGCAGCGAATCCGGGGCCGGGTGCGCGATTGGAACGATCTGGAGCCCGCGCTCATCGGCCGCGTCGAGGAGCTCATCGACTTCGTGACTGCGGCCCCAGGTTTGTGACGGCTCGGCCGTCGCGTCCTAGCCACGTGGTAAGCAGAGAGCGTGTCTGACGGTCTGTTTGACGTCCCCGGCGAAGCGAGCGCGACCGCGGGCGGGCCCGTCGGCGCATCGGCTCCGCTGGCGGTGAAGATGCGGCCGGCCACGCTCGAGGAGGTGGTCGGGCAGGATCACCTGCTGCAGCCGAACTCGCCGCTGCGTCGGTTGGTCGAAGGCTCGGGCGCGGCGTCGGTCATCCTCTACGGCCCGCCTGGCACCGGCAAGACCACGCTGGCGTCGCTGATCTCCCAGGCCACGGGCCGCCGGTTCGAGGCGCTGTCGGCGCTGGCGGCCGGCGTCAAGGAGGTCCGCGCCGTCATCGACATCGCGCGTCGCGCCGCCGCGCACGGTGAGCAGACCGTCTTGTTCATCGACGAGGTGCACCGGTTCTCCAAGACCCAGCAGGATGCGCTGCTGTCCGCCGTCGAGAACCGGGTCGTGCTGCTGGTCGCCGCCACCACCGAGAACCCGTCGTTCTCCGTGGTCGCGCCGCTGCTGAGCCGGTCGCTGATCCTGCAACTGCAGCCGCTTGACTCCGACGCCGTCCGGACCGTGGTGCGCCGCGCCATCGACGACCCGCGCGGCCTCGGCGGCCAGGTCGAGGTCGCGGACGAAGCCGTTGACCTGTTGGTGCAGCTCTCTGCTGGCGACGCGCGGCGCGCGCTGACCGCGCTGGAGGTGGCCGCCGAGGCAGGGGAGCGGGTGACGGTCGCGACCATCGAACAGTCGCTGGACAAGGCCGCTGTGCGCTACGACCGTGACGGCGATCAGCATTACGACGTGGTCAGCGCATTCATCAAGTCGGTGCGCGGCTCCGACGTCGACGCCGCCCTGCACTACCTGGCGCGGATGCTGGTGGCGGGGGAGGACCCGCGGTTTGTGGCGCGCCGGCTGATGATCCTGGCCAGCGAGGACATCGGGATGGCGGATCCGACCGCGCTGCAGATCGCGGTCGCCGCGGCGCAGACCGTGCAACTGATCGGCATGCCCGAGGCGCAGCTGACACTCGCCCATGCCACCGTGCACCTGGCCACCGCGCCCAAGTCGAACGCGGTGACCACTGCGCTGGGCGCCGCGATGAGCGACATTCGGGAAGGCAAGGCCGGGCAGGTGCCGGCGCATCTGCGTGACGGCCACTACTCGGGCGCGGCCAAGCTCGGCAATGCCATCGG
Source organism: uncultured Actinomycetota bacterium (assembly GCA_963770125.1). Classification (GTDB taxonomy): domain Bacteria; phylum Actinomycetota; class Actinomycetes; order Mycobacteriales; family Mycobacteriaceae; genus Mycobacterium. The sequence continues at coordinate 269,216 of CAVYPI010000088.1, read as the reverse complement.
CTACAGGTACTCCCACGATGAACCGGATGGTGTTGTGCCGCAACAGTATCCGCCCGATAAACTGGTCGGGGTCGACTATTACCAGCCGACCAACCACGGTGCGGAGCGCGAGATCGCCACCAGGCTCGACAAGCTGCGCGCCATCATCCGCAAGAAGCGCTGACAGCCCGCGCCTCGACCGCCGAGATCGACGTTCCGGCGGCCGTGTCTCGCACTTTCTCGCCCGAACGTGAGTTTGGGCGAACTAAAGACAGACCGGACGATCCCGGCCGGTGGGGGGGCCGGCCGGGATCGCCGGGGGTACGGCTACCGCAATAGACCGGAACGCCCGCGGCCCAGCAGGCCCGTACGCCTGCGGCCCATCAATGCCGACACCAGGGCGACGCCGAGCGCTGCGACGATCACCTGGACCAGCAGTTCGAGCCAGTCGATGCCGCCGGTGGCGGTGGGGATTCCAATCGCGCGGGCGATCGCCGTGCCGATGAAGGCGGACACGATGCCGACCAGGATCGTCAGCAGCATCCCGATGGGTTGCCTGCCCGGGACTAGTAGCCGGCCGAGTACGCCGACCACGATGCCGATCAGGATTGCGGTGATAACACCGGTAATGGTCATTGCTCCTCCAAGGCTCCATGGGTGGAGCTGACATACCCCTGCCTGGCCTTGAATAAACGCTCGCGTCAATCGGCGCGCGAGGAGCAGCTCAGGCCATCTCGGGCACCCGCAGATGCGCGATCGCGAGTTCGAACTCGCCGATGTCAATGACGTCAGCGCCAATTTCGCGACTTCGCGCGGTCCTCAGTTCCCTCGCCTGCTCGCGGTTACGCTCCATGGCGTCGCGACTGTCGAACGTCGTCGACGACACGGCGCGCCCGGAGCGGTTCATCAAGAAGCTGGCGCTGCAGAATCCCTCGAGGTTCTCCAGCGAGGGAAGGACGTCGCTCTTGTAGAAGTCGATCGCACGGTTTGCCTGGTCCGGCGGGACCTTGATCCAGGCGACCCGTACGCAGGCGCCGTTGTTCGACCGGTGATCACGATGGAGGACCCCGATTTCCCAAGCCTCGGCCGTCGCAGTGCCACCGAAGATCTCGGCCGCCCGGTCACGAACCGGCCCTATTTGCTCGGCGCTTGCACGTTCGGCCTCTTTGGTCTCCCACGCGCTGGCGGCGATGCACCGACCCGATTCGCGGTCGACCAACAGCGACAGCCCGACGAATCCGTCCAACGCCTGAAGCGCGGGCATGACTTCGTCGCGAACGTGAGCGATTCCGGCGTCGATGCATGAGGGTTGCGCCTGAATATCGGTAGTGCGTGCGTGCACGATCCACCCCCGGTTGGTGTTGGCTGTGGCGCCCCGGTGGCGCCACCGGACCACTCATCAGCTTCCTCCCGCCGAGCAGGCGTTTCAATGGATTTCGTAAAGCAAACTGGCATATTTCGGTTTACGAATGGATCGTCCTCACGATGGGTCACGGCGCCAAGAACCGCGACAACCCGCGTCGTCGGTTTGCCGAAGCGACTCGTGGGGCACGTCACATAGATGGCCAATACGCGGCTCACGGCCGACCAGCGGAACTCGTTCGTCGCGGCTCAACTGGGCTGGACGATGGACGCTTTCGACTACTTCATCGTCGTGCTCGTCTACGCGGACATCGCCGAAACTTTTAACGTTTCCAAGACTGAGGTGGCGTTCCTGACCACGGCCACGCTGGTCATGCGTCCGGTGGGCGCGCTGCTGTTCGGACTGTGGGCCGATCGCATCGGCCGACGGATTCCGCTGATGGTCGACGTGGCGTTCTACTCGGTCGTCGGGTTTGTATGCGCGTTCGCGCCTAACTTCACGGTCCTTATAGTCCTGCGGATGTTGTACGGCATCGGGATGGGTGGCGAATGGGGTCTGGGTGCCGCTCTGGCGATGGAAAAGATCCCCGCCGAAAGGCGTGGGTTCTTCTCGGGTCTCCTGCAGGAGGGCTACTCGTTCGGCTACCTTTTGGCGACCTTGGCCTCCCTGCTGGTTCTCGACAACCTAGGACTTTCTTGGCGCTGGCTATTCGGGCTGAGCATCATTCCCGCCATGATCACACTGCTGATTCGCACCAGAGTTCGTGAATCCGAAGTGTGGGAGGCCACCCAGGACCGCATGCGCGTCACCCGAACACGGATCCGTGACGTGATCCGCAACGGCGCGATCATTCGCCGATTCGTCTACCTCGTACTGCTGATGACCGCGTTCAACTGGATGAGCCACGGCACGCAGGACGTCTACCCGACATTCCTGTCGTCCACCCACGAGAGCGGCGCGGGGTTGTCCAGCGAGACTGCCCGCTGGATAGCCGTGATCTACAACATCGGCGCGATCATCGGTGGGCTCGCCTTCGGCACACTCTCGCAGCGGTTCGGCCGCCGGTACACGATCGCGTTCTGCGCGGTCATCGGCCTGCCGATCGTGCCGCTGTTCGCCTACTCGCAGAGCGCCGCGATGCTCTGCCTTGGCGCATTTCTGATGCAGATGGTCGTCCAAGGCGCCTGGGGCGTTATCCCGGCCCACCTCACCGAACTGTCGCCCGACGCCATCCGGGGCTTCTACCCGGGTGTGACGTACCAACTCGGCAATCTGCTGGCCGCCTTCAACCTGCCCATCCAGGAACACCTCGCGGCGTCGCACGGCTATCCGTTCGCGCTCGCCGCGACCATCGTGCCCGTGCTCATCGCCGTCGCGGTCCTCTCCTTGATCGGCAAGGACGCCACCGGACTGCAGTTCGGCACCGACCGCAGCGCGTACCCCGCCATGAATGCCGCGTGAGTCCTCGTAGGTTGGAGGTCATGAAATCCGACGTGCTCGAAATCGACACATCGCGCCGACGGATTGTCGACCTCACCGACGCGGTGCGGTCCTTCTGCGGCGGGCATGGGGACGGCCTGTGCAACGTTTTCGTGCCGCACGCCACCGCCGGCGTGGCAATCATCGAAACCGGCGCAGGCTCGGATGACGACGTCATCGACACGCTCGAGCGCCTGCTGCCGCGCGACGACCGTTACCGCCATGCGCACGGGTCGCCGGGGCACGGCGCCGACCACGTGCTGCCCGCACTCGTGGCGCCCTCGGTGACTATTCCAGTGCAGGGCGGCGAACCGCTCCTCGGGACGTGGCAAAGCGTCGTGCTGGTCGATCTGAACCGGGACAACCCACGGCGCTCGGTCCGGCTGAGCTTGATAGACGCGTGACCCGGCACTCGGGGGCGCCGCGCCGGATCGTTGACTTTTTAGTGCGGCTATCCAGACCGGTACTGTAGTGCGGTCGAATAGGCGCAGGTAATTTCGGAAGAATCCAAAAAGATGAGGCAGTAGGGACGTGCAGACACACGAGATCAGGAAGCGTTTCCTCGATCATTTCGTGAAGGCGGGCCACACCGAGGTGCCCAGTGCCTCGGTGATCCTGGACGACCCCAACCTGCTGTTCGTCAACGCAGGCATGGTGCAGTTCGTGCCCTACTTCCTGGGCCAGCGCGCGGCGCCGTATGCGACGGCGACCAGCATCCAGAAGTGCATCCGCACGCCCGACATCGACGAGGTCGGCATCACCACCCGGCACAACACCTTCTTCCAGATGGCAGGCAACTTCTCGTTCGGGGACTACTTCAAGCGTCGCGCCATCGAGCTGGCCTGGACGCTGCTGACCAACCCGATATCCGAGGGAGGCTACGGCTTCGATCCCGAAAAGCTTTGGGCCACGGTCTATTTGGACGACGACGAGGCCATCGGGCTCTGGCAGGAGGTGGCGGGGCTGCCCGCGGAGCGCATCCAGCGCCGCGGCATGGCCGACAACTACTGGTCGATGGGCATCCCCGGCCCGTGCGGCCCGTCATCGGAGATCTACTACGACCGCGGCCCCGAATTCGGGGTCGATGGCGGCCCCGTCGTCAACGAGGACCGCTACCTCGAGATCTGGAATCTCGTCTTCATGCAGAACGAGCGCGGAGACGGGCCGGTCAAGGAGGGCTACGAGATCCTCGGTCCGCTGCCGCGCAAGAACATCGACACCGGCATGGGCGTCGAACGGGTGGCGTTCCTGCTGCAGGGCGTGCACAACGTCTACGAGACCGACCTGCTGCGCCCGGTCATAGATGCTGTCGCCACGGTGTCGCCCAGGGCCTATGACGTCGGCAATCACGAGGACGACGTCCGCTACCGGATCATCGCCGACCACAGCCGCACCGCCGCGATCCTGATCGGCGACGGGGTGAGCCCGGGCAACGACGGCCGCGGCTACGTGCTGCGGCGACTGCTGCGCCGCGTGATCCGCTCGGCCAAGCTGCTCGGCATCGACGACCCGATTGTCGGCGACTTGTTGACGACGGTCCGCGACGCGATGGGCCCGTCGTACCCCGAACTCGTCACCGACTTCGACCGGATCCACCGCATCGCGGTTGCCGAGGAGACCGCGTTCAACCGCACCTTGGCGTCGGGTTCGCGGCTGTTCGAGGACGCAGCCCGCGCAACCAAGGCCTCGGGCGCCACCGTGCTGTCGGGCACCGACGCATTCACGTTGCACGACACCTACGGCTTCCCACTGGAATTGACGCTCGAGATGGCCGCCGAGTCCGGTCTGAGCGTCGACGAAGAAGGCTTCCGCGGTCTGATGGCCGAACAGCGCCAGCGTGCCAAGGCCGACGCGGCCGCGCGCAAACAGGCGCACGCCGATCTGTCTGAATACCGCGACCTGGTCGACGCCGGCCCGACGGAGTTCACCGGCTTCGACGAATTGACCTCCGAGGCAAAGATTCTCGGCATCTTCGTCGACGGCAAGCGCGTTCCAGTGGTGAGCCACAACGGTGGTCTTGGCGGCTCGGCCGCAGGTGCGGCCCCGCGGCCTGACCGCGTCGAGCTCATCCTCGACCGCACCCCGTTCTACGCCGAGGCCGGCGGCCAGATCGCCGACGAGGGCAGCATCACGGGCGCTGGCGCGTCAGGCGCGGCCAAGGCGGCCGTCAGCGACGTGCAGAAGATCGCCAAAACCCTTTGGGCGCACCGCGTCAACGTCGAGTCCGGCGAGTTCGTAGAGGGCGACACCGTCATCGCCGCCGTCGACCCGCGCTGGCGGCACGGCGCGACACAGGGGCATTCCGGGACTCACATGGTGCACGCCGCGCTGCGACAAGTGCTGGGCCCCAATGCGGTTCAGGCCGGTTCACTGAATCGGCCCGGCTATCTGCGGTTCGACTTCAACTGGCAGGGCCCGTTGACCGACGACCAGCGGACCCAGATTGAAGAAGTCACCAACGAGGCCGTCGAGGCCGACTACGAGGTGCACAACTTCACCACCGAACTGGACAAGGCCAAGGCGATGGGCGCGATGGCGTTGTTCGGTGAGAACTATCCCGACGAGGTCCGGGTGGTCGAGATCGGCGGGCCGTTCTCGCTCGAACTGTGCGGCGGTACGCACGTGGAGAGTTCGGCGCAGATCGGCCCGGTCACCATCCTCGGCGAGTCGTCGATCGGCTCTGGTGTGCGCCGGGTCGAGGCCTACGTCGGCCTGGACTCGTTCCGCCATCTGGCCAAGGAACGCGCTCTGATGGCGGGTCTGGCGTCGACACTGAAGGTTCCGTCGGAGGAGGTTCCGGCCCGGGTGGCCAATCTGGTCGAGCGCCTGCGGGCCGCCGAGAAGGAACTCGACAAGATGCGGCTGGCGAACGCGCGCGCAGCTGCCGCAAATGCCGCCGCGGGCGCCGAGCAAATCGGTAAAGTCCGTGTCGTGGCGCAGCGGATGGCCGGCGGGATGTCGGCGGCGGATCTGCGCACGCTCGTCGGCGACATCAAGGGAAAGCTCGGCAGTCGAGCCCGCCGTCGTCGCGTTGATCGCCGAGGGTGACAACGACAGCGTGCCCTTCGTGGTGGCGGTCAACCCGGCCGCGCAGGATCTCGGCCTTCGGGCCAACGAGTTGGTGAAACAGTTGGGTGCGGCGGTCAATGGTCGTGGGGGCGGCAAGGCCGATCTGGCACAGGGTTCCGGTAAGGGGGCGGCGGGTATCGACGCGGCATTGGCCGCGCTACGCGCAGAAATAGGCCGGGGCTAGCACGTGGTCGATACCGATGCCCGTCTACCGGATCGGCCCGGGGGCGACGATCCCGGCCGCGGCCGACGGCTCGGTGTCGACGTGGGCACGGTGCGCATCGGGGTGGCCGCCAGCGATCCGGACGGGATCCTGGCCACACCGGTGGAGACGGTAGAGCGGGACCGGCGGAACAAGACCGGCAAGCACGTGCGCCGGCTGGCGCAGCTGGCCGACGAGTTGGAGGCTGTCGAAGTGGTGGTGGGATTGCCGCGCACCCTCGCCGACCGGTCCGGTCCGTCCGCAAGGGACGCGATCGAGCTGGCCGAGCAGCTGGCCCGGCGCATCGCGCCAATACCGGTGCGGTTGTCCGACGAACGGCTGACAACGGTCGCGGCGCAGCGGTCACTGCGGGAGGCGGGCATCCGCGCCAAGGGACAGCGGGCGATGATCGATCAGGCTGCGGCGGTAGGGATTTTGCAGAACTGGCTGGACCAGCGGCGCGCGGCCTTGGCCGCGCACGGAGAGGTCGGGGATGACTGACAACTGGGGCCGGATTCGCGCAGAGCCCGTGGCGGTTGGACCGCCGCGGCGGCGAATGACTCGGTCGGACCGGTTGCGTGAAGCCCGCCGCCGGCGCAAACGGCGCATCGCCAGTGGTTTCGCGATGGCGCTGTTGATCGTGGTCATAGTCGGTGCGGTGTTCCTGGGTTCGAAGCTGTGGCACACGCTGTTCGGTGGGGGCAACGACTATTCCGGCGACGGTCTCAACGACGTGGTCATCCAGATCCACGACGGCGACTCCACCACCGCGATCGGCCAGACGCTGGAAGACCACAAGGTGGTGGCGACCATTAAGGCATTTGTCGAAGCCGCCGCGGGCAATTCCGCTATCACGTCGATCCAGCCCGGCTTCTATAAGGTGCGCACCGAGATCCCGGCATCCAATGCCGTTGCGCGACTTGCCGATCCGCAGAACCGGGTCGGCAAGCTGGTGATACCCGAAGGACGACAGCTCGACGACATCCGGGACGTCAAGACCAACGCCGTCACCGACGGCGTCTTCAGCCTCATCTCGCGCGCGACCTGTGTGAACCTCGACGGCGACCGGCACTGCGTGTCGGTGGACAACCTGCGCAAGGCGGCGGGAACCGCTGAGCCATCGGCACTTTCGGTCCCGAATTGGGCGATGAACGCGGTCAGCGCGTTGGGCAACGACCACCGCCGATTGGAGGGGCTGATCGCGCCCGGCACCTGGAACATCGATCCGTCGGCGTCTCCCCAGGACATCCTGTCCACGCTGATCGGGACCAGCGCGGCGCAGTACGCGCAGGGCGGGCTGCTCGACACGGCGAAGTCGATGAACATGTCGCCATACCAGATCCTCACCGTCGGCTCGCTGGTGCAGCGGGAGTCCAAGCCGGATGACTTCGCGAAGGTTGGGCGGGTGATCTACAACCGGCTGCACGAGAACCGGAAGCTGGAGTTCGACTCCACGGTGAACTATCCGTTGGACCGGATCGAGGTGGCGACCACCGACGCCGACCGCGGACAGAACACGCCGTGGAATACCTATCTGCGGCCCGGTCTTCCGGCCACACCCATCTGCTCGCCGGGGCAGCCGGCGCTGGCCGCGGCCGAACAGCCCGCGCCCGGGGACTGGCTGTACTTCGTCACGATCGATATGCAGGGCACCACGCTGTTCACCCGCAACTACGAGCAGCATCTCGCGAACATCGAACTGGCCAAGCGCAACGGTGTCCTCGATAGCGCCAGGTAGTCCCCGCAAAGCGGCGGTGCTCGGCTCACCGATCGCGCATTCGCGGTCACCGCAGCTGCATCTTGCCGCCTACCGCGCTTTAGGGCTCGAGGGTTGGACCTACGACCGAATCGAATGCACCGCCGACGAATTACCTTCCGTGGTAAGCGGTTTCGGGCCGGAATGGGCCGGCGCGTCGGTAACCATGCCGGGTAAGTTCGCTGCGCTGCACTTCGCCGACGAACGCACGCCGCGGGCGAAACTGGTCGGGTCGGCCAACACGCTGGTGCGGACGCCCGGCGGGTGGCGCGCCGACAACACGGACGTCGACGGTGTGACCGGAGCGTTGGGCGCGGCATCGGGTCACGCGATCGTCCTCGGTTCCGGTGGTACGGCGCCGGCGGTGGTGGTCGGGCTGGCAGAGCTTGGTGTGCAACGGATTACGGTGGTGGCGCGCAATCCGGACAAGGCCGCTCCGCTGATCGACCTGGGCGCCAAGATGGCACTCGATGTCCGCTGGGCGGACTTCGGCGACATCGACATGCGGGGCGTATCCCTGGTGGTCAACACCATTCCCGCCGACGCGGCGGGCCACCATGCGACGACACTGGCGGCGACACCTCTGCTACTCGACGCGATCTACGATCCCTGGCCGACGCCGCTTGCCGCGGCGGTCGGGGCGGCCGGTGGTCGGGTGATCAGCGGACTGCAGATGCTGCTCAATCAGGCGTATGCCCAGGTCGAGCAGTTCACCGGGCTGCCTGCACCCAAAGAGGCGATGCGGGCGGCGCTGAGCGACCTTTAGGCGCTGGCCCCAGCAGAGAGACCGTCATGTTCTGGCTATCGCTCACTTCTACATCACGGCTGTTTATGGACGGTTCTGGGCGCGAATCCACAGCCCTGGTGTCGGTCTCGGCGGTAGCACCCGACAAGGGTCAAGGATTAGGCGGTGATCAGTCGAGTGTCGCTCTGTGCCAACCGTTCCCGTGCCGAGCGCACCGCCCCGATGCTGGCCACGGTCACCAGCGCGATCGCCACATATCCCGTCACCGCGAGGTGCTGCCCAAGGATCAGCCAGCCGGCGAGGGCGGCCACAACCGGCGAAAGACACGTCAGGACCGCAAACGTCTCCGGCCGGAGACGGCGCAGCGAGTTCAGCTCCAGCGAGTAGGGGATCACCGAGGACATCACTCCGACGATCGCTCCGAGCCCCAGCACCTGCCACCGCAGCGCGGCGCCCGGATCGACCGCGACCACCGCGAACGGCGCCGTGACCACCGCACCGATCGCGGTTGCAAGAGCCAGCCCGTCCAGGTTGGGGAAGTCGGACCCCGCTCGCGCTGCGGCCAGGATGTAGGCCGCCCAGCTCGCCGCCGCGCCCGCGGCGAAGCCGAGCCCGACCGGGTCGAGATGACCGACCCGAACGCCGGTGAGACTGAGCAGCGCGACGCCCAGCAGGGCTAGCAGTGCCCACAACCATGCAATCTTGCGTTGGCTGACCGCAACGGAAAGTGCAAGCGGGCCAAGGGCTTCGACGGTGACAGCAACACCAAGGGGGATGCGGATCAGCGAGTTGTAGAAACACAGGTTCATCACCGTCAACGCGGCGGCAAGTGCACCCGCCGACAACCACGCCCGGCGGGACAGCCCGCGCAGCCGCGGGCGGACCGCCATGCACAGGATCACCCCTGCGACGACTAACCGGACGAAGGCGGCCCCGATCGCGCCGAGTGCGGCAAACAGGCCGACCGCGAACGCGGCACCGACCTCCTGGCTGATCGCGGCGACGACTACCAGTAGCGCGGGGCCGATAGGCGACCGTCGGTGAGCGTTGGGTGGCACGGACTCGAGGCTAATTGGTGATCTGCCGGCCCCAGAGCCGGCGTTAACCTCCATTGATGGGGGCGGGGGTGGCCGGCGTCTGCGTGCTGGGTTGGCTGGCGGCGCTCAGCGTCTACGACGTCCGCGAGCGACGGCTGCCGAACTTGCTGACGATGCCCGGCGCGGCCGTGATAATCGCGACGGCAGCGGTGCACGGCCGTGGCGCACCGGCCATGCTCGGTGCAGTCGCCTTGTTCGCCGTCTATGCCGTCGTGCACCTGGTGTCACCCGCGGCGATGGGTGCCGGCGACGTGAAACTCGCGATCGGCATCGGTGCACTGACAGGCGCATTCGGCGGTGACGTCTGGCTGCTGGCTGCGCTCGGCGCACCAGTGATGACCGCGGGGTGGGCCGGTGTCACAGTGCTGCGCCGATCGGGACAGACTGTGCCGCACGGTCCGTCGATGTGCCTGGCGGCGGCGGCGGTCGTGCTGGCCGCGTGGTGAAGTCCGTCCGACCGTCGCCAGTGTCGGATGAATGCCTGCTTCGTCCTTCGGCTCGATCGCTGGAAACCAGCTATGGGAAGATGGGACGCGTGTTGCGATGGACCACAGCCGGTGAATCCCACGGCCGCGCGTTGGTGGCCGTGGTCGAAGGCATGGTCGCCGGGGTTCACGTCACCTCCGCCGAGATCGCCGGTCAGCTGGCCCGCCGCCGCCTCGGCTACGGCCGCGGCGCCAGGATGAAGTTCGAGCAAGACCAGGTCACCATCCTGGCCGGCGTCCGGCACGGCGTCACGCTCGGCGGCCCGATCGCTATCGAGGTCGGCAACACGGAGTGGCCCAAGTGGGAAACCGTGATGGCCGCCGACCCCGTCGACCCCGCCGAACTCGAGGAGAGCGCCCGCAACGCGCCGCTGACCCGGCCGCGGCCGGGCCACGCCGACTACGCCGGCATGCTCAAATACGGCTTCAACGACGCACGCCCAGTGCTCGAGCGGGCCAGTGCCCGCGAAACCGCCGCCCGTGTGGCCGCGGGCACCGTCGCCCGGGCCTTCCTCAGGGAGGCGCTCGGCGTCGAGGTGGTGTCGCACGTCATCTCCATCGGTGCGTCCAAGCCGTACGACGGCCCACCGCCGATGGCCTCCGACCTGGCGGCCATCGATGCGAGTCCGGTTCGGGCGTTCGACGAAGAGACCGAGAAGCTGATGATCGCCGAGATCGAGGCCGCCAAAAAGGACGGCGACACGCTCGGCGGCGTCGTCGAGGTCGTCGCCCACGGGCTGCCCGTTGGGCTCGGCTCGTTCACCAGCGGCGACAACCGGCTCGACAGCCAGCTGGCCGGGGCGGTGATGGGCATCCAGGCGATCAAGGGCGTCGAGATCGGCGACGGCTTCGAGACTGCGCGCCGACGCGGCAGCGTCGCCCACGACGAGATGTATCCGGGCCCCGACGGCGTGGTGCGCTCGACGAACCGGGCTGGCGGCCTGGAAGGCGGCATGACCAACGGTCAGCCATTGCGAGTGCGCGCCGCGATGAAGCCGATCTCCACCGTGCCGCGGGCGCTGGCCACCGTCGACATGGCAACCGGCGACGAAGCCGTCGCGATCCACCAGCGCTCCGATGTGTGCGCGGTTCCAGCCGCTGGCGTGGTCGTCGAGACCATGGTCGCGCTAGTGCTGGCGCGCGCTGCGCTGGAGAAGTTCGGCGGCGACTCGTTGACCGAGACGCGGGCCAACATCGACACCTACCTGCGCGCGGTGGCCGCCCGTGAGCCATCGAGCCCGGACGTCGCACGAGCATCCGGCTGATGGCGCCGAAGGCAGTACTGATGGGCATGCCGGGATCCGGCAAGTCCACGATCGGACGCCGGTTGGCCAAGACGATGGGACTGACGTTGCTCGACACAGACACCAAGATTGTCGAGAAAACGGGTCGCACGATTGCCGACATCTTCACCAACGACGGTGAGCAGGAGTTCCGCCGCATTGAGGAAGAGGTGGTGCGCGCGGCACTTGTCGAACACGACGGCATCGTGTCGCTCGGCGGCGGCGCGATCACCTCGCCGGGCGTCCGGGATGCGCTGGCCGGCCACACCGTCGTCTTTCTCGAAATCAACGCGGCCGAGGGCATCCGACGTACGACCACCGGCGGCACCGTGCGCCCGCTGCTCGCCGGCGCCGACCCCGCCCAGAGATACCGCGAGCTGATGTCTCAACGGGTCCCGCTGTATCGCAGGGTGGCCACCATGCGCGTCAACACCAACCGCCGCAATCCCAGCGCGGTGGTGCGCCACATCGTCGAACGTCTCGAGAACCCCCAGGCGCCCAAGCCGCAGCGCCGCCGCCGCAGGCCACCGTGGCGTCGTGGGCCCTTGTCGCTGACGCCGAAGCCGAGCACGGAAGCCCCACCGACACCCGCGGCCGTAGCCGCCCGAAACACGAAAGGGCACCGTGACTGAGCCGGTGACCGTCCACGTTCTTGTCGACCCGCCTTATCCGGTGATCATCGGCACCGGTCTGCTCGGCGAGTTGAACCGCATCCTCGAGGGCAGGCACAAGGTCGCGATCCTGCACCAGCCGGTGCTGGCGCAGACCGCAGAAGCGATCCGGAACCACCTGTCGGACAAGGGCATCGACGCGCACCGCATCGAGATTCCGGACGCCGAAGGCGGCAAGGAGCTGCCGGTCGTCGGGTTCATCTGGGAAGTGTTGGGCCGCATCGGCGTTGGCCGCAAGGACGCAATCGTCAGCCTCGGCGGGGGAGCGGCCACCGACGTCGCGGGTTTCGCCGCCGCCACCTGGCTGCGTGGGGTCGACATCGTGCACGTGCCCACCACGCTGCTGGGGATGGTCGACGCCGCGGTCGGCGGCAAGACCGGCATCAACACCGACGCGGGCAAGAACCTGGTCGGCGCGTTCCACCAACCGACCGCCGTGCTCATCGACCTGGCCACGCTGGAGACGTTGCCGCGCAACGAGATCGTGGCAGGGATGGCCGAGATCGTAAAGGCCGGCTTCATCGCGGACCCCGTGATCCTCGACCTGATCGAGGCCGACCCGGAGGCCGCGCTCGACCCGGCGGGCACGGTCTTGCCGGAGCTGATTCGGCGCGCGGTCGCCGTCAAGGCCGAGGTCGTCGCCGCCGACGAGAAGGAATCGCAACTGCGCGAGATCCTCAACTACGGCCACACTCTGGCGCACGCCATCGAACGGCGGCAGCGCTACCAGTGGCGCCACGGCGCCGCGGTGTCGGTGGGTCTGGTGTTCGCCGCCGAATTGGGTCGCCTCGCAGGACGTCTCGACGACGGGACCGCCGATCGGCACCGCTCGATCCTCACTTCACTGGGGCTGCCGGTGACTTACGACGCCGACGCGCTGCCGCAGCTGCTCGAGTACATGGAAGGCGACAAGAAGACCCGCGCAGGCGTGCTTCGTTTCGTCGTGCTCGACGGGCTGGGCAAGCCCGGACGGCTGGAAGGCCCGGATCCGTCGCTGCTCGCAGCGGCCTATGCGGAGGTGACGCGGTGACGACGGTCCAGGTGATCAACGGTCCGAACCTCGGCAGGCTCGGCCGCCGTGAGCCTGGCGTCTACGGCAACACCACCCACGAGGACCTGGTGGCGCTCGTCGATAGCGAGGCCGCCGAACTTGGCTTGAAAGCCGTTGTGCGGCAAACCGATAGCGAAGCTGAGTTGCTGGGCTGGATCCACGCCGCCGCCGACGCAGGCGAGCCGGTGGTGCTCAACGCCGGCGCTCTCACTCACACGTCGGTGGCGCTGCGCGACGCGTGTGCAGAGCTGCGGGCACCGCTGATCGAGGTGCACATCTCCAATGTGCACACCCGCGAAGAGTTTCGGCACCACTCCTACATCAGCGCGGTGGCGACCGGCGTGATAGTCGGCCTTGGGGTGCAGGGCTATGTATTGGCGCTGCGGTACCTGGCTAGCTGAGCGGGTAGACAGCACCGTCGAGGAGGTTTTCCGCCTCGGGGTTCCGCCGACGGACCTGCCCTGTATGCGCGGTCGCGAGGGCCTGCCGTGGCCGACACCGCCCGATCTAGTAATTCATCGATCGATGCGCTGTTGTCGCCGGGGCTCACCGGATCCTTGAACTATTTCCTGCGCGGGCACCCAATGCAACGCGTTTCAGGCCTGATCGTCGCGACGAGTCTGCTCGACCGGCTGGGTCTGCGTCGTGCCCTCCGGCCCGGGCTGGCGCACGGCGGCGAACACATCAGTGTCGGCCCGGTCGTCGTCATGGGCGTGGTGAAGGTGGGGTGTCTGGTCGGCCTTGCGGTCGACGAGCCAGCGGCCGAGCGAGACGCCTGCGATCGACGCCAGGAATACCAGCAGCGCGGTGAACGCAGCGAACGTGGTGACCTCGTTGAGTAGCGCCTCGACGTAGATGCTCTTGTAGAAGAGCGAGATGAACCACGCCACCACGCCGCTCACGACGCCAGCGAACAGGCCGGCGAGAAGCCACCTCATCGCCAGGTCGTCGCGACGGTCGGGATCAGGGTTCTCCCGGGCGTCGGCCCGGCCATCGATGATTCCCCAGATGAACACCGCGATCGCGAAGAGCACGACCAGCACGATGCTGATCAGTCCCGCCTTGGTCTCCCACGCGTTGATCATCGCCCCCTGCAGTAACCGGACGATCACCATCAGGGCCGCGAACACCAGTCCGCGCAGTAACCACTTACTCATGGGGCCACACCTTAGCGAGTAGCGTCATCGGCTGTGACGATTTCTCAGCGCCGGGACCGGCTGCGGGCACGTCTGGCCGAGGCCGAACTGGACGCGATGCTGGTATCCGACCTGGTCAACGTGCGTTATCTGTCCGGCTTCACGGGTTCGAACGCGGCGCTGCTGGTCCGGGCCGACAGCGAAACGCCGGTGCTGGCCACCGACGGCCGCTACCGCACCCAGGCCGCCCAGCAGGCCCCGGACGCTGAGATCGTCATCGAGCGGGCGTGCGGGCCGCATCTGGCGGGGCGTGCCACCGAGGACGGCGTGCGCCGGTTGGGGTTCGAAAGCCATGTGGTGACCGTCGACGGGTTCGCCGCCCTGCGCAAGGCGGCCGGCGACTCCACCGAGCTCGTTCGGGCCGCGGGAACCGTGGAGGCGCTACGCGAGGTCAAGGATGCCGGCGAGATCGCGCTGTTGCGGCTGGCGTGCGAGGCGGCGGACGCCGCACTGACGGACCTCGTCGAGCGCGGCGGGCTGCGCGCAGGCCGGACGGAAAAAGAGGTAGGTCGCGAACTCGAGTCGCTGATGCTCGACCACGGCGCCGACGGGGTGTCGTTCGAAACCATCGTGGCTGCCGGGGCCAACTCGGCGATCCCGCACCACCGGCCGACCGACGCGGTGCTGGCGGCGGGCGACTTCGTCAAGATCGACTTCGGCGCGCTGGTCTGCGGCTACCACTCCGACATGACCCGCACCTTTGTGCTGGCGCCGGTCGCGCAGTGGCAGCTGGATATCTATGAGCTGGTTGCCGCGGCCCAACGCGCGGGCCGTGACGCGCTCGCGCCGGGCGTCACGCTCAAGGATGTAGACGGCGCGTCGCGGCAGGTCATCGCCGACGCCGGCTACGCCGACAACTTCAGCCACGGGCTCGGCCACGGCGTCGGATTGCAGATCCACGAAGCGCCGGGAATCAGCGCGTCGGCCGCCGGTAGACTGCTTGCTGGCTCTGCGGTAACCGTCGAGCCAGGTGTCTATCTTGCCCGACCACGGTGGCGTCCGTATCGAGGACACGCTGATCGTGTGCGACAAGGCCCCCGACTTACTCACCCGGTTCCCGAAAGAACTGGCGACCCTCTAGGAGAACGACCGAAAGTGGCAACGACCGCCGATTTCAAGAATGGGCTCGTCCTGCAGATCGACGGCCAGCTGTGGCAGATCATCGAGTTCCAGCACGTCAAGCCCGGCAAGGGGCCGGCCTTCGTGCGGACGAAGCTGAAGAACGTGCTGTCCGGCAAGGTTGTCGACAAGACGTACAACGCCGGCGTCAAGGTGGAGACCGCAACCGTCGACCGGCGCGACGCGACCTACCTCTACCGCGACGGGTCGGACTTCGTGTTCATGGACTCCGCGGACTACGAGCAGCACCCGCTGCCCGAGTCACTTGTCGGTGATGCCGCCAAATTCCTGCTGGAGAGCATGCCGGTGCAGATCGCCTTCCACGACGGCGCCCCGCTGTACCTCGAGCTGCCGGTGACCGTCGAACTCGAGGTCACCCACACCGAGCCGGGTCTGCAGGGCGATCGGTCCAGCGCGGGCACCAAGCCGGCCACCGTCGAGACCGGTGCCGAGATCCAGGTGCCGCTGTTCATCAACACCGGCGACAAGCTGAAGGTCGACTCCCGCGACGGCAGCTATCTGGGCCGGGTGAATGCCTGACCGTCGAGGCGATCGCGGCCGGCACCAGGCCCGCAAACGCGCCGTCGACCTGCTGTTCGAGGCCGATGCGCGGGGGATCACCGCCGCCGAGGTCGCCGAAGCGCGAAATGTCTTGGCGGAGAAGGATTCCGACGTCTCGCCACTCAACCCCTACACGGTGACGGTGGCACGCGGTGTGACCGATAACGCCGCGCATATCGACGACCTCATCTCAGCCCACCTGCAGGGTTGGACGCTGGACCGGCTGCCCGCCGTCGACAGGGCGATCCTGCGGGTCGCGGTTTGGGAGCTGCTGCACGCCGACGACGTCCCTGAACCGGTCGCCGTCGACGAAGCCGTTGAGTTGGCCAAGCAGTTGTCCACCGACGACTCACCGGGTTTCGTCAATGGCGTGCTGGGTCAGGTGATGTTGGTGACGCCGCAGATCCGGGCGGCGGCGCAAGCGGTCCGAGGTGGCCCAGAAGGGTAGAGACGGGACGGAAATGGGCACACCGCAGGATTGGGCACCGTATTCCAGCCTCGACGACGCGGCCAAGGTTTACCTACGTGATCCCGATCTTGCACTGGATCAACTGCGTTCGGTCGTCGACCTGCCAACCATCAGGTCGTTCATCATGTCTCGTGGAGTCACCGAGGAGTCGTGGGGCGAGGCACAGTGGCAAGAGGTGGTGCTCACCGACGGTCACCGGCTGATCATGTGGCGCGCCGACGACGAGATGTCCACGGAGGGGGACCGGGAGCGCCGCGTGCTCAACGCGTCGGTGCGCACGATCCTGTTGTCCACCATCACCGACCACGTCCTCACCACCGAATACGAGGTGCTCGGCGACGACACCCGTCGGCTGTCAGAGGTGCGGCTGCGAATGTATACCCAGCTGATCACCCGCTCGCGACGAAAGTCGGCCACCGAAACCGACATCTACTGTGAGTCGTTTCGGTATTACAAATCGGTCGACAACGGCGGCCTGGCCCAAATGCAACGCCTTCTGCAGTTCGGTCGGGTGTTGTCGCGGTGTATCGAATAGTCCGCATCGCGGTATGCGCCCTGGCGCTGGCGGCGTGTTCGACTTCCGATCCCGCGCAGGTTCCGTCGCTGACGGTGTCGGCGGTCAACTCGCCGATCCGACTCTTCGGCCTGGGTCTGTCCACTCGCGCGATCGAAGAGCGTCGCAGGCGACTCCGGCCTAACCGCTGCACCTCTTGAGTGGGCCGGGATCAGGTACGCGAAAAATCGAGTATGGGCCTACTCACCTCGTCAACCGGTGGTGGGCGCACGCTGATGAGGTGTCCGATGAACTCAGCTCGCATGAGCGCGCACTGCGCAAGCTTCCGTTGCCGTATTCGCTGGCGCTGCGGCTGCGCGACGCGGGCGTCGCTCCGGAAGTCGTCAGCGAATATGTCGGTGTCGACGAGGCCGCGCTGGACGGCGTCTACCGCATCGCCGAGGCCAAGCTCAGCGCTGCGGAGGACCGCACCGAGCGGCAGAACGCTCAGTAGTCCGGCAGCTCGATGGCGTCGGCGGTGGTGAACCACTTTCTCTCGGCAATGGAACGAAACGGCCAGCGCTGCATCCACTTCATCACCGCAGCGGTGATGGCAATGTCGCTGGCGGAGTTCGGCAGGTACCCATCGATGCCGTTTGGCAGGTCCTGGCACCGCTTGATGTAAGGCCGCATCACGAATTCATAGCGCTGCAGCGCCGCCCGGATCTTGTCCGCTTCAAGGAAATTGGCATGCCCGAGCTCACCTGCTAAGACATATGCGCCGACGAGCGCGAGGCTGGTGCCCATCCCGCTCAGCGGCGAGGCGCAGTATCCGGCGTCACCCGCGAGCGTGACACGGCCCTGCGAAATCGTTGGCATGTGTACTTGCGCGAACACGTCGAAGTAGAAGTCGTCCGCGTCGGCGGCCGCTGCAAGCAACGCCTCGCATTGCCAACCCGCGCCAGCGAAATACCTTGACAGCAAGGCCCGTTGCTCGTCGGGGTTGCGTCGGTCATAGGTGACGGGTTCGGAGCGAAATGCCAGACCGGCCTTGCACATCGTCGAAACGTGCGACGGTCGCATCGACGCATTGAGGCCGGGCGCCTGATACATCAGATACCAGCCGTCGAGCCCGACGGTATCGGGTGCAGTGAACCACGCGTTGTACCCGCCCAGTGGTTTGACGAACTGTTCCTCGGGGCCAAACACCAAGCGGCGCACCGCTGAATGTGGTCCATCGCAACCGACGACCAGGTCAGCAGACAGGGTTGTTCCGTCGCTCAGCGTTGCTTGGACCGCGTCCTCGTTCTGATTGAGTTCCTCGATGCGGGTGTTGAAGCGATAGTCGGTCTGATCCTTGGTCGCTTGATACAGCACATCGATCAAGTCACCACGCAGGATCTCGAGCTTGGACACCAGGCCGTTGCCGTTGAAGGCGGTGACCGGCATGTCGGCTCGACGGCTGCCATCGGCTCTGATCCACGCGACACCCCGCTGATCGAGGGAGCGTTGGCGCATCTGGTCGATCAGGCCCATGCGCTCGACCACGACACCGCCGGCACCGCGCAAATCCACCGTTTGTCCGCCCGGGCGGATGCCGTCGGCGAGCTCAGCGATCGTTACGCGATAACCACTCTTTTTCAGCCAGAAGGCGAGTGCAGGCCCCGCGATTCCGGCTCCGCTTATCAGGACTGTCGGCGGTGGCATGGCCGCAAGGGTAGCCGCTAGATGTCGAGCGCCTGATAGGTCCGGCGGACGAATTTCGGTTGTGTCGATTGAAGTTTCAGCAATGAGGTGTTGCCCGCCACGGCGGCCGCCGCGTCGGCACCGAAGTTCGGCAGGTTCTGGATGAGATAGATCAAGATGAGGTTCTCGCTCGGATCAGCCTGCCACCAGGTGCCGTAGGCGCCAGGCCAGCTGAACGTCCCAATGCCTCCAGGCCCGAAGAGCTGCCGTGACTTGGCCGGGTCGGTCACCACCGAAAGGTTCAAGCCGAAACCGCGGCCGATCCAGAAAGGCATTCCGAGGAACGGAAAGCGCTTCTGCTCGTCGGTGAGCCGGTCGCTGCGCATCAACCGCACCGACTCTTCGGACAGCACTCGTACACCGTCGATTTCACCGCCGGCTAGGAGCATCCGCACAAACGTCAGATAGTCGTCGGCGGTGGAGAAGAGATTCGCGCCACCCATGCAGAACGGGGGCGGCGAGATGGGCGGCGGCCCCATCGCGTCATGGCTGAGCCTGTCGTCGTCCTCGAGCTTGTACATGGTGGCGGTACGACCGCGCTTGCGGGATGCCACGAAGAATCCGGTGTCGGCCATGTTCAGCGGACCCAGGACCCGCTCCGTGAGCACGTCCTGAAGGGATTTCCCTTCGACTCGTTCAAGCAGGATCCCTAACACATCGGTGGCGTTGCTGTAGGTCAGTCTGTCACCCGGTTGGTGCTGAAGCGGTAACGCTGCGACCTCGGCCAGCCAGCGGTCCGGGTTCTGCCGCGCCGAGATGCGGGAGTACGCCTTCGCCAATGGGCCGGTCACAGAGAAGAAGTAGGCAAGCCCGCTGCGGTGGGTCATCAGGTCATCGACGGTGATTGGTCGCCGCGCCGGATGCGTCTTGTCCAGCGGGCCGCCGGGTGTGTCGAGCACCCGCATGTTCGACAGCTCGGGCAACCACTTCGCGATCGGGTCGGTGAGGGCCAGTTTGTCCTCGTCGACCAGGGCCATCGCGGCGGCGACGGTCACGGGTTTGGTCATCGATGCGATGCGGAAAATCGTGTCCCGCTGCATCGGGAGGTTGGCGTCGACGTCGCGATGGCCGAGCTCGTTGACCTGCAGCACCTCGCCGGAGCGCCAAACCAGCGTGACCGCGCCCGCCAGCAGGCCGGCATCGATCGCTTCGCGGATGGAGGCCTGATTGGTATCGAGCTTCATCGGCGTCAGCGTACGACGCCCGTGACAACGAGGTGTAGCCGTCACAGTGGGAAGCTTGCCTGCCGTGTGACGAGGTGTCGCGGCGGCCGTCCAAACCGCGGGTGCTAAGCTCGCCCGGAAGTTCGACGTCCTTTAACGATCCGTCCAGAGAGGCGGAGAAGGAGGTCAGAGTCGCATCGTGGGCTCTTCAGGCACCGACCGGGAGTTGATGTCCGCAGCGGACGTCGGCCGGACCATCTCCCGCATCGCCCATCAGATCATCGAAAAGACTGCTCTCGACGGTCCCGACGCGCCCCGCGTCATCCTGCTCGGCATTCCCACCCGCGGCGTCACCCTGGCCGCTCGGCTGGCCGACAGGATCAAGGAGTACTCCGGCGTCAGGCTTCCGCGCGGGGCGCTGGACATCACGCTCTACCGCGACGACCTCGACTTCAAGCCGCCGCGTCCCCTGGAGGACACCTCGATTCCCGAGGGCGGCATTGACGGTGCGCTGGTCGTCCTCGTCGACGACGTGCTCTATACCGGACGCTCCGTCCGCTCGGCGCTCGACGCCCTGCGCGACATCGGCCGACCCCGCGCCGTGCAGTTGGCGGTGCTCGTCGACCGCGGTCACCGCGAGCTGCCGCTGCGGGCCGACTACGTCGGCAAGAACGTACCCACCTCGCGCAGTGAGAACGTCAAGGTGCGTCTCTCCGAAAATGATGGAGTTGACGGCATCTCCATCGCACCTCACGGAGGGCCCGCACGATGAAGCATCTGCTGTCTGCTGCCGACCTGTCCCGCGACGACGCGCTGGCCATTCTCGACGACGCCGACCGGTTCACCCAGGCGCTGCTGGGCCGCGAGGTCAAGAAGCTGCCCACCCTCCGTGGCCGCACCATCATCACGATGTTCTACGAGAACTCCACCCGCACCCGAGTGTCGTTCGAAGTCGCGGGAAAATGGATGAGCGCCGACGTCATCAACGTCAGCGCGTCGGGATCCTCTGTGGCCAAAGGTGAATCGCTGCGCGACACCGCTTTGACGCTTCGGGCGGCAGGTGCCGATGCGCTGATCATTCGACACCCCGCATCCGGGGCCGCCCAGCAGCTCGCCGAATGGACGGCCACCGAAAGCGGCGGCCCGACCGTGATCAACGCCGGCGACGGCACCCACGAGCACCCAACCCAGGCGCTGCTCGACGCGCTGACCATTCGGCAGCGGCTGGGCAGCATCGAGGGCAAGCGGGTGGTGATCGTCGGTGATGTCCTGCACAGCCGCGTCGCACGGTCCAACGTGCTGCTCCTCGACACGCTCGGCGCCGAAGTGGTTCTCGTCGCTCCGCCCACGCTGCTGCCGGTCGGGGTGGCCGACTGGCCGGTCACCGTCTCGCATGACCTCGACGCCGAACTGCCCATCGCCGACGCGGTCCTGATGCTGCGTGTGCAGGCCGAGCGGATGAACGGCGGCTTCTTCCCGTCGGCCCGGGAATACTCGGTGCTGTACGGGCTCTCCGAGAAGCGTCAGGCGATGCTTCCCGGCAATGCGGTCGTATTGCATCCTGGCCCGATGGTGCGTGGCATGGAGATCGCTTTCTCGGTCGCCGATTCGACGCAATCAGCGGTCCTGCAACAGGTTTCCAATGGCGTGCATGTCCGGATGGCGGTGCTGTTCCACCTGCTGGTGGGTGCCGAGCAGGAGGCGATCAGCGCATGAGCGTGTTGATTCGAGGGGTGCGACCCTACGGCGAGGGTGGTCGGGTCGATGTGCTCGTCGACGCCGGCCAGATTGCCGACATCGGCGCAGAGCTGGCCATCCCCGAAGACGCCGAGGTTTATGACGCCACCGATCAGGTCCTGCTTCCTGGCTTCGTCGACCTGCACACCCACCTGCGTGAGCCGGGCCGGGAGTACGCCGAAGACATCGAAACCGGTTCGGCAGCAGCGGCTTTGGGCGGGTACACGGCGGTGTTCGCGATGGCCAACACCAACCCGGTCGCCGACAGCCCGGTCGTCACCGACCACGTCTGGCACCGGGGCCAACTCGTCGGGCTCGTCGACGTGCATCCCGTCGGTGCGGTCACCATGGGGCTGGCAGGCACCCAACTCACCGAAATGGGCCTGATGGCCGCGGGCGCCGGGCAGGTGCGGATGTTCTCCGACGACGGCATCTGCGTGCACGACCCCCTGATCATGCGCCGGGCCCTCGAGTACGCCACCGGCCTGGGCGTGCTGATCGCACAGCACGCCGAAGAGCCGCGACTCACGGTCGGCGCCGTCGCGCACGAAGGGCCCAACGCCGCGCGGCTCGGGCTGGCCGGGTGGCCGCGCGCCGCCGAAGAATCCATCGTCGCCCGCGACGCGCTGCTGGCCCGCGATGCCGGCGCTCGGGTGCATATTTGCCACGCATCCACCGCGGGCACGGTCGAAATCATCAGATGGGCCAAGGCACAGGGCATTTCGATCACTGCCGAGGTAACGCCGCATCACCTGCTGCTGGACGACAGCCGGCTGGTCACCTACGACGGCCGCAACCGCGTCAACCCGCCGCTGCGTGAGGCCTCAGACGCCGAGGCCGTGCGCCAGGCGCTAGCCGACGGAGTGGTCGACTGTGTCGCCACCGACCATGCACCGCACGCCGAACACGAGAAGTTCTGTGAGTTCGCCAATGCCCGCCCGGGCATGCTCGGCTTGCAGACCGCGCTCTCGGTGGTGGTCGAGACGATGGTGCGGCCCGGCCTGCTGACGTGGCGCGACGTCGCCCGGGTGATGAGCGAAAACCCTGCCCGCATAGTCGGATTGCCCGACCAGGGCCGACCCCTGGAGATCGGCGAGCCGGCCAACCTCACCGTCGTCGACCCCGACGCCACCTGGACAGTCGAGGGCTCTGCACTTGCTAGCCGCTCGGACAACACGCCCTACGAGTCCATGGAGTTGCCAGGCGCCGTCACCCTGACGCTGCTGCGGGGAAGGGTGACCGCGCGGGACGGGAAGAGCCCGGCATGAACAGCGAGATCGACGAAATGGCACGTTTTACTCACACTTTTGCGCCCATTTGTCCGTTTGGGCGAGGTTTGGCATGAACACGGGAACGCTCGTCGCTTCGCTGATCATGGCCGCGGTGCTCGCGGTGTTGATCGCGTTCCTGATCCGCCAGATGATGCGCGGCTGGCTGCACCGCGCGCAGCGGCAGGCGCAATTGATTGGCACGCTGCCGCCGCTGCCGGATACCGTCGGCCCGGCGCTGATCCCCGCGACCAAGGGCCTCTACGTCGGCAGCACGCTGGCGCCAAGCTGGCTGGACCGCATCGCCGTGGGTGACCTCGGCTATCGCGCCAAGGCCGTGCTTACCCGCTATCCCGAAGGAATCATGTTGCAGCGCACCGGTGCCGGCCCGATATGGATACCCGACGACACGATCGCCGCGATCCGCACGGAGAAGGGCATCGCGGGCAAGGCGATGACCCACGAAGGCATCCTGGCCATCAGGTGGCGGTTGCCGTCGGGGGCCGAGATCGACACCGGGTTTCGCGCCGACGATCGCAGGCAATACGCGCGATGGTTGGAGGGGGCGGCGTGACGGGCAAGGCGGTGCTGGTGCTCGAGGATGGCCGCATCTTCACCGGCGCCCCGTTCGGAGCCGTCGGACAGACGCTGGGCGAGGCCGTGTTCTCCACCGGCATGTCCGGCTACCAGGAAACCCTCACCGATCCCAGCTATCACAGGCAGATCGTGGTGGCCACGGCGCCGCAGATCGGCAACACCGGCTGGAACCACGAGGACGCCGAAAGCCGCGGCGACAAGATCTGGGTGGCCGGCTACGCCGTCCGCGACCCGTCGCCGCGTGCATCCAACTGGCGGGCCACCGGCACGCTCGAGGACGAACTCGTCCGCCAGGAGATCGTCGGCATCGCCGGCATCGACACCCGCGCCATCGTGCGCCACCTGCGCAGCCTCGGCTCGATGAAGGCGGGCGTGTTCAGTGGAGATGAGGCGGACGCGCCCGTTGACGAACTGCTCACCAGGGTCCGCAGCCAGCCATCGATGCTCGGCGCCAACCTCGCCGCCGAAGTCAGCACCGAGGCCACCTACATCGTGGAACCCGATGGGCCGCGACGGTTCACGGTCGCCGCGATCGATCTCGGCATCAAGACCAACACGCCGCGCAACTTCGCCAGGAGGGGTGTTCGCAGTTACGTGTTGCCGTCCTCGGCCAGCTACGAGCAGATCATCGACCTGAATCCTGACGGGATATTCCTGTCGAATGGTCCCGGCGACCCGGCCACCGCAGACCAAGCAGTCAGGTTGACTCGTCAGCTGCTCGAATCCGGAATTCCGTTGTTCGGCATCTGCTTTGGCAATCAGATTCTCGGGCGTGCGCTCGGAATGAAGACCTACAAGATGACCTTCGGCCACCGCGGGATCAACGTGCCCGTGATCGACCACATCTCCGGGCGGGTGGCGATCACCGCGCAGAATCACGGCTTCGCCC
This sequence comes from uncultured Actinomycetota bacterium, assembly GCA_963770125.1. GTDB lineage: Bacteria > Actinomycetota > Actinomycetes > Mycobacteriales > Mycobacteriaceae > Mycobacterium. Next base: position 244,798 of record CAVYPI010000088.1, on the reverse strand, counting down.
TCGAGGGTGAAGCGGGACAGCGGTTCGAGACGGCCTTCGGCCTCGCCGAAGTGAGCCATACCTGTGCCAATGACGGCGTCGTCGAGGGCATCCGCCTACTCGAACGGCCCGCGCTCTCGGTGCAATACCACCCAGAGGCCGCGGCAGGTCCGCACGACGCGGAGTACCTCTTCGACGACTTCGTCGACATGATGGAGCGGAAGGAGCGCTGCTGATGCATCCTGTGGCGAGCGACCGCCGTTGTACAGATTTCTGCGGCGTGTCGCGTGCAGACACGGTCGCTCGCGGGGAGGCCTAGATGCCGCGGCGGACTGACCTCAACCACGTGCTGGTGATCGGTTCCGGACCGATTGTCATCGGGCAGGCCTGCGAGTTCGACTATTCGGGGACCCAGGCCTGTCGCGTGCTGCGGGCCGATGGCCTGCAGGTCAGCCTGGTCAACTCCAATCCGGCCACCATCATGACCGACCCGGAGTTCGCCGACCACACCTACGTCGAGCCGATCACGCCGGCGTTCGTCGAGCGCGTCATCGCCCAACAAGCCGAGCGCGGCAACAAGATCGACGCGCTTCTGGCCACACTGGGTGGCCAGACCGCGCTGAACACGGCTGTCGCGCTCTTTGAGAACGGCGTGCTGGAGAAATACGGGGTCGAGCTGATCGGCGCCGACTTCGAGGCCATCCAGCGCGGCGAGGACCGGCAGCGGTTCAAGGACATCGTCGCGAAGGTCGGCGGCGAATCCGCCCGCTCGCGTGTGTGTTTCACGATGGGCGAGGTCCGCGAGACGGTCGAGGAGCTCGGGCTGCCGGTCGTCGTCCGCCCGTCCTTCACCATGGGCGGACTCGGCTCCGGCATGGCGTATTCCGCCGAGGACGTCGTGCGGATGGCCGGCGACGGGCTGGTCGCCTCGCCCAGCGCCAACGTGCTGATCGAGGAATCCATCTTCGGCTGGAAGGAGTTCGAGCTCGAGCTGATGCGCGACGGCCACGACAACGTGGTCGTGGTGTGTTCGATCGAGAACGTGGACCCGATGGGTGTGCACACCGGCGACTCGGTGACCGTGGCCCCCGCGATGACGCTGACCGACCGCGAATACCAGAAGATGCGCGACCTAGGCATCGCCATCCTGCGCGAGGTCGGCGTCGACACCGGCGGCTGCAACATCCAATTCGCGGTCAACCCGCAAGACGGCCGCCTCGTCGTCATCGAGATGAACCCGCGGGTGTCGCGATCGAGCGCGCTGGCGTCCAAGGCCACCGGCTTCCCGATCGCCAAGATCGCCGCCAAACTGGCGATCGGCTACACGCTCGACGAGATCCTCAACGACATCACCAAGGAAACGCCCGCCTGCTTCGAGCCGACGCTGGACTACGTCGTGGTCAAGGCGCCACGGTTCGCGTTCGAGAAGTTCCCCGGCGCGGACCCCACGCTGACCACCACGATGAAGTCCGTCGGCGAGGCGATGTCGTTGGGCCGCAACTTCATCGAGGCGCTCGGCAAGGTGATGCGCTCCCTGGAAACGGATCGCGCCGGATTCTGGACTGCCCCCGATCCGGAGGTGTCTATCGACGATCTGCTGGAGGGTCTCAAGACCCCCACGGACGGACGGCTTTACGACATCGAACTTGCGCTGCGCCTCGGTGCCACCGTCGAGGCGGTCGCGGAGGCATCGTGCGTCGACCCGTGGTTCGTCGAGCAGATCGCCGGGCTCGTCGCCCTGCGCTCGGAGTTGTTGGATGCGCCCGTTCTGGACGAGGCGCTGCTGCGGCGCAGCAAGCACTACGGCTTGTCGGACCGCCAGATCGCTGCGCTGCGACCGGAATTGGCCGGTGAAGTCGGCGTGCGTGCGCTACGTCAGCGGCTCGGCATCCACCCCGTCTTCAAGACCGTCGACACCTGCGCCGCTGAGTTCGAGGCCAAGACGCCGTACCACTACAGCAGCTACGAACTCGACCCGGCCGCCGAGACGGAGGTCGCCCCGCAGGCCGACAAGCCGAAGGTGCTCATTCTCGGCTCCGGGCCGAACAGGATCGGGCAGGGCATCGAGTTCGACTACAGCTGCGTGCACGCCGCGACCACGCTGAGTGCGGCAGGGTTCGAGACCGTGATGGTCAACTGCAACCCCGAGACGGTGTCCACCGACTACGACACCGCCGACCGGCTGTACTTCGAGCCGTTGACGTTCGAGGACGTACTCGAGGTGTATTACGCCGAATCCGCCTCTGGCAAGGGGGGTCCCGGCGTCGTCGGCGTCATCGTGCAGCTCGGCGGGCAGACGCCGCTCGGGTTGGCGGAACGTCTCGAGAAGGCGGGCGTGCCGATCGTCGGTACCAGCCCCAAGGCGATCGATCTGGCCGAAGACCGCGGCGCCTTCGGCGAAGTGCTGACCACGGCCGGCCTTCCTGCGCCACGGTTCGGCACGGCCACCAGCTTCGAGCAGGCGCGCCGCATCGCCGCCGACATCGGCTACCCGGTGCTCGTGCGGCCGTCCTACGTGCTGGGCGGGCGCGGCATGGAGATCGTCTACGACGAAGAGACCCTGCAGGGCTACATCACCCGCGCCACCCAGCTGTCACCCGAACATCCCGTGCTGGTCGACCGGTTCCTCGAGGACGCCATCGAGATCGACGTCGACGCGCTGTGCGACGGCACCGAGGTGTACATCGGCGGAATCATGGAGCACATCGAGGAAGCCGGCATCCACTCCGGCGATTCCGCATGCGCGCTGCCTCCGGTCACATTGGGCCGCAGCGACATCGAGTCGGTGCGGCGCGCCACCGAGGCGATCGCCCACGGTATCGGGGTGGTCGGCCTGCTCAACGTGCAATATGCGCTCAAGGACGATGTGCTGTACGTGCTGGAGGCCAATCCACGCGCCAGCCGCACCGTGCCGTTCGTGTCCAAGGCCACGGCTGTGCCGCTGGCGAAGGCCTGTGCGCGAATCATGTTGGGCGCCAGCATTGCTCAGCTGCGCGACGAAGGAATCCTGGTCAAGACCGGAGACGGTGCCGCCACGCCCCGGAACGCGCCCGTGGCGGTGAAGGAGGCCGTGCTGCCGTTCCACCGGTTCCGCAAGGCCGACGGTGCACAGGTCGACTCGCTGCTCGGCCCTGAGATGAAGTCGACCGGCGAGGTGATGGGCATCGACCGCGACTTCGGTAGCGCGTTCGCGAAAAGCCAGACCGCGGCCTATGGATCGTTGCCCTCCGAGGGCACCGTGTTCGTCTCGGTGGCCAACCGTGACAAGCGCTCACTGGTGTTCCCGGTGAAGCGGCTGGCTGACTTGGGCTTCCGTGTGCTGGCCACCGAGGGCACGGCGGAGATGTTGCGGCGCAACGGCATCCCGTGCGACGAGGTGCGCAAGCACTTCGAAGAACCGAGCCAGGACCGACCGGAACTGTCGGCCGTCGACGCCATCCGCGCAGGCGACGTCGACATGGTGATCAACACCCCGTACGGCAACTCCGGCCCCCGCATCGACGGCTACGAAATCCGCTCGGCCGCGGTGGCGATGAACATCCCCTGCGTGACGACCGTGCAGGGCGCGTCGGCGGCTGTGCAGGGCATCGAGGCAGGCATCCGCGGTGACATAGGGGTGATGTCGCTGCAGGAGCTACACAGCGCGCTGGGGCCATAGGGGTGGGCGGGTTCGGTCGACGGCTGGCCGACGCGGTGTCGCGGCGCGGGCCGCTGTGCCCCGGCATCGACCCGCATAAGGAGCTTCTGCGCGCGTGGGGCCTGTCGACGGACAGCGACGGGCTCGCCGAGTTCTGCGACGTGTGCGTCGCCGCATTCGCCGATTTCGCCGTGGTCAAGCCGCAGGTCGCGTTCTTCGAGGCGTTCGGCGCCGAGGGGTTCGCGGTGCTGGAGCGCACCATCGGCGCGCTGCAGGCGTCGGGTGTGCTGGTCTTGGCGGACGCGAAACGTGGCGACATCGGCTCGACGATGGCGGCGTACGCGGACGCCTGGGCCGGTGATTCACCGCTGGCCGCCGACGCGGTGACCGCCTCGCCGTATCTCGGCTTCGGTTCCCTGCAGCCCCTTCTCGACACCGCCACGGCCCATGGTCGTGGCGTGTTCGTGCTGGCCGCCACGTCGAACCCCGAGGGCGCCAGCGTCCAGCGAGCCAAAACCGACGGGGGCACCGTCGCGCAGTCGATCGTCGACGCCGCTGCCGCGGTCAACCGCGAGTCATCACCCGAGCCCGGTTCGGTCGGCGTCGTCGTCGGTGCGACCCTGGCCGACCCGCCCGATCTCAGCGCGCTCGGCGGTCCGGTCCTGGTGCCGGGTGTCGGCGCGCAGGGCGGACGGCCCGAAGCGCTCGGCGGCTTTGGCGGGGCTCATCCCGGGCAGCTACTGCCGGCGGTGTCACGCGAGGTGCTGCGTGCCGGCCCCGACGTGGCCGCCCTGCGCGCCGCGGCTGAGCGCTTCCGTGATGCGGTGGCGTATCTGGCATGACCGCCCACGACGTCGCGGAATGGGCAGAATTCGCCAACACCGTTGCGGGGGAGCGGCCGCGCCGGCTGGCGTGTTGATCGTCGGCGCGGTCTCGCTGTGGCTGCGGCGCGGCGGTGGCCTTTACTGGGTAATCGCCTCTGTCGCAACGGGTTTCATCGTCGCAACAGCCAATGCCTGGGTGCTGCTTGCCGAGATCAAACGCTAGCCTGCTCGGCGACCCGCTTGGCCACGACGACCATCAGTGGCGGAACGGCCAACTCGAGCACGAGCATCGCGACGTAGAAGGGATTTGGTGCGCCGTCGAGCAGGACGGCGAGTAACCGCCCGATCCCGCCGACGAAGAACACTGCGGCCACCACGTTGACGTAGCCGCGCTTGCGTTGCACGTCCCGTGCGCACCACAGCAGCGCGATCCCGTAGGACAGCAACAGGCCTGCGAAGAACCGGTCCTCGCCTGCCATCGTCGGATTCACCGCCGTGCCGCCGATGATCGCTCGCGGGCCGATCGCCATATGCGCGAGCGAAATGGCGATCACGATGACGCCGAACAGTGCGAGGAATGCCTGAAAAGCCCGTCGCATGGATCGCTCCCCGATGCCGCGGATAAGATCTACTACAGACCGTAGTTGATTGTGATCCGCGGCACCAGGGTGGGATTCTCAGCATCAGGAGGCGGCCCACTAGGGCCTACCGGCGGCCGCCACCGGTGTTGGGGCCACCAGAATCGCCATTTCAACCGCTTGGCGGGCCTCCTGGGTGGCCGCCACGGGCGCCGTGGTGATCGCACGGGAGCCCAGTTCGGCCGTCAACTGCGGACGGATCGGACCGGCGACCATCACAGCGGTGCACAAGGCTGGCGTTTTGCATTCATCTTTCCGACGAAGTTAGGCGGCCAAACTGTCAACTGACCCGTCGACTTCACCCCTCGCGACACGCCCGACACGCCATGACCAGGCAAAATTTTCTAATCGCAGCCTTACCCAGCCCCCTGCAACGTCGGCCCTGGCGCGCACCGCGAAGCCGTGACGATCGGCGGTTGCCGCGAAAACCCTTGATATTCAGGCAGTTCCGCCGAGATCGGACGAAAAGCAGCGTTACTGCCGCCGCTGGAGGCCGCGGTGGCGACCTCGCGCGGGCGCACTACACGCTGGGCTTTTGACCCAATAACCAGGGGGTGGGGTTCGCTTTCGTCTGAATGCGTGGGTACGGTCGTCGTCGCTGGCTGGTTTACGGACCAGCCGACGCAAAACAGATGATGGTGACGAGACGGAGGAACCCCGTGGCCCTTCCCCAGTTGACCGACGAACAGCGCGCAGCAGCGTTGGAGAAGGCTGCCGCCGCACGTCGAGCACGAGCCGAGCTGAAGGACCGGCTCAAGCGCGGCGGCACCAACCTCAAGCAGGTGCTCAAGGATGCCGAGACCGACGAGGTCTTGGGCAAGATGAAGGTTTCTGCGCTTCTGGAGGCATTGCCCAAGGTCGGCAAGGTCAAGGCGCAGGAAATCATGACCGAACTCGAGATCGCCCCGACCCGCAGGCTGCGCGGCCTGGGCGACCGTCAGCGGAAGGCGCTGCTGGAAAAGTTCGACTTCTCGTAACGGAGGTCAGTGAGCGAAGGTAGACGGCCGGGCAGCGATGAGCCTCTCGGGCGAAGAGCCGAGTCATCGGTCAAGGCCCCGGTCGTGGTGCTGTCCGGCCCGTCTGCCGTCGGGAAATCCACAGTCGTCCGCTGCTTGCGTGACCGAGTTCCTGACCTGCACTTTTCGGTTTCCGTCACCACCAGGGCGGCCCGCCCGGGTGAGGTGGACGGCGTCGACTATTCGTTCGTGACCGCCGAGCGGTTCCAGCAGCTGATCGATGATGGTGCGCTGCTGGAATGGGCGGAGATCCATGGCGGCCTGCATAGATCCGGGACGCCTGCCGCGCCCATCCGCGCGGCGACCGAGGCCGGCCAGCCGGTCCTGATCGAGGTCGACCTGGCCGGCGCGCGGGCCGTCAAAGAAGCGATGCCCGAGGTCATCACCGTTTTTCTGGCCCCGCCCAGCTGGGAGGCGCTGGAGAGTCGCCTGTCCGGGCGCGGCACCGAGACCCCGGAAGTGATGGCCCGCAGGCTGGACACCGCCAGGGCCGAACTGGCCGCTCAGGACGACTTCGACGAGGTCGTCGTGAACAGCGAGTTGGAGTCTGCCTGCAGCGCATTGGTATCCTTGCTGGTGGGCAACGCGCCAAACACGGCGCGATCGCGCCCGAGAGCCACCTAAACCTCCAGGAGATTTTCTACGTGAGCACCCCGCACGCCGATGCGCAGCTGGCCGCTGTGGACGACATCGACACGTCCGCCGCCAGCGCCTATGACACGCCGTTGGGCATCACCAACCCGCCCATCGACGAGTTGCTGGACCGCGCGTCGAGCAAGTACGCGCTGGTGATCTACGCCGCCAAGCGGGCGCGCCAGATCAACGACTACTACAACCAGCTCGGCGACGGCATCCTCGAGTACGTCGGCCCGCTGGTCGAGCCCGGCCTGCAGGAAAAGCCGCTGTCGATCGCGCTCCGCGAGATCCACGAGGACCTGCTCGAGCACACCGAGGGCGAGTAGCCAGGGCCCCCGCGCGTGACGGAACCCAAGCGGATCATCGTCGGCGTCGCCGGTGGCATCGCCGCCTATAAGGCCGCCACCGTCGTCCGCCAGCTCACTGAGGCAGGCCACTCCGTCCGCGTCGTTCCCACCGAGTCCGCGCTGCGCTTCGTCGGCGCCGCCACCTTCGAAGCCCTTTCCGGGAACCCTGTGCACACCGGCGTCTGGGATGACGTCCATGAGGTGCCGCACGTCCGCATCGGCCAGGAAGCCGATCTGGTCGTCGTCGCCCCGGCGACCGCTGACCTGCTGGCCCGCGCGGTGGTGGGCCGGGCCGACGATCTGCTGACCGCGACGCTGCTGACCGCACGATGTCCCGTGCTGTACGCGCCTGCGATGCACACCGAGATGTGGTTTCACCCGGCGACCGTCGACAATGTCGCCACGTTGCGGCGCCGCGGCGCCGTCGTTCTCGAACCCGCGTCTGGCCGCCTGACGGGCGCCGACAGCGGCGCCGGCCGTCTGCCCGAGGCCGAGGAGATCACGACGCTCGCCCAGCTGCTGCTGGCCCGCGGCGACGCGTTACCGTACGACCTGGCCGGCGTCAAGGTGCTGGTCAGCGCGGGCGGAACCCGCGAGCCCATCGACCCGGTGCGATTCATCGGTAACCGCAGCTCGGGCAAGCAGGGCTACGCGATGGCCCGTGTGATGGCCCAGCGCGGCGCCGACGTCACGCTCATCGCGGGCAACACCGCGGGGCTGATCGACCCGGCCGGTGTGGAGGTCGTCCACATCGGCTCCGCCGCCCAGCTGAAAGACGCCGTGTCCAAGCACGCGCCCGACGCACATGTGCTGGTGATGGCGGCCGCGGTCGCCGACTTCCGGCCCACCCAGGTGCAGACCAGCAAGATCAAGAAGTCCAACGATCCGAGCGCAGCAGCGCCTGTCATCGAGCTGACCCGCACCGACGACGTGCTCGCCGGTGCCGTGCGCGCCCGTGCCGATGGTCAATTGCCCAATATGCGGGCCATCGTCGGGTTCGCTGCGGAGACCGGCGATGCGAACGGCGACGTGCTTTTCCACGCCCGTGCGAAATTGCAGCGCAAAGGCTGCGATTTGCTCGTGGTCAATGCCGTCGGTGAGAATCGGGCGTTCGAAGTCGACACCAACGACGGATGGCTGCTTGCATCGGACCGAACCGAATCGGCGTTGGAGCACGGTTCGAAAACTCTGATGGCCAGCCGTATTGTGGACGCGATCGTGGCCTTCCTGCACAACAGCGGCGGGTAACGCCAAAGCAGGCATCAGGCTGCGTCCAAGGGTTGCGCGAGAGGGCGGCGGGCGCTTGGGTGCACCGAGACACGGAGCCGCCACGGCGGCGACGTCGGACAGAGATATAATTCGACTAACTAAGTTTCGGAAGGGGATCGAACCGTGAGCGATGCTCGGCTGTTTACCAGTGAGTCGGTAACCGAGGGCCACCCCGACAAGATCTGTGACGGCATCAGCGACTCGGTGCTCGACGCGTTGCTCGCGCAGGATCCCAAGTCCCGTGTCGCAGTGGAGACGCTGGTGACCACCGGTCAGGTGCACGTCGTCGGTGAGGTCACGACGTCGGCCAAGGAGGCCTTCGCCGACATCACCAACACCGTGCGCGAGCGCATCCTCGAGATCGGTTACGACTCGTCGGAGAAGGGCTTCGACGGCGCGTCCTGCGGCGTGAACATCGGCATCGGCGCGCAGTCGCCCGACATCGCGCAGGGTGTCGACACTGCGCACGAGGCCCGCGTCGAGGGCGCGGGCGACCCGCTCGACGCGCAAGGTGCTGGTGACCAGGGTCTGATGTTCGGCTACGCGATCAAGGACACCCCTGAGCTGATGCCGCTGCCGATCGCGCTGGCCCATCGCCTCGCCCGCCGGCTGACCGAGGTCCGCAAGAGCGGCGTGCTGGACTACCTGCGGCCCGACGGCAAGACCCAGGTCACCGTGCAGTACGACGGGACCACCCCGGTGCGACTGGACACCGTGGTGCTGTCGACGCAGCACGCCGACGGCATCGACCTGGTAAAGACGCTGACTCCGGATATCCGTGAGAAGGTCGTGAACACCGTGCTCAACGACCTCGGGCACGACACGATGGACACCTCGGACTACCGGTTGCTGGTCAACCCGACCGGGAAGTTCGTGCTCGGCGGCCCGATGGGCGACGCGGGCCTGACCGGCCGCAAGATCATCGTCGACACCTACGGTGGATGGGCCCGCCACGGCGGTGGCGCGTTCTCCGGCAAGGATCCCTCCAAGGTGGACCGCTCGGCCGCGTACGCAATGCGCTGGGTGGCAAAGAACGTGGTCGCAGCCGGCCTGGCCGAGCGCGTCGAGGTGCAGGTCGCTTACGCGATCGGCAAGGCGGCCCCGGTCGGGCTGTTCGTGGAGACGTTCGGCAGCGAGACCGTCGACCCGGCCCGGATCGAGAAGGCCATCACGTCGGTCTTCGACCTGCGGCCAGGAGCGATCATCCGCGACCTGGATCTGCTGCGCCCGATCTACGCGCAGACCGCCGCGTACGGCCACTTCGGCCGGACCGACATCGAGCTGCCATGGGAGCAGCTCAACAAGGTCGAGGAACTCAAGGCCTCGGTCTAGTTCTTCCACCGAACAGACGCAAAGGCACCCTTTTCAGCGCGCGAATAGGGTGCTTTTGCGTCTGGTCGCGCTGCAAGGATGTGGTCATGGACCACGTGACCTTCGTACCGACCGTCGACCAGCTGAACTTCACATTCGGCGGCGCCGCGCCGCTGTTGCGGATTCGACCGGGCACCGTGATGACCCTGTGGACCGAGGACGCGTATGGCGGGCGCATCACCAGCCGCGACGACGTCGCCACGACGGCTCTGGACACTGAAGACCTCAACCCGCAGACGGGTCCATTCTTCGTCGAGGGCGCCGAACCTGGTGACACGCTCGCGGTTCACCTGGTCGACCTGACACCCGCTCGGACGTGGGGTGCGTCTACCCTGATCCCGTTCTTCGGTGGGCTCACCAGCATCCCGGTCAGCCCGACGCTGCAGGATCCGCTGCCGGAGCGTACCTACATCTACGACTTTGACGCTGGCACGCACACGCTGGGCTTCTCTGCTGCTGGCCTCCGAGTTCGAGGTGCGGCTGCCCGCCAATCCGATGCTCGGTACCGTCGGTGTCGCCCCCGGCCGCCGCGAAGTGCGGACGTCACTGGTGCCCGACTACTTCGGCGGCAACATGGACACGCCCGAAATGACCGCAGGCGCAACGTGTTATCTCCGAGTCAACGTCGAAGGAGCGCTGTTCTCTCTCGGCGACGGTCATTACCGGCAGGGCGAGGGTGAATCGTGCGGCACGGCAGTCGAGGGCGCGATGCACGTCACCGCCATCGTCGACCTCATCAAGGGCGGTGGCCCCGCCTGGCCCCGGCTGGAGACCGACACCCATTTGATGTGTATAGGTTCCGGTCGGCCGCTGGAGGAGGCCTGGCGGGCCAGTCAGGTCGAGATGATCGGCTGGCTCGGCGAGTTGTACGGCCTCGACCGGTTGGACGCCTACCAGTTGCTCACCCAGATCTCAGAGGTGCCGATCGCCAATGTCGTCGACCCGAACTACAGCGCTGTCACCAAAATCGACAAGCGACTGCTCCCACCGGCCCGGGCCTACAGCGGGCTTCATGACGAGATACGCAGCATCGCACGTTCATTGGGAACGATCTCGTACTGACTCGATACGAACGGAGGCTGGTGGGAACATGGAACTGGGATTGGCAGGCAAGCGCTTTCTCGTCACCGGGGGCACCCGTGGCATCGGACGGGCGGTGGTCGACGGGCTGCTGGCCGAGAATGCGGCCGTGGCCTACTGCGCCCGTACACCCGATGCCGTCGCCGCCACGCAGTCGGATCTGACCACCGACGGCGCAATCGCGATCGGCACCGCCGTCGATGTGGGAGACGCTGCAAAACTGAGGGATTGGGTCAACGCGAGCGCGGATGCGCTCGACGGCATCGACGGCATCGTCGCCAACGTGAGCGCCTTGGCGATCCCGGACAACCAGGAGAACTGGCGCACCAGCTTCGAAGTCGACCTCATGGGAACCGTCGGTCTGGTCGAGGCCGCGCTGCCACATCTCCTCGCCACCGGCGCCGGTTCGATCGTCACCATCTCGAGCGTCTCGGGTCGCGAGATCGACTTCGCTTCGGCCCTTACGGCACCATGAAGGCCGCCATCATCCACTACACCCAAGGGCTGGCCTACAACCTGGCGGGCAACGGTGTGCGGGCCAACACCGTCAGCCCGGGCAACACGTACTTTCCCGGCGGCGTATGGTCGTCCATCGAACAGAACGATCCGGAGTTGTTCGCGAACGCTCTGGGGCTCAACCCGACGGGCAGGATGGCCGCCCCGAAGAAATCGCCAATGCCGTTGTGTTCCTGAGCAGTTCGGCGGCCAGCTTCGTCACAGGAACGAACCTTGTCGTCGACGGCGCACTCACTCGCGGCGTGCAGTTCTAGGTCGTACCCAGGCTGATTGTCACTGCTGGGCGCTGAACCGGTAGTCGTCGAGCGGGAAGCGGCGGCTGCGCCAGTACGCCTCGACCGTGCTGGCCGGCCGCAGCGGCACGTCGCCGTTCTTGTCGAAGTAGTAGCTGTTGGCCAGGTTGCAGCTGTCCTGCCAGAAGATCTGCCGGTGTCGCTTGCTCAGCATCTCGGCGAAGTAGCGGTCGTTGGCCTCTTGGGTCACCTCGACGCGGCTGGCGTTCCGGCGGTGTGCCCGCTTCAGACAGCGCACGATGTGGTGCGTCTGCGTCTCGATCAGCGCGAAGTACGACGACCCGACGTAGCCGTACGGCCCGAACACGGTGAAGAAGTTCGGGAAGCCGGGCACGCTCACACCCTCGTAGGCCTGGAGTCGGTGATCGTCCCAGTAGCGGCTCCATGACCGGCCGCCGGGCCCGGTGACCGGATATGTCGGAAGGTCGTCGGTGTCCATCACCTTGAACCCGGTGGCCAGGATCAGCACGTCGACATCGTGGGATTCGCCGTCGTCGGTCACCACCCCGGAGCCGGTGATCTTGTCGATCGGCTCGGTGGCCAGTCGGACGTTGTCGCGGTTGAACGTCGATAGATACGTGTTGTGGAAGCCCGGCCGCTTGCAGCCGGGGGCGTAGCGCGGCGTGAGCTTGTCGCGCACCACCGGGTCGTCGACCTGCTTGCGCAGATACGCCTCTCCGACCTTCGACATGTTCTTGGCCATCGGGTTGACCGTGAAGTACTGCGCCGCGAGCGGGAACGTGAGTTCGACGTAGGCCTGGCTGAGCAGTCGCTGGACGGCCTTGCCGCCGGGGATGCGCATGGCGACGCGTGCGGCGCGCGGCAGCGGTACGTCGAACTTGGGGAAGCACCAGATCGGGGTGCGTTGAAAAACCGTGAGATGCTTGACGATTGGCGCGATCTCCGGGATCACCTGGACCGCCGACGCTCCCGTTCCGATGATGGCGACCCGCTTGCCGGTCAGGTCCTGGTCGTGGTCCCAGCGCGCGGTGTGCATGGTCAGGCCCGCGAACGAATCGACGCCGTCGATATCCGGGAGTTTGGGTGTGATGAGCACCCCGCTGGCGTTGACGAGGAATCTGGCGGTGACCACGCCGCCGGGGTCGGTGCGGATGTGCCACAGGTTTTGCTTCTCGTCGAAGTCGGCGCCGAGCACCTTGGTCTTGAACCGGATCTTGCGGCGCAGGCCGTACTTGTCCACGCAGTGCGCGGCGTAGGCCTTCAATTCGTGCCCGGGAGCGTAGGTGCGCGACCAGTTCGGGCTCTGCTCGAAGGAGAACTGGTACGAAAACGACGGAATGTCAACGGTGATACCGGGATACGTGTTCCAGTACCAGGTGCCGCCGGGCCCGTCGCCTGCCTCGATCACCAGGTAGTCACTCAGGCCCGACTTGTCGAGCTTAATGGAGGTGCCGATGCCGGAAAAGCCAGCGCCGACGATGACGGTGTCGTAGTCGGGCACTGTCATAGGGCCTCCCGTCGGTGTGCGCGCGTCGAGTACCTGCCGCTCGGTCATCCGCGGTGCAACGCTGCCTTCAGCGCCGCCACGCCACGGTTGGTGGCTTCGGTCGCGGCGGGAACCAGCAGCGCAAAGCTGACGAAGCCGTGCACCAGCGCCGACGCGTTGTACAGTTCTACGGGAACTCCTGCGGCGGAAAGCAATTCGGCGTAGCGGACACCGTCGTCACGTAGGGGGTCGTATTCGGCGGTGCCGATGAAGGCCGGCGGCAGGCCGGACAGGTCGGCGGTGTTGGCCGGCGCGAGTCTCGGCGGCAGCTTGGCGGGGTCGCTGATGTCGATCTCGGGAGGCAGATACCACTGCAGGAACGCCGCGATGACGTCGCGGTCCAGGATCGGCCCGTCGGCATTCTCGATCATCGATGGCAGCGTCGTGTCGCCGGTCGTCGACGGGTACCAAAGCAGCTGGAAGACCAGCGGGGGCCCGCCGTTGTCGCGGGCCAGCTGCGCCATCACGGCCGAGATGTTGCCGCCCGCCGAGTCGCCGCCGACGGCGACGCGTGCGGGGTCGCCGCCCAGCTCGGCCGCGTGCTCACCGACCCACCGCAGCGCGGCCCACGAGTCGTCGATGCCCTGCGGGTACGGATGCTCGGGCGCCAGCCGGTAGTCCACGGACACCACGATGGCCTCGGCCCCGACGGCATGGACGCGGGCCACCGCGTCGTGGGTGTCCAGGTCGCCGATCGACCAGCCGCCGCCATGGTAGAACACCAGCACCGGCAGGTTGTCGTGCTGCGGGATCGGCGGCCAGTAGATGCGCACGGGGATGCCGGTGATATCCCCGTAATCGATGGCGCGTTCCTCGATTCGCATGTCGGGCAACGCTTCCGGTGGCGCCTTGAGCTGCCGCATCTGCTCACGAGCTACCTCGACACCGTCGTCGGCGGTGAACTTGAACGGGAATGCCTCCAGCAGCGCCTGTATGGCCGGATCGATGCCGGGCCGCGCGGTCGTGGGTTCAGCCATGGCCTCACGTTAGCGCCTGAAGACCTCACTCAGGCCAGTTGTTGTTGACGATGATTTCTACGAAGTCGTCGCGGACGAACGTCGGATCGAAATGTGCCAGCACGTCGGCGTTGACGTTGCCGAACGTGCTGCGAGGACGGTGCCGGTTGCCGTCGGTGAAGGCCTGCAGTATGCGGCGTTTGAAATCCGGCCGGGGGTGTGCCGCGGTGACCGCGTTGCGCACGTTGTCGGGCAGGTCGTCGCGGCCGACGCCGAGGACGTCGGTCTCGACTCCGGCGGTGACTAGCGCGATCTCCGGGTCGAGGAACTCGGGAACGCCAGGCGTGGTGTGCAGCGCGATCGACAGCCAGACCTTGCGCACCGCCGCATCGTCGACGCCGCGGTCGCGCAAGAACTTCTCCGCCGCATTGGCCCCGTCGACCTCGAAGCGCAACGCGGAATCGCGGTAGTTCGCCGTCAGGCCGACGTCGTGGAACATCGCCCCGACGTAGAGCAGTTCGAGGTCGGGGTCGAGGCCCCGCCGCCGACCCTGCAGCGCGCCGAACAGGAAGACTCGCCGGGAGTGGTCGAAGAGCAGGTCATCCTCGACGTCTCGGATGTACTCGGTGGTGTCTCGCACGACAGGTGTGTCTGGAATCGCGATTCCCGCGATCGTCTGAGTTGTCATGGCTCCAGTGTCGGCGCATTGGGCCAATGACTGCCCGTGTCCGTTGAGCCATCTTTCCCACAGAAAGCGACATATCGTGGCTGCATGGCCGCTGATCGAGTCGTCGTGTTCGTGGTGTTCGACGGTATGAAACTGCTCGACGTCGCCGGCCCGGCCGAGGTGTTCGCGGAGGCGAACCGGTTCGGTGCGTCTTACCGCATCGTCATGGCGTCGGTCGATGGCGACGACGTGGTGACGTCGGTCGGCTCGCGGATCGCTGTCTCGACCTCGATCGGTTCCGTCGAAACGGCCGATACCGCGGTGGTTTCGGGCGGTGACGACCTGGTCGGTCGCCCGATCGACCCACGACTCGTAGCGGCGGTGGCGGACCTGCGGCCGCGGACGCGCCGGATGGCGTCAATCTGCACCGGGTCGTTCATCTTGGCGCAGACCGGAATGCTCGATGGCCGCCGCGCGACTACTCATTGGCGGCACACCGGCCTGCTCTCGCGTGGCTTTCCGCGGATCAGCGTCGAGCCGGACGCGATCTTCGTGCGCGACGGCGACATCTATACCTCGGCTGGGGTTTCGGCCGGCATCGACCTGGCACTGGCGCTCGTCGAAGACGACCATGGGACGGACCTCGTTCGCGATGTCGCCCGATCGCTGGTCGTATACCTCAAGCGGGCGGGCGGGCAGTCGCAGTTCTCCGTGCTCGTCGAATCGCGTCCGCCGCAGCTGTCTCAGTTGCGTGCACTCACCGAGGCGATCGCCGCTAATCCAGGCGCGAACCACACCGTGAAAACGCTTGCGGCGCAGGCATCTCTGAGCACCCGCCAACTGACCCGGCTGTTCCAGAGTGAACTCGGGACCACTCCGGCCCGCTATGTCGAGATGATCCGAATCGATGCGGCCCGTTCGGCACTCGATGCCGGTCGCTCGGTTGCGGACTCGGCGCGACTCGCCGGGTTCGGAAGCGCGGAGACAATGCGGCGGGTGTTCGTCAGCCAGCTCGGCATCTCGCCGAAGGCGTACCGCGACCGGTTCAAGTCCACCGGCGCCTCGGTGTCATGACGCGGTTGCGGTGAGTCGCTGCAACTGCTCCAACGCGGCGCGCTCGACGTGATTGCTCAGCAGCTTTCCATCCCCGCGGACGGCCCACACGGCCGTGCCCGTCATCTTGATCTCCCGCTGATCCGGCGCCGTGCCTGCGAAGCCGTTGTTCTTCCCGGTCAGCAGCCAGCGGGAGGCGACGCGGCTGCCGTCGGCGTTCTGGAACGACTCAATGACCTCCAGATGCAGGTCGTTGATCTTCTCCAGGAAGCCTACGATCCACTTCTTGAAATTCTCTCGCCCGGAGATGGTTTCCCCGCCGGTGACGATCACGAATTCGTCGACCACGAATCGGTCGACGGCCTCAGCGTCGTGCGCATTCCAGACTTGATCCCAGAAGGCGTGCACGATATCGACGGAATTGGATGTACTCATTTCGCGTGCAATGCTGCACGCAGCGCCGACAATCCACGGTTAGCCGCATCGGTCGCGGCCGGCACCACACCCGCATAGCCGAGGTAGCCGTGGATCAGCGTCTCGGCGTTGTGCAATTCCACTGGCACACCCGCCGCGGCGAGCAGTTCGGCATAACGGGCGCCGTCGTCACGCAGGGGATCGTAGCCCGCAACGGCGATATAGGCCGGGGGCAGTCCCGCCAGGTCCTTGGCTCGCGCCGGTGCCAGCGTCGCTGGCATGTCCGAGAGATCCAAATCGCCTATATACCAACGGGAAAACCCCTTGACGGCCGAGTCGCCGAGCAGCGGGGCGTTGGCGTTCTCTGTGAACGAGGGCAGCGACGTGTCCCACGTCGTCGCCGGATACCACAACAGCTGGAACCGGATCGGCGGCCCGCCGGCGTCGCGTGCCAGCTGCGCCACCACCGCCGCCAGGTTGCCGCCCGCCGAGTCACCTGCGACGGCGAGCCGGTCGGGGTCGACGCCCAGCTCGCCGGCGTGCGCGGCCACCCATTGCGTTGCGGCCCAGGCATCTTCGACCGCAGCGGGGTAGGGGTGTTCGGGCGCCAGCCGGTAATCCACCGACACGACCACCGCGCCCGTGCCGACCGCGTGGTTGCGTGCGTCCCCGTCGTAGGTGTCGAGGTCGCCGACCGACCATCCGCCACCGTGCAGGAAGACGACCACCGGCAGCGTTGCCTCGCTGTCCGTCGGCGGCCGGTACACCCGGATCGGGATCGGCCCCGCGGGTCCGTCGATGGTGCGGTTCTGTGTGCGTACGTCCGGATGGACCGGCAGGCGCGGCAGGTCGCGGAACCGTTGCCGTGACGCCTCGACACCTCCGTCGGTTGTCAACTGAAACGGTACGGCCTCCAGTACCTTCAGCAGGATGGCGTCTAGGGGTGTTCGGTTGGCGGGCTTCGCCTCGGCAACGGACATGGGGACACCGTACGCACACTCGCGAACCAAGGTGCTGTGGGTGGCCGCCGCGATCGTCGGCGCCGGCTACGGCGCCTTCCTCATCGTCACGGCGCTGCGGCTGCCGTCCGGCGCCCAACTCACCGGCCAGTTCGCGCTACAGCCCGCGATCAAGGCGTTGACGGCGGTGCTGTTGGCCGTGGCGGCGCTGACCCACCCCATCGCGCGGGAACGCCGGTGGCTGATCGCGGCCCTGCTGTTCTCTGCGGCCGGGGACTTTCTGCTGGCGATGCCGTGGTGGAAACCGTCCTTCGTGCTGGGCCTGGCCGCCTTCCTGGTCGCGCACCTGTGCTTCCTGGCCGCGCTGATCCCACTGGTCTCGCGCTCAGGGGCGCGGCTCGCGGCGGCCGCGGTCACGGTGCTGGCCTGCGTCGCGCTGCTGGTGTGGTTCTGGCCACGACTGCTCACCGAGGGGATGGCCGTGCCGGTGACGCTCTACATCGCGGTGCTCGGCGCGATGGTGTGCGCCGCGCTGCTGGCCCGGCTGCCCACGCCGTGGACCGCGCTGGGCGCAGTGTGCTTTGCGGTCTCCGATGCGATGATCGGAATCGGCAAGTTCGTACTGGACTCGGAGGCGCTGGCCGTGCCGATTTGGTGGGCTTACGCCACGTCGCTGTTGCTCATCACAGCGGGATTCTTCTTCGGCCGCGCGTCTGTGCCGTCTGCTACATCTTCTTAAGTGTCGACCACCCGCCGGCAAGCCGAACACGAGCCCATTGCGCGTGTGCTGCCCATGCTGTCGGTGCCGCACCTGGACCGCGAATTCGACTATCTGGTGTCGGCCGAGCAGTCCGACGATGCCCAGCCGGGCGTGCGCGTGCGGGTGCGCTTCCACGGCAGGCTCATCGACGCATTCGTACTCGAAAGGCGTTCGGACACAGACCATGTCGGCAAGCTCGGCTGGTTGGACCGCGTCGTGTCGGCCGAGCCGGTGCTCACCCCCGACGTGCGCAGGCTAGTCGACGCGGTGGCCGCGCGCTACGCGGGTACCCGCGCCGACGTGTTGCGGCTGGCCGTCCCGCCGCGGCACGCCAACGTCGAAAAGCAAACCGCCCCGGAGCTAGCGCCGCTCGCCGTCAAACCCGTCGACACCGCCGCCTGGTCCGCCTACGGGCGCGGCGAGCAGTTCCTTGCCGCCCTTGGCGACGGCCGCGCCGCCCGCGCGGTTTGGCAGGCCCTGCCGGGGGAGCAGTGGGCAGACCGTCTCGCCGAAGCCGCCGCCGTCACGGTGAATTCCGGCCGCGGCGTGTTGGCGATCGTGCCCGACCAGCGCGACGTGGATGCGTTGTACGCCAGCGCAATTCGGCACGTCGACGAGGAGAGGGTGGTCGCGCTGTCCGCCGGGCTCGGACCGGCACAGCGCTACCGCCGCTGGCTGTCCGTGCTGCGCGGCGGCGCATGCATGGTCATCGGCACCCGCAGCGCCGTGTTCGCGCCCGCCGCCGACCTCGGCCTGGTCATGGTCTGGGACGACGGCGACGACACCCTCGCCGAACCGCGCGCCCCCTACCCGCACGCCCGTGAGGTGGCGATGCTTCGCGCCCACCAGTTGCGCTGCGCGGCATTGATCGGCGGCTATGCCCGCACCGCCGAGGCGCAGGCGCTGGTGCGCAGCCGGTGGGCCCACGATCTGGTCGCGCCCCGTCCCGTCGTGCGCGCCCGCTCGCCGCGCGTCGCCGCACTCGACGACAGCGGCCATGAGCAGGAGCGCGATCCCGCCGCCCGTACCGCCCGGCTGCCGTCGGTGGCCCTCCGGGCCGCGCGGACTGCGCTGCAGGCCGGCCTTCCGGTGCTGGTTCAGGTGCCGCGGCGCGGCTACGTGCCCGCGCTGGCGTGTGCGCGCTGCCGCACCATCGCACGCTGCAGGCACTGCACCGGGCCGCTGTCGCTGCCGGACCGCGACATCGCGGGGGCGGTCTGCCGATGGTGTGGCCGGGAGGAGTCGGCGCTGCGCTGCGTGCGTTGCGGCTCCGACACGGTGCGCGCCATGGTCGTCGGCGCCCGGCGCACCGCCGAGGAACTCGGCAAGGCGTTTTCCGGCATCTCCGTGATCACATCCGGCGGTGACGCGATGGTGTCCGCGGTGCCCAGCGAACCGGCGGTCGTCGTCGCGACACCGGGCGCCGAACCAGTTGCCGTGGGAGGGTACGGAGCGGCCCTTCTGCTGGACGGCTGGGCCCTGCTCGGCCGCCAGGATCTGCGCGCGGCCGAGGACACCCTGCGACGTTGGATGGCCGCGGCGGCGCTGGTGCGCCCCCGCGGCGAGGGCGGCACGGTCGCGGTGGTCGCCGAGTCGGCGATCCCGACCGTGCAGTCGCTGATCCGGTGGGATCCGGTGGGGCACGCCGACGCCGAGCTCGACGCCCGCGCCGAGGTCGGCCTGCCGCCTGCCGTGCACATCGCCGCGGTCGACGGCGCGCCTGCGGCGGTGAACGTGCTGCTCGACAGCCGCCGAGTTGCCCGAAACGGCACAGCTACTGGGTCCCGTCGACCTGCCGACCGGTGCCCGCCGCCCGCCGGGCGTCGCGGCGGACAGTCCGGTGAGCCGGATGCTGGTGCGGGTGCCCCGCGACGGCGGGTTGGCGCTCGCGGCGGCGCTGCGACGCGCCACCGGCGTCCTCAGCGCACGCCACGACCAGCAGTCAACTCGCGTGCAAATCGACCCGTTACACATAGGTTAGAAGATCTGGGCGTTTACACCGCAAAGCTGTGTTGACCGCGCGATAAAAGGCCTGGTCACGGCGGCGGGTATGACGGTTACGAAAAGTCTCGGGAAGCTCTGCTGCGCACTGAACATCTCGGGCAGGAGGTACCAGCAGCGGCAGCGATCACAGCGTGCTGGGGCTGGGCCAGGATGGCGTGGCTGATGTTGCCTGCCACCGATGCACCGGCCGAGGCGGTGAGCATGCACGAGAAGAAGCGAACGGCGCGACGTGAGGTAGCCCGCCTACGTGTGGTGCGGTCATCGCTCACCGGGACGATGCGCGTTGCCTTTGCAGTGCCCAGTGACATCGTCCTTCACCGCGATGATGCGATCGAACGGGTGATGCTGCGTGTGGGCCTGGCGGGCCTGGTCCTGGTCACCAGCGATCACGCAGCGTGCCGTGCGGTTACCCCTGTGGTCCTCGCTGACGACGATGTAGACGTCGTTCCAGTCCTCCCTGCCACTCATCCGATCACCACCCGCAGGACGTCTGAAAAGCCCCACGCGGTCGCCAGGCACAAGACCACGCTTGGGCACCGTCGAGGCAAAACGCCGTTGCGCTAGGAGGAGCCGTCTGTGCTGACATGGCGCTGGCAGTAGACGCCGTTGCGATGGCCGCTAGGAGTTCTTCGATGCCTACGGTTTTCGGTTCGACGCGATCAAGGATGGCGAGCAATTTCACGTCAGCATGTTGCACGTGCCGTTTGGCCCTTGGCAACCCACAAGGGCGAACTCACAGCGAGACGTCTAGTAATTACCTTTGTACCAACGGCGGGTAGGAAACTGGAGGAATGACCCCAAGTCGAGCGCGCGGCCGGCCGCGCAGCGAGGAACACCGCGACGCCGTGCTGAAGGCCGCAATGGAACTGATGCAGGAGGACGACCTGCGCAGGGCGTCGATCGACCGGATCGCCCAACGCAGCGGGGTCAGCAAGGCGACCATCTACAAATGGTGGCCGAACCGAACCGCGGTGGCTATCGACGCGTTCCTGCATCAGATGATGGCCGACGCGCCCGTGCCCGACACCGGATCGGCGGCCGAAGACTTCCGCCTGACGTTGCGCGGCATGATGGGGTTCTACACCAGCCGATGTGGCGCGATCTACGCCCAACTCGTCGGTGAGTCGCAGTTCTACCCGACTGCACGCGAGCGGATACGAACACACCAGGTGAACCTCCGCCGAGCAGCCGTGACGAAGATTTGGGACCGCGGTGTCGCCCGCGGTGAGCTGGATCCCAACGTCGATCCCGAGGTGGCGCTGGATCTCATCTTCGGGGCGGCGATGTACCGGATGGCGACCGGGCACGGAGGATTGACCCCGGACGACGCCGACGCCATCGTGGCAACAGCGATGCGGGCACTGGCCAGCTGATCCGTTGGAGCGGGCTGAGCCGACCCCTCAGCCAGAATCGACACTAACCTCGCGGCGACTGTGTGAGCGCCCCACAGGTATCGGCGCGGTCAACATCAGTAGTCTCCCGGCCCATGTGGCGATGGGTAGCGATAATTCCATCAACATTCCTCGGTAATCACAGCGACCAGCTCCGTAGCGCATGCCGATCCGGTAGCCACAACGGCAACGGTGTTGAAGGTGGTGGACGGCGACACCGTTGACATCGTCGACGACGTTCGAGGGCGCTTACGCATCCGCCTGTTGGGCATCGATACCCCTGAAACCAAGAAGCCCGGCTACACCGTCGGCTGCTGGGGTCCGGAGGTAAGCGCGTTCGCGAAATCGACCCTGCTTGGGCAACGTGTCGCCTTCGTCACCGATCCGAGCCAGGGCATGTACGACCGCTTCGGCCGGACCTTGGCCTACTTGGACAAGGCCGACGGTTGGGATTACTCGGTCGAAGCGGCCCGTGCGGGTGCTGCCCATTCCTACGTCTATCACGGGCATCCCTCGGCCCGAGCCGACGAGATTGCCGCTGCCGAACAGGAAGCGAAGGCCGCTGGCCGGGGCCTGTGGGGTCCGCCGTGCTTCGGCCAAACGACGTCAGTCCCAATCTGATTCGCCGAGGTGCCTTCGCCCAACGGTCCGGCCGCGCGGGAGGGCCCTCAGTGGGCGCGCAGTACCTCGGGGACGCGGATGTCGTGGCGCGGGAGTTCACCGGGGTAGCAGGGAGAAGGTGCCGTTTCGGGTTGGGGGTGATCCGGGTGGGTAGGCGGCTTCGACCTCGAAAGCGCCTGCGCGGTAGCCGGATCCGACGAACACCGTGTGCCGCTCCGGATGCCTGGCCGCTCGGGTCCGGCTAACGGCCGCGAGCCGACCGCCGATGAGTGCCCTGCGCGGGCCGTCCGTCGTAAAATCAAGTTGCTTCATGAGATGCCGTCGACAAGCTCCGACTGGACGGCACGCCAACCCCACGCTCGCGGGTGGTTCGGATGACGAAGCGGCCCACACCATCCGGTGCGGGCAAGAGCGCCTCCCACGATGAAGGCCGGACCGAGAGGCCGGATCGTGACCCACGACCTTCTATGGAACGACGCCGACAACCGCGAGCCGGTCGTTCCGCCCGATCAGAGGAACTGGCGGCCAGGAGGGCGACCCGAGCACCCAGAGTTGGTCGTGCGATGGACACCGTCGAGTGTGCGGTCGGCGGGCTATGGGCGAAGAAGTATGAAGCCTCAACGGGTACGCCTGCGCCGCAACCGGATTGGTACCACTCGTCGTCGACGACCGGCTGGGGCTTCGCCGGCGGGTCCGGCGGCGGTGGCGGGGGCGGCGGCGGTGGGGGAGGAGGCGGATCATGGTGAGATTCCTGCTGATCATCGTTTTGGTGCTCGCGGTGCTCGTGCTGATCGGATTCGTCATGGGGTACAACAAGATCCGCGCCGCCGACGTCCGCGTCGCCGAAGCGCTCTCCGGCATCGATGTGGAGCTGACGCGTCGCGCATCGCTGATCCCAAGTCTGGTGCAGACCGTGCAGACGTTCGCCGTCCACGAGAAGGGCATCCTCGACCATGTCACGAACGCGCGTGCGGCACTGACGTCGGCGACGTCCGGCAAGTCGGTGGCGCAGCGCAGCGCCGCCGAAAAGGACCTCGACACCGCGCTGGCACCGCTGCTGGCGCTCGGCCAGAGCTATCCGCAGCTGAACTCGTCGAACAACTTCCTCAACCTTCAGGACAACCTCGCCGACACCGAGAACAAGCTGGCCTTCGCGCGCCAGTACTACAACGACGCGGTGGCCACGCTGAACCGGCTGATCAGCACCATCCCGTGGATGTTCGTCGCGCCGATGGCGGGGGTGTCCGAGCGGGAGTACTACCAGACGCCGCGGTAGGCGTCCCTACACTGGCGCGGTGCGCATCGTTTTCGCAGGCACTCCCGAGCCCGCACTGCCGTCGCTGCGCAGGCTGATCGACTCGCCACGCCACGACGTGGTCGCGGTGCTGACCCGCCCCGATGCCGCCTCGGGTCGGCGTGCCAAGCCGTCGCCATCCCCGGTGGCCCGGCTGGCCCTCGAGCACTGCATCCCGGTGCTGCGGCCGCCGCGTACCAACTCCGACGAGTTCGTCGCCGAACTGACGGAGCTGGCGCCGGACGCTTGCCTGGTCGTCGCCTATGGCGCGCTGCTCTCCGAGCGTCTGCTCGCGGTGCCCGCACACGGGTGGGTCAACCTGCACTTCTCGCTGCTGCCCGCGTGGCGGGGCGCCGCCCCCGTGCAGGCGGCGATCGCCGCCGGTGACACCGTGACCGGTGCGACGACGTTTCAAATCGAACCCGCGTTGGACTCGGGCCCGGTCTACGGCGTGGTGACGGAGACGATTCGCACTACCGACACCGCGGGCGATCTACTTGAGCGGCTTGCCGTTTCGGGAGGGGCCCTGCTCGAAACGACGCTCGACGGCATCGCGGACGGGTCGTTGACCCCGGTGCCTCAGCCCGCGGACGGTGTCACCATCGCACCGAAGATCACCGTCGACGCCGCGCGCGTGCGGTGGGACCTACCTGCCCACGTGGTCGAGCGGCGTATCCGCGCGGTCACACCCAACCCCGGCGCATGGACGATGGTCGGCGATTTGCGGGTCAAGCTGGGCCCGGTCGGTGTCGACGACACTTCGAACACGTTGCCGCCCGGCATGATTAGCGTCAGCCGCGACGGCGTGCGGGTCGGCACCGGATCGCAGCCGGTGCTGCTCGGACGAATTCAACCGCCAGGCAAGAAGTCGATGAACGCCAGCGACTGGGCCCGCGGTGCCCGCCTCGGCGAAACCGCAAAAGCCCAATGACCAAGCCCCGCAACAAACGCCCGCCGCGACGCAAACCGCTCGATCCCGCCCGCCGGGCGGCGTTCGACGTGTTGCGTGCGGTCTCGGAGCGGGACGCCTATGCCAACCTCGCTCTGCCCGCGCTGCTGCGTGAACGCGGAATCACCGGCCGGGATGCGGCATTCGCCACCGAACTGGCCTACGGCACCTGCCGCAGCCGCGGCCTGCTGGACGCCATCATCGGGCACGCCGCCGGTCGGCCCACCGAGAACATCGACCCCGTGCTGCTGGACCTGCTGCGGCTGGGTGCCTACCAACTGCTGCGCACCCGGGTGGAACCGCACGCCGCGGTATCCACCACCGTCGAGCAGGCAGGTATCGAATTCGATTCTGCACGAGCCGGTTTCGTCAACGGCGTACTGCGTACCATCGCCAGACGAGACGAAGAGTCCTGGGTTGAGGAGCTCGCCCCGCCCGCCGACAGCGACCCAGTGGGGCACACCGCGTTTGTGCACGCGCATCCGCGCTGGGTCGCGCAGGCCTTCGCCGACGCCCTCGGGGCATCCGCAGGGCAGCTGGATGCGCTGCTGGCCAGCGACGACGAACGGCCCTCGGTGCATCTCGCCGCGCGGCCGGGCGTGCTGACCGCCGACGAGCTGGCCGGGCAGGTCAACGGCACGATCGGCCGCTACTCGCCGTATGCCGTCTACCTGCCCGGCGGCGACCCCGGTCGGCTCGAACCGGTCCGTGACGGTGTCGCGCTGGTGCAGGACGAGGGCAGCCAGCTGGTGGCGCGGGCGCTGACGCTGGCCGAGCTGGACGGCCCCGACACAGGCCGATGGCTGGACCTGTGCGCGGGGCCCGGCGGCAAGACGGCCCTGCTGGCCGCGCTCGCCGATGACGCGCAGGTCACCGCGGTCGAGCCCGCCGCCAGGCGCGCGGACCTCGTCGAGCAGAACACCCGCGGACTGCCAGTCGAGGTGCTGCGCGTTGACGGCCGGGACCCCGGGCTGGCGCCGGGCTTCGATCGGGTGTTGGTCGACGCGCCGTGCACCGGGCTGGGCGCGCTGCGACGCAGGCCAGAAGCCCGCTGGCGACGTCAACCCGGCGATGTGTCGGCGCTGGTCAAGCTGCAGCGTGAGCTGCTGGCCTCGGCGATCCGGCTGACCCGTCCCGGCGGTGTGGTGCTGTATGCGACGTGCTCGCCGCACCTCGCCGAGACCGTCGGTGTCGTCGCCGATGCGCTGCGCCGCCACCAAGTGACCGCGCTGGACACCCGGCTCCTGTTCGATCCGGTCGACGATCTTGGTGACGGGCCCTACGTGCAGCTCTGGCCACACTGTCACGGCACCGATGCAATGTTCGCCGCGGCGCTCAAAGTAGGGTGAGGCGCATGGCAGGACCCTTGATCGCGCCGTCGATCCTGGCCGCTGACTTCGCCGAGCTTGGAGATGAGGCCGCCGCGGTGAGCGGCGCCGACTGGCTGCACGTGGACGTGATGGACAACCATTTCGTGCCCAACCTGACGATCGGGCTGCCCGTCGTCGAGGCTTTGCTCAAGAGAACCGACATCCCGATGGACTGCCATCTGATGATCGACAACCCCGACCGCTGGGCCCCGCCATACGCCGAGGCGGGCGCCTACAACGTGACCTTCCACGCCGAGGCCACCGACAACCCCGTCGGCGTGGCCCGAGACATCCGCGCCGCGGGGGCAAAGGCGGGGCTGTCCGTCAAGCCCGGCACACCGCTGGAGCCCTACCTGGAGATCCTGCGCAACTTCGACACACTGCTGATCATGTCGGTGGAGCCGGGCTTCGGCGGCCAGAAGTTCATCCCCGAAGTGCTGGCGAAGGTCGGCACCGCCCGACGGCTGGTCGACGCCGGTGAGCTGACCATCGTGGTCGAAATCGACGGCGGCATCAACGAAGACACGATCGAGCAGGCTGCCGAGGCGGGGGTGGATTGCTTCGTCGCCGGTTCGGCCGTCTTCAGCGCCGAGGATCCGGCCGCGGCGGTGGCGTCGCTGCGCCGACAGGCCGCCACGGCGTCCAAACATCTGCAGCTATGAATCTCGAGGCCGCGATGCGGTTGGCCGTCGTGCAGGCCGACCGGGTCAAGGGCACTACGTACCCCAATCCGCCTGTGGGTGCTGTTATTTTGGACCGCGATGGGGAGATTGCAGGCGTCGGCGCAACGGAGCCGCTCGGCGGCCCGCACGCAGAGGTCGTGGCGTTGCGCAGGGCGGGGGAGCGCGCGGTCGGTGGCACGGCGGTCGTCACTCTGGAGCCGTGCAACCATTACGGCAAGACCCCGCCATGCGTGGAGGCCCTTGTCGCGAGCCAGGTTTCGCGAGTTGCCTTCGCCGTCGCCGACCCCAATCCAGAAGCCGCAGGCGGGGCGTCGCGGCTCGCCGAATCCGGCATCGGGGTCGAAGCCGGGGTGCTGGTCGACGCCGTCGGCGGTGGTCCGCTCCGGGAATGGCTGCATAAGCAGCGCACCGGGTTGCCGCATGTCACATGGAAATTCGCCACGAGCGTCGACGGCCGCAGCGCCGCCGCGGACGGCAGCAGCCAGTGGATCACCAGCGAGACCGCGCGGGCGGACGTGCATCGCCGTCGCGCGGCAGCGGACGCGATCATCGTCGGCACCGGAACGGTGTTCGTCGACGACCCAGTGCTGACCGCGCGGTTGCCCGACGGTACCCTGGCCGAACGCCAACCGCTGCGCGTCGTTGTTGGCGAACGCGAAATATCCTCTGAGGCAAGAGTTCTCAATGACGACTCGCGCACAATGGTGATCCGCACCCGAGATCCGCACGAGGTGATCAAGGCGTTGTCGGACCGCACCGATGTGCTGCTGGAGGGCGGGCCGACGTTGGCCGGTGCGTTTCTGCGGGCCGGGGTGATCGACCGGATCCTTGCCTATGTCGCGCCAATTCTGTTGGGCGGGCCGATCACCGCCGTTGATGACGTGGGCGTGCTGTCCATCGCCCACGCGCAGCGCTGGCGGTTCGACGGAATCGAGCCAATAGGGCCGGACCTGTTGCTCAGTCTTGTGCAGGCCTAGCTATCTCGGGCGGCGTCGGTGCGCCAACCTGATGTAGCCGTCCGCGCCGGGCGGCAGGGGAACCGAACCGGTGAGCCGTGAGCGACGAAGTCATTGGTGACGAGGTCGCGGATCCTGTCCAATCGCTCGCGTATTCATGGCGTCCATCAGTCCGGCGACAAGCGCCCGCGTCGGTATGCACCTCACCTCGACGGCGAGCGGCCCATCGGGTTCAGTCGATCTCCAGCGGACGGTGTTCGATCAGGTCGCGCACGCCGCCGGCGCCGAGCCGCTCGCGGAAGGCCTGCACGCAGTAGCCGACCACCGTCGCATCGGTGCGCGCCCGCACGGTGGCGGAGCGTGGTAGGTGGAACAGCGGGCCGATCTCGCCGAAGTACTCGCCGCGTGTCGCGACCTTCAGCAATTCCTCACCGCCGCCTGCCAACTCGCGCACGATCTCGAGCTCACCCTCGGACACGACGTAGATTCGATCGCCCATCGTGCCCTGTTCGAACAACACCTCCCCTTTCGATAGCTGAATCGTCTCGGGGGGGCGGTCCGTCGACGTGAAATCCGGTACGAGGTCGACGACACGATCGGCCAACGGCAGGATCCGGCTGTCGTGGGTCGCGACGACCACCATCCGGTCACCCGAGGCGAGTTCGCGGATCAGCCGCAGCACCTCCTCGACCTGGATGAAGTCCAGGTGCGCGGTCGGCTCGTCGGCTAGCACAAGCGGCGGATCGAGGGCGATTGCCCGCGCGACCGCGACGCGCTGTTGCTGCCCGCCGCTCAGGTCGCCGGGCCGATGCGACAGTCGGTCCTCAAGACCGACCCGGGACAGCAGTTGTTCGGCCTTCTTTGACGCGGCACGGCGCGACATGCCTGACGCGCGCATCGGCACCATCACGTTCTCTACCGCGGTGAGGCTGGGCACGAGGTTGAACGCCTGAAACACGATCCCCACCGTCTCTCGGCGGTACGTCGACAGCCCACTGGCGTCGAGCGAAGTGACGTCAACATCACCGAACTTGATGGCGCCCCCGCTCGGTCGAAGGATGCCGCCGAGGCACGACAACAGTGTCGTCTTGCCGCACCCGCTGGGGCCCAGCAGGATCACGAGTGAACCGGCCGCCACGTCGAGGTTGAATCCCTCGATCGGGCGGACCGCGGCTGCGCCGCTGGAGTATTCGACCGTCAGGTCCTGAATGGAGAGATCGCCCATCGCTCAAGGACCTCCGAACGCCAGTGCGGGATCGACGGACACCGCGCGGCGCAGTCCTGCGGCGCTGGCGATCAAGCCGATCACCACCGCGATCACGGGTAGTGCGATGAAGGCCTGCACCGGGACGATGACCTGCATCGGGAACAGCGGTCCCAGCAGCTGGGAAAGCCCGGCGCCGACGAGCGCGGCGAACAGTGCCACGATCACCGCTTGCAGCGCCAGCCCGGCCAGGATCGAACCAGTCGACACGCCAATCGCCTTGAACACCGCGAAGTCTCGCAGCCGCTCGAGCGCGGAGAGATAAATGACCGAGCCCACGATCAACGCCGCGACGATCCAGAGCATGACCGCCACGATCGTGATCGAATTCACCGCCACCTTCAGCGGTCGGAGCAGATCGGCGATCGCGCCTGCTCTGTCGATGGCGCGATAGCCGTCGGGTACCTGTCCCAGATTTCCGCGAACGCCGATCGCGGAGACAAGCGGTTCACCGCCGTATACCAATTGCTGCGCGCCCTGTGTGGTGAGAAACACGTTGGGCAGGTTGGCCAGCGCCGTGGAGTTCTCCACGTGGCCCACGATGCGCAGCCTGCGCGAAGCGATTTCGACGTCGTCGCCAATTTGGCGTCCGAGTGTCGTCGACACCGCGACCTCGTCCGGGGTCGACGGTGGCCGGCCCTCCGACACCGCGGGCATACCGGGCCCGCGCTCCGGCGCGCCGAATATGTCGACATTGCGCGTCGCATCACCCAGTGTCGCCGTGCCACCGGCATACGCGAGTGGAACCGCCGCGACCACTCCAGGCGCAGCGGCGATCCGTAGCAGGTCCACGGGCGCGAACGGCGTCGCACCGACGAACGGGCCCGATGCGCCCGCCTTGACCAGGAACAGGTCTACCCCGAGCGAATCGACGGTCTTCTCGGCCTCCACCCGGAACCCGTTCGCCAGCCCGGTGAGGACGAGCGTCATCGCGAAGATGATGCTGGTGGAAAGGATCGCGATGACGAAGCGCCGTTTGCGCCACTGCATGTCGCGCAGCGCGGCGATCAGCATGTCCGCGAGATTACCGACGCCTTAACCTTCGCGGGCCGAGTTCCGCTATGACTTGTCCTTGGCGAACGCCCCGACCAGTGTGTTGCAGAACGCGGGCAAGTCGTCGGGCCTGCGGCTCGACACCAACTTGTTCGGCCCGCGCGAGCATTCGACGACCTCATCGTCGACCCAATTGGCACCGGCGTTGCGGAGGTCGGTCTTGACACTCGGCCACGACGTGATCGTCCTGCCGCGCACGACGTCGGCCTCGATCAGCGTCCACGGCCCGTGGCAGATCACCGCAACGGGCTTGCCTGCGTCGAAGAAGCTCTTCGCGAACGCGACGGCGGCATCGTTAGTGCGCAGGAAGTCGGGGTTGGCCACACCGCCGGGCAGCACCAGCGCGGCGTAGTCGGATGCCGAAACACTGTCGGCCGCCTTGTCGGCTTCGAATGCGTCGGCCGGTGTCAGGTGGTTGAACGCTTGGATCTTTCCGACCTCCGTGGACACCAACTCGGGTGTGCCACCGGCTTGCTCTACGGCCTTCCAGGGTTCGGTGAGCTCGACCTGCTCGACGCCTTCGGGAGCGACCAGGAACGCAATCGTCTTGCCATTCAGTGAAGTTGACATGAATTTTCTCCCCTCGAGCTGTTGCCTTTCGGATGCATACCCGGCGCGGCTAGCAACCAATCAGGGCGATTGCGCCGGTACACTCGTACCAAAGCGCTTTCACCGACGAGAGTTGCGCGCCTGGTGAGCACTAACAAAGGACGACGAGCGTGACTGCACTGCAGGACTGGCTCAGTATTCGATCCGTAGATCCGAAAGGCCTCAAGGCACTCATCTGCGATGCGTTGCGGAGCCTGAAGGCCGAGGAGCCGGCAAAGGTCCAAGAACCCCCGCTGATCCGCCCCGGCGTCGAGCGCTGCTGAGCGCCTAGAGGGGCCGGTGTTTGCCCGGCGGCGGCTGCCGCGAGATCCGCACCGTCTGGTCCGGCGGCGGTCGCCTCGAGATCGCCTGCGTGGGGGTGTCCAACGCCTGTGTAGGCGCGTCGATCAGCGTGGTTGGCGTGTCATCCGCGTCGACCGCATCGGCCGCGGGCGCGGGCTCGTCGGCGTGTTCGTGCCTGCGGCTGATCAGCAGGCCGAGCAGGGCGCCGATCAGGCACACGATCGCGGTGATGCGGAAGATCTCGCCGTACTGCATGACGTAGGCCGTGCGGACGCGAACGGCCTGTGCGGCGAGTCGCTCCATCAGGTTGTTGCCGGTGGCGCTTGGCAGCCCAGCGAGGATCTGATTGAACCGGTACAGGCCCCATGCGCTCAGCGATGCGATGCCGATCAGCATGCCGATCATCCGCGACACCACCACGGCCGCCGACGCGATGCCATGCTGCGCGGCCGGGACCACCCGCAGCGTCGCCGACGTCAACGGCCCGATCACAAGGCCAAGGCCCAGGCCGGCGACCGCGAGATCGGTGTCGAGCGCCGGCAAGCTGAACAGCCCCAGGTCGTGGCGGGCAGCCAGCAGGTCGACGGGCCACTTGGAGATCAGCCAGTAGCCGCCTGCGGCGATCAACAGCCCCACGAATGCCACGATCCGATCGCCGATCTTCGTTGCGATCCAGCCGCCAAGCAGCGCGCCGATCGGCAGCGCGATCAGAAACCGCAGCAGCAGGCCGGCGGCTCCGTTTTTGTCGAGACCGAGCACGCCCTGGCCGAATAGCTCGACGTTGACGAGCGTCACCATCAGCGCCGCTCCGGCTGCCAGCGAGGCGCCCAGCGCGGCGAGGAACGGCCGGAAGTGCACACCCGCGGGTTCGATCAGCCGGGTGCTGGCGAATCGCTCCCAAACGAAGAACGCGATGGCAGCGACCAGCGCCCCCACCAGCAGGGGCAGGCCATAGCTCGGCAACACCTGCTTGCCGTCGGGCGCCGGGTTGTACAGACCCCAGGTGGCCAGACCGAGTGCGATCGCCAGCAGCACGCCGCCGACGACGTCCACCTTTTCGGGTGTCTCGGTCTTCTGCCGCGACGGGAGGCTGAAGTGGATCATCAGCATCGCGATCAAGGTCAGCGGCACATTGATCCAGAAGACGTCGCGCCAGGTGTTCAGGAGCCAGACCACCGCGATGCCGTACAGCGGGCCCAGCACGCTGCCGAGCTCCTGCGCGGCGCCGATGCCGCCCAGCACCGCCGCGCGATTGCGGGCGGACCACAGATCGGCCGCGAGCGCCAGCGTCACGGGCAGCAGCGCGCCGCTCGCGGTGCCCTGGATCGCGCGCCCGATGATGAGGGGCAACAGGTCATTCGACAGTGCGGTGATGACCGAGCCGACCGCGAATCCGGCCAGGCTGACCTGCAGCACCAACTTGCGGCCGAACCGGTCTGAGGCCCGGCCCAGTAGTGGCATGGCCGCGATGTAGCCAAGCAGATACCAGGTGACGATCGGTGTGACGCGCTGGATCTGATTGATTCCGATCCCGACGTCTTTCATGATGTCGGTCATGATCGTGACCACGACATAGGTGTCGAGGGCACCGAGCAGCACCGCGAGGCAACCGGCGGTGATCGCGAGGCGCCGGCCCGATGTCGCCGGCTGAGCGGCTCCGGGTGACGCGGGCATCAAACGGGTTTGGTGACGGTCACGGGCTTGCCCCAGTCGGAGCAGGCCATCGTGATGCTGTTGCCGGGCGTCGGCTCCAGCTTGGCCTGGACCAGCTCGTGGTTGCCGTCCTCGCGGATCCATGCGGTTGCGGGGGCGGGTCCGGTCGCGGCGATCTGCGGCGCGATCTTGTTGACGGTGTCAGCGCTCACGGTCCCGGTGACGCGGACGGTGTCGACGCCGTTGAGGTTCTCGCGACCGTCGGTCTTGGGGTCGGAGAAATTCGCCAACACGTTGCCCAGGCCGGTGTCGGGGTTCAGAATGACCGACACGTCGTAGATGTCGCCGGCCGGGCCGAGGTCCTGATAGCTGCCCTTGGTGAGCGCGGCATAAAGCGTGCCGTCGACAACCGCGAAGTCCACGCCCTCGAGCCGTTGGCCAAGGAAGACGATGTTGGCGGTGCCCTGGGCGCCGACGGCGGGCTTATTGGTCAGATCTCCCTCGAGGGACTCGATCGGCAATTCCTTGATCTGGCCCTGCACAGTCAGCTTCAGGTGCACGCTCGACTGGGCCTTGGTGGTCTCGCTGGACTCCTTCAACAGAGTCGCAGCGTCCGGCAGAGCCTTGTTCGAGTCCTCCGACTTCGACGAGCACCCTCCGACGAGGGCGATGGCGGTGCAAAGGGCGGCGAAGATGGCCAAGAGGCGCGTCTGCATGAGTGCATCGTAGAGGGTGCGGCTATGTGGACGCGTCGAGCGTGCTGCCGGTAGAAGTGGAATCGTGGCTTTGGAACTGGACTTTCGGCGCCCCGGAAATGCGCACCGGGCCACCTTCTTCGGCGAGAAGCGGCTGTCTGGTTAGTCTTGCGGCGTGTTCACCGGAATCGTCGAAGAACTGGGCGAAGTCGTCGGCAAGGAAGAGCTCGGCGACTCGGCCCGTCTGGTCATCCGCGGGCCTGTCGTCACGGCCGACGCCGGACACGGCGACTCGATCGCCGTGAACGGCGTCTGCCTGACCGTGGTCGAGCTGCTGCCCGACGGTGCGTTCAGCGCCGACGTGATGGGCGAAACGTTGAACCGGTCGAGCCTGCGCGCTGTCGGCGTCGGCAGCCAGGTCAACCTCGAGCGTGCCGCCGCGGTCAACAGCCGCCTGGGCGGACACATCGTCCAGGGACACGTCGACGGCACCGGCCATGTGATCGCGCGGACACCATCCGAACACTGGGAAGTCGTGCGCATCGCGCTGCCGACTGCTCTGTCCCGGTATGTGGTCGAGAAGGGTTCGATCACCGTCGACGGGGTGTCCCTCACGGTTTCCGGTCTTGGCCATGACTGGTTCGAGGTGTCGTTGATACCGACGACGCTGGACCTCACCACCCTCGGCAAGGCGGAGGTCGGGACACGCGTCAACCTCGAGGTCGACATCATCGCGAAGTATGTTGAACGGCTGATGAGCCAGAAATAGCCAGTTACCAGCGGAAACACCCCAAAATCCGACGACGCGTAGTAGCATGGGGGTTGCCGCTCAACGTATTTGCCCCCAGAAGCGCCTATGGACACCGCTACCCTGGCTGCCTCGACGGCGTCGGCTCTCTCTGCCAGAGGACCGGTGCGTTCTCCGGGAAGCAACTCGCCCACACGCCTCTCGCGCACGGCGACGGGCTGGGGCAGCGGGCTTCGGCGCAACGGCCTTGAGGAGCCACAAGCTGCCGTCCTGCCGAGTCGTGACTTCGTCCGCGGTCACCTGCGCAACCTGACCATCGGCTAACTGGACTGTGAACGTGGGGGGTGCTCCGGTCAGCAGCCGAGCTCCGTCAACGGCGTCAGTGACGATGTCGTCTGCCACGGTCATCGACACGGCCAGATCGTTGTAGACCATGGAGACGGCATCCCAGGAGTTCAAGCCGCTGCGCTCTGCTTGGCACACCCTGTAGCCCTCGGCAAGCCACTGCTGCGGATTGAGGTAGATGTAATTGGTCTGCAACCGTTGCAGATAGGTTGCTGCGTCGGCTTGAGCGGGCGCTGCGGCCATCACCGCGAACGCCGACACAGACGCCACTCCCGCGATCAGGACGCGACATGCCTTAACCGTCAGTGACCACCTCCATGGGACGCCCCGCGCCGCTACAAATTGGTGGCCAGTGACCACTGGTCGTCTCCTGTTCTGCCGTGGGAAGACGTCTGGGCCGGGCAGAGTCCAGTCCTGCGCGTCGATCCGGTAGCAACTACGGATGGGGAGCCGGCGCGAAGCCCGATGGCGTGGTCGCGGTCGCGACCGGGGTCGCCACGCTTGTCTCCGGCGCGGTCGGAGGTGTCGTGAACGTCTGCTCGGTGGCCTGCGGCGCGACCGGACCTACGACTTGTTCGGGCTCGTCGGAACTGACGTCGCCGAAAATCACGCCAAGCGCTCCCATCGCGAATACCGCGCTGACACCGATAGTCGCCGACCCCAACTTCCACTGCTTTGCCTGCACCTTGACCACTCCAATCCGGTCGGTGGTTCGCCCCGCCACCGGGGCGAAACCCTAAACAGTGCGCAGGGCCAGAGTCGTGACCCCTCTGACGCGTGGGTAACCGATGCGGTCAGCGATCAGACCCCGAAGCAAACGATCAGAGCTACTTCGGCGTGGCCTTCACCGCAGTGTGCATCCGGGCGTCCCGGACCCGGCCCAGGGCTGATCTCGTAGCCTGGCACTCCCCGGCTTGCGCCCGCCACGCGACGTCGATGTAGGTCGGGGTTGAACACCCGGCGCTTACACATACGTTGGCGTGTTAGCGCACCGGTGTACGTCTCGAGATTGGCCTCGCTAGCGCCGGTCGGGATCGACGTCAAAACTCGTCGTCTTCATCGATGAACTCGGTCGACGCTCGTGGGTGCTCCTCGACTCGCTCCCATGACGGTTGACGCCGTCGTTGACAATCGTCATTGACAGTCGCCAGCGAATGTATTTACGGTGGTCGTATGCCGTCGCCGAACGCCACCGATGAAGCTCAACCGTCGGTAGTCAGCGTTCGCGAGGCCCGACGGCTGGAAACGCGGGTGCGCCTATTCGACGCTGCCGTGGCTGAGATTGGCCGGTGTGGATTGGCCGGTGCGGACGTCAGTGCGATCGCCGCCGCTGCGGGGGTGGTGCGAGGAACGTTCTACTTCCATTTCCCGACCAAGGAACACGTGATGGTCGAGTTGGAGCGAGACGAGGAAACCAAGATCGTCGCCGAACTGGACGGTGCGAAGACCGCGACCGACGGCCTGGTGTCGGTGCTGACGCTGCTCGTACGCCATGTGCTTGCTGCCGAGCGTCGATTGGGTCCGGTGGTCTTCCGAGACATGTTGGGGTTGCACTTCTCCTCAACACGACCAGTCGAGGATGAATTGGGTGAGCACCCGCTAGCCGAGTTCGTCGTGGCTGCGATCGCCGATGCACAGGGTGCGGGCCAGGTCTCGCCGGAGGCAGACGCGGGTGAACTCGGGGTGTTCTTCCTGACCGGCCTGTTCGCGTTGCTGGCTACAGGCACCGGAGACTCTGCGGGGGAGGACGCGATGTTGCGCCGGTATGTGACGACGATCGTCCAGGGAATGGAGACGCGATGAACAGCACGGGAATCGACGGCTACCGCGACTTCTTGGAGAGGCGTGACGGTGACGCCGATCTACTAAATCGACGGTTAGCGAATCGCGAACGGTTCTTCGACGGGTTGGAGGCAAACCCTGTGCGGTCGACCTGCACCGTCGACAGCCACACGTTCGTACGAAACCTGCGACGCCGCCGACCCGAGCCGGAGGTGGACAACAAGATGCTGTTTCTGTTGGCCACCGCCAAGCTGAATCAGGCAGAGCGGTTCGGCGTAGGCCTCGGGGAAACCTACGGGCTCAACAGCGATGAGGATCTGCCACCCGAGCGGGTGTACGTCGAACTCGAAGAGCACTACCACACCCGGTTGCTGGCTTACGTGTTGGACATATTCGGTCTGAAGTTCCAGGTGGTGCCCCACCGTTCGTAATGCGTCAGTTCGTCAAGATCGGAGTGTTCCTCCCGGAGCGGTTCGGGGTCCCGTTCGTGGGAGCGGCGGAGATGGCGGGCTGCGTGATGTTCGATGACCTGCGCCGCGTCGGGGTTGAACTGTTCGCCGACGAGCCCGAGGTAGCCGATCGCATCGAGCGGCTCTACGGCGAGATCCTCACCGACGAGGTGGGCCACGTCGGCTACTGCGCTTCACGTTGCACCGCGGCGGAGCGGGCGATGATGCGTTGCTCTACCCTCGCTTCGGAAGGCTGTTTGCACGTCAAACCGCTGAGATCAACCTCCTCGTCGACCCCGAGCAGCTCCGCGCTCGCCTCGACCGACCCTTCGACGTCGGCGAGCTGACCGCCAGCCTGACGAATGAGACGTTTCTCGCCGCGCAACCGTGACGAGAGGTGCCATCTGCTCTTGTAGAAGGTGTCATCCGAGGCCACCGAGGACATGTGACGCAGGCGCTAGCACATCGGGCACACTGGATGGCTGCATCCGCCCTGTTCAGCAAGCGGGCAATAACTGCAACGCTGCCGTGGTCCATACTGATGTGATGACGAGGCTGGACTCCGTGGAGCGGGCTGTTGCGGACATCGCCGCGGGTAAGGCCGTTGTCGTCATCGACGACGAGGACCGCGAGAACGAGGGCGACCTCATCTTCGCGGCCGAGAAGGCGACCCCGGAACTCGTCGCGTTCATGGTGCGCTACACGTCGGGGTACCTTTGTGTGCCATTGGACGGCGCGATCTGTGACCGGCTCGGGCTGCTGCCGATGTACGCGGTCAACCAGGACAAGCACGGCACCGCCTATACCGTCACTGTGGATGCGAAAAATGGTGTGGGAACGGGTATTTCGGCTTCCGACCGCGCGACGACCATGCGTCTGCTCGCCGATCCGTCCAGCATCGCGGAAGAATTCACCAAGCCCGGGCACGTGGTGCCGCTGCGCGCCAAGGACGGCGGGGTGCTGCGCCGCCCCGGCCACACCGAGGCCGCCGTGGACCTTGCCCGGCTGGCCGGTCTGCAGCCGGCAGGCGCGATCTGCGAGATCGTCAGCCAGAAGGACGAAGGCGCGATGGCGCAGACCGATGAGCTGCGGGTTTTCGCCGACGAGCACGGCCTGGCGCTGATCTCCATCGCCGATCTGATCGAGTGGCGGCGCAAGCACGAAAAGCACATCGAGCGCGTTGCGGAGGCGCGCATCCCGACCCGGCACGGTGAATTCCGGGCCGTGGGCTACACCAGCATCTACGAAGACGTTGAGCACGTGGCGCTGGTCCGCGGCGACATCGCCGGGCCGCACGGCGACGGGCATGACGTGCTGGTGCGCGTGCACTCGGAGTGCCTCACCGGTGACGTGTTCGGCTCCCGCCGATGCGACTGCGGCCCCCAGCTCGACGCCGCGATGGCGATGGTGGCCCGCGAGGGCCGAGGCGTGGTGCTCTACATGCGCGGCCACGAGGGCCGCGGCATCGGCCTGATGCACAAGCTGCAGGCCTATCAGCTGCAGGACGCGGGCGACGATACCGTCGACGCCAACCTCAAACTCGGCCTGCCCGCCGACGCCCGCGATTACGGCATCGGCGCGCAGATCCTGGTCGACCTCGGCGTGCGGTCGATGCGGCTGCTGACCAACAACCCCGCCAAGCGGGTCGGCCTCGACGGGTACGGGCTGCACATCATCGAGCGCGTGCCGTTGCCGGTGCGTGCCAACGCGGAGAACATCCGCTACCTGATGACCAAGCGCGACCGGATGGGCCATGACCTGATCGGTCTTGACGACTACGACGAAGCCGTGCCGGGCGAATTCGGCGGAGCCTTATGAGCAGCCACGGCGGGGCCGTGAATTGAGTGGAGGCGCGGGCGTACCGGATATGCCGGTACTCGACGCGTCGGGGGTGAAGCTCGCGATCGTAGCCAGCACCTGGCACGAGAAGATCTGCGACGCATTGCTCGATGGCGCACGCAAGGTCGCCGCGGACGCCGGCATCGACAACCCGACTGTGGTGCGAGTGCTGGGTGCCATCGAAATCCCGGTCGTGGCACAGGCACTGGCCGCCAACCACGACGCGGTGGTGGCGTTGGGCGTGGTGATCCGTGGCGAAACACCGCATTTCGACTATGTGTGCGACACAGTGACGCAGGGCCTGACTCGGGTGTCGCTGGACGCGTCCACTCCGGTGGCCAACGGCGTGCTCACCACGAACACCGAGCAGCAGGCGCTGGATCGGGCGGGTCTGCCGGACTCGGCCGAGGACAAGGGTGCGCAGGCCGCCGCCGCGGCGCTGTCGACCGCGCTGACACTGCGCGCTCTGAGGTCATGAGCGACTGGGATATCGAGATACGGCCCCATCTGACGCCGTATTTCGCCTACGGCGCGGCTGCGTTGATCCTGGCGGCACATATCACTGTCGGTGTGTTGCTGAAGATTTCATCGACGGGTGTGATCTTCCAGACCGCCGACCAGGTGGCGATCGCGCTGCTGGGTGCCGTCATCGCCGGTGCGGTGCTGCTGTTGACCCGACCGCGGCTGCGGGTCGGCGCCGCCGGCGTTGCGGTGCGAAACCTGTTCGGTTACAAGCTGATCCCGTGGTCGGATGTCGTAGGTGTGTCGTTTCCGCGTGGAGCCCGCTGGGCCAGGGTAGACCTGCCCGACGACGAGTACATCCCGGTGATGGCGATCCAGGCCGTCGATAAGGAGCGCGCCGTCGACGCGATGGACCATGTGCGCGGGCTGCTGGCGCGCTACCGGCCAGACATCAACCAACACTGAGTGACATCGCGACCTCGTCGCGTGGACCCTGCGTTTCGGCCAATGCGGCGACCGTGAATCCCAGGCTTTCGTAGACTCCACGGGCCACAGCGTTGTCGGCGGCCACCCGCAGCGTGACGGTGCGCGCCCGGCGGTCGCGGGCCCAGTCCACCGCCGCGGCGACCAGTGGCCGCGCCAGGCCCTGCCCGCGGGCGGTCGGATCTAGCCAGAGCGAATACAGGTACACGGTTTCAGCGTTCTCGTGCTGCGCGCCGATCAGCCCGACAGGTCGGTTGCCGATCAGCACGGCGAATTGGGCGTGATCGCGCAGGCGCCGGCGCCACTGTCCGGCGGTGAACGCCGCTTCCTGTTGGTACTGCGGGTCGTTCTCGCCGAGGGAATCGGTCAACGCCCGCAACCGAACACCGGCGAACACCCGCCAGTCCGACTCGGTCAGCCTGGCGACGCGGGCCGTCACCGCCGTCACCGGGTGTCGCCCATGACCAGCCCCTCGCGGCGCGGGTCGGCGCCACCGACCCAGCCCGCGCTGTCACGCACGATCGCGGACAGGCCACTGGACTGGTCGGTGAGGTCGACCTGGTGGCCGAGTTTGCGCAAGCCCTGTACCAGCGGGTCGAGGTCGCCGTTGTCGGACGTGTCGATGGCGGGATGCTCGCCGCCGACATTCGTCTTCGGCGAGTTCGCCGCACCGAAGTCCACCGCCGACACCGCCTGCTGCGGGTCCAGTCCCCAATCGATCATTCCGACAAGGGTTTTGACGACGAACTGGATGATGACGGCGCCGCCGGGCGAGCCCGCGACAGCGTACAGTGGCCCCTTGGATCCGGACTGGCCCGAGCCGTCGAAGACCAGCGTGGGGGCCATCGTGCTGCGTGGCCGCTTTCCCGGCTCGACGCGATTGGCTACCGGCGCACCGTCCGGTCCGTCGGGTTCGGCGGCGAAGTCGGTGAGCTGATTGTTGAGGATGAATCCGTCCACCATGTGGAAAGAGCCGAACGCCGATTCCACCGTGGTGGTCAGCGCGGCCGCGTTGCCCTGTGCGTCGACGATGCTGATCTGGCTGGTGCCGTGTTCGGGAGTCGGCGGTGCAGGCGTCGTCGGCGGACCGAACTCACCGGGCTTCGCGGTGCCCATGGTGTGCTGGTCGGAGATCAGCGCCGCCCGGCCCGCTAGGTAGTCACTGCCCAGCAATGTGTCGGGCGAGCCGCCCGGCAAGGGCACGAAATCGGTGTCGGCAACGTACTTGTCACGGTCGGCGTAAGCCAGGCGCTCGGCCTCGGAGATGAGGTGAACACCCATGACTGTGGGCTTGCCGCCGTTGAGGTCGACATTTGTGGGTTTGTGATCGGCCATCGGGAAATGCTCGAGCATGCCCAGCGTCGCCGCTACCGCAATGCCGCCCGAGGACGGCGGGGGCATGCCGCAGATCTCCTTGCCACGGTAGGGAGTGCAGAGCGGTTCGCGCTTCTTGGCGGTGTAGCCGGAAAGGTCCTCGAGCGTCATCAGGCTCGGGGTGCGGCCGCCACTGGTGTCTGCAGCGGCGGCAACGATGCCTCGCGCGATGTCGCCGGTGTAGAACGCCTGCGGATCGGATGCGATGGCGCCCAACGTCTTTGAGTAGGCGGGATTGGTCAGCCGGCTTCCGGAGGCCTTCGGGCCGCCATCGGAGTTGAGGAAGTAGGCCGAGGCGTTCGAATCGGCCTTCAGCTGCGGAGCGGCGTCGGCGATTGCGGCGGCCAGCCGCGGGCTGATCTCGAAGCCGTCGTCTGCCATCGCCACGGCGGGCGTGAACAGGTCACGCCACGCGGTCTTGCCGTGCTCGGCGTGGACGTCCTGCAGCATCCGCAGGATGCCGGGCACGCCGATGGACCGTCCTGAGGCACGGGCGCCGGGCTTGGGCTCGGTGCGATCGGCATCCGAGATCCAGCGCAGGTAGTTCTCGGTGGCCGCTCGCGGCGCCACCTCGCGGCCGTCGTAAGCCTGCACGGAGCCGGCGGCAGCGTCGTAGTACAGCAGGAACCCGCCGCCGCCGAAGCCGGAGGACTGCGGCTCCACCAGGCCAAGCACCGCCTGCGCGGTGACGAGCGCGTCGGCGGCGGTGCCGCCTTTGCTCAGCACCTCGCAGGCCGCCCGGGTGGCCAACGGGTTGGCGGTGACCACCGCGTAGTGGGAGGTGCGCACGGGTGTCATGTCCTTGCGGAAGCCGGTGGCCACCTCGGGGTTCGTGGAGATGTTCCTGGACGTGGTGACCGCCCCGCTGGCCGGTGCCGCCGAGGTCTTGGGCGCCGGGGTGCCGTTCGCGATGATCGAACAGGGGCCCGCCACGGCGGGGGGTGCGCTTTCCTCGGCGGCGCATCCGGCCAGTATCAATACGACCCCTGCCAGCGGGGCCGCGACCGTTCCGAGGGACGGGATCCGCATCACTCGACGGTAGTTCATCGGGGCGGTCTGATGGCGGCAGTAACCTGGAATCCGTGCCCGATCCAGCGACGTACCGGCCTGCCCCTGGGTCGATTCCCGTCGAGCCGGGCGTCTACCGATTCCGGGATCCGCACGGCCGGGTGATCTACGTCGGTAAGGCCAAGAGCCTCCGCAGCCGGCTGACGTCCTACTTCGCCGACATCTCCAGCCTGGCGCCGCGCACCCGCCAGATGGTGATGACCGCGGGCAGCGTCGAGTGGACGGTGGTGAACACCGAAGTCGAGGCGCTGCAGCTGGAATACAACTGGATCAAGGAGTTCGACCCGCGGTTCAACATCCGCTACCGCGACGACAAGTCGTATCCGGTGCTGGCGGTGACGTTGAACGAGGAGTATCCGCGGCTGATGGTGTACCGCGGGGCGAGACGCAAGGGCGTTCGCTACTTCGGGCCGTACTCGCATGCCTGGGCCATCCGGGAAACCCTTGACCTGCTGACCCGGGTGTTCCCGGCGCGCACGTGTTCCGCGGGAGTCTTCAAGCGGCACAGGCAAATCGGACGACCATGCCTCTTGGGCTACATCGACAAGTGCTCGGCGCCGTGCATCGAAAGGGTCAGCGCAGAAGAGCACCGACAGATCGTCAATGACTTCTGCGATTTCCTCGCGGGCAAGACGGACCGGTTGGCCCGCGACATGGAACAGCAGATGAACGAGGCCGCCGCCCAGCTGGACTTCGAGCGGGCAGCCCGGTTGCGGGACAACATCTCCGCGCTGAAGCGCGCACTGGAAAAGCAGGCGGTGGTGTTCGGTGACGGCACCGACGCCGACGTGGTGGCGTTCGCCGACGACGAACTCGAAGCCGCCGTACAGGTGTTCCACGTCCGCGGCGGGCGGGTGCGCGGTCAGCGCGGTTGGATCGTCGAAAAGTCCGGTGACCCAGGGGAATCGGGTCAGGGCCAACTAGTCGAGCAGTTCCTGACACAGTTCTACGGCGATCAGGCCGAACTGGACGGTGCGGCCGACGAGTCGCTGAACCCGGTGCCCCGTCAGGTGCTGGTGCCGTGCCTTCCGGACAACGCCGAGGAGTTGGCGACGTGGCTGTCGCAGCTACGCGGATCGCAGGTATCGCTACGGGTGCCGCAGCGCGGCGACAAGCGTGCGCTCGCCGAAACCGTGAAGCGCAACGCGCAGGATGCGCTGGCTCAGCACAAGCTCAAGCGCGCCGGCGACTTCACCGCGAGAACAGCTGCGCTGCAGAGCATTCAGGATGCTCTGGGTCTGGCCGAAGCGCCGCTCCGCATCGAATGTGTCGACATAAGCCACGTAATGGGCACCGACGTGGTGGCGTCGCTGGTGGTGTTCGAGGACGGCCTGCCGCGCAAGTCCGACTACCGCCATTACGCGATCAGGGACGCCGCCGGTGATGGGCGCTCCGACGACGTTGCGTCGATCGCGGAGGTGACGCGGCGACGGTTCTACCGGCATCTGCACGACACCCAGCACCCGACCGAACTTGCGCCAGAAGGGAAGTCGCGCAAGTTCGCCTATCCGCCCAACCTGTTCGTCGTCGACGGCGGGGCACCCCAGGTCAACGCCGCCGCGGCCGTGCTCGAGGAACTGGGCATCACCGACGTCGCAGTCATCGGGCTGGCCAAGCGGCTGGAGGAGGTGTGGGTGCCGTCGGAGCCGGATCCCATCATCATGCCGCGCAACAGCGAGGGGCTGTACCTGCTGCAGCGGGTGCGTGACGAAGCACACCGGTTCGCGATCGCTTATCACCGCAGCAAGCGCTCGAAGAGGATGACGGCGTCGGCGCTGGACTCGGTGCGCGGGCTCGGGGAGCACCGGCGCAAGGCGCTGGTCACGCACTTCGGCTCGCTGGCCCGGCTGAAGCAGGCCAGCGTCGAGGAGATCACCGCAGTGCCCGGGATCGGCGTGGCAACGGCCAAGGCGGTGCTGGAGGCCCTCGGAGTACCACCCGATTCCGAAGCGCCGGACCCGGTTATCGGCAATGATCAGACCAGGGCATCGGGATGACGGATCAGGGCATGCACGAGGAACTGCGCGATGGCGCTGGCGATGGTGATGCGGCTGAATCGGGCATTGACGTGGTTCTGGTCACGGGGCTGTCCGGCGCAGGGCGCGGCACCGCGGCGAAGGTGCTGGAGGACCTGGGCTGGTATGTCGCGGACAACCTGCCGCCCGAGCTGATCGCCCAGATGGTCGAACTGGGATTGGCGGCGGGTTCGCGGATCACCCAGCTGGCGGTCGTGATGGATGTGCGGTCGCGTGGCTTCACCGGTGATCTGGACTGGGTGCGAAACGATCTGGCCACCCGCAA
Organism: uncultured Actinomycetota bacterium; assembly: GCA_963770125.1. Classification (GTDB taxonomy): domain Bacteria; phylum Actinomycetota; class Actinomycetes; order Mycobacteriales; family Mycobacteriaceae; genus Mycobacterium. The sequence goes on along the minus strand of CAVYPI010000088.1, from coordinate 201,201 downwards.
CATCTCCCCGAGGGTGTTGTTCCTGGAGGCCTCCGACGACATCTTGGTGCGCCGCTATGAGCAGAATCGGCGCAGTCATCCGCTGCAGGGCAACCAGACTCTGGCCGAAGGCATTGCCGCGGAACGGTCGATGCTCGCGCCGCTGCGAGCCGTGGCGGACCTGGTGATCGACACGTCGATGCTGTCCGTGCCCGCGCTGCGCGAGAGCATCGAGCGCGCCTTCGGCGGCGAGACCATTGCGCACACCAGCGTCACGGTCGAGTCGTTCGGATACAAATACGGGCTGCCGATGGACGCCGACACGGTGATGGACGTGCGGTTCCTGCCGAACCCGCACTGGGTGGACGAGCTGCGGCCGCGCACCGGTCAGCACCCGGCGGTGCGCGACTACGTGCTCGGGCAGCCGGGCGCTGCGGAGTTCTTGGACACCTACCATCAGCTGCTGGATGTCGTGATCGAAGGCTATCGCCGGGAAGGGAAGCGCTACATGACCGTTGCCATCGGCTGCACCGGCGGCAAGCATCGCAGTGTCGCGATGGCCGAGGCGCTGGCGGAACGTCTAGAGGCCGGCGCATCGCTCACGGTGCGGGTGCTGCACCGGGATCTGGGCCGCGAATGAGCCCACGGATCGTCGCACTCGGTGGCGGGCACGGGCTCTACGCCACTCTGTCGGCCGCCCGCCGGCTCACCCCGCACGTCACGGCGGTGGTCACGGTGGCCGACGACGGCGGGTCGTCGGGGCGGTTGCGCAGCGAGCTGGACGTGGTGCCGCCGGGTGATCTGCGAATGGCATTGGCGGCGTTGGCATCTGACAGCCCATACGGCAGGCTGTGGGCGACGATCCTCCAGCATCGGTTCGGCGGAAGCGGCGCGCTGGCCGGCCACCCGATCGGCAACCTGATGCTGGCGGGGCTCAACGAGGTGCTGGCCGATCCGGTGGCGGCGCTCGACGAGCTGGGCCGCATTCTCGGCGTCAAGGGCCGGGTGTTGCCGATGTGCCCGATGGGATTGGAGATCGAGGCCGACGTGGCGGGCCTGGAATCGGATCCGCGAATGAGCCGGGTGATCCGCGGCCAGGTGGCGATCGCGACCACGGTGGGCAAGGTGCGGCGGGTGCGGCTGCTGCCAGGAGATCCGCCGGCCACCCGGCAGGCGGTAGACGCGATCATGGCGGCCGACCTGGTGATACTGGGCCCCGGATCGTGGTTCACCAGCGTGATTCCACACGTGCTGGTGCCGCAGTTGGGCGCGGCGCTGCGGGCCACGACGGCCCGGCGTGCGCTGGTGCTGAATCTGGTGGCCGAGCCGGGGGAGACCGCGGGTTTCTCGGCTGAACGGCACCTCCATGTGCTGGCTCAACACGCGCCGGGGTTCACCGTGCACGACATCATCGTCGATTCGAGCCGGGTGGCCGGCGAACGCGAGCGTGAGCAGTTGCGTCGCACCGCGCACATCCTGGATGCCCAAGTTGAGTTTGCTGACGTGTCCAGACCTGGTACACCTTTACATGACCCGGCGAGGTTGGCCGCGGCTCTGGAGGGTGTACGTGTACGCGGGATGGCGCCGACTCCCAACGTCCAGGAGCCGACCGTGCCTACACCGACAGTGAACGGACCGAGAGGTGACGACTCGTGGCGATGACGGCCGAGGTCAAGGACGAGCTGAGCCGGTTGGCGGTCAATTCGGTGAGCGCCCGCCGCGCCGAGGTGGCGTCCTTGCTGCGCTTCGCCGGCGGTCTGCACATCGTGTCCGGGCGGGTGGTGGTGGAGGCCGAGGTCGACCTCGGGATCATCGCGAGGCGGCTGCGGAAGGACATTTACGACCTGTACGGCTACAACGCCGTTGTGCACGTGTTGTCGGCGAGCGGTATCCGCAAGAGCACGCGCTACGTGGTGCGGGTGGCCCAGGACGGTGAGGCGCTGGCCCGCCAGACCGGACTGCTCGATCTGCGCGGCCGACCGGTGAGAGGGCTGCCTGCACAGGTGGTCGGCGGCAGCGTCGCCGATGCCGAAGCTGCTTGGCGAGGAGCGTTTTTGGCGCACGGGTCGCTGACCGAACCGGGCCGGTCGTCGGCGTTGGAGGTGAGCTGCCCGGGTCCGGAGGCGGCGCTGGCGCTCGTCGGCGCGGCGCGGCGGCTGGGGGTCAGCGCGAAGGCGCGCGAGGTGCGGGGCAGCGACCGTGTGGTGGTCCGCGACGGGGAAGCCATCGGCGCGTTGCTGACGCGGATGGGCGCCCAGGACACGCGGCTGACGTGGGAAGAACGCCGGATGCGCCGCGAGGTGCGGGCGACCGCGAACCGCCTGGCCAACTTCGACGACGCCAACCTGCGGAGATCGGCGCGGGCGGCTGTGGCCGCAGCGGCCCGGGTGGAGCGGGCCCTGGAGATCCTCGGCGACACCGTGCCCGACCATCTGGCCGCCGCGGGCAAGTTGCGCGTCGAGCACCGGCAGGCGTCGCTGGAGGAACTGGGTCGGCTGGCTGACCCGCCGATGACGAAAGATGCTGTGGCAGGCCGCATTCGGCGACTGCTGTCGATGGCCGACCGCAAGGCCAAGCAAGAAGGTATCGCCGACACCGAGTCGGCCGTCACGGCGGATCTGCTCGAGGACACCTAGCCGATTCAACTTCGCTTCGCTACCGCATGACCGGCGGGCCGGCAGCGCGGGGCCGTGGAGTGGTAACGCGCACCGGTCGGTGTAACGAATTCTGCTGTGTGTACACCACTCTCGTCACTGGTGGAGACCCGCCAGCCCGGTGATTCCTTGGTGTAGTTGCATCTCTCACACATGCCCAGGCCATTGAGGCCGCTCGTGGGCCCGCCTCGGTTCCGCGGCGTGGAGTGATCGCGGTGCCTAATCGGCGCGTCGCAGTACGGCGTGCGACAGGTTTGGTCCCGAAGTCCGATGAATGTCGCCAACCCGCGCGGGAATCGGCGTGACCGCGACTCCATAGCCACTAATGCTCCGCTACTAGGATGCCGATAGAGCCGTCGCAGCGTTGCCAGTGATCGTTTATCCGTGACCGCACCCGAGACCAGGCTGCGAGCCAGGAACGCTGGGACTGGCCCATACCCCTCGACAACGGCAGGGCTGTTGTCCGGGCCGAGCAGGGTTTGGTCGCGCATCACGAGGTCTGCGCCACCGGCCCGGTCCGGGGCGCACCGACGGTGTCCGCCATCACCTGCCCCACCGGTCTCGATGGTGTCGGTTGCGCGCGTGCGGCGTACCCGAACGCCCCGGGCGACGCCGCTACAGCCGCGCAGCATACGCATGGTGTTGCCGGTGCGGATGGTCATTGCGTCCGGCGCGGCTGGCTGCGCAACGGTCGACAACTCGCTTGGTGCTCAGCCGCGCCGCGCGGTTATGGCCGCCGGCCGCGGTGGTCAGATCCCGGTCGCGGATTCGACGGCGGTTCTGCGCAAGCGGCGTCGATCTGATCCGATGCCGGTTTCCGCGTGACGGTGAATCCCGTCGCGCCAGCGCCACCTCACTAGCCACGCCACGGCCCTGCTTGGGCCTCGGCGCGCCCGCCGCGGCCTCATCTGCTCGGCGCTTCTCGTCCAACAACGTTGTCGCACGCGCCTGGCCGGCGGCTGCGGCCGACTTCACCCGCTCCAGCTCGGCGATCTGCTCGACCAACTCCGCCTCATCGGCATGCGGATCCACCGACGCCAGGGCTGCCATATCGAACATACTTACTGCTTATCTGCTTAAGTGGACCTATGCTGGTCAGGTGACATTTGCAGATGTCGGTCCGGTGGGCGGAGTCGACTATCCGCGGACCTATCAGGAGTTTCGGGGGTGGTTTCCTGACGATGCGTCCTGTGCCGCGTATCTAGCGCGTTTGCGCTGGCCAGATGGCTTTCGATGCCCGGCGTGTGGTGGTGATCGGGGGTGGCAGACCTCGACCCAGCACTGGAAGTGTGTCGGGTGTGGGCGCAAGACCTCGGTGACGGCGGGGACGATTTTTCACCGGACGCGTACGCCGTTGAGCACGTGGTTTGCCGCGATCTGGCTGGTGACCTCGCAGAAGAACGGGGCATCGTGCGCAGAATCTGCACGACATGCTGGGGTTGGGGTCCTATGAGACCGCCTGGGCCTGGCTGCACAAGCTGCGCCGGGCGATGGTGCGTCCCGACCGTGAGCTGCTCTCGGGTGTGGTCGAGGTCGACGAGGCGTTTGTCGGCGGCCGCGCGACCGGCCGGCGGGGCGCTTCAACCGACAAGGTGCCCGTCATGATTGCGGTGGAAAACGGTGGACACAGGTGAATAGGAAACTTCGGCTGGGTCGTGTGCGTCTGGGGGTGGCCGATGCGCCGGGGTCCAGACAGCTCGTCGAGTTCGCCCGAACCACCGTCGCGTCGGGCTCGCTGATCCGCACCGACGGCGCGCGAATGTTCCGCGTCTTGGCCCAGGAGGGCTACACCCACCAGTACGTGTCCGGGTACGGCTCGGTGCCACCTTGCCGGGGGCCCCGGCTGCGGCTCGAACGCCTGGGCGGTGCCCATGCTCAGCCCCAGCCCGGCCAGCTCGACGACGCCGAACAGCAGCGCCCCGCCGATGATCTTCTTCCGGCTGTGTGCGGAGCTCATCCGATCCTCCCTACGTGCGAAGTCTCCCGGGTGGCACCGCAGTGACCCCTGTGCGGGACAGAAACCAGCATCTTTGCCGCGGCTTGGAGAATTCTTGGCTGCTGGTCCACCCGACTGCGACCGACGACCGCGTCGACGAACGACACTTGTCCTCCACAACATCCTCTGCCCATTCCACTGGCCAACCACCGTCGGCAAGGGTTGTCTCGTAGGCCAACGCGAGTGATGAAGATTCTTGAATCAAAGGCTATAAGGCGCGGTTAGTACAGGTATGCCAACGCAATTCGCCGATCTTCATCGGCAGATGTTCGGAATGATCTCCGGATACTGGATCAGCCAAACGGCCCGGGCCTTTGCCGCCCTTTCGGTCGCGGATCACCTCACCGACGGTCCGCTGGCCGCGCCGGAGGTTGCCGCGCGTGAGCAGAGCGCCGCGGACACAACGTTGCGGCTCATGCGGGCGGGCGTCGCTCTTGGGTCACTGACCGTCGACGCCGACGAGCGATTCGCCGTCACCCCGTTGTTGGACACACTGCGTACAGGCGCGCCGGGGTCGCTGCGGGGAGCGGCCATGGCCTTGACCGACCGATCGCACTGGTTGCCGTGGGTGAATTCGTCGCATCCGTGCGCCAGGGCCGCAGCCATGCCCACGACGTGCTGGGAATGCCGACCTTTGACTACATCAAGACCGACGCGCCGCGCGCAAGAGTTCACCGACGCGATGGAAGGATTCACCGCGTTGTGGTCGGTTGACGTGGCCGCCAACATCGACACCACCGGTGTGGCGACCGCCGTCGACGTCGGTGGCGCAAACGGCTCATTGCTGAGACTGCTGCAACAGGCCAACCCGGCGCTACACGGCATCGTCTTCGATCGCCCCGACGTTGCCGCAGCCGTGGCGCCCGAAATCGCGGGTGATCGCACCGACGTGATCGGCGGAGACTTCTTCCAGTCGGTGCCTGCGGGTTGAAGGCGATCTTGCACGACTGGGACGACGACAGCTGCGTCAAGATTCTGAGCCATTGCCGGAAGGCGATGAGTACCGGTGGCCGGATCGCCATCGTCGAACTGCTGGTCGGCGATGACAGCGACCCCGGGCTCATGGCGAAGCTGGACTTGAACATGCTCGCCGTGTTGGGCAGCAGGGAACGCACGCTCGCGGAGTACGACGCGCTGCTTTCCGACGCCGGACTGCGGCGAATCGCCCTGAAGAAGGCGGACTCCCCGCAGAGCATCATTGAGGCCGTCGCCGCATAACCGGCCAGCGGTGTCGAGGCGACATCGCGGCAACGTCTGGTCGGGAGTCAAGGGCAGGGAGCGCACTCGGACGCCCAGCGCGTCCCGCACGACGATTGTCCACCTGCGCGACGTTCTCGGCGATCAGTGATATGAAACTCTCGCCCAGAGAGGGGCGGCGATGACCACCGCCGCCATAGTGAACCGTGCATACGGCCAAATCAACCAGGCGCGAATAGAACTCGAGCAGCGTTCGTGACAGTGCTGCCGACTTTGGCCGCGGAAACCGAATAGCGGGTCTAACTTGGTCGAATGGGTCGCATCTTGTTCGTCGCGCTCGCTCAGTACCCTCCGATCACGGGTGCCGATCCCGTCGGTCAATTGCACGCGCAGGCCGCGCAAATCCAAAGGGAGTCAAGCGATCTCGACTTGTTAGTGTTTCCTGAAATTCACCTGTGTGGAGACTGTGATATCGCCGCAAACGGCAATGAGTGGCTTCGCTCGGCCGCTGAGCCACTCGACGGCCCGCGTATGCGCGCGTTGGGGGAGGCGGCGGCCCGGCTCGGGGTGTGGCTGATTCCGGGGTCGGTGCCCGAGCTCGGCGACGCGGGCGGCGTCTACAACACCCAGGTGGTGTTCGACCCGAGCGGCAATCTCGTCGCGAGCTATCGCAAGGTGTTTCCGTGGCGGCCATACGAGGCGTGGTCGTCGGGACACGAGTTCACGGTGTTCGACATGTCGGGTACCGGTCGCGCCGGGTTGTCGATCTGCTATGACGCCTGGTTCCCGGAATCCACCCGCAGCGTGGCCTGGCTCGGCGCCGAGTTCGTCGTCAACGTGGTCAAGACCATTGGCGTGGACCGCAAGCAGGAGCGGGTGCTCGCGCAGGCGAACGCGATCGTGAACCAGGTGTTCATGCTGAGCGTCAACGCCGCAGGCCCGATCGGCACCGGCGGATCGATCGTGTGCGATCCGGAGGGGACGGTGATCGGTGACCTGCCGACCGCTGAGCCTGGCGTGCTGCGCGTCGAGCTCGACCTGGACGCGGTGACCCGGGTGCGTGAGCACGGCACCGAGGGCTTCAACCGGATGTGGTCGCAGATGGCGCCCGACGATCCGGTTATCGACCTACCGATCTACCAGGGCCGGATCGATCCGACCCAGTGGCAACCGAGAGGAGCGTCATGACCACCAGCGAGGAGCCCACGCAGCCGGGCAGTACCACGAGCACCACGGCACGCTGCAGAAGCAGCTGAAACTGCGATCACTGGTGCTGTTCGGCCTCGCCTACATGACGCCGATCATCGTGCTCGGCATCTTCGGGGTGATCGCCGACGCTGTCCGACGGAGGTAGTGCAGGCTCGTATCTGGTTGCCACCGTGGCGATGTTGTTCACCGCGCTGAGCTACGGCCTGATGGCCAAGCACTTCCCGGTGGCCGGGTCGGCCTACACCTATGTGCGCAAGTCGCTCGATTCGCGCCTGGGTTTCATTGTGGGATGGGCCATCCTGCTGGACTACCTGTTCCTCCCGCTGGTCATCTGGCTGATCGGCGGGTCCTATCTGCAGAATTGGCTGCCGGGCGTGCCGTTCTTCGTCTGGATCGTCGCCTACATCGTGATCACGTCGGCGCTCAACGTGATCGGGCTGAAGGTCGCCGACCGCGCCAACTTCGTGCTGATGACCGTGCAGCTGCTGATCCTGGCGCTGTTCGTGATCCTGTCGATCACACACCTGGTCAGCGACTCGCAGTCGCTGGTGTCCACCACACCGTTCACGGGCGGCGGCGGTTTCTCGGCGCTGGCGGCCGGTGCCGCGGTCGCGGCGTACTCGTTCCTCGGATTCGACGCCATCAGCACGCTGACCGAGGAGTCATACGACGCGGAGCGCAATGTGCCGCGCGCGATCGTGATGGTCGCGTTGATCGGCGGCACGATCTTCATCGTGGTGACCTACTTCGTGACACTGGTGTCGCCTGGAGGAACCTTCGCCAACTCGGAATCGCTGGCCTCCGATATCGCAAAAACCATCGGCGGCAGCCTGTTCGGCGCGGTGTTCTTGACCGGGCTGATCGTTGGGCAGTTCACTTCGGGCCTGGCCGCCCAGGCGGCCGTGGCGCGCCTGCTGTATGCGATGGGTCGCGACCGGGTGTTGCCTGAACGCGCATTCGGCTGGGTGTCGGAGCGATTCCACACCCCGGTCTTCAACATCGCGTTGTGCGGGGTGATCGGGCTGGCGGCGATCTTCCTCGACGTCGCGACGTCCACGTCGTTCATCAACTTCGGGGCGTTCACCGCGTTCACCCTGGTCAATGTTTCGGTGATCGCCTACTACCTGAGGCATCGCGGCGAGAGCCTGAGCCCATGGCGCTACATCCTCCTGCCGGCGATCGGTGCGGTGATCGACATCTACCTGCTCACGCAGCTGGACTCCAAGGCATTGATCCTCGGGCTGAGCTGGCTGGGCCTCGGCATCGTTTACCTGCTGGTGCTGACCCGCGGGCTGACCAAGGAACCGCCCGAGATGACGGCGATCGCCGAGGCCGAATAACCGCTCGAAGACGCTTGGGCATAGCTCGATATGCACAGAGGGTCGTGATTTCGATCCGACCACGACAGTGGATGCAATCTTCCGAAGGCCGGACCTACCTCTTGTTCTGTGCCATTCTGTGCGGGTGTCGGCTCCGTCGGGGGTGGTGACGTTCCTGTTCACCGATATCGAGGGGTCGACCCGTCGGTGGGAAGCCGACGCGGACGCGATGCGGACGGCCCTGCTCGCCCATGACGAGGCGTTGCGCACCTCGATCGAGGCGCACGAGGGTTTCTTGTTCAGCCACACCGGAGACGGCGTGGTTGCCGCATTCGCTTCGCCGAGATCTGCGGTCGACGCCGCTGTGGCAGCACAACGCGAGCTGGTATTGCCCGTCCGGATGGGTATTGCGACCGGCGAAGCCGAGCTGCGCGATGGGGACTACTTCGGGACCGTGCTCAACCGCGCCGCACGGGTGATGGCCGCCGGGCATGGCGGCCAGGTCCTGGTGGCCGACTCGACGGCGGTGCTGCTCAGCGGCGTGGATCTGGTGAACTTGGGGCCGCGGCGGTTGCGAGACCTGCCGAACTCCATCACGGTGTTTCAACTACGCGCGCCGGGACTGCGATCGGACTTTCCGCCACTGCGAACACTCGATACGACTCCGGGGAACCTGCGGCCCCCAGCCACCAGCTTGGTCGGGCGCGAAGCCGAGGTCGTCGGAGTCGCGGAGGTGCTGCGGACACGCCGGCTGGTCACATTGACCGGTGTCGGCGGCGTCGGCAAGACCCGGTTGGCACTGGAAGTCGCGACGCAGCTTGCTGATGAATTCCCCGATGGTGTTTGGGTTTTCGAGTTGGCGGCAGTCACGGATTCGGCGGCGGTACCCGACGCGGTGGCGGCGGTGTTGGGTATCACCCAGCAGCCGGACAAGACCGTGAGTGAGAGCGTGGCGGCTGCACTGGAGGCCAGGGTTCGGTTGTTGGTGTTCGACAACTGTGAACATGTCCTCGACGCGGCGGCCGATCTCGTCGCGGCCATTCTTGACCACTCAACGACCGTACGGATTCTGGCCACCAGTCGCGAAGGATTGAGCGTCGCCGACGAGCAGATCTGGCCGGTGCGGTCACTTGAAGTCGACGTTGCCGCGAACTTATTCGTCGAACGCGCTCACAGTGTGGCGCCGGGCTTTTCGGCCGACGAGGCTGATGCGGTCGTCGAGATCTGCCAACGTCTTGACGGGATTCCCTTGGCGATCGAGTTGGCGGCTTCGCGTATTTCGTCGATGACCGCGAGCGATGTCCGGGATCGTCTCGACCAGAGATTCAAGCTGCTAGTCGGCGTCCGGCGTGGCCTCGAACGCCACCAGACACTACGTCAGGCTGTGCAGTGGTCCTATGACCTGCTCGACGACGCGGAAAAGGCATTGCTAGCGCGCTGCTCTGTCTTCTCCGGTGGATTCGATGTTCAAAGTGCTTGTGCGGTAGCAGGGCTTGACGACAGCAACGACTATGCCATCCTCGATCAACTCGATGCACTTGTACGTAAGTCGCTGCTGGTCACCGATCGGTCAACTCGCCACGCCCGGTTTTCGATGTTGGAGACCATCCGTCAGTTCGCCGAGGAGCAACTCGTGGACCGCGGCGAGGCCGGCGACGCGCGCACCGCGCATGCGCGCCATTTCGCCGGGTGTGAAGCAGACGTCCTCGCGCTATGGGACAGCCCTCAGCAAGGCGCCGCCTACGCCTGGTTCACTACTGAACTCGCCAACCTGCGCACGGCGTTTCGCTGGGCTGAGGAACACAGTGACCTCGACACGGCCGCCCCATAGCCACGTGCGCGACGCTGCTTGGCGTGTCCACTAGGGGTCGACACCACCTGCCTGCGACGCGTTCATGAAACTGGCGCCGGTACGGACCGAACTGGTTAGGCCAGTCGTCGGTGTCGCGATCGTGCAGCGGGGCATCGCGGGAGAACATGCCGTCGCCGTCCCCCTGCCGACGGGGGACTACTCCGTCACATCACGGCTGCTCAGCAAGGGCTGGAGCAGAACGGAACGTTGCAAGAGGATACGACGGAAATGGCTGGGCAATCCGTACACCGACCAGATCCGTGTGCCGTGCACTGACCAGACCTCGCGTGGCGAGTATCACATCACTAGGCTGGCCGTTGAGCATCCAGGCGAAAAAGGGAGACACAAGTGACCATCCGGGTGGGCGTTAACGGCTTCGGCCGCATCGGACGCAATTTCTACCGGGCCCTGGCGGCTCAGAAGGCCGAGGGCAAGAGCGCGGACATCGAGATCATCGCGGTCAACGACATCACCGACAACGCCACGCTGGCGCATCTGCTCAAATTTGACTCGATCCTGGGCCGGCTTCCCGAGGACGTCACCCTCGAGGGCGAGGACACGATCGTCGTCGGCAACACCAAGATCAAGGCTCTCGAGGTCAGGGAAGGACCGGCCGCACTGCCGTGGGGCGACCTCGGCGTCGACGTCGTGGTCGAATCCACCGGCCTGTTCACCGATGCTCGGGCGAAGGGGCACCTAGAGGCGGGTGCCAAGAAGGTGGTCATCTCCGCTCCGGCCAAGGACGAGGACATCACGATCGTGCTCGGGGTGAACGACGACAAGTACGACGGCAGCCAGAACATCATCTCCAACGCCTCGTGCACCACGAACTGCCTCGGCCCGCTGGCCAAGGTCATTAACGACGAGTTCGGCGTGGTCAAGGGTCTGATGACGACGATCCACGCCTACACCCAGGACCAGAACCTGCAGGACGGCCCGCACAAGGACCTGCGCCGCGCCCGGGCCGCCGCGCTCAACATCGTGCCGACCTCCACCGGTGCGGCCAAGGCGATCGGCCTGGTGCTGCCCGAGCTCAAGGGCAAGCTCGACGGCTACGCGCTGCGCGTGCCGATCCCGACCGGGTCGGTCACCGACCTGACGGTGGAGCTCAAGAAGTCCGCCAGCGTCGAGGAGATCAACGCAGCGTACAAGGCCGCCGCCGAGGGTCCGCTGAAGGGCATCCTCAAGTATTACGACGCACCGATCGTGTCCAGCGACATCGTCACCGACCCGCACAGCTCGATCTTCGACTCGGGCCTGACAAAGGTCATCGACAACCAGGCCAAGGTGGTCTCCTGGTACGACAACGAGTGGGGCTACTCCAACCGCCTCGTCGACCTGGTCGCGCTGGTCGGCAAGTCCCTGTAGCTCGATGGCCGTCAAGACGTTCGACGACCTACTGGCAGAAGGGGTTTCGGGTCGCGGGGTGCTGGTCCGTTCGGACCTGAATGTCCCGCTCGACGACGACGGCAATGTCACCGACCCGGGCCGCATCATCGCCTCGTTCCCGACGCTGAAGACGCTGTCCGATGCCGGTGCCAAAGTCGTCGTGGCCGCGCACCTGGGCCGGCCCAAGGGCGGACCCGACCCGACGTTCTCACTGGCGCCGGTCGCGAAGGGGCTGGCGGCGTTGGATCTGGGCCCACACGTGCAATTGGCCCGCGACGTGGTCGGTCCCGACGCGCTGGACCGCGCGGAGGGGCTGACCGACGGCGACGTCTTGCTGCTGGAGAACATTCGCTTCGACCCGCGAGAGACCAGCAAGGACGACGCCGAGCGTCTGGCGCTGGCCAAGCAGCTGGTCGAATTGGTCGGTGATGACGCGGCCTTTGTGTCCGACGGCTTCGGGGTGGTGCACCGCAAGCAGGCCTCGGTCTACGACGTGGCGAAACTGCTGCCGCACTATGCCGGCAAGCTGGTGGCCGCCGAGGTCAAAGTCCTTGAGCAGCTGACCAGTTCGACCAAGCGGCCCTACGCGGTGGTGCTCGGCGGCTCGAAGGTGTCCGACAAGCTCGCGGTCATCGAAAAACTGGCGACCAAAGCCGACAGCCTCGTCATCGGCGGCGGCATGTGCTTCACCTTCCTTGCCTCGCAAGGCGTTTCGGTGGGTAAGTCGCTGCTCGAAGAGGGCATGATCGACACCTGCCGCAAGCTGCTGGAGGATTACGGTGATGTGATCCACGTGCCGGTCGACATCGTCGTCGCCGACGAGTTCAGAGCCGATTCGCCATCGGAGATCGTTGCGGCCAACCGCATTCCGCACGACAAGATGGGCGTGGATATCGGGCCCGGTTCGGTCGAGCGGTTCACCACGCTGCTGTCCAACGCCAAGACGATCTTCTGGAATGGTCCGATGGGCGTTTTCGAATTCCCGAGGTTCGCCGCGGGCACCAAGGGTGTCGCCGAGGCGATCATCGCCGCGACCGCCAAGGGCGCGTTCAGTGTCGTCGGCGGCGGAGATTCGGCCGCGGCGGTGCGCCAACTCGGCCTGCCCGAGGATGGCTTCTCGCACATTTCTACCGGTGGCGGGGCGTCGCTGGAATACCTTGAGGGCAAGATCCTGCCTGGCATCGAAGTATTAGAAAATTGAAAGGCCGCTCACCATCATGCTCTTCGCCCGAGAGGCTCATCGCACATGAGCCGTAAGCCGCTGATCGCCGGCAACTGGAAGATGAACCTCAATCACTTCGAGGCGATCGCGCTGGTCCAGAAGATCGCCTTTGCGCTGCCGGAGAAGTACTTCGCGAAGGTCGATGTCACGGTGCTGCCGCCGTTTACCGCGCTTCGCAGCGTGCAGACGCTGGTCGACGGCGACAAGCTTCTGTTGACGTACGGTGCGCAGGATCTGTCCCAGCATGACTCCGGCGCGTATACCGGCGACATCGGCGGCCCGATGCTGGCCAAGCTGGGCTGCACGTACGTTGTGGTCGGCCACTCCGAGCGCCGCACCTACCATCACGAGGACGACGCGCTCGTCGCCGCCAAGGCCGCCGCCGCGTTCAAGCACGGCCTGACGCCGATTATCTGTATCGGTGAGCACCTCGAGGTCCGCGAGGCAGGCAACCACCTCGAACACTGCGTTACCCAGCTGCAGGGCTCGTTGGAGGGCTTGTCCGCCGAGCAGATCGGCAACGCCGTCATCGCCTACGAACCGGTGTGGGCGATCGGCACCGGCCGGGTGGCCAGCGCAGCGGATGCGCAGGAGGTCTGCAAGGCCATCCGCGACGAGCTGGCCAAGCTGGCGTCACCGCAGTTGGCGGCTGGGGTCCGGGTACTCTACGGCGGGTCGGTCAACGCGAAGAACGTCGGCGAGCTCGTGGCCCAAGAGGACGTCGACGGCGCGCTGGTCGGCGGGGCGTCGTTGGACGGCGAGCAGTTCGCCACGCTGTCGGCCGTCGCGGCCGGCGGCCCCCTGCCCTGAGGCCAGCTCACAAGCCTGTAGTCTGGCGGCCATGGAATTGGCCCTGCAGATCATCCTGGTCGTGACCAGTGTGCTGGTTGTGCTCCTGGTCCTGCTGCATCGCGCCAAGGGCGGCGGCCTGTCCACCCTGTTCGGAGGCGGCGTCCAGTCCAGCCTGTCCGGGTCGACCGTCGTGGAGAAGAACCTCGACCGCCTGACGCTGTTCGTGACCGGGATCTGGCTGGTGTCGATCATCGGCGTCGCGCTGCAGATCAAGTACAGCTGATATGTAGGTACTTTTTGTCACAAGGCTTTCGTTTGATCGGATGGCGGTCCGATCGCCGGCGGTCGTTGGTCAACGTAGCTGCTGTCCCAGGGGCTCGGTAGCGGCGGAAATCTACTCAACATCATCGGCCCGTACGCCGACATCGACGGAGACGCTTCGATCAACCTGCTGCCCGGAAACATCACCAATCTGGGGCTGGGCAAAAAGGCGCTCAAGGGCCGCACCGGCGAGATCGTCGTCCACGACGCACACGTCAAGGTGGATGGCTGCGGTGGACAGGTGGCCGTCCGGTTCTTCGCCACGGCGATGATCGACACGGACAAGTCCGACGACAGTGTCAACGCCTACGGGGACATCCTGACGCTGTGAGCACCTCTCGCTTGTGGATAGCGGCAGCGGCCTTCTCGCTCGTCGGGTGGGTCGCCCTCCTTCCAGTTGCCGTCGCCCACGCCGACTGCACGACCCCTGGTGACTTCGGAGCCGGCGCCGGTTGTCCCCCTCCGGGTTCGTCGTCCGGATCGGGCAACACCGAAAGCTGGCCCCCTACGTCCGTGGACTGGCCACCGCAACTGAACTCCGACACCGGCAGCGATAACGGCGGCAACGGCGGTGGCAACGGTGGTGAAGGCGCCAAGCCCACACCCATAGTGATGCCCGACGGGCAGAAGCCTCCGCCGGCCACGCCCTCGTCAGACTCGGATTCGACAAGCACGTCCACACCGCCCAAGCCGATCGTTCCGGTGGGCTCGGCCACCGCAGGAACGACTCCGAGCACGAGTGCGACACCGACCCCGATCGTGACTCCACAGGGGTAGGGCGCTCGCCATGCGCCGACTTCGGACCACGCCGATACTTGGGTGATGGCTGAGGTTTCCGATATTGCGCTCGCGCCGATCGGTTCGGTGCGCCGCACTCAGGTGGGACGCGAGGCCACCGAGCCGATGCGGGAAGACATCCGGCTGCTCGGTGCGATCCTGGGCGATACGGTCCGCGAGCAGAACGGCGACGAGGTGTTCGACCTCGTCGAGCGGGCACGCGTCGAGTCCTTCCGGGTGCGACGCTCCGAGATCGATCGCGCCGAGCTGGCCCGCATGTTCGACGGCATCGACATCCATCAGGCCATCCCCGTCATCCGGGCGTTCACCCATTTCGCGCTGCTGGCCAACGTCGCCGAGGACATCCATCGCGAACGCCGCCGGGCCGTACACGTTGCGGCAGGAGAGCCGCCGCAGAACAGCAGCCTGGCCGCCACTTATCTGAAACTCGACTCGGCTGACCTGGATTCGGCGACGGTTGCCGACGCGCTGACCGGTGCGCTGGTGTCGCCGGTGATCACCGCCCATCCCACCGAGACCCGCCGCCGCACGGTGTTCGACACCCAGCACCGCATCACCGAATTGATGCGGCTGCGCCTGCACGGGCACAGCAAGACTGAGGACGGCCGCGACATCAACCTCGAGCTACGCCGCCACATCCTCACGTTGTGGCAGACCGCGCTGATCCGGTTGTCGCGGTTGAAGATTCAGGACGAGATTGAAACCGGGCTGCGTTATTATCAGGCCGCATTCTTCGAAGTCATCCCACAGGTAAACGCTGAAGTGCGGACGGCACTGCGGGGCCGCTGGCCCGACGCGCACGTCCTCGAGGAGCCGATGCTGCGGCCCGGTTCGTGGATCGGCGGTGACCGTGACGGCAACCCCAACGTCACCGCCGACGTGGTTCGGCTGGCCACCGGCAGGGCCTCGTACACCGCGCTGGAGCATTACTTTGCCGAAATCACCGAGCTGGAACAGGAACTGTCGATGTCGGCGCGGCTGGTGAAGATCAGCGACGAGCTCGAGGCGTTGGCCGACAAGTGCCACGAGCCTGCAAGAGGCGACGAACCGTACCGCCGCGCGTTGCGGGTCATCCACGCGCGGCTGACCGCGACGGCGGCCGAGATCCTCGACAGTCAGCCCGAACACGAACTCGACCTCGGCCTCGAGCGCTACCTGACACCGGCCGAGCTGCTCGCTGACCTCGATGTGATCGATCTGTCATTGCGCGCCAACGGCAGCGGTGTGCTCGCTGACGATCGGTTGGCCAGGCTGCGGGAAGCCGTGCACGTCTTCGGTTTTCATTTGTCAGGTCTCGATCTGCGGCAGAACTCCGACGTGCACGAGGAGGTCGTCGCCGAACTGCTGGCCTGGGCGGGGGTGCATCCCGATTACCGGTCGCTGCCCGAGCCGGACCGCGTCGAGCTGCTGGCCGCCGAACTCGCTACCCGCAGGCCGCTCACCAAAGACGACGCCGAACTGTCGGAGCTGGCCCGCAAGGAGCTGGACATCGTGGCCGCTGCCGCCCGCGCCGTCCATGTGTTCGGGCCCAAGGCGATACCCAACTACATCATCTCGATGTGCCAGTCCGTTTCGGACATGCTCGAGGCGGCCATCCTGCTCAAGGAGGTCGGGCTGCTCAGCCTGGTTGGCGGAGTTTCGGGCTCCGACGTATTTGCGCCCGTTGGCATTGTGCCGCTGTTCGAGACGATCGACGACCTGCAGCATGGCTCGTCGATTCTCGAAGCCGCGCTGGACATTCCGCTGTATCGCGCCGTCGTGAGCGCGCGCGGTGATAGCCAGGAAGTCATGCTCGGCTACTCCGACTCCAACAAGGACGGAGGATATCTGGCGGCCAACTGGGCGCTGTACCGCGCCGAGCTCGATCTGGTCGAATCGGCCCGCAAGACCGGAATTCGGTTGCGGCTCTTCCACGGCCGCGGCGGAACGGTCGGACGTGGGGGTGGCCCGAGCTACGATGCCATCCTGGCGCAGCCGCCGGGGGCGGTGAACGGGTCGCTGCGGATCACCGAGCAGGGCGAGGTGATCGCCGCCAAGTACGCGGAGCCGCGAATCGCGCATCGCAACCTCGAGACGCTGCTGGCGGCCACTTTGGAAGCTACGCTGCTCGACGTCGAGGGGCTGGGTGACGCCGCGGGCCCCGCCTATGAGGTGCTCGACGAGTTGGCCGCCCGCGCCCAGCGCGCCTACGCCGAATTGGTCCACGAGACACCGGGTTTCGTCGAGTACTTCAAGGCATCCACGCCGGTCAGCGAGATCGGAGCGCTCAACATCGGCAGCAGGCCGACGTCGCGCAAGCCCACGGCGTCGATCTCCGATCTTCGGGCCATCCCCTGGGTGTTGGCCTGGAGCCAGTCGCGGGTGATGCTGCCAGGCTGGTACGGCACCGGAACCGCGTTCGAGGCGTATGTGGCCGAGGGCGGCCACGATGGGGAGAGCCGGCTGGAAGTGTTGCAGGACCTCTATCGCCGGTGGCCGTTCTTCCGCACGGTGCTGTCGAACATGGCGCAGGTGCTGGCGAAGTCGGACATGGGTTTGGCGGCGCGCTACTCCGAACTCGTCGAGGACGAGGCGCTGCGGCAGAGGGTGTTTGACAAGATCGTCGACGAGCACGAGCGAACGATCCGCATGCACAAGCTCATCACTGGTCAGGACGACCTGCTCGCGGATAACCCGTCGCTGGCGCGCTCGGTGTTCAACCGCTTTCCGTATCTGGAGCCGCTCAACCATCTACAGGTGGAGCTGCTGCGGCGTTACCGCTCGGGAGACGACGACGAACTGGTGCAGCGCGGCATCCTGCTGACCATGAGCGGCCTGGCTACCGCGTTGCGCAATAGCGGATAGCGCAGGGATCGGCCGCTCGTGCCACCCCGCCGATCTGTGCGGGCACGGGCCTGGGGTGGCCGGTCCACTGGGGCGTCATCGCGTACCGACCGAGCAGATGTGTCATGGCGGCCGTCATGGCTGCCAGCGAGAACGGCTGGGCAGGGCAGGAGTGTCGGCCATGCCCGAACGCCGTCACCAGCATCGGCGACGGCAGCGCGCTCGAGTCGGCAAGCCGATGACGATGCCATCGCTCGGGATCCCACTGCTGCAGCCCCGGCGCGACCGACGTATTCAGCAGGGGCAGCAGCGTGGCGATCGTCCAGCCGGCAGGCACGCGGTAGCGCACGTCGCCGGTGTCGAAGTCGACCGGAGCCAATACGGCGCGCGACATGATCGAGCGCTGCGCCATCCGTGTGCTCTCCAGCGCGCAGCGTCGCGCCAGATCTTCGTCGCCGTCGGCGACACTGCGCAGATGTGTCGGGTGCTCGAGTAGGTCGACGAATGCCCAGCCGAGCGCCGCCATGAGATTCGACATCGAGGCAATGTGGATCAGCGCGACGTCCAGTGCGATTCCGCGCCTGCGGACGTCGGGCGGCTCCAACGACCAGGCCTCCACGATCCGGCCGAACAGGGCCTCGTCGGTCGTCTGACCGGAATCCAAGCGTTGCACCGCTGTTGTGACGAGTTCGACGACGTCATCGAGCGCCGCCCGCTCGGCGCGCTTGTCGGATGCCGCGACCGCCGCCATCGCATCGGGATGCACGAACGCGTCGGACCCGTCAAGGATGTCGAAGGCCCCAATCAGGCGATCGAAGGTATCGCGTTGCGTCGATCCGGGCCCGGCCCACGACGCCAGTCCCATTCGGTGCCCGAGGCGGCGGGTGAGATCGAACAGGTCGACGGTACCTTCGGGCCCGAGCTCTGCCACGGTCTGCTCGAGCGCCCGGTCGAGATTGACCAGATACGAGGCGACGTCGTCGCGCCGGAACAACGAACTCGGTAGGGTTCGCCTGCCGTCGAAGATCTCGTCGGGAAGCTTGCGCCGCAACATCAAATAGTCGGCGAGTCCCTTGCTCGCGATCTCCTCTGGCAGCGCGTAGAACGACTCGACGCCCACCGGCGAGAACGTGAACAGATAGTGGTCGCGACCGCTTTGCACGACGAACGTGTCGCCGTGCCGGGCACGGGCTTCGGCGATCGCAGCGACTGCGTCGCCCACCGTGACGTCCCACGGCAGGCCGGTGCCCTCGGCGATTGGCGGTGTGGGTACCGGAAGGCTATGCGGCACTACAGCCCGGTCGTTCTGCGCACCTTGTTGACTGCACCGCGCACGGCTTGTTCGGTGGCGGCCAGTGGCGACATCACGGATTCGCCGATGCCGACGATGCGTTCGATGCGTTCGACGATGCGCTCCATGCGATCCACCACCGCGGTCAGACGTGGCGCGAGCTCGTTGATGTGATTGATCGTTTCGTTAAACCGCACCAGGGTGGCATCAAGGTTGCCCGTCGAGTTGTTGAGGTCGATCAGCGTTTCGCTCAAGCCTTCCAAGATGGTGTCGACCTGGTCCACCGTGACGTCCGCGTTGAGCGCGGCCTGGGCGAGCTTGCGGATCCGCTCCGTCCCGGTGCGGGTCCCTGTCCTGCCACCTTTGTCTGCCATGACGGTCATTATGACCACGCAGTTGGAACCGCAGGAGTGGACTGGTCGTCTGAATCAGATGTGATGGAGTGCGGAGGGGCTACGCCGTCCCGCCAGTGCCAAGTCGACCCGCGGCGGCGCGCCCGCGGAACCGACCCGACAACGCGGGCAACGCAGTATACGCAGGGGTTTCGGGACGGTGAAACTGACTGCGGGATAAGGAGATACGACCAGCCCTAGAAGCGCGGTGGTCCGTCGTCTCGGTCGATGCGTTCGGCGAAGAGGAATTGTTTGCGAGCGATGCGGGCGGCGTTGTGTTGCCGCTCCAGGGCGATGCGGTAGGCGCGGTCTTGGGCCCGGGTGCGTTGCCGGGTGGGCATCGTCAACCCGCGGCTGGTCTGTGCTGGACCAGTGGATTCGGCGATCACGAACTGCCCGGTTGGTGTGGCCAGTGCGGGGAAGAACAGCGCACCGCCGGGTTTGGTGGTGTACATCTGCCCCGACGGGCCGTCCAGTTCGCGGTGCCCACTCGTCATCGGCCTGGATAAAGGTCTTGCGTGCAGGCGCCACGACACAGTCTTGAGGCCCTGTGGGTCAGCTGTGTCTTCACCGTTGTTGCTGCTCACCCGCACGACTAGTGATACACCTGAACCAACACCGCAAGAAAAGAGACATGCAATGGGCGTAATAGCATCGGGCGCAGCAATATCACGAACCGCTCGACTTTCAGTGGCAGCGGGTGCATTGTCCGCCGCGTTTGCCGTGATTGGTGTACCGATCGCAGTCGCCCAGGCAGACGACCTGACGTGCTCGGACGGCGAAGTAGCGTTGGATGGCACCTGCGTTCCGCCTACGGACAGCACCTCCGCTGCCCTGGGGCTTCCGCAAGGCAACGTCAGTGACGTGGTTTCGTCCCTCAACAACCCTAGCCTCTTCGACCCTCCCTACCAGCTCACCGAATCAGAGGTGGCTTCGCCCGGGTTCAATGCGCACCCCGGCGGCGGGGGCGGCGGCGACCACGGGCACTAAAAGGGTGGGCAACCAACCGGGCCAGGCTCGGACGGGTGCCCCTTCACCGGGGGCCCGCGGTGAATCCCCAGGACGCGCGCCCATACGGGATCGCACCGGCCCTGCCCCGTTCGTGGCGCTACGGCCTTGTCAGCGGCCAGTTTTCGGGTCGTCAGCCGCCCGGCGGGCTAATTCCTGTACCAGGGCAATCCAGTTATCCTCGGTGAACTCCTCGTCGTGGTCGCGCACTGTGGCTTGCCACGAGATGATCGTGCCGAGCGCATCGCTGTCCCCCTCGCTGACCATGCCGGAAGGTCCAAGCCCCTCGACGGCCCATGTGGCGCTGCTGTAGTCCTCGATGAGTTGATCGGCGATGATTTTGACATCTGGCACCCATTTTCTGCGTTCCAGTTCCATTTGGCTGTCACTCTCCTTCGGCCATCGCCAACCGCGAAACCTGTTGCGCCACACCGAGGGGGTTGCGGGTCATCTGTGCGAACGTCGCGGCGAATCCGACCAACTCAAGCATGATGTCGAGGTCACTGATGCCCTCGGCGCGGGCCTGCAGGTTGAGCCGGACGAACTCCTCCGATTCCGGATCCGGGCCGGGTCCGCCGCTGTCGGCGCGCATCCGGCGGCGCGGTTCGGCGTGCAGCATCTGCCACGCGATCGTATGGGCGTTCATCGTCGTTGCTCATGTGGCTAATTGCCACCAGCGACCTGGCCCTTACACCAGCGACGAAAGCGCCGTGCCTTCATGATCGGGAGAAGGCGAAATCCGTTGCGGCTGTTGAACACTCGACAGAGAAAGCTGGGCAGACCTGGAAGAACGCTAGAGCCCGTTCTCGGCCAGCCGCGCGGTGACGTTCCGCGACGACGACGGGTCGGTGTATGTGCCGACATTCGGCATCCTGCGGTTCGTCAATGGCCAGGCCGTCGAACGTTGGGGAGTGTCAGACAACCTTGGGATGCTGCAACAGCTCGGTTTGATGGGCTAAGACCATGTGTCCGGAAGTTTCGGGTGCATGCCCGAATCGCCAAGTAGCCCTGAGCAATACGCTGTCACTGCTGAAGTACTGGTGTTCGGAGGTGGCGACCTTGACTTGCCCGACAGCGGACACAACAGCGCGCAGATCAACGACCACGCCCGAATAGTCGGGGACCGTCGGGTCAACGATCATCGGCAGGCTCAACAACAGCTGCACGGTATCGGTGGTCCCGGCACCCAGCCAGGCCGGTGTAGAACGTCTTGAGTAAGTGGTGGAAACGGCACAGCAGCTTGAGGTTCGACGGGTGTGTCGGCCCGAGCGGGTACGGAATCGTGTGGTCGATGTTGCACACCTCGGCCGGAATCTTCGTCTGCCGCGACCGAACCATCTCCACAACCGTTCAGCTCCGGCCGAAGTTATCCACAACCGGCGACCCTGCCAAGAAGTTTGAGTCAATGGACATCGATCCGTTCGAACATATTCGACTATGACACGCACCGCCGACAACCTGAACAAGTTATCCACACGGCGGAACTAGACCTTGGAGGCAGCTTCCTCATCGAGTAGCCACACCGTCGCGTCGCGGCCGACCGCGCCGGCGGCGGGCACGTCGACGGGCTTGGCGCCCCCGATCGCAGCGGCCACCGCATCGGCCTTGGCGGCGCCCGAAACCACCAGCCAAACCTCCCGCGAACGCCGAACAGCGGGCAGCGTCAACGTGATTCGGCGCGGCGGTGGCTTGGGGGAGTCCGGCACACCGAGCACCAGGCGGTTCGTCTCGCGCACCGCGGGTGTCTCGGGAAACAGCGAGTTGATGTGCCCCTCGGGCCCCATGCCAAGCAGATGGACATCGAAGTCCGGCGCGGGCTCGCCGTCGTCGGCGTTGGCGGCCAGCACTTGCTCGTAATCCCGTGCCGCGGCGTCGAGGTCGTCGCCGAATTCGCCGTCGCTGGCCGATATCGGATGCACGTTGGCGGCCGGGATGTCGATGTGGTCGAGCAGCGCTTCCCTGGCCTGCTTGTCATTGCGCTCGTCATCGTCTTCTGGCACGAACCGATCGTCGCCCCAGTACAAATGCACCTTCGACCAGTCGATCTTTTCGCCCCGTTCGCCGACCCGCTTGAGCAGGTTGACGCCGGTACCGCCACCGGTCAGCACGATCTGAGCCCGTCCCCGTTTTTCGATCGCATCGGTGATGGCGTCGACCAATCGGTCGCCTGCGGCGTCGACCAACGCGGCGCTGTCGGGGTACTTCTCGATGATGGGGCTCATATGTACTGCACCTTGTCGATGCCCTGGAGCGCCTCGTGATAGATCTCGTCGGTGTCGAGCCTGCGCAGGTCCTCTGCCAGACATTCCTTGGCTTCCCTGCGCGCCAACGGAATTCGAGCTTCTGGTCTGCTGGTGCGGGTCAGGGTTGCGATTACACCCGTTTGGGGCCGGCTCAGCGTGATGGTCTCGGAATTTCGCACCAGCTCAACCTTCAAATCTCCCACGGCCCGCTGAACCGGACCGTCGATTCGGGCGGCCAGCCAGCCCGCCATGATGTCGAGCGACGGCTCGGTCTTCAGGCCTGACACTAGCGCCGACGTGATCGGCTCGTGTGGCTCCTGATCGACCGCGGAGGCCAGCAGCGCGCGCCAGTAGGTCACCCGGCTCCATGACAGGTCCGTGTCGCCGGACGTATAGCCCTCCAGCCGGCTCTTGATGCACGCCAGCGGATCCGCGCCGTTTGTGGCGTCGGTGATGCGCCGGATCGCCAACTTGCCCAACGGGTCCTGGGAGGGCACCTTCGGGGCTAGCGCGGGCCACCACGCCACCACGGGGGTGTCGGGCAGCAGGAACGGCAGCACCACGCTGCTGGCGTGGTCGGCGAGTTCGCCGTGCAAGCGCAATGCCACGATCTCGCCCGCGCCCGCGTCGCCGCCGACGCGTAGCTGCGCATCCAGTCGCGGCTCGGCGGCGCTGCGATCGCCGGGGACCACGACGATCACCCGGCAGGGGTGTTCGCGGCTCGCGAAGTTGGCCGCCTCGATGGAGTCTTCCAGTAGCTCGTCGCAATCAAGCGAGATCACGAGAGTGAGCACGCGGCTCAACGTGATTGCGCCGCCTTCTTCGCGAAGGCCGATTATCTTCTTGCTGATGTCGTTGGTTGTCGTTCCCGGCAGGTCGACAATCACGGTCGCCTCCATTCCCGGCCCATGCGGTGAAGCATCTCGTCGGCGGACGCCGGTCCCCAGGTGCCCGATTCATAGGCTTCGGGGTGACCGTGCGACGCCCAGTAGTCCAGCACGGGATCGAGGATCTCCCAGGAGAATTCGACCTCTCTGTTCACTGGGAACAGAGACGGCTCGCCGAGCAGCATGTCGAGGATGAGCCGCTCGTAGGCTTCGGGGGAGTCCTCGGCGAACGCTGAGCCGTAAGAGAAGTCCATGTTGACGTCACGGACTTCCATTGCGCTGCCGGGCACCTTGGACCCGAAACGCGTGGTGATTCCTTCGTCGGGCTGAACCCTGATCACCAACGCGTTCTGGCCGAGTTCCTCCGTCATCGTCTTGTCGAACGGCAGGTGCGGGGCCCGCTTGAAGATCAGTGCGATCTCGGTGACCCTGCGCCCCAGGCGTTTTCCGGTGCGCAGGAAGAACGGCACACCCGCCCAGCGGCGGGTATCGATCTCCAGCGTGATCGCCGCGTACGTCTCGGTGGTGGAGTCCTTGGAGAACCCCTCCTCTTCGAGCAGCCCGACGACTTTCTCGCTGCCTTGCCAGCCCGCGGCGTACTGACCGCGTGCGGTCGTCTGATCCAACGGCTCCATGAGCTGGGTGGCCGAGAGCACCTTGATCTTCTCTGCCTGAAGTTCGTGCGGTCCGAAGTTGACCGGTTCCTCCATGGCGGTTAGGGCAAGCAGTTGCAAAAGGTGGTTCTGGATGACATCGCGGGCCGCGCCGACCCCGTCGTAGTAGCCGCCTCGCCCGCCAAGGCCAATGTCCTCGGCCATGGTGATTTGCACGCTGTCGACGTAGTTGTTGTTCCAGATCGGCTCGTACAACTCGTTGGCGAAGCGCAGCGCCAGGATGTTCTGGACCGTTTCCTTGCCCAGGTAGTGGTCGATGCGGAACACCGACTCCTCGGGGAAGACGCTGTTGACCGTCGCGTTGAGCTCGCAGGCGCTCTTCAGGTCGTGGCCGAACGGCTTCTCGATGACCACCCTGCTCCAGCGGCCCTCCTGCTGGTGGGCCAGGCCAGACTTCTGCAGCTGCTCGCACACCACCTGAAACGCCTTGGGTGGGATGGACAGATAGAACGCGTGGTTGCCGCCGATACCCCGTTCAGCGTCCAGCTTCTCGAGCTGCTCGGCCAGCCTGCCGAACGACGCTTCATCGTCGAAGGTGCCCTGCACGAAGCGGATGCCCTCGTCGAGCCGGTCCCACACCTCCTGACGGAACGGCGTGCGGGCGTGTTGCTTTACCGCGTCGTAGACGACCTTGCTGAAATCCTCGTGGGTCCAGTCCCTTCGGGCGAACCCGACCAGTGCGAACGTGGCTGGAAGAAGGCCCCGATTGGCCAGGTCGTAGATCGCAGGCATCAGCTTCTTGCGGGCGAGATCGCCCGTGACACCGAAGATCACCACGCCGCACGGGCCCGGGATGCGCGGCATCCGCTTGTCGCGCTTGTCCCGCAGCGGATTACGCCAGCCGGCTCCTGGTAGAAGCCGCTCTTGTCGGTGACGGCCGTCATTTCTTGGCGGCGTCGAGCTGAGCCTGTGTCGCCTCGAGCAGCTCAAGCCACGACTTCTCGAACTTCTCCACGCCCTCGTCCTCGAGCACTTGAAGACGTCCGGCAGATCGATGCCGACGGCCGTCAGTTCGTCGAACAAGCCTTGAGCCTCCTCGGCCTTGCCCGTGACCGTATCGCCCGATGATAACGCCGTGATCGGCCACCGCGTCAATCGTCTTCTCTGGCATGGTGTTCACGGTGTTGGGGGCGACAAGCTCGGCGACGTAGAGGGTGTCCGAGTACTCCGGATTCTTGACGCCGGTCGATGCCCACAGCGGTCGCTGTACGCGGGCACCGTCGGCCTTGAGGCCCTCGTAGCGGTCACCGCCGACGAACACCTCTTCGTACGCCGCGTAGGCGAGGCGCGCGTTGGCCACCCCGGCCTTGCCGCGCAGTGCGAGCGCCTCGTCGCTGCCGATCTTTTCGAGCCGCTTGTCGATCTCGGTATCGACACGCGAGACGAAGAACGAAGCGACCGAATGGATCTTGGAGATGTCGTGGCCGGCCTCCTTGGCCTTCTCCAGGCCGGCCAGGTAAGCGTCGATCACGAGACGGTGACGTTCGACGGAGAAGATCAGCGTGACGTTCACCGAAATCCCTTCGGCGATAACGGCGGTGATTGCGGGCAGGCCGGCCATCGTCGCGGGGATCTTGATGAGCAGGTTGGGCCGGTCGACGATCTTCCACAGCTCGATGGCCTGCAGGATCGTCTTGTCGGTGTCGTGGGCCAGCCGCGGGTCCACCTCGATCGACACCCGGCCGTCCACGCCCTTGGAGAGCTCGTACTGCTTGGCCAGCACGTCACAGGCGTTGCGGACATCGTCGGTCGTGATGGTGCGGATGGTGGCGTCGACGTCCGCGCCGCGCTCGGCGAGCTCTTTGACCTGTCCGTCGTAGGTGGTGCCCTTCGACAGCGCCGCCTGGAAGATCGACGGGTTGGTGGTGACACCGACCACGCACTTGGTGTCGATCAGCTCCTGCAGGTTGCCGGTCTGTAGCCGGTCCCGGGACAGGTCATCGAGCCATACCGAGACACCCTGCGCGGAAAGGGCCGCAAGATTGGGATTCTGAGCCATCAGTTTGCCTTTCGAAATCAGTTGTCTAGTGATCGCTCCGCGGCGGCCACGACGGCCTCGGGGGTGAATCCGAACTCGCGGAACACCGTCTTGTCGTCGGCGGATGCGCCGTAGTGCTCGATCGAGACGATCTCGCCGGTGTCGCCGACCAGTTTGTACCAACTCTGCGCGACCGCCGCCTCGACGGCCACGCGCGCAGAAACCGCCGGAGGCAGCACGCTGTCGCGATACTCCGCCGGCTGCGATTCGAACCACTCGACGCATGGCATCGACACCACCGTCGCGGTGATTTCCTTGTCCGCCAATATCTTCTGCGCGGCCACGGCCAACTGCAGCTCCGATCCGGTGCCGATCAGCACCACGTCGGGTTCCTCCTCGGGCGCGCCACCCAGCACATAGCCGCCCCTGGCCACGCCTTCTGCGCTGGTGCCTTCCAGCACCGGGAGGCCCTGGCGCGTCAGGATGAAACCGACGGGACCGCTGCTCGCGCCGCGCGCGATGATGGTCCGCCACGCGTAGGCGGTCTCGTTCGGGTCACCCGGTCGCACGACGGCGAGGTTCGGGATTGCCCTCAGCGCCGCCAGATGCTCGATCGGCTGATGGGTGGGCCCGTCTTCACCCAGCCCGATGGAGTCGTGGGTCCAGATGTAGATGGTGTCGATGTTCATCAGCGATGCCAGTCGCACCGCCGCGCGCATGTAATCGGAGAACTGCAGGAACGTGCCGCCGAAGGCGCGCGTGGGGCCGTGCAACACGATGCCGGAAAGAATCGAACCCATCGCGTGCTCGCGGACGCCGAAGTGTAGCACTCTGCCGTACCAGTCCGCCGTGAACTCCTTGGTCGAAATCGACGGCGGCCCAAATGAATTGGCACCCTTTATGGTGGTGTTGTTACTGCCCGCCAGGTCGGCGGACCCACCCCAGAGCTCCGGTAGCTTGGGTGCGACCGCGTTCAGTGCCTGACCGAACGCGGCGCGGGTCGCGAGGGGTTTGTCGCCGACCTTCCACTGCGGCAGGTCGGCGTCCCAGCCGTCAGGCAGCTGCTGCGCGAGCAGCCGGTCCAGCAGTGCCTTCCGTTCGGGTTCGCGCTGCGCCCACGCATCGAACTGGCTCTGCCATTTCTCGTGGGCTTCCTTGCCGCGGGCGACCAGCTTGCGAGTGTGCTCGATGACCTCGTCGCGCACCTCGAAGGTCTTCGCCGGGTCGAAGCCAAGGATCTCCTTGACCTTCGCGACCTCCTCGTCACCCAGAGCGGCGCCATGCGCCTTTCCGGTGTTCATCAAGTCGGGTGCCGGATATCCGATGATCGTGCGGATCGCGATGAACGACGGCTTGTCAGTGACCCGCTTGGCTTCAGCGATCGCCTCCTCGATGCCGACCACGTTCTCGCCGCCCTCGACCTCCTGTACGTGCCACCCGTACGCGCGATAGCGGGCGGTCGTGTCCTCGCTCAGTGCGATGTTGGTGTCGTCCTCGATCGAGATGCGGTTGTGGTCGTAGAAGACGATCAGGTTCCCCAGCTGCTGGGTGCCCGCCAGCGACGACGCCTCGCTGGTGACCCCTTCTTCCATGTCGCCGTCCGACGCGATCACATAGATGTAGTGGTCGAACGGGCTGGTGTCGGCAGCGGCGTCCGGATCGAACAGCCCGCGCTCGTAGCGAGAGGCCATCGTCATCCCGACGGCCGAGGCAAGACCCTGACCCAGCGGGCCCGTCGTGATCTCCACACCCGTGGTGTGGCGGAACTCCGGGTGGCCCGGTGTCTAGGAACCCCACGTCCTCAGCGCCTCGATGTCGGCGAGCTCGAGACCGAACCCACCCAGGTACAGCTGGATGTACAGCGTCAGGCTGGAATGCCCCGCCGACAGCACGAAACGGTCGCGGCCGAGCCAGTGCGTGTCGCTGGGGTCGTGGCGCATCTGCCGTTGAAACAGTGTGTATGCCAGCGGCGCCAGGCTCATCGCCGTGCCGGGATGGCCGTTGCCCACCTTCTGCACCGCGTCCGCCGCCAGCACCCGGACTGTGTCTACTGCGGTCGAGTCCAGCTCGGTCCAGTCATCGGGATGATTCGGGCGGGTGAGGGCAGAGATCTCGTCGAGTGTGGTCACGTGGCGAACTCCTTAGATTCTCCCGGCTTCACAATCCGCTTCATCCACCCTAGTGCGCGAACCTAGGCGTCCGCAGGCCGCGTTGCGCACGATTAGTGCGCCGTTCACCCGAATCGGCCCTGCGGTGTCGGACCCCTACCCGAGCGGTCTACCATCGTCTGTAGTAGAAGCCGGGCGCTTCCGCCATCTTTGAGGAGTTACTTGCGTGAGCATTCGCGAAGGCAGCCTTAATCAAGGGGCGCCGAACCGAATACGCACCAAGCTCCTTGGCTACCTTTCGCTGACCAAGCCGCGGGTGATCGAGCTGCTGCTCGTCACGACGATTCCGGCGATGTTGCTGGCCCACCGCGGCACCGTTGATCCATTGCTGATCCTGAACACCATGTTCGGCGGCCTGCTGGCGGCCGGGGGCGCCAACACCCTGAACTGCGTGGCCGACGCGGACATCGACAAGCTGATGAAGCGGACCGCCCGTCGGCCGCTGGCCCGGGCCACCGTCGCGCGCAGTCATGCGCTGGTGTTCGGGCTGGCGTTGTCGGTCGGCTCGTTCTTCTGGCTGTGGTGGACGACGAACATGCTGTCGGCGCATCTGGCAGGCGCCACCATTGCTTTCTACGTGCTCGTCTACACGCTGCTGCTCAAGCGCCGCACCTCACAGAACGTGGTGTGGGGCGGGGCGGCCGGCTGCATGCCCGTGATGATCGGCTGGTCCGCGGTCACCGGGACGATCCAATGGCCCGCGTTGGTGATGTTTGCGGTCATCTTCTTCTGGACGCCGCCGCACACGTGGGCGCTGGCCATGCGCTACAAGGAGGACTACCAGGCGGCCGGGGTGCCGATGCTGCCCGCCGTTGCCACCGAGCGGCAGGTCACCAAGCAGATCCTGGTGTACACGTGGCTGACGGTCGCGGCCACGCTGGTGCTGGCGCTCGCGACGGGTTGGCTGTACGCGTCGGTGGCGATACTGGCGGGGGCGTGGTTCCTGGTGATGGCCCATCAGCTGTACGCCGGGGTGCGCCGCGGTGAGCCAGTGCAGCCGCTGCGACTGTTCCTACAGTCCAACAACTACCTCGCCGTGGTCTTCTGTGCGCTCGCGGTGGATTCGGCCCTGGCGCTGCCGACTTTGTTCACAGCCTGATCCGACGCCTTTCGTCGTCGGACGTAACGCAGTGGCGCGATTTCGCCCGATTTTTCGCCATCGCGTTACATACGACGAATCAGGGGACGAGCACCACCGAGCCGACGGTCTTGCGGCCCTGCAGGTCGCGATGGGCCTGTTCGGCGTCTTCCAATCGGTAGCGCTCGCCGATCGTGACAGTGATGGTGCCCGAGGCGATAGCGTCGAGCAATTCACCTGCGCGCCAAGCAAATTCGTCGGGTGTGTGGGTGTAGTGCACGAGAGAGGGCCGGGTCAGAAACAGCGAGCCGGCCACGTTGAGCCGCTGCGGATCGAACGGCGGCACCGGCCCGCTGGACGCGCCGAACAGCGCCACCGTGCCGCGGACCGCGCAACTCGCCAGGCTGGCGTCGAACGTCGCCGCGCCGACGCCGTCGTACACGGCGGCGACGCCACCGTCGGTGAGTTCCTTGATCTTTGCACCGAATTCCTCTGGGTCGTCGGGGTAGTCGAGTACCTCGACGGCGCCGGCCTTGCGCGACAACTCGCCCTTCTCCGGTGTCGACACGGTCGTGATTACCCGCACCGCCTGGCTGGTCGCCCACTGCGTCAGGATGAGGCCGACACCGCCCGCGCCGGCGTGCACCAGCACGGCGTCGCCCTCCTGCACCGGATAGGTCGACTTGATCAAATAGTGCGCGGTCATGCCCTTGAGGAGGGATGCGGCGGCCACATCCGAGCTGACCCCGTCGGGCACGTAGGCGCAGAAATCGGCTGGGGCGATACAGTATTCGGCATACGCGCCGTTGGCCTGCGCGGTGACGACGCGATCTCCGACGCTCAGCGCCGCGACGTCCTCGCCGACGGCCTCGACGGTGCCGCCGACCTCGGTGCCGAGGACGAATGGCAACTCCCGCGGATAATGCCCGGACCGGAAGTAGGTGTCGATGAAGTTCACGCCGATGGCTTCGGCCTTGATCAGCACCTCCCCAGGGCCGGGGGCTGGCTTCTCCTTCTCCGCGTAGCACAGGACTTCGGGTCCGCCGGTCTCGGCGATTTCAATGGCCTTCATACTGACTATCCTGCCAACGTGGTAAAGCTTGCCCGGCCGGACGTCTTCCATCCCCGCATCGTGCTGGCCGGTTGCCCGGCACTGCCCGAGGGCGACGGCGACGACGATGGGCTGGTCGGTGCGTTGCGCACACGTGGCCTGCACGCCCGCTGGCTCTCCTGGGACGACCCGGAGACGCTCGATGCCGATCTGGTGATCCTGCGTGCGGCGTGGGACTACATCGACCGACTCGACGGGTTCCTGGCGTGGACGAAGCGCGTCCGCCATCTGCTCAACGCTCCCAACGTGGTGGCCTGGAACACCGACAAGCGCTATCTCGCCGACCTCGCCGACGCCGGCGTCCCGACGGTGCCGAGCCGCTTCTTCGCGCCGGGTGAGCCGGTGCGCCTGCCCGACGGGGAGGTGGTGGTGAAGCCGGCTGTCGGTGCGGGATCGGTCGGGGCGAAACGATTTACCGAGCCAGATGGGGCGCGTGCTCACGCCGCAGCGCTGCAGGCCGACGGCCGTACGGCCCTGGTGCAGCCCTACGACCCGCGGATAAAGGACGGCGAGGCGGCGCTGGTATTCCTGGGTGGCCGGCAGTCGCACGCATTCACCAAGGGGCCGATCCTGCCGCCACCGGGCCAGGCGCCGGTGTTCGACAGGTCCGGCACATATGCGGAGGAGAACTTGACGCCCGCCGAACCGGATTTCGAGGTGTGGGATGTCGGCCATGCCGCGCTGGCGGCGGCAGCCGCCCACCTGGGCATGGGCGTCGGCGACCTGTTGTACGCGCGCGTCGACGTGATCGGAGGACCGGACGATCCGCGACTGCTGGAACTGGAACTTGTCGAGCCGTCGCTGGGCTGGCGGCAACTGGAGGTGACAACGAGGACCCGGCAGCAGCGGGAATTCGCGCTGGGCGTCGAATCAGCCCTGGACCGGCTCGGGCTTGGACCGCTCTCGCATCGACGCCCATAGCGCCGCGGTGGCGGCCGTGCAGGCGGCCGCGCCGAGCACGTGGGCGGCCACCAGCGCGGCGGGCACTCCGGTGAAGAACTGCACGGTGCCGACGAGGCCCTGGGCGACAACCAGCGCCAGCAGCACGGCAAGCCGGAGCGTGACGGGGCGTGGTGCGTGCACCGCGAGCAGCCCGAAGCCAAGGCCGACCACCAGCGTCAGGTAGGCGATGAGCAGCGACGAGTGCAGGTGCACCAGTGTGGTGATCTCGACCTGCAGCCGAGGCACCGGCTGAGTGATGCTCTTGTCGCCCGCGTGCGGCCCGGCGCCCGTCACCAGCGTGCCGCTCACCAGTTGCGCGGCTAGCACGACGGCGGTCAATGCGGTCAAGTGGCGCAACGGTTTTGGCACCACGGGCGTGGAGACACCGTCGTCGGGTTCGCCGATCTTGACGTACAGCAGCACGGCCAGCCACACCATGGTCATCGAGGCCAGCAGGTGAATGGCCACCGTCCACCACAGCAGTCCGGTGAGCACGGTGATGCCGCCGATCACGGCCTGCACCACAGTCGACGCAGGCATCAGCCATGCGTAGATCAGCACTTCGCGGCGACGGCGGGCGCGCGTGACGGCCAGGACCGCCAGCACGGCCGTCAACACCACCAGGAACGTGATCATCCGGTTGCCGAACTCGACGGCCTGATGGATGCCGGCCACCTCTGCGTGCGGTACGGGTGTGAAGCTGCCCGGGAAGCATTGCGGCCAGGTCGGGCAGCCGAGCCCCGACGCGGTGACGCGGACGATCGCGCCGGTGACGGCGATGCCGCCCTGGGTCAGGATGACGGCGGCGGCGATGATGCGCTGAACCCGCAGGCTCGGCATTGGCAGCAGGTCGACCAGCCGCAGCAAGAGTCGTCCGACGGGCACGGCCTCGATCGTAGAGGACAGCAACTACAGCCCGTAGTAGGGGTATTGGCACCCAAACTCACGTTCGGGCGGAAGAGTGCGAGTGAAAACCGCCAAAACGTCGATTTCGCGGTGGCTCAGTCTCGTGGGCAACTCGACCGGAACGTCCGCGCGCACATCGCCGCGGGCGATGCCCCACCAGACAGCAGTGCCGCCATCTCCTTCTTGCGCCATCCGATGACTTCCTCCTGGAACGCCGTCGTCAGTTCCGGGTCGTGCGCCGTCGCCGTGGAGGCATCCGGCTGGTGAAGCGCGTAGCGGGAGTCGTCGTCTTCCAACTCGAGCACACCTGGTCCGCGCGCAGTCTCCGTGATGGACGTCGGGACGCGCTCCCGCCTGCTCGCGCCACTCAACCGCGCGGTATGCCGACGGTTCCCGACAAAATGATGCGCGCCGGGGTGAAGCACAACATCGAACAGGTGGGTCAGCTGGAACACCTGCTGCCGCAGCTGAAGTCGTCAGGTGAAGCGGAACCAGCGCAGCGCGCACAGCGCGGCGACCGTGCCCCACGCCGCGAGCACCGCAACCCCGAACCAATCCACTGACACCGTCATCGCCTGCGACAGCGCCTCCGTCAACGCACCTGAGGGCGTCAACCGGGCCACCCACTGCACACCCTGCGGCACTATCCCGCCCTCCAGCGTCAGCGCGCCCAGCCCGGCGAAGACAAACCACAGCAGGTTGGCGACCGCTAGCACGATCTCGGCGCGAAGCGTGCCGCCGAGCAGCAGGCCGAGCGCCGCGAAACCCGCGGTGCCGAGTGCGATGATCGCCGCGCCGAGCACCAGCGCCGC
Source organism: uncultured Actinomycetota bacterium (assembly GCA_963770125.1). Classification (GTDB taxonomy): domain Bacteria; phylum Actinomycetota; class Actinomycetes; order Mycobacteriales; family Mycobacteriaceae; genus Mycobacterium. The sequence continues at coordinate 168,160 of CAVYPI010000088.1, read as the reverse complement.
GACATTCGGCCGCCAGCCCAGGGCAAAACCGATGGTGCCCAACAGGATCGACTGCAAGAACACCACGGCGACGACGGCGAGCGACTTGCCCGCGATGATGCCCCACACCGGCAGCGCGGTCGCGCCCAGCCGTTTCAGCGCGCCGTAACGACGGTCGAACGCCACTGCGATGGCTTGGCCGGTGAACGCCGTCGAGATCACCGCCAGCGCCATGATCGCCGGTACGAACGTCGCCGCCCGATTCGGGCCGAACGAGCCGAGCGGCAGCAGTGTCAGGCCGACCAGCAACGTGATCGGGATGAACATGGTGAGCAGCAACTGCTCGCCGTTGCGCAGCAGCAGCTTGAGTTCCAGCCCGAACTGCGCGGCCAGCATCTTCTGCACCGTCGCGGGACGGGGATCGGGCGAAAACGTCCCTGGCGCAAACAGATTGGTCATGATCGTAGCTCCCGGCCGGTCAGATCGAGGAAGACGTCCTCCAGGCTGCGCTGCTCGACTCGCATGTCGGTGGCCAGCACATCCAGTCGCGCGCACCACGCGGTGACGGTGGCCAACACCTGGGGGTCGATGTGGCCCTCGACCAGATATTCACCCGGTGCGGTCTCGGTCGCTTTGTAACTCTCGGGCAGCGCCGACACCAGCAGCGAGAGGTCAAGCATCCGCGGTGCGCGAAACCGCAGCTGGTTCTCGGCGCCGCTGCGCATCAGCTCCGCAGGTGTGCCGGTGGCCACCGCGACGCCGTGGTCGATGATCATGATGCGGTCCGCCAGCTCCTCGGCCTCGGTGAGCTGATGTGTGGTCAAAACCACCGTGACGCCGTCGCGACGCAATCCATTGATCAACTCCCACACGACGATTCGCGCATGCGCATCCATGCCCGCGGTGGGCTCGTCGAGGAACACCAGCTCCGGGCGACCCACCACCGCGCACGCCAGCGCCAGCCGCTGCTGCTGGCCGCCGGACAGCCGTCGGTAGGTCGTGCGCGCCGCCTCGGTCAGGCCGAGCGTGCCCATCAGCCATTGCGGGTCGAGCGGGTTAGCGGCATACGCCGCAACCAGATTCAGCATCTCGGCGGCCCGCGCCGCGGGATATCCGCCGCCGCCCTGCAGCATCACTCCGATGCGCTCACGCACGCGGGCGTTGTCGGCGACGGGGTCCAGTCCGAGGATCTCGATGCTGCCTGCGTCGGGCTTGATGAAGCCCTCGCACATTTCCACCGTGGTCGTCTTGCCCGCGCCGTTGGGGCCGAGTAGCGCGAGCACTTCGGCGGCCCGGACGTCGAGGTCGAGTTCTGAGACGGCCGTCGTCGACCCGTACCGCTTGCAGACCCCGCGCAGACGCACGGGGACGGTCGAGGCGGAGGTCACGGGAATTCAGCGTAAGCGCCGGGCTTGGCAGGCTGCGGCGCCGGTATTGACGGTTCGACGATGGGAGGCACTACCACCCGAATGCCACCGGCGTCGGGCAGCTTGCGCCACGGCAGGCGGTAGTAGGTCAGGCCGATGAGTATGAGCACGATCACGGTGCTCGCCGCGTCCGCGAGCAGAATCTGGAACACCGTGAACCGGTCACCGTTGGCCGTCGGGCCGAAGATGCCGACCACGAGGGTGACGACGATGGTCGTGGTGCGAAAAGCCGGGCGGGTGGCCCACGCGGCCAGTGGGATCACGGCCCACAGCACGTACCACGGCTGAACCACTGGGAAGAGCAGCACCGTCACGCCCAGCGCGACGCCAAGCCCACCGACCGGATGCAGTCGGCCACGCAGAACCGCGAGCAGCAGGAACGTCACGATGATCGCGATGGTGAACACGCCCATTCCACGGGTCAGCCCGAGCACCGCCGTGGTGTGATCGCCCAACCCGAGCAGGATGCCGACCTGTCCGGTCCCGAGCGCCAGCAGCGTCGGCAGTGACATCCAGCTGCGCACGACATTGGCGGTGCCCAGCGTGAAGACCCAGCCAAACCCCAGCCTGCTGGCCCACCCGATCAACCCGATCACCGCAAGCGCCACCGCGGTCAGCGATCCGCTGGCCAGGGCGAAGGCCTTGAACGTGCCGCCCCAGCGGTTGGCCAGCACCATCGCCACGAAGCCCAGCGCCAGCAGCGACGGCAGTTTGACCTGCGAGGACATCGCGATCAGCACCACGCCGAGCACCAAACTCGCCAGAGGCAGCCACTGGGCCCAGTCGTCGCGCCCCCGCGGCCAGGCCAATGGTTTTGGCAGCAGCGGTTCCGCGGCGTCGATACCCCGCAGCGCGAACTCGGTGCCTGCCAGCATCAGGCCCAGCATCAGCGCCTCGTTGTGGATGCCCGCGACCAGATGCATGATCAGCAGCGGATTGGCTGCCCCCAGCCACAGGGCGCTGACCTCGGCCACCCCGCAGCGGCGGGCCAGGCGCGGCGTGGCCCAGACGATCAGCCCGACACCGAGCAGTACGACAAGCCGGTGACAGAGCACCGCGAAGACGATGTTCTCGCCCGTCAGCGCCGAAATGCCCTGACCGATCCACAGGAACAGCGGACCGTACGGCGCCGGGGTCTCGCGCCACATGTTCGGCACCGAGAGCGTGAACACGTGGTCGAGACCTAGCCCGGTCGCCGGGCCGACGCGATACGGATTGAGGCCCTGCAGCGAGATCTCGCTCTGGGCCAGGTAGGAGTAGACGTCTCTGCTGTACATCGGCGGCGCGATGAGCAGGGGCAACACCCAGAGCAGCAGCGTGCGGTCCAGCTGGCTGCGCGTCATGCGCCGGTCGCCCAGCGTGAAGCGGCCGAGCATCAGCCACGCCAGCGCCATCATCACCGCGCCGGTGGTGGTCATCGTCAGCGACACCGTCTGGATGCGTGACGGCAGATTCAGCAGCCGGACCCCGAACGTCGGGTCCTGCACCACCGGGCGAGCACCGACGCCCAACGCACCGATGGCCATCAACACCGTGCCGGTGGCGCCGAACAGGCGTGTGCGCCGCAGCGCTATGAGCTCGGCGTCGTTCAGCGGGGAGCCGACGGCCCGTTCGTCGCCGTGCCAGCCGGCAATCGAGGTGCTGAGAGACCGTAGGCGAAGCGCCACCACAGCAGCGTAGCCGCCAAGGTTATGGCGCCCGTCACCCTAAGGCTCCCCTTGCTTTACCGCGTTGTGGAATTCCGTCACAATAGTGTTGTGAAATTAGGTCCGGAGGCTGGAGCCGCTGTGCGGGCGAATTCCAGCGCTGATCGCCACACGCGTGGGGCGATCGTCCAGCTGTTGCTGGAGGCCGGACCCATCACCGCCGGTGAGATCGGTGAGCGGCTCGGTATCTCCGCCGCCGGTGTGCGCAGGCACCTCGACGCCCTGATGGACGCGGGCGACGCGCAGTCCAGTGCCGCGGCCGCCTGGCAGCACAGCGGACGCGGCCGACCCGCCAAGAGGTACCGGCTGACCGCCGCAGGCCGGGCGAAGCTGGGTCACACCTACGACGACCTGGCCGTGGCCGCGATGCGACAGCTGCGGGAGATCGGCGGCGACGACGCGGTCCGCACCTTCGCGCGACGCCGCATCGACTCCATCCTGGCGGGAGTAACCGACGGACCCGAGGGAGTTGAACCGACTGCCGACAGGGTTGCGGCCGCGCTGACCGAGGCCGGTTATGCGACCACCACGACACCGGTGAGCGGGCCGATCGATGGCATCCAGCTGTGCCAGCACCACTGCCCGGTGTCGCACGTCGCAGAGGAGTTCCCCGAGCTGTGCGAAACGGAGCGGGAGGCGTTCGCCGAGATCCTGGGCACCCACGTGCAGCGGCTGGCGACCATCGTCAACGGCGACTGCGCGTGCACCACACACGTCCCGCTGACACCTAAGAAGCCAAAATTACTCCGGCGCACAGCCCGCGTCGAAGCCACCACGAGCAAGCAAGGAGCGTCGACATGACGACCACTCCCGAGGTTCGCACGCTAGGCGAACCGCTGTCCCAGGAAGAGGCTATCGCCTCGCTGGGCCGGTACGGCTATGGCTGGGTGGACTCCGACGAGGCGGGCGCGAGCGCGCAGCGCGGCCTATCCGAAGCGGTGGTGCGCGACATCTCGGCCAAGAAGAACGAGCCGGCGTGGATGCTGGAGACCCGGCTGCGCGCACTGCGGACGTTCAACAAGAAGCCGATGCCGAACTGGGGCTCCAACCTGGAGGGCATCGACTTCGACAACATCAAGTACTTCGTGCGCTCCACCGAGAAGCAGGCCGCGACATGGGACGACCTGCCCGCGGACATCAAGAACACCTACGACAAGCTCGGCATCCCCGAGGCGGAGAAGCAACGCCTGGTGTCGGGTGTAGCGGCTCAGTATGAGTCGGAGGTGGTTTACCACCAGATCCGCGAGGACCTGGAGGCCGAGGGCGTCGTCTTCCTCGACACCGACACCGCGCTGAAGGAACAGCCGGAGATCTTCAAGCAGTACTTCGGCACCGTGATTCCGGCAGGCGACAACAAGTTCTCGGCGCTCAATACTGCGGTGTGGTCGGGCGGTTCGTTCATCTATGTGCCGAAGGGTGTGCACGTCGACATCCCGCTGCAGGCGTACTTCCGAATCAACACCGAGAACATGGGCCAGTTCGAGCGGACGCTGATCATTGTGGATGAAGGCGCGTATGTGCATTACGTGGAGGGCTGCACTGCTCCCATTTACAAGTCGGATTCACTGCACTCCGCGGTGGTGGAAATCATCGTAAAGCCTGGTGGTCGTTGCCGTTACACGACGATCCAGAATTGGTCGAACAACGTCTACAACCTTGTCACCAAGCGCGCCCGCGCCGAGGCCGGGGCCACCATGGAGTGGGTCGACGGCAACATCGGGTCGAAGGTCACGATGAAGTATCCGGCCGTCTGGATGACCGGCGAGCACGCCAAGGGCGAGGTGCTCTCGGTGGCGTTCGCAGGCGAGGGTCAGCACCAGGACACCGGCGCGAAGATGCTGCACCTGGCGCCGAACACGTCGAGCAACATCGTGTCAAAGTCGGTGGCCCGCGGCGGCGGCCGCACGTCGTACCGCGGTCTGGTTCAGATCAACAAGGGTGCGCACGGATCGCGGTCGAGCGTGAAATGCGATGCGCTGCTGGTCGATACGATCAGCCGCAGTGACACCTACCCGTACGTCGACATCCGTGAGGACGACGTGACGATGGGCCACGAGGCGACGGTGTCGAAGGTCAGCGAGGACCAGCTGTTCTATCTGATGAGCCGCGGCCTGACCGAGGACGAGGCGATGGCGATGGTGGTGCGCGGCTTCGTCGAGCCGATCGCCAAGGAGCTCCCGATGGAGTACGCGCTGGAGCTCAACCGGCTGATCGAGCTGCAGATGGAAGGCGCGGTCGGCTGACCGGGGCGAGTGAAGCGACGGGAAAAATAGTGGCACAGGACCTGACAGCGACTCTGGAGGGCAGGACCAAGGGCGAGATCTTCACGTCATTCGATGTTGACGCCTTTGAGGTGCCGCATGGACGTGACGAGATCTGGCGGTTCACTCCTCTGAAACGCCTACGTGGACTGCACGACGGGTCCGCCCCGGCCACCGGCACTGCGCGCATCGAGGTGACCGAGCACCCCGGCGTGACTATGGAAACCGTGCGCCGCGGTGACGAGCGGCTCGGCCAGGGCGGCGTGCCCGCCGACCGGGTTGCCGCCCAGGCGTTTTCGTCGTTCAACAGCGCGACGATCGTCACCGTCGACAAGGACACCCAGGTCGGCGAGCCGATCGAGATCGCGGTGACGGGCCCCGGCGAAGGGGCGACGGCGTATGGGCACCTGCAGGTGCGGGTCGGGGAGCTGGCCGAGGCCGTGGTGGTCATCGACCAGCAGGGCAGCGGAACCTACGCCGACAACATCGAATTCGTGGTTGGCGATGCAGCCCGGCTGACAGTCGTGTCGATCGCCGACTGGGCCGACGACGCCCTGCATGTCAGCTCGCATCACGCGTCGCTGGGCAAGGATGCGGTGTTGCGTCACGTCGCTGTCACGCTCGGTGGCGATCTCGTGCGGCTGACCGTACGGGCGCGGTTCTGTGCGCCCGGCGGCGACGCCGAGTTGCTCGGCCTGTACTTCGCCGACGACGGCCAGCACTTCGAATCACGGTTGCTCGTCGATCACGCCCAGCCGAACTGCCGCTCCCACGTCACGTACAAGGGTGCGCTGCAAGGCGATCCGGACTCTTCGAAGCCCGACGCGCACACCGTGTGGGTCGGCGACGTCCTGATCCGTGCTGCCGCAACCGGGACCGACACCTTCGAGACCAATCGAAACCTGGTGCTGACCGACGGCGCCCGCGCCGACTCGGTGCCAAACCTGGAGATCGAGACCGGCGAGATCGTCGGTGCCGGACACGCCAGTGCCACCGGACGATTCGACGACGAGCAGCTGTTCTATCTGCAAGCCCGCGGCATTCCCGAAGACCAGGCCCGTCGCCTCGTCGTCCGCGGCTTCTTCGGCGAGCTGATCGGCAAGATCGCCGTGCCTGCGGTGCGCGAGCGCCTCACAGACGCCATCGAACACGAACTAGAGATAACGGAATCGAGAACAGCCACCTCATGACCGCACTGGAAATCAAGGATCTGCACGTCAGCGTCGTCTCCGCTGAAGACGGGACCGACATCCCGATCCTGAAAGGCGTCAATCTGACCGTGAAGTCGGGGGAGACGCACGCCCTGATGGGTCCGAATGGGTCCGGAAAGTCGACGCTGTCCTACGCGGTTGCAGGCCACCCCAAGTACACCGTGACGTCGGGCTCGATCACGCTCGATGGTCAGGACGTCCTGGACATGACCGTCGACGAGCGCGCACGTGCCGGACTGTTCCTGGCAATGCAGTACCCCATCGAGGTGCCCGGGGTGTCGATGTCGAACTTCCTCCGCACCGCCGCCACAGCGGTACGCGGCGAGGCGCCGAAGCTGCGGCACTGGGTCAAAGAGGTCAAGGGCGCGATGGAAGGCCTTGACATCGACCCGTCGTTCTCCGAACGCAGCGTCAACGAAGGCTTTTCCGGCGGCGAGAAGAAGCGGCACGAGATCCTGCAGCTCGAACTGCTTAGGCCAAAGATCGCGATTCTGGACGAGACTGACTCCGGTCTGGACGTGGACGCTTTGCGCGTCGTCAGTGACGGGGTGAACCGTTACGCAGAAGAGGTGCACGGCGGGTTGCTGCTGATCACGCACTACACCCGTATCCTGCGCTACATTCAGCCGCAGTTCGTGCATGTGTTCGTCGGCGGCCGCATCGTCGAGTCTGGTGGTCCGGAGCTGGCCGACGAACTCGACGCCAACGGATACGAGCGATTCACCCAAGCCGTGGGAGCATGACATGACCGCCGCGCAAACTTTGGACCTCACCAAGATCAGGGCGGACTTCCCGATCCTGAAACGGGTGATGCGCGGCGGAAATCAGTTGGTGTACCTGGATTCCGGTGCGACGTCGCAGCGTCCGCTCCAGGTGCTCGACGCCGAGCGCGACTTCCTGACCACGTCCAACGGTGCGGTGCATCGCGGTGCGCACCAGCTGATGGAGGAGTCCACCGACGCCTACGAGCAGGGCCGCGCCGACATCGCGGCGTTCGTCGGCGCCGACCCCGACGAGCTGGTGTTCACCAAGAACGCCACCGAGGCGATCAATCTGGTCGCCTACGTGCTGGGTGACAACCGGTTTGAGCACGCCGTCGGGCCCGGCGACGTCATCGTCACCACCGAGCTGGAGCACCACGCCAACCTGATTCCTTGGCAGGAACTGGCCCGTCGCACCGGAGCGACGTTGAAGTGGTACGGGGTCACGGACGACGGCCGCATCGATTTGAACTCGCTGACACTCGACGAACGCGTGAAAGTGGTTGCGTTCAGCCATCACTCGAATGTCACCGGCGCGGTGGCTCCGGTGGGAGAGCTCGTCGTGCGCGCGAAGGCGGTCGGTGCGTTGACGCTGCTGGACGCGTGCCAGTCGGTGCCGCACCAGCCCGTCGATTTCCACGCGCTTGGCGTTGATTTCGGAGCGTTCTCCGGCCATAAGATGCTGGGCCCCAACGGCATCGGCGTGCTGTACGGCCGCAGCGAGTTGCTCAACGCGATGCCGCCGTTCATCACGGGCGGCTCGATGATCGAGACCGTCACGATGGAGGAGACCACCTACGCTCCTGCGCCGCAACGCTTTGAGGCGGGCACCCCGATGACGTCGCAGGTGGTTGGGCTGGCGGCCGCCGCAAGCTATCTGCAAGAGATCGGAATGGTCGCCGTCGAGGCGCACGAGAACGAGTTGGTGGCGGCGGCGCTCGACGGATTGTCGGGAATCGACGGGGTGCGGATCATCGGGCCGAAATCACTCGAAAATCGCGGTTCGCCAGTGGCATTCGTGGTCGACGGCATCCACGCTCACGACGTCGGGCAGGTGCTCGACGACGACGGCGTGGCGGTACGGGTGGGTCATCACTGCGCGTGGCCGCTGCATCGCCGGTTCGGCATCGCCGCCACCGCGCGGGCGTCGTTCGCCGTCTACAACACGCTCGACGAGGTCGACCGGCTGGTGGCCAGCGTTCGGCACGCGGTCGAGTTCTTCGGCAGGGACTGACCGTTGCGGCTGGAGCAGATCTACCAGGAAGTGATCCTCGATCACTACAAGCACCCACACCACCGCGGGTTGCGAGAGCCGTTCGGCGCCGAGTCTTATCAGGTGAACCCGACCTGCGGGGACGAGGTCAGGCTGCGGGTGGCGTTGAGCGACGACGGGGAACGGATCTCCGACGTTTCGTATGACGGGCAGGGCTGCTCGATCAGCCAGGCCTCTACCTCGGTGCTGACCGACCAGGTGATCGGCCAGCGCGTCGGAGACGCGCTCAAGACCGTCGCGGCGTTCACCGAGATGGTGTCCTCGCGCGGCACGGTCGAGGGCAACGAGGATGTGATCGGAGACGGCATCGCTTTCGCCGGTGTCGCGAAGTACCCGGCGCGGGTGAAATGCGCGCTGCTGGGTTGGATGGCTTTCAAAGACGCTCTGGCGCAGGCCAACGACGAATTGGAGGAAGACGATGAGCGAAACAGCCGCACCGGATGACGCGTTGCTCGCCGACATCGAAGAGGCGATGCGCGACGTCGTCGACCCGGAACTCGGAATCAACGTCGTGGATCTGGGCCTTGTTTACGACCTGAACGTCGAAACAGGGGAACAGGGCAACGTCGCGTTGATCGACATGACGTTGACCTCGGCGGCCTGTCCGCTCACCGATGTCATCGAGGATCAGTCGCGTGCTGCGTTGATCGGCGCGGGTCTGGTGAACGACATCAAGATCAACTGGGTGTGGAACCCGCCGTGGGGGCCGGACAAGATCACCGAGGACGGCCGCGAACAGTTGCGCGCTCTCGGCTTCACCGTCTAGATGAGTAATTCCAAGGGGTCAGTGGTCGTAGGCGGTTAGCGATCGCAGCGTGGGCTGGCCGAGTTGGTCGTTGTGCCAGATCGCGGCGGTGAGGGCGAGGATGCGTTGCAGTACTCGCGATGTGACGCCCGCGATGGTCCTCCCGCCGTGGCGTTCGAGGTCGAGTTGGGTCTTGAGCGTGTTATTGATCGATTCGATGACCTGCCGAAACGGTTTGAAGTTCCGGTGGCCCGGCCGTGGTTTCTCGCCCTTGCGGGCAGGCCGCAGCAGCTCGACTTCGGCGTCGGCGAGTGCTCCTTCGAATGCCTTGCCGTAGTAGTTCTTGTCCGCCATCAACTTCTGATTCGGGTGGGTGGCCACGAGATTCGGGTCGGCGTCGAGCATGCCGAGCAGGACCTCGCGTTCGTCGGCCTTGGCGCCGGCCAGCGCGAACGCCACCGGCAGACCCGACAGCGTGCACACCAGGTGCAGGCGCAGCCCCCAAAAGAAGCGCGAATGCGAAGCGCAGTAGCCGTACTCGGCCCACCCGGCCAGATCCGACCGTTTCGCCGTCTCTCGCGAGCGCCCACATTCGACCGGGGTCGAGTCGACCACCCACACGTCATCGCTGACGCTGCTGGTCCGTGCGACCAGGTGCGCGATCACCGCCCGCAGCGTGCCGATCGCCGCGCGGATCCTCTTGTTGTAACCCGATTGTGTTGGCAGATAAGGAAATAAACCGCGCAGATGAGTGTTTGCGTAGCGCAGGAATCGGGCCTCGGAGGTGAATCCGAGCAACGCCTGCAGCACCACCAGGGTGACCAGCTCGGCGTCAGTCAGCCGCGGAGCGAGCCCGACGCGGGGCCGCAGCGGTCGATACTGCGGATTGTCGGCGAGAAAATCATCACTTGTCACGTACAGTCCGGTAGCGAGGGTGTCCAGGTCGGCGTCCACTTCGGCCTCCAGTGCCAGGTTGGGTTAAGAACGCCAATCCTGGACACCCTCACCCATAAATCACAGCAGCCACACCAGTAACACCCCTTGGAATTACTCATCTAGGCGCCGTTGCGGCGGCTGCTCCGAGATCTTCCAGCGTCGCCACTCCACCACCCTAAGTTCTGTCCAATGAGCGACAACTGACGTCAGAATCGCATTGTGGTGACGGTGCCGGCGTTCGTGTGGCGAGGCGGTTTCTTTCGCCGTGCGTTGATCATCGGCGGAGCGGTCGGGGTGTCGTTGGGCGCCTTGGCATGGATTGATTCTGGATTCCTGTTGTCCGGCGCGATCGTGCTCGTCATGGTCGGAGTGTTCTATGGCATCTGGATGTCTCGCCGCATGGCGCGGTACTGGCCGGGCGCCAAGGAATTAAGCCGTGACAAGCGCGTGACGGTTGTCCGCGCTGCCCGACGAGGCGAGCGCATAGGCGATGTCCGACTGGCCAAGGCGGTCATCGACTACAGCAGCGGGATGCACGCCGCCTCGGAGAAGGCGCGCATATTTCGATGGGTGCTGATATTTGTCCTCGTCGTCGCCGTCGGGGCAGCGGCATGGGACGCGGTGCTCGGCTCATGGGGCAACGCCATGGCGTCGGGCATTTATCTGGTGTTGCTCTTAATCGAACTGATCTGGTGGCCGAAGCGGCAGGCGCAGTTGTTGGCCAACGCCGATCACGCGGCGGACATCGCCGTACACGTCTTGGGAAAACAGCGCGCCGATCACGACGGCGCGTAGCGCGGCGGCTCACCGTCGAGAGCCCGGGCACGATCCGTTCCTGGCAGGTCGAAGGGTAATCGAAGCCGCCTGCAGCGCTTGGCCGTTGTCCTTGGTCCCGTCCGCGCTGAGGCACTCGCCCTGGCTGATTGCCTGCGCATTCGCGGGTATGCGCCTGGCGTATCGGGTGTTGTTGGTGACGTACACCGACGTCTGAGCCGCGGTACCTCCCGTGGTGAGCGTGAGCGTGTTTCCGCTGACCGAGCCGACCGCTCCGACCACCTCTCGTCCGCCGCGCGGCTGGGGGCACTGTCCATTGGCAGACGGGACGATTTGCACCGACGCCGCGGTCACTGAGCCGCTGCTGGCATTGCTATCGCGTGTCGGTCGGATGGCGACGCAACTGCCCGCGGTGACGTCGGACAATTGGGCGGGCATGAGCGACGAGATCTTCGTCGACGTTGCTAAATCGACTGTCGTGCTTCCGTTCTTTTGTGCCACCTGGATCGTGTTGCCGGACACGGACGAGATAAGCCCGGCGACGTGATCCTTTGCCTTGGCGGGCGTTGAGGTCGACGTCGGGCTGGGGCTCGACGACGTTCCCGAGGCAGTGGGCGTGCTGTTGGTTGATGAACCGCACGCGGCGACAGACAAGGCGATGACGCCGGCAAGGGTGTAAATCGTGTGACGCACGATCACCACCATCGGCGGCGGTTCTGGCGTTCGGCTCGTGCGGTCGTGTGAAAACGCTGTGGCCCGCGGGAGAACTTCTGACTAAAGTCAGAGATATGACCGCGGAGATGGTCGCGCAGGTCCGGCGGTTCAACCGCACCGTCACGCAGCGCATCGGGGTGCTCAACGAGAACTTCCTGGCCAGCGACCGCTCGCTCGGCCAGAACCGCCTGCTGTGGGAGATCGGAGCCGAGGGCTGCGACATCCGGTCGCTGCGAGAACGCCTCGACCTCGACTCCGGCTACGTCAGCCGGCTGTTGCGCGCGCTGGAGACCGCCTGCCTCGTCGTCGTGGAGCCGAGCCCGGCCGACGGACGCATCCGGATCGCTCGGCTCACCACGGCGGGGCGCCGCGAGCTGGCAGCGCTGGATCAGCGCTCCGACGACGCCGCCGCGGCGATGCTGCGACCGCTCAACGACAGGCAGCGCACCAGACTGGTCACGGCCATGGCAAAAGTCGAACGCTTGCTGATCGCCTCCACGGTCGAGGTCCGCGAGTGCGATCCGCGCCACCGTGACGCCCGGTTCTGCCTACAGACCTACTACGACGAGCTCGCCGTCCGATTCCGGGAGGGCTATGACCCTGCGGTCAGCCCTGTCGCCGACGCCGAAATGACGCCGCCCGCAGGGCTTTTGCTCGTCGCATCGTTACACGGCGAGCCCGTCGGCTGTGGGGCCCTGATCTTCTGTCCCGACGCCGTCGGCCTGGTGAAACGGATGTGGGTGGCACCGTCCGTCCGCGGGCTGGGGCTTGGCCGCCGCCTGCTATACGAGCTCGAGGACCGGGCCCGCGCCAAGGGTCTGCGGCTGATGCGGCTGGAGACCAAGAACGAACTGTCCGAAGCAATCCGGATGTATGAGACCTCCGGCTATCGCGAAGTCGACCCATTCAACGACGAGCCCTACGCAGACCACTGGTTCGAGAAGCCGCTCAGCTGAACACGTCGTTGAGTGTCACCGTCTGCAGGTTGCGGCTCGCGATGAGCTGGCTCAGCTGGTTGTAGCAGTGCGTGATGGTCGGCAGGTTGGCGTGGGCCAACACGATCTGCTGCGGCGCGAACGAGCGCGTCGCGTATGCGACAAGGTTGGCCTCGGTTTCGGGGAGCGAATCGCCGACGGTGCCGCTCCAGAGCGTGATGGTCGTGTAGCCCAGCTCGGCGGCCACTCGATCGGTCTCGGTGTTATGCACGCCGTAGGGCGGACGGAAGTAGGGGGTACCGTCGCCGCCGTACGTGTTGCGCAGGAAGTCGGCGTTGCGCTGGATCTGGTCGCGGACCGCGGTCAGGCTGATCCGGTTGAGGTACGGGTGTGACCAGGTGTGGTTGCCCATCTGAATCTGGCCGGAGTCCACCATGGGCCGCAGCGCCGCCGCGTTGTCCGACCACGACGCGTTCGCGCCGTTGACGAAGAAGGTCAGCCGGGTTCCGGTGTCGCGGCAGAACTGGCCGAAGGCGGCGACGACCGCGCTGCTGGCGCCGTCGTCCACGGTGAGGGCCAGCTGGTTGCCGTCACCAGGCAGCCTAGTGAGCACGCCGACGGGCGCAGGCACCCGGGCCAGCGGCACCATCAGCCGGACTGCGCCCGCCACAGGTGGCCGGGTGACTGCCGCGATGACCCCCGCCGCGATCGTGGCCAGCATCGTGCGTCGATCAACGCCCGTCATGCTTGCATGGTAGTTCGTGCCACCCAATTCGCTTCTGCGACTTTGCTTCTCGTTTACTGAGAAGCGACTGTACGGTTTCGCGGCCCCAAGTCGTGCCCGGCGTGTAACGCTAGGGGCCGATCGGGGCACTAAACGATTAGGAGCCGGAATGTCCGATGGTTTCGACGAGGTCTACGTCGATACCCGTCGCCAGGTGCGTGGAGTCGCCGAAAGCCTGATCGCCGGACCGCAATACCGGGCGTCGGGCACCATCCGGCTGGCCGTGCGTGCCGACGGCTTCGCCGGCGTGGCGATTCCGTTGGCCGTGCATGGCACCGAGCTGGTCTGGCCCGACGGGGCCGCCGCGCTGACTGGACCGGTCAACACGCTGGCCGACGCCGCCGGGGTGGACGCCGGGCCGCCCGATGGGGTGTACGAGATCGTCGACCCGCTGCCGACGGACGCGGCGCTGGACATCGACGTCGGTGCGGCGAATTGGATCCACCGAAGTCATTACGCAGGCGGGCACGCGATCAAGAACGTCCTGCCCGACCAGCACCCGGTGCTCTGGCCCGAACACTTCGACGTCGCTGCGACTGAGGACGAGGTGAACTACGGCGTATCCGCCGGCGACGACTACCACCCGACGCCCTACGCATATGTCGGGCCATGGACCCAGCGCACCGGCCCGTTCTGGAACGCGCCATTCGGGGCGCTGTACCCGCTGGACCCCGCACACGATGTCGACGCACTCACGTCGCACATCGCCGATTTCTTCCAACGCGGTAGAAGGGAATTGTGATGACAGCATTCAACAGTGACTTCAGCGGCCTTCGGGCGCTGTTCATCAACTGCACGTTGAAACGGTCGCCCGAGATCAGCAACACGCAGGGCCTCATCGACATCAGCATGCGAATCATGCAGAAACACGGCGTCGAGGTCGACGTGGTACGCGCCGTGGACCACGACATCGCCACCGGAGTATGGCCGGACATGCGCGAGCACGGGTGGGCCACCGACGACTGGCCCGCTATTTTCGACAAGGTGCTGGCGTCCGACATATTGGTACTCGCAGGCCCGATTTGGTTGGGCGACAACAGTTCTGTGATGAAGCAGGTTCACGAGCGCCTTTACGGGGGCTCGCACCTGCTCAACGACGCCGGCCAGTATCTGTACTACGGCCGGGTCGGTGGATGTTTGATCACGGGCAACGAGGACGGCGTCAAACACTGTGCGCAGAACGTGCTCTACACGCTGCAACACATCGGCTACACGATTCCGCCGCAGGCCGATGCCGGATGGATCGGCGAAGCCGGGCCGGGACCGTCGTATCTGGATCCCGGATCCGGTGGGCCGGAGAACGACTTCACCAACCGCAACACCACGTTCATGACGTGGAATCTGATGCATCTGGCCCGGATGTTGAAGACGAGCGGTGGCGTTCCAGCATACGGAAATATCCGATCGGGTTGGGATGCGGGATGTCGCTACGACTTTGCCAATCCCGAATACCGTTGAGCGGCTGGCGTGGGCGTGATGACCGGAACAGTCGACGAAACAGCGCTGATCGTCGCGCTGCGCGACCTCCCGGGCTTCCGGCTGTGCCGCGCGGAATGCCGCCGACCGCGCCCGCGTTGCACGCCGACGTGACCGACGAGCGAGTCAGCGCCCTGTTCCAGCCCATCACCGTGCGGTCCTTGACGATCCCCAACAGGTTCGCAATGGCGCCCATGACGCGGATGGCCTCGCCCAGGGGCGTGCCCGGACCGGACGTGGCTGCGTACTACGCGCGCCGCGCAGCGGGCGGCGTCGGGCTGATCATCACCGAGGGCGTTCGAATTCCACATTCCGCCTCAGGATCTCCGTTCGCCATCCCCGGCATCGACAGCACCGACCAACTGTCCGGCTGGCGCGCGGTGACAGCCGCCGTGCACGCCGAGGGAGGCACCATCGCCGCGCAGTTGTGGCATCAGGGCGCACAGCGGTCGGTCCAGCCGGACGATTCGCCGGATCAAGCTCCCGTCAGCCCGTCCGGCCGCGACGTGTTCGGCAACCCGGTCGGCCATGCGCTGAGCATCGACGAGCTCGGCGCCGTCGCGCAGGCCTACGCCCAGGCGGCGCGCAACGCCAGGACAATAGGCTTCGACGCCGTCGAACTGCACGGCGCACACGGTTATTTACTCGATGAATTCCTTTGGGAGAAAACGAATCTCCGCACCGACGCTTATGGCGGATCACTGGCGAAGCGAACCCGTTTCCCGGCGGAAGTTGTTGCCGCGGTGCGCGACGCCGTAGGCCCCGACTATCCGATCATCTACAGGTTCTCCCAGTGGAAGGCCGATCACTACGACGCCCAGATCGCGACCACGCCGGCCGAGCTGGAGGCGCTACTGACACCGCTCGTCGACGCCGGTGTGGATGTCGTGCACCCGTCGACGCGCAGGCACTATGTACCGGCCTTCCCGGATTCCCATCCGGCACTGTCGTTGTCGGGCTGGACCAAGAAGCTCATCGGGCTGCCCGTCATCGCAGTCGGATCGGTGGGCCTGCAGACCGAACACCGGTCCGCGAGCCCCTCCGATATCGTCGCGCCCGCGCCCGTTCGACCGGCTGTTAGAGCAGTTCGACGCGGGCGAATTTGACGTGATGGCCATCGGACGGGCGCTGCTCGCGGATCCGACGTGGGTCAACCGGTTGCGTGGCGACGCGCTCGACGGCTTTGTCGGCTACCACGCCGATACCGTCCTGGCCAGTTTGCGCTGATCGTATCGTGGGAACACACAGCTAGACACCAGCGTTAGGAACATCGTGGCTACGCGAGACATCACCGCCGAAGAGTTCAACGACACCGTCACCGACAACGAGATCGTGCTGGTGGATTTCTGGGCGTCGTGGTGCGGCCCGTGTAAGGCATTTGCGCCGACGTTCGCCGCTTCTTCGGAGCAGCACCCCGACGTCGTGTATGCCAAGGTCGACACCGAGGCCGAGCAGCAGCTCGCCGCCGCGGCCGACATCCGCTCCATCCCGACACTGATGGTCTTCAAGAAGGGCAAGCTGGTGTTCAACCAGGCCGGTGCCCTGCCGCCCGCGGCGCTGGAGGAGCTGGTGCAGCGGGTGAAGGAGTTCGACATCGAAGCCGCGATCGCCGCCCAGAACAACGGCGAAGCGAAGTAGAGGACTGGTTCTTCCCCCGAGACGCTATCGCGTTGCCCCCAGGGGCAACGCGATAGCGTGCAGTCCGTGACCGAGCGAACCAACTTTGTCCTTGTCGACCACCCGAGGCCAAACGTCGCGCTGGTGACGCTGAACCGGCCCGAGCGGATGAACTCGATGGCCTTCGACGTCATGGTGCCGCTCAAGAAGGTGCTCGAAGAGCTGACCTACGACAACTCGACGCGGGTGATTGTGCTCACAGGCGCCGGTCGGGGCTTCTCGTCCGGAGCCGACCACAAGTCGGCCGGTTCGGTGGCCCACATCGACGGGCTCACCCGTCCGACGTTCGCGCTGCGGTCGATGGAGGTGCTCGACGACGTCATCCTGGTGCTGCGCAAGATGCACCAGCCGGTGATCGCGGCGGTCAATGGCGCCGCGATCGGCGGGGGACTGTGCCTGGCGCTGGCATGCGACATCCGCGTCGCCTGCTCCGGGGCCTATTTCCGGGCGGCCGGCATCAACAACGGCCTGACCGCCAGCGAGCTCGGCCTGTCCTACCTGCTGCCGCGCGCGATCGGTACATCTCGGGCCTTTGAGCTGATGCTGACGGGGCGCGACGTCGATGCCGAGGAAGCCGAACGCATCGGCCTGGTTTCCCGGACCGTGCCGGACGACAAGCTGCTCGACGTTTGCTATGAGCTAGGCGAGCGGATCACCTCGTTCTCGCGGCCGGGAATCGAGTTGACCAAGCGCACACTATGGAGTGGACTGGACGCCGCTAACCTGGAGGGGCACATGCAGGCCGAGGGCCTGGGACAGCTCTTCGTCCGTTTGCTCACCGGCAACTTCGAAGAAGCGGTCGCGGCCCGCGCAGAGAAGCGGGCGCCGGTCTTTACCGACGACAACTGACCAAGGAGTAGCAGCGTGATCACCGCAACGGACCTCGAGGTCCGCGCCGGAGCGCGCACGCTGCTCTCCACCGACGGTGCGGCGTTGCGGGTCCAGCCTGGCGACCGGATCGGGCTCGTCGGGCGCAACGGCGCAGGCAAGACCACGACCATGCGCATCCTGGCCGGCGAGGGGGAGCCGTACGCGGGCACCATCGCCCGCAGCGGGGAAATCGGTTATCTGCCACAGGATCCCAAGGAGGGCAACCTCGAGGTCCTGGCCCGCGACCGGGTGTTGTCCGCCCGCGGCCTCGACACCCTGCTGGCCGACCTGGAAAAGCAGCAGGCGTTGATGGCCGAGGTGGCCGACGACGCCACTCGCGACCGCGCCGTGCGCCGCTACGGCCAGCTCGAGGAGCGGTTCGCGGCGCTGGGCGGGTACGCCGCCGAAAGCGAGGCAGGCCGCATCTGCGCGAGTCTCGGCCTGCCCGAACGTGTTCTGACCCAGCCGCTGCGCACCCTCTCCGGCGGGCAGCGCCGCAGGGTGGAGTTGGCGCGCATCCTGTTCGCCGCGTCCGACACCGGGGCCGGTTCGGCCGCTACGCTGCTGCTCGACGAGCCCACCAACCACCTCGACGCCGACTCGCTTGGCTGGCTGCGCGACTTCCTGCGCGGCCACACCGGCGGGCTGGTGGTGATCAGCCACAACGTCGACCTGCTCGCCGACGTCGTGAACCGCGTATGGTTCCTTGACGCCGTCCGCGGCGAGGTCGACGTCTACAACATGGGCTGGCAGAAATACCTCGACGCGCGCGCGACCGATGAACAGCGTCGCCGCCGCGAACGCACCAACGCCGAACGCAAGGCCTCAGCGCTTCGCGCGCAGGCCGCCAAGATGGGCGCGAAGGCCACCAAAGCCGTTGCCGCCCAGAACATGCTGCGCCGCGCCGACAGGATGATAGCGGCGCTCGACGAGGAACGGGTGGCCGACAAGGTGGCCCGCATCAAGTTCCCGACGCCCGCGCCGTGCGGCCGTACCCCGTTAGTGGCCAAGGGCTTGACGAAGAACTACGGATCGCTGGAGGTGTTCACCGGCGTCGACCTCGCCATCGACCGGGGCTCGCGCGTCGTGGTGCTCGGCCTCAACGGGGCAGGCAAGACGACGCTGCTGCGCCTATTGGCAGGCGTCGAGACACCCGACTCCGGGGCGCTGGAACCCGGCCACGGGCTGAAGATCGGCTACTTCGCCCAGGAGCACGACACGCTCGACAACCTCGCCACGTTGTGGGAGAACATCCGCCACGCCGCACCCGACACCGGCGAGCAGGATCTGCGGGGACTGTTGGGCGCGTTCATGTTCAGCGGTCCGCAACTGGATCAGCCTGCGGGCACGTTGTCGGGCGGCGAGAAGACGCGCCTGGCGCTCGCCGGCCTGGTCGCCTCGACGGCCAACGTGCTTCTGCTCGACGAGCCCACCAACAACCTCGACCCGGCGTCGCGCGAGCAGGTCCTCGACGCGCTGCGCAGCTACGTCGGCGCGGTGGTGTTGGTGACGCACGACCCGGGTGCCGCCGAGGCGCTGGACCCGCAACGGGTGGTGCTGCTGCCCGACGCCACCGAGGACTTCTGGTCCGACGACTATCGCGATCTCATCGAGCTCGCCTGAGCCGAATTGCGAACCGTTTCATCAATTCCACCCTTTCGGTGTGAAGGCTTTCTACGCTGGGTATGCGTCGGGGCATCCACAGCGGGGAGATGTCGATGAAGAAACTGAACAAGTCCCGGGACCAAGTGCTGAACGAGTTGCGCAGCGCTTACGAGGGGGGCGCGAGCATCCGTTCGTTGGTGGCCACCACGGGCCGCTCGTACGGCTCGATCCACAGCATGCTGCGCGAATCGGGTACGACGATGCGCAGCCGCGGCGGCCCGAACCATCGCAGCCGCGCCCGCTGAGTCGGATGCCGCGCTGGGCTAGGACGGCTGCTGCCGCACCGAAGCCTCGACGAGGTCTAGTACGGCACTGAGCTTTTGGGGCTCGTCGCCGGAAGCTAGTCGCGCCACCAGGCCGTCGAGCACCAGGTCCAGGTAGGTCTGCAGCACCGCGCTCGGCACGTCGTCGCGCAGCCGCCCGGCTTGCTTCTGCCTTCGCAGCCGCGCGGTGGTTGCCGCCGACAGCTCGGCCGAGCGCTCCGACCAGCCGCGGTTGAACGCCGGATCGTTGCGCAGCTTGCGCGCGATCTCGAGCCGCGTCGCCAGCCAGTCGAACTGTTCGGGCGCGGCCAGCATGTCGCGCATCACCTGAATCAACCCTTCCCGCGACGCGACGTCGGCCATCCGTTCGGCATCCTCGCGGGCCAGCTCGAAGAACAGCGTGTCCTTGTCGCGGAAGTGGTGGAAGATCGCACCGCGCGACAGCCCGATCGTTTGCTCGAGCCGTCGCACGGTGGCCTTGTCGTAGCCGTATTCGGCGAAGCACCGCCGGGCGCCGTCGAGGATCTGGCGGCGACGGGCCGCCAGATGGTCATCTGTCACCCGGGGCATGTCTGAATGCTTACGACTTCAGCATGTTGCGCAGCACGTACTGCAGGATGCCGCCGTTGCGGTAGTAGTCCGCCTCGCCGGGGGTGTCAATGCGCACCACCGCGTCGAACTCCACCTTGGAGCCGTCCTCCTTCGTCGCGGTGACGTGGACGGTCTTCGGTGTCTTGCCGCTGTTGAGTGCCTCGATGCCGGTGATGTCGAACGTCTCGGTGCCGTCCAATTTGAGACTCGACGCAGATTCCCCTTCGGGGAACTGCAACGGGATGACGCCCATGCCGATCAGGTTCGAGCGGTGGATGCGTTCGAACGACTCGGTGATGACAGCACGCACACCGAGCAGGCTGGTGCCCTTGGCCGCCCAGTCGCGCGACGAGCCCGGAGCCGTACTCCTTGCCGCCCAGCACAACCAGCGGAATGTTCTGCGCCGCATAGTTTTGCGCGGCGTCGTAGATGAACGCCTGCTCGCCGCCCTTGGTGAAGTCGCGCGTGTAGCCACCCGACACGTCGTCGAGCAGCTGGTTGCGCAACCGGATGTTGGCGAACGTGCCGCGGATCATCACCTCGTGGTTGCCGCGCCGCGAGCCGTAGGAGTTGTAGTCCTTCTTGTCGACACCGTGCCCGTCGAGGTACTGCGCGGCCGGGGTGCCCGGCTTGATGCTGCCCGCGGGGGAGATGTGGTCGGTGGTCACCGAATCACCCAGCAGCGCCAGCACTCTGGCACCGGCGATGTCGGTCACCGGCTCCGGCTCGGCAGGCATCCCGTCGAAGTACGGCGGCTTGCGCACGTACGTCGAGTCCGAGGCCCACTCGAACGTGTTGCCGCTGGGCGTTGGCAGATTGCGCCAGCGATCGTCGCCCTTGAAGACATCGGCGTAGTTCTTGACGAACATCTCCGTGTTGATCGCCGAGGCGATGGTGTCGTTGATGTCCTTCTGCGACGGCCAGATGTCCTTCAGATAGACCTCGTTGCCGTCAGTGTCTGTGCCCAACGGTTCCGTCTGGAAGTCGAAGTCCATGGTGCCCGCCAATGCGTAGGCGATCACCAGTGGCGGCGACGCGAGGTAGTTCATCTTCACGTCGGGGTTGATGCGGCCCTCGAAGTTGCGGTTGCCCGACAGCACTGCGGCCACCGACAGATCGCGATCGTTGACGGCCTTGCTGATCTCATCGGGCAGCGGGCCGGAGTTGCCGATGCATGTGGTGCAGCCGTAACCGACCAGGTAGAAGCCCAGCTTCTCCAGATAGGGCCACAGCCCCGCCTTGTTGTAGTAGTCGGTGACCACCTGCGAGCCGGGCGCCATGGTTGTCTTCACCCACGGCTTGCTCGTCAGGCCCTTTTCGACGGCTTTCTTGGCAAGCAGCGCCGCGCCCAGCATCACCTCGGGATTGGAGGTGTTGGTACACGACGTGATCGCCGCGATCACCACCGCACCGTGGTCGAGGATGAACTCGCCGCGGCCCTCGCACTTGACATCCACCGGATTGCTGGGCCGGCCGTTCGAACCGACGGCCGCCGAGGGCACCACGACGTCGCTGTCGTCGAACGACAGCACCGCAGGGTCGCTGGCCGGGAAGCTCTCCTCGACCGCCTCGTCGAGCTTGCTGTGCTCGACGGGCAGGTTCTCCTCGACGTAGTTGTGAATGTCCTTGCGGAAGGCCGTCTTTGCGTCGGTCAGCGCGATGCGGTCCTGCGGACGCTTTGGCCCGGCGATCGACGCGACGACGTCGGACAGGTCCAACTCGATGTACTCGGAGTACTTCGGCTCACGGGCGGGGTCGTGCCACATGCCCTGCTCCTTGGCGTACGCCTCGACCAGCGCCAGCTGCTCCTCGCTGCGGCCGGTCATCCGCAGGTAGTCGATGGTGACCTCGTCGATCGGGAAAATCGCTGCGGTGGAGCCGAACTCGGGGCTCATGTTGCCCAGCGTCGCGCGGTTGGCCAGCGGCACCTCCGCGACGCCCTCGCCGTAGAACTCGACGAACTTGCCGACCACGCCGTGCTTGCGCAGCATCTCGGTGACCGTCAGCACGATGTCGGTGGCGGTGACACCCGCAGGCCGCTCACCGCTGACCTTGAAGCCGACGACGCGGGGGATCAGCATCGACACCGGCTGGCCGAGCATGGCCGCCTCGGCCTCGATGCCGCCGACGCCCCACCCGAGCACGCCGAGGCCGTTCTCCATCGTGGTGTGCGAGTCCGTGCCCACGCAGGTGTCCGGATATGCGACGCCGTCGCGCTCCATCACCACGCTCGCCAGGTACTCGATGTTGACCTGGTGCACGATGCCGGTGCCCGGGGGCACCACCTTGAAGTCGTTGAACCCTCCCTGGCCCCAGCGCAGGAACTGGTAGCGCTCACCGTTGCGCTCGTATTCGATCTCGACGTTGCGCTCGAACGCGTTCGCGGTCCCGAACAGATCGGCGATCACCGAGTGATCGATCACGAGATCGGCGGGTGCAAGCGGATTGACCTTCTCGGGGTCTCCGCCGAGATCGCCGACGGCCTCGCGCATGGTGGCCAGGTCGACGATGCACGGCACGCCGGTGAAGTCCTGCATGATCACCCGGGCCGGGGTGAATTGGATTTCGATGCTTGGGTCGGCCGAGGGATCCCAGTTCGCGATGGCCTCGATGTGGTCCTTGGTGATGTTGGCGCCGTCCTCGGTGCGCAGCAGGTTCTCCGCGAGCACCTTGAGGCTGTAGGGAAGTTTCTCGGTACCGGCTACCGCGTCCAGGCGGTAGATCTGGTAGCTCTTGTCCCCGACCTTGAGGGTGTCGCGGGCTCCAAACGAATTGACCGAATCTTTGCTGCTCACATCAACTCCCGGCTAGATACCGCCGCGACGGGCTGTGTCGTCGGCGCTCATGACTCTAACAGTACGGTTGTCCTGCAATACACCCCGCGGCTGGTTTTAGTCTTGTCCTCGCAGGCGCGTGGTGCCACCCACATACCCACTAATCGCGTACCGTGCCCGTGTGACCGGACCGCACGTGATCCCGTTCCTGCCGTCGTACATCCCGCCGGGTGTCGACATGAATCAGGTGAAGGCCGACGTGGCCGACGACGGGGTGAGCGTGCCGCCTGCGGACGCCGCCGACGTGCCGGCGCTGCGCCAGGTCGTGGCCGAGGCCAAGCAGAAGGGCATCGATCTCAAGATCGTCGTGATCCAGAACAACCCGCCGATCGACACGCCGTTGCGCGATATCGCCAGCGAGGTCGGCAAGGACCACCCGGGGTCCACCGTGTTGGCGATCAGTCCGTCCTGGGCGGGCACGTACAGCACGCACTTCGACCGCGTCACGCTGGAAGCCGGCCAGGACCTCGCCAAGACGGGCGATCCGGTGCAGTCGTCTAAGAATTTCGTCAGTGAGTTGACGACGCAGCACTTTCCGTGGACGCCATTCACGATTGTCCTCGTGCTCGCGGTGATCGCGGCGGTCGTCGTCACCCGCGTCCTTCAGGTTCGTGGCAAATGGGCGGCTGCGGCGGACGCCGCGTCCGACAGCGCCGACTGACCCATTTACGATCCCTACCTGCGGTGTAGGCCCACTGGGCAAATTCAGACATCACCATTCGATAACGCTGCATTCAATTACAAACGTGTAGTTTGTGACTAAAGTTTCCTTAGCGTCAGATGTGACGTACCGTGCAATCGGTGGCTGATGTTGCAGTTGTGATTTTTGTGACTGTTCATAGGCGCCCACGAATGTGCTGGCACGTTCGCGCTGAGCCTTAGGAGACCTGAGTCGAATGAGACGCACCGCTGGCGCCTCTGCTTCCCGGCTGCTTGGGCGGGTGTGCGCGGTTCCGTTGATCATCGGCGTGTTGCTCGCGACCCCCGGGCTTGCCGTCGCGCAGCCGGGCGGTCCGGAGCTCGCGGCGCTCGTCGCCGCCGTCGCCAACGCCAACCAGAAGCTCCAAGACCTGGGCGCCGCCATTCAGGCGCAGCAGGAAAGCGTCAACAAGGCGATCGTCGACGTGCAGACCGCGCGGGACAATGCGGCCGCCGCAGAGCAGGAAGTGGATGCCAGCACACAACGGGTCACGGAGGCCAACACCGCGATCGCGGCGGCACAGCAGCGGTTCGATACCTTCGCCGCCGCGACGTACGTCAACGGTCCATCGGATTCCTACCTGACCGCCAGCGACCCCGCCGACATCCTGTCCACCGCGGCCGCCGGTCAGACATTGTCGGTGGGCTCACAGCAGGTCGTCACCGATCTTCAGCGCGCCCGCACCGAGCAGGTGAACAAGGAATCGGCCGCGCGGTTGGCCAAGCAGAACGCCGACAAGGCGGTCGCCGACGCGGAAGCCAGTCAGCAGACCGCGGTGTCGGCGCTCACGCAGGCGCAGCAGACGTTCGGCGCGCAGCAGGCCGAGCTGGACCGGTTGACGACCGAGCGCGCCGCCGCGCAGGTCAAGCTCGACGCGGCCCGCAACTGGTCGGCGCCCGCTGGTGCTCAACCGGCCGCCGCGCCCGCCGCGGCGCCGAGCGGGAACCCGGCCGCGAACTGGGATCGTGCGCCAGGTGCGCGCGACCCGGGCACCGGCAATTGGGACACCGCATGGGATCCCACGCTGCCCGCGATCCCGAGCGCGTTTGTCAGCGGTGATCCGATCGCGATCATCAACTCCGTGCTGGGCATCGCGTCCACGTCCGCGCAGGTGACCCAGCAGATGGGGCACAATTTCCTACAGAAGCTCGGCCTCATCCCAACGCCCAGCGGCTACACCAACGGCGCGATTCCGCGCGTCTACGGCCGTCAGGCCTCCGAGTACGTCATCAATCGCGCGTTGTCGCAGCGTGGTGTTCCGTACTCCTGGGGTGGCGGCAATGCGGCCGGACCCAGCCACGGTATCGACGACGGGGCGGGCACCGTCGGATTCGACTGTTCGGGGCTGATCCTGTACGCGTTCGCCGGTGTCGGCATCAAGCTCGACCACTATTCGGGTTCGCAGTACAACGAGGGCCGCAAGATCCCTTCGTCGCAGATGCGGCGCGGCGACGTGATCTTCTACGGCCCGGGCGGCAGCCAGCACGTCACGCTCTATCTGGGCGGCGGCCAGATGCTGGAGGCCCCTTACACCGGCTCGGTGGTGAAGGTCTCGCCCGTGCGTACCAGCGGTATGACACCGTACGTCGTCCGCTACATCGAATACTGATTGCGGGGAAATATTTTGCGGGACAGGCTATTCCGCTGGTTACTAGTACTGGTTCTGGCGATTGCCGCGGCCGCACTCTCGCTGGGGGCCGCGGTGTCGGGGAGTCCGATTGTGTACGCCGCCCCCGACGACGGGCAGTGGGACCCGACCCTGCCGAAAGTGCTCAGCGCAGGCGCGCCCGGTGATCCCGTCGCGATCGCGAATGCGTCCTTTCAGGCGACCCAGGTGGCCATTCAGACCACCCAGAATCTCGGCCAGCAGTTCCTCAGCAGTCTGGGACTCGGCGGCGCGAGCACCGGCAGCGTGGCCCCCGGGGCGCGCGTGCGCGGCCCCCAAGCGATCGAATACGTGATCCGGCGCGGAGGCTCGCAAATCGGAGTGCCGTATTCATGGGGCGGCGGACTACCGAACGGTCCGAGCGCGGGTGTCGACTCCGACGCAGGCAAGATCGGCTTCGACTGTTCGGGTCTGACGCGGTTCGCGTTCGCCGGCGTCGGTGTGCTGATTCCCAAGTACTCCGGCGACCAGTACAACACCGGCCGCAAGGTACCGGTGTCGCAGGCCAAGCGCGGCGACCTGTTGTTCTGGGGTCCCGGCGGCAGCCAGCACGTCGCGCTGTATCTGGGCGGTGGTCGGATGCTGGAGGCCTCGGGAAGCGCAGGCAAGGTAACGGTGAGCCCAGTCCGCCGCGCGGGCCTGCAGCCGTATGCCGCCCGCATGATCGAAAGCTGAGCGGGGCCTGAGTTAATCCTGAGCACTCCTGATGAATGCCGTTCGGCCAGCCGACACTTCGCTGGGCGACGTCGACGGATTCCGGACTGCCTGGAATAGTTGACGGCGAGCGTGTGGCCAACTCCCGGTCGACGCCGCTGCGACCAGCGTCTTAATTGATGTGGAAGGACCGTTGATGACGTCACCGAGTGGGCCGCCGCAGGGCGCTGGAGGGTATTCCGGGCAGCCCCCGGCCCAGGGCTACAACCCCGGTAACTCCGGCTCCCAGGCCGCGCCGCCGAACAACGGAGGTCTGCAGCAGGAGGTCCACACCCTCGAGCGCGCCATCTTCGAGGTCAAGCGGATCATCGTCGGCCAGGACCAGCTGGTCGAGCGGATGCTGGTCGGCCTGCTCGCCAAGGGCCACGTGCTGCTCGAAGGTGTGCCCGGCGTGGCCAAGACCCTGGCCGTCGAGACCTTCGCCAAAGTCGTCGGCGGCACCTTCGCCCGCATCCAGTTCACCCCCGACCTGGTGCCCACCGACATCGTCGGCACCCGGATCTACCGCCAGGGCAAGGAGGAGTTCGACATCGAGCTCGGGCCGGTGGTGGTCAACTTCCTGCTCGCCGACGAGATCAATCGCGCGCCCGCCAAGGTCCAGTCGGCACTGCTCGAGGTGATGGCCGAGCGCAAGATCTCCATCGGCGGCAAGACGTTCCCGTTGCCCGCCCCGTTCCTGGTGATGGCAACGCAGAACCCGATCGAGCAGGAAGGCGTTTACGCACTGCCGGAGGCCCAGCGCGACCGCTTCCTGTTCAAGCTCAACATCGACTACCCCACCCCGGAGGAGGAGCGCGAGATCGTGTATCGGATGGGCGTCAAACCGCCCGAGCCGAAGCAGATCCTCAACCCCGGTGACCTGCTGCGCCTGCAGGACGTCGCGTCGAACAATTTCGTGCACCACGCGCTGGTCGACTACGTTGTGCGCATCGTCACCGCGACCCGGTACCCCGAGAAGTTCGGCATGCCCGACGCCAAGGCGTGGATCGCCTACGGCGCCTCACCCCGTGCCTCGCTCGGCATCATCGCGGCGTCGCGCGCGCTCGCGTTGGTGCGTGGGCGTGACTACGTGATCCCGCAGGACGTTGTCGAGGTGATCCCCGACGTGCTGCGGCACCGGCTCGTGCTGACCTATGACGCGCTCGCCGACGAGATCTCGGCCGAGACGGTGATCAATCGGATCCTGCAGACGGTGGCCATGCCTCAGGTGAATGCCATTCCGCAGCAAGGTCATTCGGTACCGCCCGTCGTGCCCGCCGCAGCGGCCGCGGCCAGCGGTCGGTGATAGCGCTCTGTGACTACGTCCAGACGCACCGTTGATCTGCCGTCATTGAAGCGCGGGGAAATCCGTGACCCTGCGTTGACGGCGGCGCTGCGCAAGCTGGAGCTGACGGTGCGCCGCAAGCTCGACGGCGTGCTGCACGGCGACCACCTCGGCCTGCTGCCCGGCCCGGGATCGGAGCCGGGGGAGTCGCGGATCTATCAGCCCGGTGACGATGTGCGCCGGATGGACTGGTCGGTCACCGCGCGCACCACCCATCCGCACGTCCGGCAGATGATCGCCGACCGCGAGTTGGAGACCTGGCTGGTGATCGACATGTCCGCCAGCCTCGACTTCGGTACCACCGGTTGCGAGAAACGTGACTTGGCGGTGGCCGCGGCGGCCGCGATCACGTTCCTCAACAGCGGGGGCGGCAACCGGATCGGCGCGATCATCGCCAACGGCGACTCCGTGCGGCGGGTGCCGGCGCTGTCGGGCCGCATACACGAGCAGGAGATGCTGCGCACCATCGCCACGATGCCCAAGGCGCCGACGGGCGTACGTGGCGACCTGGCCGCGGCCATCGACGCGCTGCGCAGGCCCGAGCGCCGCCGCGGCATGGCGGTGATCATCAGCGACTTCCTCGGCCCGATCAACTGGATGCGTCCGTTGCGGGCCATCGCCGGGCGACATGAGGTGCTCGGCATCGAGGTGCTCGACCCCCGCGATGTCGAACTGCCGCCCGTCGGCGACGTCATCCTGCAGGACACCGAAACCGGCGTGACACGCGAATTCACCATCGACGAGCAATTGCGCGACGACTTCGAGAAGGCCGCGGCTGCGCACCGCGCGGAGGTGGCGCGGACCCTACGGCGTTGCGATGCGCCGCTGCTCTCCCTGCGTACTGACCGGGACTGGATCGCCGACGTGGTCCGATTCGTGGCCAACCGCCGCCGCGGAGCGCTCGCCGGACGGCCCTAAACCGACGAAATGACAACTCGCACATGACTTTACCGCTGCTCGGACCGATGACGCTGTCGGGTTTCGAACACGCTTGGTTCTTCCTATTCCTCGTCGTGGTCCTAGGGTTGATCGGGCTCTACATCGTCGTACAGCTGGCCCGGCACAAGCGGATGCTGCGCTTCGCGAACATGGAGCTGCTGGAAAGCGTTGCGCCCAAACGGCCGTCGCGCTGGCGGCACCTGCCCGCGATCCTGCTGGTGTTGTCGCTGCTGCTGTTCACGGTCGCGATGGCCGGGCCCACGCACGACGTCCGGATTCCACGCAACCGTGCCGTCGTGATGCTGGTGATCGACGTGTCGCAGTCCATGCGTGCCACCGACGTGTCTCCGAACCGCCTGGCCGCGGCCCAGGAGGCCGCCAAGCAGTTCGCCGACCAGCTCACGCCCGGCATCAACCTCGGGCTGATCGCCTACGCGGGCACCGCGACCGTGCTGGTCTCGCCGACCACGAACCGCGACGCCACCAAGATCGCGATCGACAAGCTGCAACTGGCCGACCGCACCGCCACCGGCGAGGGCATCTTCACCGCGCTGCAGGCCATCGCCACGGTCGGCGCGGTGATCGGTGGTGGTGACACTCCGCCGCCTGCGCGCATCGTGCTGATGTCCGACGGCAAGGAGACCGTGCCGTCGAACCCCGACAACCCCAAGGGCGCCTACACCGCCTCACGAACCGCGAAGGATCAGGGCGTGCCGATCTCGACCGTGTCGTTCGGCACGCCGTATGGCTACGTCGAGATCAACGACCAGCGTCAGCCCGTGCCGGTCGACGACGAGATGCTCAAGAAGATCGCCGAGCTGTCCGGCGGCGAGGCCTACAGCGCATCGAGCCTGGAGCAACTCAAGGAAGTCTTCACCAACCTGCAGGAGCAGATCGGCTACGAGACCCGCAAGGGCGACGCCAGCGCGGGCTGGCTGCGGCTCGGCGCGTTGGTGCTGGCGCTGTCGGCGCTGGCGGCGTTGTTGATCAACCGGCGGCTGCCCAACTAAGCCGGCGCACCGACACTAATTGTATGGCGGGGTGACGAGCGCGGCAGCCGGGTCGGCGGTGATTTGGCCGCTGTCGGTGTCGTAGTCGAACAGCTCGCCGTAACGGCCCCACGCTATCGCGGTGTCGAGCTGTTGTTGCGCTTCATCGGTGCCGAACCCGCGCCTGAGCAGATCAAGGAAGAACTCGGCACGCAGGTTCCCGTCGGCGCTGGCTCCAAGAGCCTTGCAGATGGTGCGAACCAACGGTGCTCGGGACCGCGCTTGCCGCGCGAAGATCTGCTTGCTGGTCTGGATGTCGGCGGTGGTGAATTCGGTTCCGATGGAAGTGAGTTCGAGGTCCCCGCGCGATACGCGAACGAGGTCGAGCAGCGCGGCGGCGTCGACCAAGGGCAGTAGGTCGTCGATCTCGAAGTTGAGTTCGGTCGCGATGTCGGGCAGGTCGGCACGCCCGCCGCGCGCGTAGACGATCTCGACGAGGCCGGCGAGGCCGCCGACGGATGCGTTGGGCAGGGGGCGGGTGATCGGGGTGGCTTCGGCGGGCTCGGGGATCGTTACGCCGGGTTCGACGCCGGTGAGTAGCTCGTAGAGCTTGTCGACAATGCTCTCGAATGCCCCAGACCGGCGGTCGCGAGGTCGCTGTAGCTCAATCGGCAGTTCGGCGCGGATATGGCCGGGGTTGGCGCCGAGCACGATGACCCTGTCGGCGAGCAGCACCGCTTCCTCGATGTTGTGGGTGACGAGGCAGATCGCTTTTGTCGGGAAGCTCTCGCCGGCCCACAGCGCCATCAGCTCGGTGCGCAGGTTCTCGGCGGTCAGGACGTCCAGTGCGGAGAAGGGTTCGTCCATCAGCAATAGGTCCGGTTCGAGGACGAGCGCACGGGCGAACCCGACGCGTTGGCGCATGCCGCCGGAAAGCTCCTTGGGATAGGCGGATTCAAAGCCGTCCAGACCGATCAAGTCGATCGCTTTGAGCGCGCGCTCGCGGCGTTCGGCCGGTCCGACTCCGCGTGCGGCCAGGCCGAGTTCGACGTTGTCATGCACCGTGAGCCACGGCATCAGGGCGAAGGACTGAAACACCATCGCGGTGCCGGGATTCGCGCCGGTCAGCTCCGCGCCGCGATAGCGCACCGAGCCTTCGGTGGGGGCAATCAGACCCGCGATCGTGCGCAGGAGCGTCGACTTGCCGGATCCGGATCGGCCGAGTAGTGCGACGATCTCGCCTGCACGTAGCTCGAGGTTGATGTCATCGAGCACGAGAAGCTTGTCTCCGGCGGCGCCGGTGAAGCTCTTGCTGACGTGCTCGACATCGACGATTACTTCGTTGTGGACTGTCATGGGAAACCTCCAGAGGTATGCGGGATATCAGGCCAGGGAGAAACGCCGCTCGGACACGGCGTAGAGGCGGCGCCAGAACAGACGGTTCATTGCGACCACGTAGAAACTCATCACGATGACACCGATCAGGATGTGACCGGCGTTGCCGGTGGAGGTGGCCTCCTTGATGTAGGCGCCGAGTCCTACTGCGGTCAGGGTGGTTCCGTGATAGCTGACGATCTCGGCCACGATGGACGCGTTCCACGCCCCACCGGCCGCGGTGATGCCGCCTGTGACGTAGCTCGGGAAGATCGCCGGCAGAATCAGCTTGCGCCACCAGAGCTTTCGGGGCAGCCGCAGGTTGGCGGCGGCTTCGCGCAGATCGTTGGGGATGGCGCTGGCCCCGGCGATGACGTTGAACAGGATGTACCACTGCGAGCCGAGCGCCATCAACACGATGCCGCCCACGTTCAGGCTGATGTCGGTCGCCACCAGCACGGCGGTGAGCAGTGGGAACAGGAAGTTCGCCGGGAACGACGCCAGCACCTGCACGATCGGCTGCGCGAGCCGGGCTACCTTCGGATTCAAGCCGATCCACACGCCGATCGGCACCCAGATGACGGTCGCGACCACGACCAGGACCACCACCCGGGCAAAGGTGGCCAGCCCGAGCAGCAGCGCGTGGCCCACCTCGCCGAATCCCGGGCCCTCGGCGACGTAGCTCACGGCACGGTAAGCGCCATAGCCGATGACAACGCCCAGTGCGACCCCGAAGACCCAGTCGCCGATGCGGCGGCGCACCTGCGAGGGCCGCAGCGGATAGTCGGCGACTCCGAAGACCGCCATCACCCGGTCGATCGGATAGACGAGCCGCCCCAACGACCCGGCCACCGCATGCGGGATGCGGGAGCGCCGGATGATGTCCAGTGTCAGGCTTCGCGGTGCCTCGGCAGCCTCAGAGTCCTCGACGCGGAAGCGCTCGGACCAGGCGGTGAGAGGACGCCAGAACAGCACGTTGACGCCCACCACCATCACGATCATGACTGCGATCGCCAGAAACACCTTGTCCAGCTCGCCGGCGTCGCTCGCCGCCGCGACATAGGCACCGATGCCGGGCAGCGCGAAGTCGTGACCGTTGACGCTCAACGCTTCTGAGGCGGTGAGGAAGAACCAGCCGCCACCGAAACTCATCATCCCGTTCCAGACCAGTGGGATCATTCCGTTGGGCACGTCGACGCGCCAGAATCGCTGCCAGCCGGATAGCCGCAGCAGCCGCGATGCCTCGTCGAGCTCGCGCGGCTGCGAGATCAGCGAGTAGTAGAACGCGAACGTCATGTTCCACGCCTGCGACGTGAAGATCGCGAAGATCGATGCGCATTCCAAACCCAGCTCCGAGCCAGGAAATAACGCGATGAACCCGGTGATCGTGACCGACAAAAAACCCAGGATGGGGACCGATTGCAGGATGTCCAACAGGGGGATCAGCACCTTCTCGGCGCGGCGTGACCTAGCGGCAGCAGTGGCGTAGACGAACGTGAACACGAGCGACAACGCCAGCGCGGCGAACATCCGCAGCAGCGATCGACCCGCGTAGTACGGGAGCCGGCCGGGATCGGTCGACACCGCCGCGGGTGCCGTCTGTACCGTCCATGGGACGGCGGCGCCATGCGCCAACCGGACAATCAGCCATAGCAGTGCCGCGGCGCCGGCGAACACCACAACGTCGGCGACCCTGCTGCCGGCGGGGCGCGCCAGCACCCCACGGGTGGGGAAGGTGCGCATCAGTGTCACGGCGACTCACTCCTTTCGACGGACATGCTCGCGGCCGCAGCGGTCACCTGCGGTCAGTGTCGTTGTGTCAGTGGCGGTTTCGGCTATAACCAGACTTGGTGATACCGAAGGTAGATCTTCTTGACCAGATGGGCCGCCAGGCCGTAGGCGGCGAGCACCGCGATCAGCCACAGCACATAGCCGACCGGCACCGGATCCATCATCAAACTGTGTGCGAAAGGTGTCAGCGGTAGCAGCGCGCCGATCGCCGCGGCGGTGACGGCTGCCAGCACAACGACCCGTGACGGACGCTTGCCGCGCCAAGGGATGGTGCGAGCGCGCAACACAATAACCGCGAGCAACTGCGTGAGCAGACCCTCGATGAACCAGCCGGTCTGAAACGTAGCCAGCTTGTCCCCGAGGTCGAACACCCACCACAACACCGCGAACGTCGCAAGGTCGAACACCGAACTGACAGTGCCGAAGATCAGCATGAATGGCACCAGATCGCCGGACTGCCAGCGGCGGGGGGCATGCAGGTAGTCGGCGTCGACCCGGTCCCAGGGCAGTGAAAGCTGCGCCGTGTCGTACAGCAGATTCTGCACCATCAATTGGATCGGCAGGATCGGCAGAAATGGCAGGAAGGCGCTGGCGGCGAGCACCGTGAGCACGTTGCCAAAGTTAGAGCTGGCGGTGATCTTGACGTACTTCATTGTGTTGCCGAGTGTGCGGCGGCCCTCGACCACCCCGCTCGCCACCACCGCAAGGTCCTTGTCGAGCAGGATCAGGTCTGCCGCGTGCTTGGCCACATCGGTTGCTGTGTCAGCCGCGATGCCGGCATCGGCGATCCGGAGCGCGGGGACGTCGTTGACGCCGTCGCCGAGAAACCCGACCGCGTGCCCACCCTCGCGGAGCGCGCCAACGATGCGTGTCTTGTGCGCCGGGGTCAGCTCGGCGAATACGGTCGCTCTGGCGACCACTGCGCGCAGCTTCATGTCGGTGAGTCGGTCGATCTGGCGACCCACAACGATTGTCTCCCCGTCGATCCCGACCTGCGCTGCCACTTGCCGGGTAACGGTCCTGCTGTCGCCGGTAAGAATTTTCACCTTGACCCCGTGATCGGCGAGCCTGCGCACCGCGGCCGCGGCGCTGCCCCTGACCGGGTCAACGAACCCGACGAACCCGGCCAGCACGAGGCGGTCCTCGTCGGCTTCGGCGTAGTGCTCGAATCGCGCGGGCGCCTGTTTGACCGCGACAGCCAGCACCCGCATGCCATGGGCGCGGTAGGAAGCGACAAGTTCGGCGGCGTCGGATTGGAGGTCGTCGCCGAACGCGACGGTTTCTTCGCCGAGGTGCGCGTGGGTGCAGCGTGGCAGCACTTCGTCGGGTTCGCCCTTGCTGATCAGAATGTGCTCACCGGTCTGGCGCGCCACCACCACGGCGGTGCGGCGACGGGTGTGATCGAAGGCGATCTCGTCGACCTTGGTGAAGGCCGCCTCGGCGATTACGTCCATGTGCTGCTCGGCGAGCAGTTCGGCAATCGCGTCGTCGAGCCGATTGTGCGGGCCTTCCTGGAAATGCACGGCCAGATAGGCGAATTCGCCAACAGCGTCGTCGAAACGCCCCGTCACGTCGATGCTGTGGGCGTAGACGATGCGGTCCTCTGTCAAAGTGCCGGTCTTGTCGACACATAACACGTCGATAGCTCCGAGATCCTGAATCGCGTTGAGGCGGCTGACGACTACCCTCTCGCGAGCCAGCCGGGTCGCGCCGCGGGCGAGATTGGTCGTGACAATCACCGGCAGCATTTCCGGGGTCAATCCGACCGCCACGGCTACGGCGAACATCGCCGCCTGTGACCAGTCGCCACTGACCATGCCGTTGACGGCCAACACGATCGGCACCATCACCAACATGAACCGAACCAGCGTCCACCCGACGCTGCGCACTCCACGATCGAAACTAGAGTCGGGCCGCAAGCCATCAGCGCGTCGCGCAAGCGAGCCGAAATACGTTTGAGAGCCGGTGGCAATTACGACCGCGGTGCCCGCGCCCGCCACCACCGCGGTCCCCGAGAAGCACAGGCTCGGTGTGTCGACCACCGACATGAATCTGCGGGAAGGCCGTCCAGGTTCGGTCGCGGCCAACGCTTTTGAGACAAGGGCCGATTCGCCGCTAAGCACCGATTGGTCGACCGCCAAGCCCGTCGTTGTGAGGATTCGCAGATCCGCAGGCACGATGTCTCCCGCGCGCAGCACCACGACATCGCCAGGTACCACATCCTGCAGCGACACCTCTCGGTCCAAGGGCGCTTGATCCGCCTCGGCGCGGCGCCGAACCGTCACGGTCGAAGTGACCAGCTCTCGCAGCGCCCGCGTCGCGCGAACCGAGCGGGACTGCTGCCAGATGCGTAGCACCACCGCGAGCATCACCATCGTCGCCACTGTTACGGCGCCGCGCGCATCACCGACCAGGATGAAGACCGTGGCCAGCCCGGCCAGCAGAGCCACGAACGGACTGCGCACCCCGGACAGGACGCGCGCGCCGAGCCCGTCGTCGGTGGCTAGGAACGGCTCGTTGTCGCCGAACACGCGAAGTCGATCGGCTGCCTCCGCCTCGGTCAGACCCCTCGGCGAGCTCGCGAGCCGCTGAAAAACGGTGAAGACCGACTCGCCGGCGAGCTCTCGTAGTCGGGTGTGACCGGCAGTGAACTCCTGTTCGGGGAAGTTCAGGTCGGCGGCGCTTCGAGTCATGCTCGGTCCTTATCCGGGTGGAGGGCATCAGCCGTATTGAAGGAATGCGACGAACTCCACGCGGACCGTTGTGACTAGGCCGGCACCTCAGATGGCCGGCGGCGCCGAGCGCGCGCGGAGGCAGCTACTACTTCGCTCGATCATGCTGTCCACCTCCAACTGAAACGTTACGTCGCCTCCGGCAGAGAGCGCCGCCACCAGTACACCCGAAACACCTAGGACAGTCAAACGCTTGCGCAAATGTCAGATCTAAGTCAGCCTGGACGGGGCCACCGAGAGAAGGGGATTGATGTCCGACACCGAAGGTACCGCCGAACCCTTGCCGGCTCGACTGCTGCAGGACGCCGCCTCGATGTTTGCTCTCCTGTCGGCCACGGTGCGCTTGCACATCCTTTGGTTGCTTACTGAAGGTGACCGCGACGTCGGCACCCTCGCCGATGAGACTGGGCAAAGTATCGCGACGGTCAGCCACCACTTGGGCAAGCTCAAGCTGGCTGGGCTGGTCGACTCGCGACGCGCGGGCAAGCGGCAGATCTACGTCGTCGCAGACTCGCACGTCGTGCAGGTCGTCCGTCTCGCGATCGAATGGAGACTCGAGCAGTCTCAACCAGGCAGGCGCGCCCGCCATGCGTGAGCTCACAACCACCAGACTGCGGAATGAGTTGCGCCATCGCTGGGTCGATGGCGTCATCTGCCGGATTCGAACTAGTGTGCTTCGCTACTGCCTGCTCATCGTCGGCTCGGGGTGATCCGACTCTACGAATGTCCGCCGTGCTCCTATTGGTTTCTCCCACAACGAACTGCCGCGGCCACCAAGGCCGCCATCGACAAGCTGGAGGTCATTGAGCGCGCCGCCATCGGTGAGAGCATTTTCACTGCGCTGCAGGCTATTTCAACCGCAGGTGCGGTGATCGGTGGGGGACACAGCCCACCGCCGGCCCGGATCGTGCTGCTCTCCGACGGCAAGGAGAATCTCCCGGCCAACCCCGATGCCCCGAAGGGCGCGTTCACCGCGGCCCGCAGCGCCAAGGATCAGGGCGTTCCGCCTCGGCGCGATGGAGCTGGTCGTGGCGACACTCGCGGACTGCTGATCAACCGCAGGCTGCCGAGTCGACCCAGCAACATCTGGGCGGAACGTCTGTGGTCGTGAGCGAGCGCGATTTCAGGAGAGCGCAGGTCACACGTTAAGTTGGCGGTCATGACTGCGGACGCGAGGAGCAGAGAGCGAACTGCGCACGTGAGGAGCAGAGAGACACCGGTGACCGACAATCCAGCCGATACCGCCGGTCAAACCGCCGGTGGACGTCCACCCTTCGTCTCCCGTTCGGTGCTGGTTACCGGCGGAAACCGAGGCATCGGCCTGGCCGTCGCGCGCCGGTTGGCCGCGGACGGGCACAAGGTCGCCGTGACGCACCGCGGCTCCGGGGCCCCCGACGACGAGGATCTGTTCGCCGTGCACTGTGACGTCACCGACAGCGCGGCCGTCGACGCCGCGTTCACTGCGGTCGAGGAACACCAGGGCCCGGTCGAGGTGTTGGTGGCCAACGCCGGTGTGAACGCCGACATGCTCATCATGCGGATGAGCGAGGAGAACTTCACCAAGGTCATCGACGCCAACCTCACCGGTGTGTTCCGGGTGGCCAAGCGCGCGTCGCGCAACATGATCAAGAAGCGCTTCGGCCGGATGATCTTCATGGGCTCGGTGGCCGGGCTGACCGGTCTGCCAGGGCAGGCGAACTACTCGGCGTCCAAGGCCGGTCTGGTGGGCATGGCCCGCTCGCTGACCCGCGAACTGGGTTCGCGGTCGATCACGGCCAACGTCGTCGCACCCGGGTTCATCGACACCGACATGACGCGCGCGCTCGATGAGAAGCAGCAGGAGACCGCGCTGACCGCGATTCCGCTGCAGCGCATCGGCTATGTAGAGGAGGTCGCCGGGGTGATCAGCTTCCTGGCGTCCGAGGACGCAGGCTACATCTCCGGAGCGGTGATCCCGGTCGACGGCGGCCTCGGCATGGGCCACTAAGAGAGGTAAGGACTTTTCACATGGCAGGTCTGCTCGAAGGCAAGCGAATCCTCGTCACGGGGATCATCACTGACTCGTCGATCGCGTTCCACATCGCCAAGGTCGCGCAGGAGGCCGGTGCCGAGTTGGTGCTGACCGGTTTCGACCGGCTGCGGCTGATCCGGCGCATCGTCGACCGGTTGCCGAAGGCGGCACCGCTGCTCGAACTCGACGTGCAGAACGAGGACCACCTGAGCACCCTGGCCGATCGTGTGACCGAGGTGATCGGGGAGGGCAACAAGCTCGACGGCGTCGTGCACTCGATCGGCTACATGCCGCAGTCCGGGATGGGCATCAACCCATTCTTCGACGCGCCGTACGAGGATGTCGCCAAGGGCATCCACATCTCGGCGTACTCTTATGCGTCTCTGGCAAAGGCGCTGCTGCCGATCATGAATCCCGGCGGCGGCATCGTCGGCATGGATTTCGACCCAACCCGCGCGATGCCTGCCTACAACTGGATGACGGTGGCCAAGAGCGCGCTGGAGTCCGTCAACCGTTTCGTCGCGCGCGAGGCCGGTCAGTACGGCGTGCGGTCGAATCTCGTTGCGGCAGGCCCGGTCCGGACCCTGGCGATGAGCGCGATCGTCGGCGGTGCGCTCGGCGACGAGGCGAGTGGTCAGATGCAGCTGCTCGAGGAGGGCTGGGACCAGCGTGCACCGATCGGCTGGAACATGAAAGACCCGACCCCGGTTGCAAAGACGGTGTGTGCCTTGCTCTCCGAGTGGCTGCCCGCCACCACAGGAACGATCATCTACGCCGACGGCGGCGCGAGCACGCAGTTGCTCTAGATGAGCTTTGACGCGGTCCTGGTGCTGTCCTTCGGCGGTCCGGAGGGTCCCGAGCAGGTAATGCCGTTCCTGGAGAACGTCACTCGCGGTCGCGGCATCCCGCGCGAGCGGCTGGCGTCGGTTGCGGAGCACTACCTGCACTTCGGCGGCGTCTCGCCGATCAACGGCATCAACCGCGAGTTGATCGCAGAGCTGCACCGCGAGATCGATCTGCCGGTGTACTTCGGCAACCGCAACTGGGAGCCGTACGTCGAGGACGCCGTCGCGACCATGCGCGACAACGGGATTCGCCGCGCGGCCGTGTTCACCACGTCGGCATGGGGTGGTTACTCAAGCTGCACCCAATATGTCGAGGACATCGCAAGGGCCCGGACAGCTGCCGGCGACGGCGCACCGGAACTGGTGAAACTGCGGCAGTATTTCGACCATCCGCTGTTCGTGGAGATGTTCACCGAAGCCATCGGGGTGGCCGCGCAGACGGTGCCCGACGACGCACGTCTGGTGTTCACCGCGCATTCCATTCCCGTCGCGGCCCGATCCCGTTGCGGCCCGGATTTATACAGCCGCCAGGTGGCCTACGCGTCCCGCCTGGTCGCCACGGCGGCCGGCTACGACGATTACGACCAGGTGTGGCAGTCACGCTCGGGTCCGCCACAGGTGCCGTGGCTGGAGCCCGATATCGGCGACCACCTGACGACGCTGGCAGAAGGCGGCACCAAGGCGGTGATCGTCTGCCCGATCGGTTTCGTCGCCGATCACATCGAGGTTGTGTGGGATCTGGACCACGAGCTACAGCGGCGGGCGCAGGACCTTGGCATCGCATTCGCACGGGCGGCGACGCCGAACGCCGATCCGCGGTTCGCGCGGCTGGCCGCCGACCTGATCGACGAGCTGCGCCACGGCCGCGAGCCGGCGAGGTTACCCGGCCCGGATGCCCCACCGCTGCAGGGCTTTTCGGTCAACGGCGTGTTGTGTACGCCTGAGTGTCGCTAGGCCTGCCACGCCGAGTACAGGATCGCGCTGACCGCGGCCATCCGCGCCGAACGCACAACCCCGGAAAGCGGGCGCAGCGCGTCGCTGGCGATCTGCACCTCGGATGACGTCTGCAACCCGATCGGGATCAGCCCCGAGCTGACGGTGATGATCGCGTCGATGTGGGCGGCGTTCTCGAGCACGCGCACCGCCCGCGACGGTGCGTGGTCGGGCACCCTGTGCCCCTTGGCGCTTTCGAGCACCTGCTCGACGAGTCCGCGGGGATCGGCGACGTCCGCGCCGGCCGCGCGGATGGCGCCGAGCGCGTCGGCGGCCGAACGGACCGCGGCGCGCAATGCGTATTCCGCCTCGCCGAGGTCCAGGTAGTCGGTCGGCGCTTCCGTCGGCACCGAGTACACCGTCCACGACAGCGCGGTCGGCTCCGGTTCGAACTCCGACTCGTCTTCTAATTCGTCGTACTCGAAGTCCGGTACCAACCCCACCGCGGTCGACGCATCGCGCCCGACGATGACGGCCTCGCCTGCGGTCACCGCGTCGCGCTGGAACTGGGTACCGGCTGGGAGCCCGCGCACGTCGCCGGGCACCGGCAGCGTCACGCCGATGGCGGGCGCCGAGAGCCCCGAGCCGGCCGCCGTCCGCACCGTCTGCAGCAGCGACACCGCGCCGGCATCGTTCAGATCAGGCCACGGCAACCCGGTGCGGCCGGCCGCTACCGAGTCATACGCAGTTACGGAATGCCTTGGCGCCCAGTGTGATAACGCATCGAGGACATCATCCGGCGCGGCGGCGCCAGCGAGCCACGCGTTGGACCAAACCGACAGGGAGACACTGGGGCACCACATGATGCTCGCAGTGTAGTTGTTAGCCGCTGGTTGGGTCGGCTACGCGTTAGGCTGGCGGCATGGCCGTCCCGCTGATCTGGCTAATCGCCGCGCTGGCCCTCGCCGGGGCTGAGGCGCTCACGGGCGACCTGTTCCTCCTCATGCTGGGCGGCGGAGCACTGGCCGCGGCCGGCTCGAGTCTGCTGTTCGACGACCTGTGGATACACGGCGCGGTGTTCCTTGTGGTTTCGGTCCTATTGCTGGTGCTGGTGCGCCCGGCGCTGCGGCGGCATTTCATGTCGGGCAAGGGTCTGCCCGAACCCGTGAAAGCACTCGAGGGCAAGAGCGCGCTGGTGCTCGACCGGGTGGCGCGCCATGAAGGCCAGGTGAAACTCGACGGCGAAATCTGGACGGCGCGCCCGTTCAACGACAACGATGTCTACGAACCGGGCGACCACGTCACCGTCGTGCACATTGACGGCGCCACCGCTGTCGTCCAAAAAGTCGTCTAGGACAGCCTGGGCGAACTAGGGAAGGAACCCGTCATGGAAGGTGCCGTCGCCGGCCTGGTCCTGGTTGGGGTGTTGGTAATCTTCGCCGCCATCATCGTGGCCAAGTCGATCGCGCTGATCCCGCAGGCCGAGGCGGCGGTGATCGAACGGCTGGGCCGCTACAGCAAGACGGTGTCTGGTCAGCTGACCTTGCTGCTGCCCTTCGTCGACAGGATCCGGGCGCGGGTGGACCTGCGCGAGCGCGTGGTGTCGTTCCCGCCGCAACCGGTGATCACCGAGGACAACCTTACGGTCAACATCGACACCGTCGTCTACTTCCAGGTCACCAACCCGCAGGCCGCGGTGTACCAGATCAGCAACTACATCGTCGGCGTCGAGCAGCTGACCACCACCACGCTGCGCAACGTGGTCGGCGGCATGACGCTGGAGCAGACGCTGACCTCTCGCGACCAGATCAACGGCCAGCTGCGCGGGGTGCTCGACGAAGCCACTGGGCGATGGGGGCTCCGGGTCGCCCGCGTCGAGTTGCGCAGCATCGACCCGCCGCCGTCGATCCAGGATTCGATGGAGAAGCAGATGAGGGCCGATCGCGAGAAGCGCGCGATGATCCTGACCGCCGAGGGCAGCCGGGAGGCGGCGATCAAGCAGGCCGAGGGCCAGAAGCAGGCGCAAATCCTGTCGGCCGAGGGCGCTAAGCAGGCCGCGATCCTTGCCGCCGAGGCGGACAGGCAATCGCGGATGCTGCGGGCCCAGGGCGAGCGCGCGGCGTCCTATCTCCAGGCCCAGGGTCAGGCTAAGGCGATCGAGAAGACCTTCGCCGCGATCAAGGCCGGGCGGCCGACCCCGGAGATGCTGGCCTACCAGTACCTGCAGACGTTGCCACAGATGGCCAAGGGCGAGGCGAACAAGGTCTGGCTGGTGCCAAGCGATTTCGGGGCGGCGCTGCAGGGCTTCACCAAGATGCTGGGCGCACCGGGCGATGACGGAGTCTTCCGGTACACACCGTCGCCGGTCGAGGAGAACCTGCCCAAGCCCGAGGACGATTCCGACGAGGTCGCCGATTGGTTCACCACGCAGACCGATCCCGCGATCGCCCAGGCCGTCGCAAAGGCTGAGGCCGACGCGCGTTCGTCATCGGGCATCAGCGCCCTCCCGGCCCCGCCGGAGGACCCGCTGCCGCCGATGCAGTATCCGCCGCTGTCGCAGCAGTCGCAGGACGGTCCGCCGCCGGGTCGCCTCAACGGTTAGTCGACGTCAGCCCCGATCGCTATCGGGCCGCCGGTGAGACTTCGGTAGGTGTACACAACGAGCAGGGCTGTCACCGGGATGGCGACAAGGATTCCAACTCCGCATGCCAGGACGCCGACCGCAAGGGTGAGGTATGCGACCAACAGCGCGACTAGCGACATCCAGAAGTTTGCTTTTGCGATCCGGTAGCTCGCGCCGATTGCATCGCGGGCCGCGAGGTTGCGGTCGAGCAGGACGACGATCGTGAACAACAACAGGGTGCGCGCGATGATGCCCCCGATGACACGGAGGCCAAAGCCAATCCAGGTCACGACTTCGACGATCAAGCCCCCGAGGATGACGCTGCCGACGTTGCGTGGCTTGAAGAATGACCCGATCGTTACGCAGCGCCCATTGGCTATGTCCAGCACCCCGGCGAAGTACCCGCATTGAAACACGGCGACGACGACGGTTATCACGATCCATCCGAGGACGGTGACGACTCCGCCGGCGGAGGTGATGTAAGACGCGAAACGTGCGGCGAAATCATCGATTTGACCGGGCGAACGGGCGGTGACGGTGGCGGAAGTGACAGCCTCATACGCGAATCGGTTGAGCACACCTACACCGACCAGGACGACGACGTAAATCAACGTCGAGACGATCATGGTGGCGGCGTTCTTGGTGAACCTTTCCCACGCCCATGAGAAGGCGGCGCCGACGCGGTACGGCTGCCGGCCAAGTGCTGGGTACCCAGGCGGTGGGTAGGCACTGGGCGGGGGGTACGTGCCGGGCGGTGGAACTTGGGTCGTGACGCGCTCCTAGTGCAATGACCAACTGGGGCCACGTGGGGCTAACGCTGTGACCGGAGCCGGTCTGGTTTCGACGGGAACGGGAAGCTGCCCTGTCAACGGAGGACAGAAGGCTCCGGTTCACTGTCCGCGGCACGGTGATGGCGCCGGTGGATGCGGATCTCGTAGACCAAGCCCGCGATGCCGAGGCTCGCAGTGCACAACGAGACCACGAACAGCAGCGGGCTGGCGTTGCCGGTGAGCGCGTCGCCGAGGATGACCACGGCGGCCGTCCCGGGCAGCAGACCCACCAGGGTGGCCAGCGTGTAGGGCAGCACCCGCACCGCCGACGCCCCGGCGGCGTAGTTGACCACCGAGAACGGCACCGCGGGAATCATCCGCATCGAAATCACCGCAAGCCAGCCGCGCTCACGCAGACGCGCGTCGAGCGAATCCACCCGAGAGTGCCGGACCAGCCGGCTCAGTTGCCAACCCGCGGCGCGCACCAGCAGCAGCGCGATGACGGCGCTCACCGTGCTGGCCAGCACGGCCAGCGGGACACCGAGGTAGGGGCCGAACAACAGGCCCGCGGCCAGCGTGAACGCGGTGCGCGGGAACGGAAAGACGGTCACCACGATGTGGGCCGCCAAGAACGCCAGCGGGAACCACGGCCCGTCCGAGGTTGCCCACTCGCGTATCTGGACCGCGGTGGGCAACGGAATCAGCACCGCAACTGCGACGAGGATCACAATTGCTGCCAGGATGGCGATGAAGCGGCGCGGCGGGACCGTCGACGCCGTCGCACTCACCGCA
The DNA here is from genome assembly GCA_963770125.1 of uncultured Actinomycetota bacterium. Lineage (GTDB taxonomy): Bacteria > Actinomycetota > Actinomycetes > Mycobacteriales > Mycobacteriaceae > Mycobacterium. The sequence continues at coordinate 125,075 of CAVYPI010000088.1, read as the reverse complement.
GCACGCAGTGCGCGCAGGGTGCTGACGACGGCTTTCACGCCTACTAAGCCTACGGGCCGTGGCGCGACACCACCCGTGAGCGCCATGTGAGTCGACCGCCCTGCGGGCGCTGCTGTGATGGCGATCATTTAGCCTGATGGACGTGCAGAAATCCGGTGCTGAGGATTCCGATATCGCGAGGTGGCGCTCGGCGGTAGCCGGCGTCTTGGTCAAGAGCGGCCGGCGTGACCCTGCGGATTTGCCCGCCGAGCCGGAGCGGCTGCTCGATTCACCCACCTACGAAGGTTTCCCAATCCGCCCGCTGTACACATCGTCGGACGCGCTGCCCGAACCGGCGCTGCCCGGGCAGTGGCCCTACGTGCGGGGCGGCGACGCGCTGCGCGACGTCAAGTCCGGATGGCGGGTCGCCGAGGCCTTTCCCGCCAACGGATCCGCGGCGGCAGACGCCAACGGCGCGGTACTCGTCGCTTTGACCGAAGGCGTCAGCGCACTGGTGCTGCGCGTCGGCGGCGCGGCGGCCGAGCTGGACCGCCTGCTCGAAGGCGTCTTCCTCGACCTCGTCCCCGTCATGCTCGACGCGGGTGCCGACTACGTCGCCGCCGCGGATGCGGTGCTGGCCCAGTTGACCGGCCTCGACGACGACCAGCGTTCGCGGCTCTCGGTGGATCTGGGCGCCGACCCGTTGACCGCGCCGCTGAGCGAGCGACCGGCGCCGAGCATGGCTGACGTCGTCACGGTGGTCGCCAAGGTGACCGGATACGACGGTGGCGTGCGAGCGATCACCGTCGACGGTCCCGCTTTCCACAATCTGGGCGCCAGCGCATCGTGGGAATTGGCGGGCAGCATCGCCGCGGCGGTCGGCTATCTGCGGGTGCTCGGGGACGGCGGCATCACGCTGGAGGATGCGTTGCGACAGATCAGTTTCCGCTTCGCGGCAGACGACGACCAGTTCATGACGATCGCGAAACTGCGTGCGGCGCGCCGGCTGTGGGGCCGGGTCGCCGAGGTGGTCGGGCAGCCGAACGCCGGTGCGGCCAGGGTGCATGCGGTCACGTCGCTGCCGATGATGGCACAGCGCGATCCGTGGGTGAACATGTTGCGCACCACGCTGGCGGCATTCTCCGCAGGCGTTGGAGGCGCGGACACCGTGCTGGTTCACCCGTTCGATGTGGCCATTCCCGGCGGCTTCCCCGGTACCGCTTCGAGTTTCGCGCGGCGCATCGCCCGCAACACCCAACTGCTGCTGTTGGAGGAGTCGCACATCGGACGGGTGCTCGACCCCGCGGGCGGCTCGTGGTTCGTCGAGGACCTCACAAAGGCGTTGGCCGAGCAGGCGTGGGAGCATTTCCAGGACATCGAATCCCGCGGCGGCTTCCAGGCCGCCCGCGACGACATCGCCGGCCAGATCGCGGAGGTGGCCGACCGCCGCACCGACGACATCGCGCACCGGCGCAAAGCACTCACCGGTGTTAACGAGTACCCGAACCTCACGGAACCTCCACTGCCACAAGGTGATTCCCTCGAAACGGTGGTAAGGTACGCCGCAGGGTTCGAGGCCCTGCGGAGCCGGTCGGACGCGTTCCTGGAGGAGACGGGATCGCGGCCGAAGGTGTTGCTGCTGCCGCTCGGCCCGCTGGCGGAGCACAACATCCGCACCACGTTCGCGACCAACCTGCTCGCGTCCGGCGGTATCGAGGCCGTCTTCCAGGACGCGGATGCCAAGGTTGCGGTGATCTGCGGCACCGACGCCCGCTACGCAACCGAGGCCGCACCCGCCGTCGATGCGGCGCGGAAGGCGGGAGTATCGCATGTCCTTCTGGCCGGCCCCGAAAAGGCCGTGGCCGAGGCGGATTCGAAGCCGGACGGCTACCTGACCGCCAAGATCGATGCGGTGAGAGCGTTGTCGGACCTGCTTACCCGATTGGGGGCCTGACGTGACCGTAAATGATGTCGGCGCCGCGCTCCGGCCACGACCGGCGTCGGCAGCTTCGCCGACGTCCCTCTGCACGGCGAGCGCGACGGAGAGCCGGCCACGGAAGCCGCCGTCGCCGGCACGTTCGAACGCGGCGCCGCCGCGCACGGCTATACCCCGGATCAGCTGGACTGGGTCACTCCCGAGGGCATCGACGTCAAGCCCGTCTACATCGCCGCCGACCGCGATGCCGCCGTCGCCGCGGGCTATCCGCTGGACAGTTTCCCCGGCGACCGTGCCGTACATCCGCGGTCCCTATCCGACCATGTACGTCAACCAGCCGTGGACCATCCGCCAGTACGCCGGGTTCTCCACCGCGGCCGACTCGAATGCCTTCTACCGCCGCAACCTCGCGGCGGGCCAGAAGGGGCTGTCGGTCGCGTTCGACCTGGCCACCCACCGCGGCTACGACTCCGACCACCCGCGGGTGCAGGGTGACGTCGGGATGGCCGGGCGTGGCGATCGATTCCATCCTCGACATGCGCCAGCTGTTCGACGGCATCGACCTGTCGACCGTGTCGGTGTCGATGACGATGAACGGTGCGGTGCTACCGGTCCTCGCGCTGTACGTGGTGGCCGCCGAGGAGCAGGGCGTGCCGCCGGAGAAGCTGGCCGGGACCATCCAGAACGACATCCTCAAGGAGTTCATGGTCCGCAACACCTACATCTATCCGCCCAAGCCGTCGATGCGGATCATCTCCGACATCTTCGGCTACACCAGCGCCAAGATGCCGAAATTCAACTCGATCTCGATCTCCGGCTATCACATCCAGGAGGCCGGTGCCACCGCGGATCTGGAGCTGGCCTACACGCTGGCCGACGGTGTCGACTACATCAAGGCGGGCCTGGACGCCGGCCTGGACATCGACAAATTCGCGCCTCGGCTGTCGTTCTTCTGGGGCATCGGGATGAACTTCTTCATGGAGGTGGCCAAGCTGCGCGCCGGCCGGCTGCTGTGGAGCGAACTCGTCGGCCAGTTCGACCCCAAGGACCCGAAATCGCAGTCGCTGCGCACGCATTCGCAGACCTCCGGTTGGTCGCTGACCGCGCAGGACCCGTTCAACAACGTCGCGCGCACCTGCATCGAGGCGATGGCCGCCACGCAGGGGCACACGCAGTCGTTGCACACCAACGCCCTGGACGAGGCGCTGGCCCTGCCGACCGACTTCTCCGCCCGCATCGCGCGCAACACCCAGCTGCTGCTGCAGCAGGAGTCCGGCACCACGCGTCCGATCGACCCGTGGGGCGGCTCGTACTACGTGGAGTGGCTGACCCATCAGCTCGCCGAGAAGGTCCGCGCACACATTCGTGAGGTGAATGAGCACGGCGGCATGGCGCAGGCGATCAGCGACGGCATCCCGAAGCTGCGCATCGAGGAGGCCGCGGCCCGTACCCAGGCCCGCATCGACTCCGGGCAACAGCCCGTGATCGGCATCAACAAGTACCAGGTCGACGACGACCACGAGATCGAGGTGCTCAAGGTCGAGAACAGCCGGGTGCGCGCCGAGCAGATCGCCAAGCTGCAGCAGCTGCGCGCCGACCGGGACCAGGCCGCCGTCGACGCCGCGCTGGCCGAGCTGACCCGGGCCGCCGACGGCCAGGGCAACCTGCTCGCGCTGGCCATCGACGCCGCGCGGGCCAAGGCCACCGTCGGTGAGATCTCCGACGCGCTGGAGAAGGTTTGGGGACGGCATCAGGCCGAGATCCGTACCATCGCCGGGGTCTACCGCGACGAAGTCGGAAAGGTGACCAATATTTCGTCCGCCATCGAATTGGTCGAGAAGTTCGCCGAGGCCGACGGTCGCCGGCCGCGCATCCTGGTCGCCAAGATGGGCCAGGACGGCCACGACCGCGGGCAGAAGGTGATCGCAACGGCGTTCGCCGACATCGGTTTTGACGTCGACGTCGGCTCGCTGTTCTCCACACCGGACGAGGTGGCGCGCCAGGCCGCCGACAACGACGTGCACGTGGTCGGGGTGTCGTCGCTGGCGGCCGGGCACCTGACCCTGGTGCCGGCGCTGCGCGACGCGCTCGCCGAGGTGGGCCGGCCGGACATCATGATCGTCGTCGGTGGCGTCATCCCGCCCGGCGACTTCGACGAGCTGTACGCCGCAGGCGCCACGGCCATCTTCCCGCCCGGCACCGTGATCGCCGACGCCGCGATCGGCCTGCTGCACAAGCTGGCCAAGCGGCTGGGCTACGAATTGAACTAAGTGGCCACCCCGGTCGAAGAACTCGCGGCGGCGGTCCGCAGCGGCGACCGTGCGGCGCTGCCAAGGGCCATCACGCTGGTCGAGTCGACCCGCCCCGATCACCGTGAGCAGGCGCAGCAGCTGCTGCTGGAGCTGATGCCGGAAGCCGGGCAGCGCCATGCACGTCGGCATCACCGGAGTGCCGGGCGTCGGCAAGTCGACCACCATCGAGGCGCTCGGCATGTACCTGATCGATCAGGGGCATCGGGTCGCCGTGCTGGCCGTCGACCCGTCGTCCACCCGCACCGGCGGGTCGATCCTGGGTGACAAGACCCGGATGGCCCGGCTCGCGGTGCACCCCGACGCCTACATCCGGCCGTCGCCGACGTCGGGCACCCTCGGCGGCGTCGCCAAGGCAACCCGCGAGACCATCGTGTTGCTGGAAGCGGCCGGGTTCGACGTGGTCCTGGTCGAGACAGTCGGCGTTGGGCAGTCCGAAGTGGCCGTTGCGAACATGGTGGACACGTTCGTGTTCCTGACCTTGGCGCGCACAGGCGATCAGCTGCAGGGCATCAAGAAGGGTGTGCTCGAACTGGCCGACATCGTCGTGGTGAACAAGGCCGACGGGGAGCACGCAGTCGAGGCCAAGTCCGCGGCCCGCGAACTTGCCGGCGCGATCCGCTTGATCTATCCGCGTGAAACACTTTGGCGGCCACCGGTTCTCACGATGAGTGCGCTGCACGGCACCGGCCTCGCCGAGCTGTGGGGCACGGTGCTCAAACACCGCCAAGTGCTCACCGACGCGGGGGAGTTCGAAGCCCGCAGGCGCGCGCAGCAGGTGGACTGGACGTGGTCGATGGTCCGCGACACCGTGCTGGACCGGGTGTTGTCGCATCCCACCGTGCGCAAGATCCGTGCCGAGGTGGAACGCAGGGTGCGGGACGGCGAGCTCACCCCCGCACTTGCTGCGCAGCAGCTCCTTGACGCCGCCGAACGATCGTGATGGCGGACCTTTCGCGCCGGCTGCTCGAGGCAGTCGGCCCCTTGGCGCAGTCGCGATGGCACGAGTAGTCAACTACCTGACTTCGGGTGGAGGCTGGTCGCTGGCCGGCTGACGGGTCATCTAACGAATGGGTAACACCTGGTTTATTTGCCGGGGTTGCAGGTAAATTAAATACATTGTGACGGGTGTGAATATCCGGGAGCGCAGCGCGGCGCTCCCGCACGGTGTCCAGGGGGCAGCGGACTCGAACTTTGCCTGCACCGTGCGGGCGTTCGACAAACTATTCCCCGGCCGTCGGTACGGCGGCGGCGCGCTTGCTGTGTACCTGCATGGCGAACCCGTCGTCGATATCTGGACCGGATACTCCGACCGCCGCGGCACCGAGTACTGGACCCCCGACACCGGCGCGATGGTGTGGTCTGCGACCAAGGGCTTGGCCTCGACGGTCATCCACCGCCTGGCCGACCGTGGCCTGATCGACTACGACACCCCGGTCGCCGAGTACTGGCCGGAGTTCGGTGCCAATGGCAAGGCCGACATCACCGTCCGCGACGTCATGCGGCACCGCGCCGGGTTGTCTCAGCTCAACGGGGTGAGCAAGGCCGAACTGCTGGATCACCAGGCGATGGAGTCGCGCCTGGCGGCGGCGTCGGTGAATCGCGTGTTGCACGGTAAGCCCGCGTATCACGCGCTGACCTACGGCTGGTTGATGTCGGGCCTTGCCCGCGCCATCACGGGCAAGGCCATGCGCGGCCTAATCCGCGAGGAGTTGGCCGAGCCGCTGAACACCGACGGGTTGCACTTGGGCCGTCCGCCGACCGATTCGCCCACGCGTGCCGCGCAGATCCTCGCGCCGCAGGGCAAGTTGTCCAATCCGATGTTCAACTTCGTCGCACCACGGGTCGCCGCTCTGCAGTACTCCGGTGTTTTCGGGTCGGTGTACTTCCCTGGGATGAAAGCCGTTGCGCAGGGTGATATCCCGTTCCTCGACTCCGAGATTCCCGCCGCGAATGGGGTGACCACGGCACGAGGCCTGGCCAAGATGTACGCTGCTATCGCCAACGGCGGCCGCATCGACGGCACACAGTTCCTCTCGCAGGAGCTGGTGGCCGGATTGACCGGCAGGCCGAGCCTCTGGCCGGACCGAAACATCTTCGTGCCGTTGAGCTTCCACCTGGGTTATCACTCCGTGCCGTTCCCACCGGGGTTCATGCCCGGCTTCGGTCACGCGGGACTGGCAGGCTCGGTGGGCTGGGCCGATCCGGTGAGCGGCCTGTCGTTCGCGTTCGTGCACAACCGGTTGCTCACCCGAATGGTGCTCGACCAGGTGACCTTCGCCGGACTGCATGCCCTGATCCGCCGCGACGCAGTGCAGGCGCACAAGCGGGGTTACGAGACGATGCCTGTGTTCGGTGCGCCGTACGACGTGCCGAGGCCCGCCGCAGGCTGACCAGCGGCGCAGCGTCAGTAACTGGCGCGGGTGAACCACTTGGTCTTGATGCGCCAGGACTGCGCGGACGTAAGAGCGAATCCGGCGCCGCACCCGCAGGCGAAGATCCACACCAGCGTGCTGCCCTCGACCGTTTGGAACGGCGGGAAGAACGCGGTGGTGATCCGGACGGCGCAGGCGAGGATGCCGCTCGTCGATGCGACTAGATAAATGTTGGCGATTTTCCGCGACCGCGGATCTCGCCGGAGGATCAGCAGGGCCCGCGCACCGTAGCCCAGCAGGTATATCAGCATGCCGCACAGCAGCAGCCAGTACGTGCTCAGCCAGAAATCCGTTGGCACCTGAAAGAAGTCGGGCCGATAGATCGCCGCACCGTTACCCACCGAGAATGTGACCAGCAGCAGCGGGATGCACAGCGTGGCGGGCCGCTCGACGTACTGCTTGAACGACGTCTGCATGGAATGGTCGTCCTGGAGCCTTCCCACCGCGTTGTAGACAACCGCGGAGGCAGCGACGATGTAGGCGTCGTGGCCGATGTAGTCTTCGAGGTTCCACATGCCGGTGAAGGCATGCAGCCAATGGCCGAGCGTTTCTGACGCAAACGGGGACATCAGCATCACAGCAATGCCCTGCAACGCGATGTTCAGGGTGGCGGCGACCTCCCACCGGCTCGACCACGTGACCCGCCGGATCCACAAACTCCAAGCGATACACCCGAGGGTGATCGCTATGAGGGTTGCCAGAGCCATGGGAGTCACCTTCGCACTGAACGTGTCAGCAAATTGTACGGCTTGTCGGGGTTAAAGAGGAGGAGCGTCTGGTCGCGGCTTCAACTCGGACAGCTTCGGCGGGCGGGTCGTCTGCTTCGTGTGCACGGCTTCCTGCACGGCCGTCATCGTGAACGGGGCCGATTCGATGTAGCTCCACACCTCTTGGCGACTCATCAAGCCAAACTTGATCTGCAAGTCGGGATAGCTGAGAGCGAACCGGTCTGCGACTCGCCGGAGCTCCTCGGCGTTGGGATAGTCGTCCTCTTTGATGCGCCGGTAATAGGTACTGCTCGAGATGCCCAGCGCATCGTAGATGTCCTTGGCGTCGATCTCTCCGTCGAGGAGGTAGTCGAGTAACGCCTTGAACTGTCTACCGTTCTCATCGGTCCGTGGCATCCGTACACGATAAACCCTATTTCCCGCCTTCGGGCAGCACCCTTCGCAAATCGATTGATTGCGGTTATTTGACACCGGCGTCACAGTTTTGGGATGAGTCTCCCATTCTTGGGAAGGGGGTTGTACGGTTAGCTGCATGGTGGCTCCCCATTTAGCTGTTCAGACCAGTGACTTCACGTATTCGGTAGACAACTTGGCCATGCAGACGTTGCGGGTCGTCGACCATGACATTGCCGACGGGGTCTCCCCCGTCCTCGACAAACTGTCCACGCCCCCGTCCGATGAGGTGACCGCGGAAGTGGACGGAGCAACCGAATGGCTGGGGCTGGCGGCCGACGAGATATTGCTTGCCGCCCTCGGGCGGACGATCGCGCGGACCATCGGTGACGGCGTCGTCGCGGTCGACGTCACCGGTCAGTCCCGTTGGCTGCTGCACGCCATTCCGCTGCTGTGCGCGACCGCGCAGCAAGCAAGTGCGGCGGAAATGCTGGGCAACGTGCACCGCATGCTCGGTGTGGTGCCTGCGCGCGCCGCTTCCCTGCCGTCGGAGATCTTCCTCAACTACAGCGGCACGCTGCCCGACGGAACCATCCCGATGTACGAGACGCCGCCCGGCCTGGGATATGCGCTCGAGCTGCGGGTATATCGGACCGACGGACTGCTGCACGTCGATTGGTGGTACGACACGACCCGGTTCGACCGCCACACGGTGGAAGAGCTCACGGAGCAGTTCCCGTTGGCGCTCTTCGAAATGACCTCAGACGCCGTCGCTCCGGTGTGAAGTCATCGGGCATCTTCCAGGCGGAACCCCACTTTCAGCGTCACCTGGAAATGCCCGATGGCTCCGTCCTGAAGGTGTCCACGGACTGACTGCACCTCGAACCAATCGAGGCCGCGCATCGTCTCCGATGCCCTGGATACGGCGTTGCGGATCGCCGCGTCGATGCTGTCGGGCGAGCTGCCGACGATCTCGATGATTCGGTACGTGTGATCGCTCATGGTGCGACGCTACGCGGTTTAGGGTGCGGCTATGCCGGACTCCGCGAGCGCGCCATGACCGAAGCTCGTGTCCCGCGGTTGCCGCTTGGGGACGCCAAGGCGGCGGCCGACGAGGCCGGAATACCCGACTACATGGCCGAATTGTCCATCTTTCAGGTGCTTTTGAATCATCCGACGCTTGCGCGCGCCCTAAACGACCTGCTCGCGACGATGCTTTGGCACGGCCGCCTCGCACCGCGGCTGCGGGAGTTGGTGATCATGCGGATCGGCTGGCTGACCGCGTGCGACTACGAGTGGACGCAGCATTGGCGGGTCGCCTGCGGGCTGGGTGTGCCGGCCGCCGACCTGCTCGCAGTGCGGGACTGGTCAAGCCATGACGGATTCCGTGCCGCGGAGCGTGCGGTGCTGGCGGCCACCGACGAAGTCGTGCGCGACGGCGCGGTGAGCGCGCAGACGTGGACGGCGTGCGAGCAGGGGCTCGGCGCCGATTCAGCCGTGCTGGTCGAGTTGGTCACCGCGATCGGGTCGTGGCGGATGATCGCCTCAATCCTGCACAGCCTCGAGGTGCCGTTGGAAGAGGGTGTCTCCAGCTGGCCACCGGACGGCGAGCCGCCGGATCACGCGATCCGGTAGGTCTGCACCGCGTGGGCCACCACGATGCCGTTGGAGTCGGTGGCGGTGATCTCGGTGAAGACGAGTTCCTTGCGCCGGCGTACGGAAGCCGAACGGTGACGTCGTCGTAGGGGGACGCCAGCGGGACGCCTTTACACCGGGCACTAGAATCGTTCTCAACGGCACCGATCCGGCCATCACCGGGGAGCCTTCGGGAGAACAGCTGATCCAGCCCAGTAGAACCGAACGGGTGGGCCCGTCATCGCCCGCAGTTGAGCGGCGCACACGACTGTGCGCAAACGGGGTGGTACCGCGGCGCTCGCGCACCTGCGCGACGTCGTCCCCGTGCCTGATATTTGGCACAGGAGACAACGCACCACAGTGACCGCCTATCCCAAGCCGGCACCCGGAGCTCCGAAATTCCCGGAGCTCGAACTCGACGTCCTCGACTACTGGCAGAAGGACGACACGTTCCGCGCCAGCATCGCGCGTCGCGACGGCGCACCTGAATACGTGTTCTACGACGGCCCGCCGTTCGCCAACGGCCTGCCGCACTACGGGCATCTGCTGACCGGCTATGTGAAGGACATCGTGCCGCGGTACCGCACCATGCGCGGGTACAAGGTGGAGCGCCGGTTCGGCTGGGACACCCACGGCCTGCCCGCCGAACTCGAGGTGCAGCGCCAGCTCGGCATCTCCGACAAGGCGCAGATCGAAGAGATGGGCATCGAGAAGTTCAATGAAGCCTGCCGGGCGTCGGTGCTGAAGTACACCAACGAATGGCGCGCGTACGTCACCCGCCAGGCGCGCTGGGTCGACTTCGACAACGATTACCAGACGCTCGATCCGACCTTCATGGAGTCGGTGATCTGGGCGTTCAAGCAGTTGTGGGACAAAGGCCTTGCCTACGAGGGCAATCGGGTGCTGCCGTATTGCTGGAACGACGAAACACCGTTGTCCAGTCACGAACTGCGGATGGACGACGACGTCTACCAGAGTCGCCAGGATCCGGCCATCACAGTCGGCTTCCGGGTGAGCGAGGCTGATGACAAGGGACTAGCGGGGGCCTTCCTCTTAGTCTGGACCACCACGCCGTGGACGCTGCCCTCGAACCAGGCGGTCGCGGTCAACCCCGACGTCACCTACGTCCTGGTTCAGGGGCCCGACGACAGGCGCTACGTGCTGGCGCAGGCGCGGCTGTCGGCCTACGCCCGCGAGCTCGGCGAAGAACCCCGGATTCTGGCGACGTACGCCGGCCGCGATCTGCTCGGGACGCGCTACCTGCCGCCGTTCCCATATTTCATGGACGCGCCGAACTCTTTTCGGGTGTTGCCCGCCGAGTTCGTCAGCACCGAGGACGGCACCGGCATCGTTCACATGTCGCCGGCCTACGGCGAGGACGACATGGCGACCGCCCAGGCGGCGGGCATCTCCGCGGTCACGCCGGTGGATGCCAAGGGTCGCTTCGACGAGACCGTCCCGGACTACGCAGGCCAGCATGTGTTCGACGCCAACCCGCAGATCATCCGCGACCTGAAGAACCACGGCCGCTCGGCGGCCGTCAACGGCGCTGTGTTGCTGCGCCATGAGACCTACGAGCACTCGTACCCGCACTGCTGGCGGTGCCGAAACCCGTTGATCTACCGGGCCGTGTCGTCGTGGTTCGTCAAGGTGGCCGAGTTCCGTGACCGCATGGTCGAACTCAACCAGGACATCACCTGGTATCCCGAGCACGTCAAGGACGGGCAGTTCGGCAAGTGGCTTTCGGGTGCCCGGGACTGGTCGATCTCGCGAAATCGCTACTGGGGCACTCCGATTCCGGTGTGGAAGTCCGACGATCCGGCATATCCGCGGATCGACGTATACGGCGGCCTCGACGACTTGGAACGCGACTTCGGCGTGCGGCCGAACGACCTGCACCGGCCCTACATCGACGAACTGACCCGGCCGAATCCCGACGACCCCACGGGCAGGTCGACAATGCGGCGTATCGAGGACGTCTTCGACGTGTGGTTCGACTCGGGTTCCATGCCGTATGCGCAAGTGCACTACCCGTTCGAGAACCAAGAGTGGTTCGAGACGCATTTCCCGGGTGACTTCATCGTCGAGTACATCGGTCAGACCCGCGGCTGGTTCTACACGCTGCACGTTCTGGCTACCGCGCTGTTCGACAGGCCCGCCTTCAAAACGTGTGTGGCGCACGGCATTGTGCTGGGCAACGACGGGCAGAAGATGAGCAAGTCCCTGCGCAACTATCCCGACGTGACCGAGGTGTTCGACCGCGACGGCTCTGACGCCATGCGGTGGTTCCTGATGGCCTCGCCGATCCTGCGGGGCGGCAACCTCATCGTCAACGAGCAGGGCATCCGCGAAGGCGTCCGGCAGGTGCTGTTGCCGTTGTGGAACGCGTACACGTTCCTTGCGTTGTACGCGCCCAAGAAGGGCACCTGGCGTACCGATTCCTCGCACGTGCTCGACCGCTACATCCTGGCCAAGCTGGGCGCGTTGCGCGACGACCTGACCGAGTCGTTGGATGCCTGCGACATCTACGGCGCATGTGATCAGCTGCGCCAGTTCACCGAGGCGCTGACGAACTGGTATGTGCGACGGTCGCGTCAGAGGTTCTGGGAGGAGGACCCCGACGCCATCGACACGCTGCACACGGTGCTGGAGGTGACCGGCAGGCTGGCGGCGCCGCTGCTGCCGCTGATCACAGAGGTGATCTGGCGTGGCGTGACCGGCCAGCGCTCGGTGCATCTGACCGACTGGCCGAGCGCGGGCGACCTGCCGAAGGACGCAGAACTGGTGGCCGATATGGACCTGGTGCGTGAAGTCGCGTCGGCTGCCTCATCCTTGCGCAAGGCGAAGAAGCTGCGGGTGCGGCTGCCGCTACCGAAACTGACTGTGGCGGTGGATAATCCGCAGCGCCTGGCGCCGTTCAAGGATCTGATCGCCGACGAGCTCAATGTCAAGGAGGTCGAGCTCACCGACGACATCGACACCTACGGCCGCTTCGAGCTGACCGTCAACGCCCGCGTCGCGGGCCCGCGGTTGGGCAAGGACGTCCAGGCCGCGATCAAGGCGGTCAAGGCCGGCGACGCGGTCGTCAACGCCGACGGCACGCTGACCGCGGGTCCGGCTGTGCTGCAGCCCGAGGAGTACAGCTCGCGGCTGGTGGCCGCGGACCCCGAGTACACCACCGCGCTGCCCGACGGCGCGGGGCTGGTGGTGCTCGACGGCAGCGTCACAGAAGAACTGGAGGCCGAGGGCTGGGCCAAGGACCGCATCCGTGAACTGCAGGATCTGCGCAAGTCCACCGGTCTCGACGTGTCCGACCGGATCCGGGTGACCATCGCGGTGCCCGAGGACAAGGCGCAGTGGGCGCAGACGCACAGCGACCTGATCGCCCGGGAGATCCTGGCCACCAGTTTCGAGTTCGGCGAGCCGGTCGACGCCACCGAGATCGGCGACGGCGTGCGGGTGACGATCGCGAAAGCCTGACATGAGGCTAGCGCCCTAGCATCGGCGGTTGTGGAGTCTCGCTGGGTGCTGCACTTGGACATGGACGCGTTCTACGCGTCCGTCGAGCAGCTGACCCGGCCCACCCTGCGCGGACGGCCCGTGCTGGTCGGCGGGCTGGGCGGGCGCGGCGTGGTTGCCGGGGCCAGCTACGAGGCCCGCGTGTACGGCGCCCGGTCGGCGATGCCCATGCACCAGGCCCGCCGCCTGGTCGGCGCCCCGGCCGTGGTGCTGCCGCCGCGCGGCGTGGTCTACGGCGTGGCCAGCCGCCGCGTGCTCGACACCGTCCGCAGCGTCGTGCCCGTCCTCGAACAACTCTCGTTCGACGAAGCCTTCGGCGAACCTCTCGAACTCGCCGGGGCGTCGGCCGAGCGCGTCGAGGCCTTCTGCCAAGACTTGCGGGCCAAGGTCCGCGCGGAGACCGGGCTCGTCGCCTCCGTCGGCGCCGGATCCGGCAAGCAAATCGCCAAGATCGCATCGGGCCTAGCGAAGCCCGACGGCATCCGCGTGGTGCGCCGCGACGAGGAAAGCGCGCTGCTGCAAGGCCTTCCGGTGCGGCGGCTGTGGGGCATCGGCCCGGTGGCCGGGGAGAAGCTGCACCGCCTCGGCATCGAATCCATCGGCGCTTTTGCTGCCCTGTCCGACGCCGAAGCCGCGAACATCCTCGGGCCAACGGTGGGCCCGTCGCTGCAGCGGCTGGCCCGTGGCATCGACGATCGGGCCGTCGCGGAGAACGCCCCCGCCAAGCAGATCAGCGCCGAGTCCACCTTCCCCGAAGACCTGACGACCCTCGACCAGCTGCGCGAAGCCGCGGGGCCGATCGGCGAGCACGCCCACGCGCGCCTGGAGAAGGACGGCCGCGGCGCCCGCACGGTCACGGTGAAGCTGAAGAAGTCCGACATGAGCATCCTGACCCGCTCGGCGACCCTACCGTACGCGACGACCGATGCTCCGACCCTGATCGCCATGGTCCGGCGGCTGCTGCTCGATCCTGTCGAGATTGGCCCGATTCGCCTTGTCGGCGTTGGCTTTTCGGGCCTGTCCGATATCCGCCAGGAGTCGCTGTTTCCGGATCTGGAGCTGGTGGCCGAGGAAGTATCCAACACGCAGCTTCCGCAGACCGTCACCGATCTGGCGGCGACCCCGCCCGCCTGGCGTATCGGCGACGACGTCGTACACACCGAATACGGCCACGGCTGGATCCAGGGCGCCGGCCACGGCGTGATGACGGTGCGGTTCGAGACCCGCAGCACCGGGCCGGGGCCGGTGCACACGTTTCCCGACGACACCCCTGGCATCGACCGCGCCAACCCCGTCGACAGCCTGGACTGGCCCGATTACATCAGCGAACTGGCCGCCCGCTCAGCCCCAGCGGGCGACGACGTCCTCGACGGGTGAGCCCGCCGCCAAGGCGGCCATCAACAACACCCGGGCCTGCGGCGCAGGCAGCCGCGGGACCACCACCGCGCCTGCGTCCACCAACTCCCTGCCCGGTCCGTAGCCGGCGCTGACCCTCCCGCCGGGCACCCGCGTCGACACCGCGACCGCCACGCCGTCGCGGCAGTGCCGCCGCACCCCGTCGATCACCGCCGCACCGGCGTTACCGGAACCGACCGCCTCCAGCACCATGCCGCGTGCGCCTGCCGCCACACACGCGTCCATCGCGACCGCGTCGGCGCCCGCGTACACCGCGATGGTGTCGACCCGAGGCGCATTTGCGGCCGATAGCCGGCCGAGAAACGGCCGAACCTTCGATCGCTCCGCGGTGAAACGCCCGTCGGCGAGCGTGCCGAGCACCTCGCCCGTGAAGCCGCGCAGGTCACCCGTCGCGGCTTTCTGCAGGCCCAACGGCTGCCACACCGTGCCGGCGAGGGTCACCAGCACGCCGAGGCCGCGGACGTTGGCGCTGCGAGCGAGCGTCAGCGCGTCGCGCAGATTCCCGGGCCCGTCGGCGTCGGGTGCGTCCGCACTGTGCAGCGCGCCGGTGATCACCACGGGGATTGCGCCGTCGTAGGTCAGCTCGAGCCAGAGCGCCGTTTCCTCCATGGTGTCGGTGCCATGGGTGATGACCACGCCATCGGCGTCGCCTGCCGACAGCACCGACGCGCGGATCTGGTCCCAGTGCGCGGGTGTCAACTGCGAGCTGTCCATCGCCATCAGGTCGACGACGTCGACGTCGAGCCCGGCGGTCAGGTCGGTGCCGCTGCGCGTGGGTCTTTTGACTCCGTCGTCGTCGCTGCTGGTGGCGATGGTGCCGCCGGTGGTGACGACGACGAGGCGACCCATGGGGGAATCATCCCAAAACCAGTCTTTGGGATGATGGGGGAGTGACTGATGAATCCCCGGGATCGGCCGAGCCCGTGACCGACGGCGAGCCGCCGCAGCCCGCACAGAAGCGCCGGCTGCGCCTGCTGCTCACCGTCGCGGCGGTGGTGCTGTTTCTCGACATCGTCACCAAGGTTCTCGCGGTGAGGCTGCTGATACCCGGCCAGCCGGTGTCGATCGTCGGCGACACCATCACCTGGACATTGGTGCGCAACTCCGGCGCCGCGTTCTCGATGGCCACCGGCTACACGTGGGTCCTCACGTTGATCGCCACCGGTGTGGTGATCGGCATCATCTGGATGGGCAGGCGGCTGGTCTCGCCGTGGTGGGCCATCGGCCTCGGCATGATCCTCGGCGGCGCCATGGGTAACCTGGTCGACCGATTCTTCCGCTCACCAGGCCCGCTGCGCGGGCATGTCGTGGACTTCCTGTCCATCGGCTGGTGGCCGGTGTTCAACGTGGCCGACCCTTCGGTGGTGGGCGGGGCGATCCTGCTGGTTGCCTTGTCGCTGTTCGGCTTTGACTTCGACACCGTCGGCCGCCAGGCCGACCGGTCATAGTGCCGACCCGGTCGATGCCGGTCCCCGAGGGGCTGGCGGGAATGCGCGTCGACTCCGGGCTGGCGCGGCTGCTGGGGCTGTCGCGGACGGCCGCGGCAACGCTCGCCGAGGAAGGCGGCGTCGAGGTGGACGGTGCCAGGGCGGGCAAGTCGGACCGGTTGACGGCAGGCGCGTGGCTCGAGGTGCGGCTGCCGGAAGCGCCTGCGCCGGTGGAGAATACGCCCGTCGAGATCGAGGGCATGGCGATCCTGTACTCCGACGACGACATCGTCGCGGTCGACAAGCCACCGGGTGTGGCCGCGCACGCGACCGTCGGGTGGCACGGGCCGACGGTTCTTGGTGGCCTTGCCGCCGCGGGTTTCCGGATCAGCACGTCGGGGATCCACGAGCGACAAGGCATCGTGCACCGCCTCGACGTCGGCACATCGGGCGTCATGGTGGTGGCACTCTCCGAACGCGCCTACACCGTGCTCAAGCGGGCGTTCAAGCAGCGCACGGTCGAAAAGCGTTATCACGCACTGGTGCAGGGCCATCCCGATCCGTCCAGCGGGACCATCGACGCGCCGATCGGCAGGCACCGCGGGCACGACTGGAGGTTCGCGGTGACCGAGCATGGTCGCCACAGCGTCACGCACTACGACACGCTGGAGGCGCACCAGGCGGCCAGCCTGCTCGACATCGAGCTGGAAACCGGTCGCACCCATCAGATCCGGGTTCACTTCGCCGCGCTGCACCACCCATGCGCCGGTGACCTGACCTACGGCGCCGACCCGACCCTGGCGAAAAAGCTTGGCCTGGAGCGCCAATGGCTGCACGCACGGTCGCTGGCGTTCGCGCATCCCGCCGACGGCAGGCGCATCGAGATCACCAGTCCCTACCCGGCCGACCTGCAGCACGCACTGGACGTGTTGCGCAATCTGGGGGCACTCCCCCGCACGCGGGAGGTACCCCCACCCGCTCGCGGGGGAGAACTGTGAGCGACAGCCGTCGGTCCGGATTGCTCTTTGGCGTTGGCGCCTACGCATCGTGGGGCCTGTTTCCCGCGTTTTTTCCGCTGCTGAAACCCGCCAGCGCATTCGAAATCCTGGCGCACCGGATCGTGTGGTGCTTCGTGCTGATGGTCGGGGTCGTCGCCGCGGTGCGCCGGCTCGGCGATATCCGCGCGATCACCGGCCGCACTTGGCTGTTGCTGACGTTCGCGTCCGCCCTCATCTCGGTCAACTGGGTGATCTACATCTACGCGGTGAACAACGGCCACGTGGTGGACGCCGCGCTCGGCTACTTCATCAACCCCCTGGTGACGGTGGCGCTGGGGCTGCTCGTATTCCGCGAGCGGCTCAACCGTGCGCAGTTCGCGGCGCTGGCGATCGCGGTGGTCGCCGTGGTGGTGCTGACCTTGGAGGTGGGCTCACCACCCATCATCGGACTCGGGCTCGCGGTGTCGTTCGGACTGTACGGCGCGGTCAAGAAGGTGGTGCCGACCGATCCGCGGGTCAGCGTCGGGATTGAGGCTGCGATCGCTACGCCGTTTGCTTTGGCCTACATCGTGGTGCTGCAGGTCAGCGGGCGCGGGACGTTCACCAACCACGGACCGGCACACATCACGCTGATGGTCCTGTCCGGCATCGTCACGGCACTGCCGCTGCTGTTGTTCGCCGCGGCGGCGCAGCGGCTGCCGCTCGTGACGATGGGGCTGCTCTTCTACCTGACCCCGGTGATGCAGCTGACCTGGGGCGTGGTCGTTGGACACGAGCCGATGCCGCCGGCACGGTGGCTGGGCTTCGGGCTGATCTGGGTGGCGCTGGCGGTGTTCAGTGCCGACGCGTTGTGGCGCGCCCGTGTCGATCGGCGCGCCCTCGAATCGTCATACCGGTGACACCATCGATTCCAGAAAGGACCCAGTCATGCGGTACTGCCTGTTGATGCACTACCAGGAGGGCTCCGACGTCGGATTGACCGAGGAGGACATGGCGCCCGCCATTGCGGCCTTCCAGCAATACGCCGACGACCTGTCGGCCGCCGGTGTGCTGATCGACACCGAGGTGCTCGAATCCGTCGTCGCCACCACCACCGTCACCGCGCACACCGGCACCCCCGAGATCCAGGACGGCCCCTTCGCCGACACCAAGGAGAAGCTGGGCGGCATCTTCGTCATCGAAGTCGACAACCTCGACGAGGCGCTGAAGTGGGCGCAACGCAACCCCGCCAACGGCTGGGGATGGATCGAAATCCGCCCGGTGGCGCGGACATACGCCGCCGACCGTGGGTGGTACAACCCGTAGGCGTGGATGAGCCGCTTGCGCGAAGACCGTGTCGCTGTGCAGGCCCTGGTGGCTCAGCTCACCCGGGACTTGTACGGTCGGCTGCTCGCCGTCCTCGCGGCGCCGACACGCGACATCGCCGCCGCCGAGGACGCGCTGGCCGACGCACTCGAACGCGCGTTGGCTCGCTGGCCCGACGACGGAATACCCGTCAACCCCGAAGGTTGGCTGCTCACCGTGGCGCGCAACCGATTACGTGATGTGTGGAAGTCATCCGGCTACCGGATGACTGATCCGCTGGACGAAATCGACTATGCTTCAACACCTTTGGAAGATAAAAGGCCCGGCATACCCGACCGGCGGCTCGAGCTGATGCTGGTCTGCGCCCATCGCGCCATCGCGCCGAACATCCGCACACCGCTGATGCTGCAGTCGGTGCTTGGCGTCGAGGCCGCCGCGATCGCCACCGCCTTTGCGGTCGAACCCGCGACCATGGCGCAGCGGCTGGTGCGGGCGAAGAAACGCATCCGCGGCGCGGGCATCCCGTTCGTGCTGCCGGAACGCGACGACCTTGCCGAGCGGCTGCCCGCGGTACTGGAGGCGGTTTACGGTGCGTATGCGATCGATTGGCAGCTCACACCGCATGGCGCGCCCATCGAATCGCTGTCCGCCGAGGCGCTGCACCTGGCGCTGGTGCTTGCCGAGCTGCTGCCCGACGAGCCCGAGGTGCTCGGCCTGGCCGCGCTGGTGTGCCTGTCGGAGGCGCGCAGGCCGGCGAGACGCACCGCCGACGGCGCTTTCATCCCGCTCGACCAGCAGGACACCAGGCTCTGGGATGAGGTGCTGATAGCGCGCGGTGAGGCGCTGCTGCGCCGCGCCCATGACTACCGCAGGCCCGGCCGCTTCCAATACGAGGCGGCCATCCAGTCGGCCCATTGCGCCAGGGCTAGACAGGGCAAAGTGGACGCGAACGCGCTCAGGAAGCTGCACCGCGCCCTGTTGCGGGTCGCGCCGTCGCTCGGGGCGGCCGTGGCCTCGGCGGCCGTCGACGGCGAGGTCGACGGGCCCGACGCGGGGCTTCGCGGGCTGGACGCGATCGGTGACCCGGCCGTCGAACGATTTCAGCCGGCCTGGACGACGCGGGCGCATCTGCTGGCCGAGGCAGGGCGGGTCACGGAGGCCGCGGAGGCCTATCGCCGAGCGATCGAACTGACCGCCGACCCCGGGGTGGTCGAGTACCTTTTGCGACGTTTGCGTTCGATGACCTAGATCTACGACTGCCTCGTGGCGGAGGCGTGTTGGATTGTCGCCGACCGCATTGCGCACGCAAAGCGCGAGGACACCCTCCTGAACCAGCTGTCGGGACTGACGGGGTGACCATGTTCCTGCAGGTCAGATCTTTGTGGAAGCGGCCCTGATGTTCGCGAGGGAAATACTTCTTTTTTAGAGGGAAACACCCGATTCCTCCCGGGCCGAGCAGTAATACCGTGCTCACCATGGTTGGCCTTTGGTTCGCTGTCCTCGTCGCGTTCACCGCGGCCGGGGTCCTCGCTCAACTGGGCTGGGAACTGGGTCCGATGCCGGGCTTCAGAAGGGTCTTCCGGCGCGACAAAGACACGCGCCCCGACACGCCGGGAAGTGTCGGTGGCCCACCCTAGACTGGGCGGCCTATGAACTCCTCCTTCGTGCACCTCCACAACCACACCGAATATTCGATGCTGGACGGTGCCGCGAAGATCTCGCCGATGCTCGCCGAGGCGCAGCGGTTGCAGATGCCTGCGATCGGAATGACCGATCACGGAAACATGTTCGGCGCCAGCGAGTTCTACAACAGCGCGACGGCGGCAGGCATCAAGCCGATCATCGGTGTGGAGGCATACATCGCGCCCACCTCCCGCTTCGACACAAGGCGCATTCTGTGGGGGGATCCAAACCAGAAGGCCGACGACGTATCCGGCAGCGGGTCCTACACCCACTTGACCATGGTCGCCGAGAACGCGACGGGGTTGCGCAACCTGTTCAAGCTCTCGTCGCTGGCCTCGTTCGAGGGGCAGCTCGGCAAGTGGTCGCGGATGGACGCCGACCTCATCGCCGAACATGCTGCGGGCATCATCGCCACCACGGGCTGTCCGTCAGGTGAGGTGCAGACGCGGCTGCGGCTCGGCCACGACCGCGAGGCGCTGGAATCGGCCGCCAAGTGGCGCGAGATCTTCGGTGTCGACAACTATTTCCTCGAGCTGATGGACCACGGCCTCGACATCGAGCGGCGGGTTCGCGACGGCCTGCTCGAGATCAGCCGCAAGCTCGACATCCCGCCGTTGGCCACCAACGACTGCCACTACGTCACGCGCGACGCCGCCCACAACCACGAGGCGCTGCTGTGCGTACAGACCGGCAAGACGTTGTCGGACCCCAACCGATTCAAGTTCGACGGCGACGGCTACTACCTCAAGTCCGCCGCGGAGATGCGCGCGTCGTGGGACGACGACGTCCCGGGCGCATGCGATGCGACCCTGGTCATCGCCGAACGGGTGCAGTCCTACTCCGATGTGTGGGAGCTGCGCGACCGCATGCCGGTTTTCCCGGTGCCCGATGGACATGACCAGGCTTCGTGGCTGCGGCACGAGGTGGATGCCGGACTCGCGCGGCGCTTCCCAACTGGGGTCCCTTCCGCGTACGTGGAACGGGCGGCGTATGAGATCGACGTCATCTGCGCCAAGGGATATCCCTCCTACTTCCTGATCGTGGCGGACCTGGTGACCTACGCCCGGTCGGTCGACATCAGGGTCGGGCCGGGCCGCGGCTCGGCCGCGGGATCGCTGGTCGCCTACGCGCTGCGCATCACCGACATCGACCCGATCGAGCACGGACTGCTGTTCGAGCGGTTCCTGAATCCCGAGCGCGCGTCGATGCCCGACATCGACATCGACTTCGACGACCGCCGCCGCGGCGAGATGGTGCGCTACGCCGCCGACAAGTGGGGGAGCGACCGAGTCGCCCAGGTCATCACCTTCGGCACCATCAAAACCAAAGCAGCGCTGAAGGATTCGGCCCGCATCCACTACGGGCAGCCAGGTTTCGCCATCGCCGACCGGATCACCAAGGCGCTGCCGCCTCCGATCATGGCCAAGGACATTCCGCTGTCCGGGATCACGGACCCGAACCACGAGCGGTACAAGGAGGCCGCCGAGGTTCGCGGGCTCATCGACACCGACCCCGACGTCCGCACCATCTACGAGACCGCCCGCGGCCTGGAAGGCCTGATCCGCAACGCGGGCGTGCACGCCTGCGCGGTGATCATGAGCAGCGAGCCGCTGACCGAGGCCATCCCGCTGTGGAAGCGGCCGCAGGACGGTGCGATCATCACCGGCTGGGACTATCCGTCATGCGAGGCCATCGGCCTGCTGAAGATGGACTTCCTCGGCCTGCGCAACCTGACGATCATCGGTGACGCGCTCGAGAACATCAAGGCCAACAGGGGAATCGAGCTCGACCTCGAGTCGCTCCCGCTCGACGACCCTGCCACGTACGCGCTGCTCGGCCGCGGTGACACGCTGGGTGTGTTCCAGCTGGACGGCGGGCCGATGCGCGACCTGCTGCGCCGCATGCAGCCCACGGAATTCGGGGACGTCGTCGCGGTCATCGCGCTGTACCGACCCGGCCCGATGGGCATGAACGCCCACAACGACTACGCCGACCGGAAGAACAACCGGCAGGCGATCAAGCCCATCCATCCCGAGCTCGAGGAACCGCTGCGGGAGATCCTCGCCGAGACCTACGGCCTGATCGTCTACCAAGAGCAGATCATGCGCATCGCGCAGAAGGTGGCCAGCTACTCGCTCGCTCGAGCAGACATTCTGCGAAAAGCCATGGGCAAGAAGAAGCGGGAGGTGCTCGACAAGGAGTACGAGGGCTTCTCGGAAGGCATGAAGGCCAACGGGTTCTCGGCCGGTGCGATCAAGGCGTTGTGGAACACGGTGCTGCCGTTCGCCGACTACGCGTTCAACAAGTCGCACGCCGCAGGCTACGGGCTGGTGTCCTATTGGACGGCGTACCTGAAGGCCAACTACCCGGCGGAGTACATGGCGGGGCTGCTCACATCGGTGGGCGACGACAAGGACAAGGCCGCGGTGTACCTCGCCGATTGCCGCAAGCTGGGCATCACCGTGCTGCCGCCGGACGTCAACGAGTCGGGCCTGAACTTCGCCTCGGTCGGCGACGACATCCGGTACGGGCTTGGCGCCGTGCGCAACGTCGGATCGAATGTCGTTGCGTCGCTGATCAGTACGCGTACGGACAAGGGCAAGTTCATCGACTTCTCCGACTACCTCAGCAAGATCGACATCGGCGTCTGCAACAAGAAGGTCACCGAGTCGCTGATCAAAGCCGGCGCGTTCGACTCACTGGACCATCCCCGCAAGGGTCTGTTCCTCGTGCACACCGACGCCGTCGACTCGGTGCTCGGCACCAAGAAGGCCGAGGCGATCGGCCAGTTCGACCTTTTCGGTGGCGCCGACACCGCGACCGACGCGGTGTTCACGATCAAGGTGCCCGACGAGGAGTGGGAGGACAAGCACAAGCTGGCGCTCGAGCGCGACATGCTTGGCCTGTACGTCTCGGGTCATCCGCTCAACGGCATTGCGCATCTGCTGGCGACGCAGGTCGATACGCAGATCCCGGCGATCCTCGACGGGGATATCCCCAATGACACGCAGGTGCGGGTCGGCGGCATCCTGGCTTCGGTGAACCGGCGGGTGAACAAGAACGGGTTACCTTGGGCATCAGCGCAACTGGAGGATCTCACCGGTGGCATCGAGGTGCTGTTCTTCCCACAGACCTACTCCACTTTCGGCGCCGAGATCGCCGACGACGCTGTAGTGCTGGTCGGAGCCAAAGTGGCGATCCGCGATGACCGCATCTCGCTGATCGCCAACGAGCTTGTGGTGCCCGACTTTTCGCATGCCCAGGTGGACCGCCCGCTGGCGGTCAGCCTGCCGACGCGGCAATGCACCGTCGACAAGGTCACCGCACTCAAGCAGGTGCTGGTCCGGCACCCGGGCACATCGCAGGTGCACCTGCGGTTGATCAGCGGCGAGCGGATCACAACGTTGGAGCTGGATCAGTCGCTGCGCGTGACGCCGTCGTCGGCGTTGATGGGGGACCTCAAGGCGCTGCTGGGCCCCGGCTGCCTGAGTTAGCCAATTTGCCGCCGAGAGTGCGGTTATTAACGAAATTCGCCAAAATTCGTCAATTGTCGTGCTGTCGGTGATCTTGATGCAGTGCTTACTGACGCGGGGGAAGTGCACCGAATCGGCGAACCGGGACCAGCCCGACGCCGCGACCGTCGGCCTTGCCGTCCGGTCGATGCCCGTCCAAATGGCTTAGCTCGCATAGGAAATTCTAGAACGCGTAGCGCAGGATGCGGGCCTTGCGTGCGCCGGTCTTACTCTTGCCCATTAGCTTCGTCGGGATGCGGATCCAGCCGGGAAAGAGATCTACCTCGGGCGCATGGGCCAAGCTGGCTTCCTCCACGAGCGTCATCCGCGGATTCCACGTCTCGGGGTGGTGGGCATCCTTGAATCCGAGGTAGCCCCACTGGCTTCCGACGTCCTTGAACATCTTCTGCGGGTACAGCTTGATCGCGACGCGGCTGAACCAGCCGATGCCGCCGTAGTCGTTGAACGCCAATTCTCCGGAGCGGAAGTGCTCGGTGATGCGCCGGAAGATGGCGACGATCACCGGCTCGGAGAGGAAGGCGAACAACCCGTCGGCGACGAGCATGGCCGGGCGGTCGGCCGGGATCGTATCGGGCCAACGCTTCTCGGCCAGCGACACCGGCACCGAATGCGAGTGCGCGTTGGCCGGCAGCACGTCGTCGCGCAGCGCCATGATCCCCGGCAGATCTACGCTGTACCAGTCGACCGACGGCGGCGGATCGACCCGGTAGAACGCGCTGTCCAGTCCGGCGCCGAGGTCAACGATGACCGCGTCCGTGTGCCGCTCGACGAAGTCGCGCACCCGGTCGTCGAGCATCTTGGCGCGCAATGCCGTTTGGCACACCACGCTGGTCTGCACGCCCAAACCTGCGAAGTCGTAGTCGATCTTGCCTACCACGTCGTCGGCCAGCGTGTCGCCCAGGATCGGTCTGAGCCAGCGGCTGTCCAGGGCTCTGGCGTACTCGGTGAGAAATGCGGTCTGTTCGACTGGTGTCAGTTCGGTGGTTGCGATCCCCATGGCAGCGAACGTACTCCTGTTTACGGGCTGAACGTTTGGCGCAAAACGTTCACCGCCCTTGCGATTACGAGCAGCGCAGTCGACAACGCGACCAGACTTTGCGCCGCCATCATCGTCTTCGCCGCGCGAGTCAGCGGCATCGTGTCGGTAGGCGAGAACGCCGTTACATTCGTGAGACTCACATCGAGGTCATCCAAGAAACTGGACCGCCATTCGTGACTCGCTCGACCGGGAGCACCCATCTGCGGGAACAAGAAATCGGGTGCGGGCGCTCGTGTGGCCTCCGCCGACGGGCGAATGGCCGCCACGGTCGAACTCCCAGTACATGATTGCGAAAGCGATGACATTGATGACGAAGAAGGCCCGCTCCGCCGCCAAGTAGCACCTTCGCGTTGTCGGCGATGTCTGTGTTGAGGATCAGAACGTCTAGGAAGACTGCGGTCGGGGTGATTGACGTTAGGTGTGGTGTCCATCAGCTCAGTGTGTGCGCCACGATGAAGCCATGGAGTCGCGACACGTCAGCATTTGGATCGAGGCCGCCCCCGAGGTGGTGTACGAGTTCGCGTCGGACCCGCACGACTGGCGGCAGTGGGCTGCGGGGCTGGCCGAGGGCGGCCTGCGGCAGACCGCGGACGGCTGGGTGGCCGATTCGCCGATGGGTGAGGTGACGGTCGAGTTCGCGCCGCCAAACGAGTTCGGTGTGCTCGATCACGTGGTCCGGCTGCCTTCGGGCGAGGCGGTGTACAACCCACTACGGGTGATCCCCGGTGGTGTCGGGGAGACGCGCTGCGAGGTGCTGTTCTCCGTGCGACGACGGGCAGGCATGACGGACGCGGAGTTCGACGCCGATGCCGCGGCGGTGGCCGCCGACCTCGATACGCTGCGGCGGCTGCTGGAGGACTAGCGGTCCGACGAGTGGAACCGGCTCAGGGCCAGCCACACCACGGTGCCCGCGGCCGCGGCGGCCAGCACAGACGGCGCTGCGCTGCTGGTCGCAACTGCGACGATCAACAGGACCAGGAGACCGATCGCCAGCGCGAGCAGCTTGTATACCGGCCAGGGCACACCGGCAATGCTGACTTCGTCGCGGACAGTCATAGGATGACGATATCTCGCAAGTGAGTTTTCGGGCAACCGAAACACACACTACGTTCAGATTCTGTCTCGACCCGCCAGCGGCCTGAACCGACGACGCCCGAGAAGGGCCGGAGCCGGCCACTCCACTCGAGTTGTTCGACACGCTTTAAGCTGGTCGCATGCCACTTTCCGGAGAATACGAACCAAGCACGTCCGACTGGGCCCGCGAGAACGCGGAGAAGTACATGGAGTCCGGCGGCGCCGAGGGCACCGAGCTGCAGGGCAAGCCCGTCATCCTGCTGACCACCATCGGTGCCAAGACCGGCAAGGTCCGCAAGACGCCGCTGATGCGGGTCGAGCACGACGGCCAGTACGCGGTGGTGGCCTCGCTGGGCGGGGCCCCCAAGCATCCGGTCTGGTACCACAACGTCAAGGCCCATCCGCAGGTCGAGCTGCAGGACGGCCCGGTGACCATGGACTACGAGGCACGCGAGGTCTTCGGTGACGAGAAGGCCACGTGGTGGGAGCGCGCGGTAGAGGCATGGCCCGATTACGCCAACTACCAGACGAAGACGGACCGGCAGATTCCGGTGTTCGTCCTCACCCCGATTAACTGAAAACCGCTGGTTGGTGGCACCATTGACCGGTGTCCGCTGAACTGAGCCAAAGCCCTTGTACGTCGCCGCTGTCCGCGGCCGACATCGATGACGCCGCTCAGCGAATTGCGAGCGTGGTCGCCCGCAGCCCATTGCAGTTCAGCGAGCGGCTGTCGGAGGCCACCGGCGCGACGGTCTATCTGAAGCGCGAGGACCTACAGGCGGTCCGGTCGTACAAGCTGCGCGGCGCGCACAACCTGCTGATGCAGCTGTCCGACGAGGAGATCGCCGCCGGTGTGGTGTGCTCGTCGGCGGGCAACCACGCGCAGGGCTTTGCGATGGCGTGCCGGTCGATGGGCATCCATGGCCGGGTGTACGTCCCGGCCAAGACGCCGAAGCAGAAGCGCGACCGCATCCGCTACCACGGACGCGACTTCATCGAGCTGATCGCCATCGGCAAGACCTACGACGAGGCCGCGGCGGCCGCGTTCGACGACGTCGCGCGCACCGGTGCGACGCTGGTGCCGCCGTACGACGATCCGCGCACGATGGCCGGCCAGGGCACGATCGCCGCCGAGATTCTCGATCAGCTCGACAACGAGCCGGACCTGGTGATCGTCCCGGTCGGTGGCGGCGGCTGCATCGCAGGCATCACGACGTATCTGGCCGAGCGGACGACGAACACTTCGGTGTTGGGCGTCGAGCCGGCCGGGGCCGCGGCGATGATCGCCGCGCTGGCGGCGGGGGAGCCTGTCACGCTGGATCACGTCGACCAGTTCGTGGACGGCGCGGCGGTGAACCGGGCGGGCACCCTGACGTACGCGGCGCTGGCCGCGGCGGGGGACATGGTGTCGATCACCACGGTCGACGAGGGCGCGGTGTGCACGGCGATGCTCGACCTTTACCAGAACGAGGGCATCATCGCCGAACCCGCAGGGGCACTGTCGGTGGCCGCGCTGATGGAGGCCGACGTCGAGCCGGAATCGACAGTGGTGTGCCTGATTTCGGGTGGCAACAACGACGTCTCCCGCTACAACGAGGTGCTGGAGCGCTCGCTCGTGCACCTGGGTCTCAAGCACTACTTCCTGGTGGACTTCCCGCAGGAGCCGGGCGCGTTGCGCCGCTTCCTGGATCAGGTGCTTGGCGCAGGAGACGACATCACGCTGTTCGAGTACGTCAAGCGCAACAACCGCGACACCGGCGAGGCCCTCGTCGGCATCGAGCTCGGTTCGGCCGCCGACCTCGAGGGTCTGCTGGAGCGGATGAAGGCCTCCGACATCCACGTCGAGACGCTGAAGCCGGGTTCGCCGGCGTATCGCTACCTGCTCTGAGGTCAGTGGGGCGCAGCCACCGCTATGCCCAAGTCGGCCGCCGCTTCGGCTAGCCGGCTGTCGTAGGTGACCATCGCGCGAAGATCGGGGGCGGTCAGCGCGGCGGCTAGATGGATCGCATCCAGTGTCCGGAGTTCCGGCGGCGCCATCGTTGCGGCTGCATCGAGCAGTCTGTTGCTCAATGTAACCAGGTGCATTCTGGCGAGGACGCGGCGCGCATTCTCGAGGACATCGATCGACCGATGCGCCGCAACGGCCCGAACAAATTCCGTTCGAGTCAATGCGGCGGCCATTCGGACATCGGATGCATATTCGGCCAAATAGCTTCTGAGCGCTGCCGATTCGGCCTCCACCACGACGAGTTTCACGAGCGCTGAGGTATCCACATACAGCTGCATTAGCGTTCGTCAGCGCGCAATTGCCGTAGCGCCGCCGAGGCGTCGAATCCGCAATCCAACGGAACGACGTCGAGAAGGTCTTCCGATGATTCGGGCGGAATGACCTCGCCACGAAGAATCAGCTCTTCCCAGCTGTCTTCGCCGGCCGGCACGATGCGGGCAACCAGACGGCCTCGTTGCGTCACCTCGACGCTTTCTCCTCGCGACACCCGTGCGATGTAGTGGCTTGCGTTCTGCCGCAGTTCACGGAGGCCAATGCGCTCCATGTAGCACATGGTAGCACTTAACCCGTTGCTGTCATTTCCGGCTCGACCAGCACAAGTGACTCGTCGTTGGCGCGAAAGACGGGCTCGATCGGCACACCCAATTCCTTGGCAACCTCGGTCAGCAGCGTCGACCACTGCCGGTCGGCATCCGAGATCGGACCTCTTCCCGGTCGGGTCAATAGCAGCGCCACTGAGGTGCCGTCCTTGAGTCCGTCAAGTACCTCGAGAAGCGCTGTCATTGTGGATGCCACGATCGGACGCCGAGGTTCGAGGCCCGAGTGGGACCTGACTCAAAGCCTTCACCATGCGCCGATCAAGTCCGACGAATCCGATCCACAGAAGCCGTTCGCTGAACCCAAGCGGGCCCATCACAGCCCGCCAACGTTGGCCCATGTCTGCGGTCGAGTGAATCGGGTCGGTCGCGGTCTCAATCGGTGGTGGCGTGTAGGGGTGAGCCATACCGTGAGCATCGCCCGCGACAGCCGTTTCGCGGTAATCAGTTATCCACAGGTGAGTCGCCTGTGGATGGCGACTTGACGATGGCGAATGAATGACCTTCGAGTCGCGTGGCTTTGGCGTCGACTTTCGGCTCGCCCCAGGCCAACACGACTTCACCGGTGACGGCAACATCGACGGCCTCGACGCCGAGGTTGCACGCGATCGCCAGTGAGCCGCGGCGCATGACGATCCACCGGGCATCCTCGTCGTAGTCGACGCGCAGGTGGTCTAGCCACGGGTCCGCCAGGTCGGGTTCGTTGTGCCGCAACGCGATCAGTTGCCGGTAGATCTCTCGCAGCCGACCGTGCTCGCCGTCGTCGATCTCGTCCCAGTCGAGCTTGGACCGTTGGAAGGTCGTGGGGTCTTGCGGGTCGGGAATCTCGTCGGCGGCCCAGCCGTGTTCGGCGAACTCACGGCTGCGGCCCTCGGCGGTCGCCCTCGCCAACTCCGGTTCCGGGTGGGAGCTGAAGAACTGGAACGGCGACGACGACCCCCATTCCTCACCCATGAAAAGCATTGCCGTATAAGGCGATCCAAGCGCCAGCGCCGCCTTCACGGCGAGCTGCCCGAACGTCAGGTTCTGCGATGGCCGGTCGCCGACCGCACGATTGCCGACCTGATCGTGCGTCAGGGTGTACGCCAGCAGTCGCGTCGCCGGGATGCTCGTCGTGTCCAGCGGACGGCCGTGCCGGCGATGGCGGAACGACGAGTACGTACCGGCGTGGAAGTAGCCGTGTTTGAGTGTCTGCGCCAGTGTCTCGAGTGACCCGAAATCGGAATAATAGCCCTGCCGTTCGCCCGCCACTGCGGCGTGTATCGCGTGATGAATGTCGTCGTCCCACTGTGCCGTCATCCCGTATCCGCCGCGATCGCGGGGTGTGATCAGCCGCGGGTCGTTGAGGTCGCTCTCGGCGATCAGCGACAACGGCCGGCCCAATTCCTCGGCGAGCGCATCCGTTTCGGCGGCCAGTTCTTCGAGGATGTGAATCGCGGTGGTGTCGACGAGTGCGTGCACGGCGTCGAGTCGCAGGCCGTCGGCGTGGAAGTCCCGCATCCACCGCAGCGCGCAGTCGATGATGTAGCGGCGCACCTCGTCGGCGTCCGCGTCGGAGATGTTGATCGATTCGCCCCACCGGTTGCTGCCCGATGACAGATACGGCCCGAACCGCGGCAGGTAGTTTCCCGACGGGCCAAGGTGATTGAACACCGCATCGATCAGCACGCCGAGGCCACGCCGGTGGCAGGCGTCGATTAGGTGCACGAGCCCGTCGGGCCCGCCGTACGGCTCGTGCACCGCATACCAGAGCACCCCGTCGTAGCCCCAGCCATGTATCCCACCGAACGCGTTGACCGGCATCAGCTCGACGAAGTCGACGCCCAAATCGACCAGATATTCCAGCTTTTCGATCGTCGAGTCGAACGTGCCGCCCGGTGTGAACGTGCCGACGTGCAACTCGTAGATGACCCGGCCCTCGATCGACCTTCCTTGCCAGTCGTCGTCGGTCCATGCGTCTGGAGCAGGCTGCCACAGCTGCGAGCGCTCGTGCACACCATCGGGCTGGCGGGGAGAGCGGGGATCCGGCAGCACTCTTGGGTCGTCGTCGAGGACGAAGCCGTAGCGAGCCTCGGGTCGGGCGTCAACGTCGGCGCGCCACCAGCCCTCGTCGGACCGGTCCATTGGATACAGCGTGCCGTCCACATCGAGACGGACCCGATCGGGCCGCGGCGCCCACACCGCGAACTCAGCCACCGACACGCTCCAACAGCGCGACCGGCAACTCAGCCAACAGATCCGACGCCAACACCCTGCCGCTGAACCGGCCACCGGTGATGCGGTCGGCCCACGCTCCGTCGGGCAGAGTCAAAGAGGTATCACCCCATTGAGTTTCGGCGAGTACCACACTGTGACGGGTGATAACGGTCATGACGTCTTCGGCGCGCAGAAACGCAAGCAGGTGCTCGGCGGCCGCACCATCGGCCAATACGGGTGTGTAGCCGCCATTGGTGAAGGTGTCCGGGCGGTCACGCCGCACGCGCAGGGCAGCGGTCACCACCCGCATCTTCGGCTGGCTGTTCGCATTCAACGCTTCCCGACGCACCTGATAGTCGACCGGACGACGGTTGTCCGGGTCGACCAGGCTGTCCTCCCACAGTTCCGTGCCCTGATATACATCCGGCACACCGGGCACCGTCAACGCCAGTAGCTTTTGGCCCAGCCCATCGTTTCGGGCGTGCTCGTCCAGCTGGGTGGCCAGCGAGGTGAGGCCGCTTGCGATCGGTCCGTCCATGACGGCATCCAGCCACGCGTGCACAGCGGTTTCGAACGCGGTGTCGGGATCGTGCCACGACGTATGGACGGAGGCCTCCCGGATGGCTTTCTCCGCGTACGCATGCAGCCTGCCGCGCAGTTTGTCAGTCACCACGCCGTCCACCGGCCACACGCCGAAGATGTTCTGCAGCAAGAAGAGTCCGGTCGGGGGATCTGGCGGTGGAGCCTCCAGAACCCACTTGCCGACTAGTTCCGCCCACAGCGACGGCACTTGCGACAGCACACCGATGCGCGCGCGCACGTCTTCACCGCGTTTGGTGTCGTGGGTGGTCAACGCCACCATCGCGTGCGGCCACAGCCGGGACCGGGTCGCGGCGCGCTGGTGAAACTCCGCGACGCTCACCCCGAACCGGGCGGGCTCTCCGCCCACCTCGTTCAGCGACACCAGCCGGGCGTCGCGGTAGAACAGGCAGTCCTCCATCGACTTGGCAGTGGCGGCGCCGCACAACTGCTGCAGCCGCACCGCCGACTCGGCGCTGGTCGAAAGCGCCGCGGCAACGATCGCCAACGGCTCGGCCAATTCCGGTAGTGCCGCGGCGGTTTCTGCACACGCCTCGGGCAGCACCAACGACAGCGACAGATAGTCGGAGCGGTACACATGCACCCGGCTGATCAGCTCGGCCACGACCCGGGGCAGGTCGCGGTGATCAACGCCCGTGGCGGCGACGATAGTCCGGTGTAGCCGTGCCAGTTCGCTGCCCAGGGTGTCGGTGACAGCCTGGGCTTTGAGCCGGCGGCCTGCCTGCGGCATATCGTCGTAGGCGACACCACTCGATTCGAACAACGCGGTCAGCGGGCCTGCGCCCGCGGGATCGATGAACACCCCGCCGATTTCGCGCAGCGCGTCATAGCCGGTCGTGCCCGCGACGGGCAGCGTCGGCTCAAGCGGCTCGTCGACAGCCAGGATCTTCTCGATGACGATCCACGCGTACGGTCCGACAAGTTCGCGCAGCCACACCAGATAGCCTGTGGGATTCGACAATCCGTCCGGATGGTCGATGCGGAGCCCGTCGACCAGACCCTCGCTGAGCCAGCGCTTGACTTCCACATGGGTGGCGTCGAACACGGCGCGGTCCTCCTGCCGCAGCCCGGCCAGCGATGTGATCGAGAAGAAGCGCCGGTAGCCGCAGATGCCGTGTCGCCATCCGATCAGCCGGTAGTGCCGGTCGTCGGCGGGATAACCGGGCGGCGCGGTGTCGTCGTCGGAGCCCAGTACCGGCAAGACAATTCGGCCGTCGGGGTCGAGATCCCAGTCGATATCAAAGAACGAGCAGTAGGTCGAATTCCGGCCGCGCTCGAGCACGTCCCACCACCACCGGTTCTGCGCGGGTTTCTCGACGCCGACGTGATTGGGCACGATGTCGACGATCAGGCCCATGCCGCGGGCCTGTGCTGCGCGGGACAGCCGCTCCAGCCCCTCGGGGCCGCCGAGCGCGGCCGAGACGGTGGTGGGATCGGTGACGTCGTAGCCATGGGTGGAGCCCTCGACGGCCGTCAGGATCGGCGACAAGTACAGATGCGACACCCCGAGGTCGTCGAGATAGTCCAGCACGTCCAAGGCGTCGGCGAACGTGAAGGCGTCGCCGCGCATCTGCAGTCGATAGGTCGACAGCACGGGAAAAGCCATGTGTCAGGCGGTCTTACGCAGCACCAGCAGCGACCGGCCCGGCAGTGAGAGCTTTTCGCCTGCCTTGACGACCAGCTCGGTCGCCCCAGTGGGGTCGGCGGTGTCGATCGCGCCCGTCCACTCCTTCGCATAGCCCCGATCCGGGGTGACGAAGTCGACCGCCTTGCCATGGGCGTTGAAGCACATCAGGAACGAGTCGTCGACCACCCGTTCACCGCGTGCATTAGGCGCCGGGATGGCGTCTCCGTTGAGGAACACCGCGACGCATTGGAAGCCCGAGTCCCAATCCTCTTGCGTCATCTCTTCACCGGCGGGCGTCAGCCACGCGATGTCGCGGACCTGATCGCCGCTGCGGATCGGCTTGCCCTCGAAGAACCGGCGCTGCCGAAACACCGGGTGGTCCTTGCGTAACTGGACGACCTTGCGGGTGAACGCGAGCAGGTCGGCGTTCTTCTCGCACCGCGACCAGTCCATCCAGGACAGCTCGGAATCCTGGCAGTAGACGTTGTTGTTGCCGCGCTGCGTACGGCCGATCTCGTCGCCGTGCGAGATCATCGGCGTGCCCTGGGACACCATCAGCGTGCCCATGATGTTGCGCATCTGCTTGGCCCGCAGCGCGAGAATGTCCGGTTTCTTCGTCGGCCCCTCAACGCCGCAGTTCCACGACCTGTTGTGGCTCTCGCCGTCGCGGTTGTCCTCACCGTTGGCTTCGTTGTGCTTCTCGTTGTAGGACACCAGGTCGTTCAGCGTGAAGCCGTCGTGGCAGGTGACGAAGTTGATGCTGGCACTGGGCCTGCGCCCGGTGGCCTCGTAGAGGTCCGACGAACCGGTGAGCCGCGAGGCGAACTCACCCAGGGTTGCGGGCTCGCCCCGCCAGTAATCGCGCACAGTGTCGCGATACTTCCCGTTCCACTCGGTCCACAAACCCGGAAAGTTGCCGACCTGATAGCCGCCCTCGCCGACGTCCCACGGCTCGGCGATCAGCTTGACCTGACTGACCGCCGGATCCTGCTGCACCAGATCGAAGAATGCGGACAGCCGGTCGACGTCGTAGAACTCGCGGGCCAACGTGGACGCCAGGTCGAACCGGAACCCGTCGACGTGCATCTCCAGCGCCCAGTACCGCAGGGAATCCATGATCAGCTGCAGGGTGTGAGGGTGCCGGGCATTGAGGCTGTTGCCGGTGCCGGTGAAGTCCTTGTAAAGCTTCAGATCGCCGTCGAGCAGCCGGTAGTAGCCGGCGTTGTCGATGCCGCGAAAGTTGATGGTGGGACCGAGGTGATCGCCTTCCGCCGTGTGGTTGTAGACCACGTCGAGGATGACCTCGATCCCCGCCTCGTGAAACGACCGGACCATGGTCTTGAACTCGGCCACCGCGCCCCCGGCGTGCCGGTTCGCGGCGTACTGGTAGTGCGGTGCGAAGAAGCCGAAAGTGTTGTAGCCCCAGTAATTTCGCAGACCCAGGTCGAGCAGCCGGTGGTCGTGCATGAACTGATGTACCGGCATCAGCTCGATCGCGGTCACGTTCAGCGACTTGAGGTGGTCGATGATCGCCGGATGCCCCAGCCCGGCGTAGGTGCCGCGCAATTCCTCGGGAATGCCCGGATGGGTCTGCGTCATGCCCTTCACGTGGGCCTCGTAGATCACCGTCTCGTGGTACGGCGTACGCGGGTTGCGGTCGGACGCCCACTGGAAGAACGGGTTGATCACCACGCTGGTCATCGTGTGGCCCAGCGAGTCGACCATTGGTGGCTTACCGCCCGACGCGACGTCGTCTGCCTGCAGGTCGTAGGAGAACAACGCCTGGGTGAAGTCGAAGTCACCGTGAAACGACTTACCGTACGGGTCCAACAGCAGCTTGCTCGGATCACACCGATGACCCGCCGCGGGATCCCATGGCCCGTGAACCCGGAAGCCGTAGCGCTGCCCGGGCGTAACAGTGGGCAGATAGCAGTGCCACACGTAGCCGTCGACCTCGTCGAGGTTGACCCTCTCCTCACTGCCGTCCTTGGCGATCAGGCACAACTCGACTCGGTCGGCCACCTCGGAGAACAGCGAGAAGTTGGTGCCCGCGCCGTCGTAAGTGGCGCCAAGAGGGTAGCTCGCGCCCGGCCAGACGGTGGGTACCGATGCCGGTGCGGCGGAGGACATCAGTTGACCCACCAGCCGGTGGCGGCGGCGATCTGACGTCCGAGTTCGTTTGTCATGGTGCGCATGTAGGTTCTCGTGATGTGGTGGGCGTCGCGATACAGCAAGACGTTTCCCTCCACGGCGCGGCAGATGTCCTTGCGGCACACCGCGTCGCTCATGTCGAGCGGCTTCAGCAACGGGAACTGCGCGACGAAATCCAATGTGGGGTTGTGCTCTGACAGTACGTCGGATCGCTTGATCCCGCAGGAGATCGCGTCTCCGCCGCGGGCCAGGCAGTCCGAAGGGAAATACGGCTGGCCGTTGCGCACCAGCCACGGCGTGTCCCGCATCGCAAGAATCGGAATGTTGTTGTCCGACAACGTCTGCCATATTCCGATATATGTTCCGGGCATCACATCGCCCGGTTTGATGTTCCACGGCCGGGTGGATGTGGTGAACACAAAATCGGGGTGGTCCGCGATGAGCTTGGGCATCACCCGCGTGTTCCACTCGCGGCATCCCGGGTACGGACGGAGGTCACCCATCACCAGCGGCTTTTTCTCGGTGGTCAGCGGGCAACCCATCTTCATGTACGTCACGACTTTGAAGTGGCGCAGCCGTCCGAGCAGATCGAGTGCGGTGATCCAATGCTCGGCATGGGACCCGCCCGCGAGGGCGATGATGCGGGTCGCGGCTTTGTCGCCGAAGGTGCAGTTGACGACGTCGCTGTTGCCGAAGTCGCTGATGCAGCCGTCCGTGGTGGTCTCCGGCAGGTCCTCCTTGGCCTCCAGCACCGTTGGGCGCACCGGCAGCTTGCGCACCTTCGCCCCATTGATCAGAGCCCTGGCGCCGGGGTAGTCGATCGCCGAAAGACTGGCCAGCTCTTTGCCGTTCGCACGCTGCACCGTGACGTGCTCGCGCCAGGTGAACGACGTCGCCGTCAACGTCACGCCCAGCAGGCCGACTGTCGAGCCCAGCACGATCGTCGGGCGACGCAGTCGCACCCGCAGCGGTACTGGCAGCGGTGGTTTTCGGCGCCTTCGTCGAGGTGCGGTACCGCAGCGGATTCTCGACGTACTTGAGGGTGAGCCAGGCCAGCACACCTGAGAGCAGCAGCACGACCGCGCCCTCGAAGAAGTTCACGTGCGGATGCCCGGTGTAGGACAGCCAGAAGATCAGCAGCGGCCAATGCCAGAGGTACAGCGAGTACGCCATCGCCCCGAGCGACACGAACGGCGCCGTGGCCAGCAACCGGTTGGGGGCGGGCAGTCGGCCTGCGGTGCTCGGATCGGCCTGCCGGTTGGCCGCCGAAAGGATGAACAACATGGCGGCGCCGACCGGCACCAGCGCCCATGGCCCGGGAAACTCCTTGACGCCGTCGATCAGCGCGCCGCACGACAGGATCGCCGCCAACGCGACGACCGCGACAGTCGTGCGTAGCCACATCGGCCAGCGGACGTAAGGCACCAGGGCGCCGAGCAGGGCGCCCACCAGCAGTTCCCACGCCCGGGCGAAGCTGTTGTAGTAGGCGGTCGCCTGATCGGCGTTGTGAGCAAATATCGCGTAGACGAACGACGCGATGGTCAGCGAGCTCAGCAGCACCACGAAAGAAATCCGCAAGGACTTCCCGAGACGCTGACGGAACAAATAGGCGAACGAGAAAATCAGTGCCAGAAAGGCGATATAGAACTGTCCCTGCACCGACATCGACCAGATGTGCTGAAGCGGACTGACCGCCTCACCGGCGCGAAGATAGTCCGACGCGGTGTTCGCCAGCTCCCAGTTCTGGAAGTAGCCCAGGCTCGCCAAGCTTTGGTCAGCAAACGTCTCCCAGCGCGTCTCCGGCTGGATCAGGATGGTCAGCACCGCCGAGGCGGCGAGCACCACTACGAGCGCAGGCAACAGCCTGCGAACCAGTCGGGTCACTTCGGGAACGGGCCACAGCGACGCGCCCGGCGTGAGTGCCGTGCGGAGCAGCCGTCCACCGAAGAAGAAGCCCGACAACGCCAGGAACACGTCGACGCCTCCGGAAACCCGGCCGAACCACACGTGAAACATCGCGACGAGGGCGATCGCGATGCCGCGCAGGCCGTCGAGATCGTGTCGGTAGGAATCCGACTTCCGAGTGCCCGTGGCGGCGCGCGAGTTGGGATCCGGATCGGCGACGGGCGCCGGCCGGGGAGGAGCGAGGGTCATCATGGTCGACGGCTAATCTACCGAAGATCGCCTGGTGCCTCATGCGCCAGCCGACGCGTCACAGCCCGTGAGCAAAGGATCAGGCTCGTGTTGACCCCCGCGGAGATCAGTGCAATCGACGCTGCGCACGTCTGGCATCCCTACAGCACGGTCGGGGCCGAAGCGCTGCCTCCGGTGGTGGCGGTCGGCGCCAAGGGTGCCTGGCTGACGCTGGTCGATGACGGGCGGCGGATCGAGGTGCTCGACGCGATGGCGTCGTGGTGGACAGCGATTCACGGCCACGGCCACCCGATGTTGGACGCAGCGATCACCGGCCAACTCGCGACGATGAATCACGTCATGTTCGGCGGTCTGACGCACGAGCCCGCCACCCGGTTGGCCCAACTGCTGGTGCAGATCACACCCGACGGACTCGACACGGTGTTCTTCAGCGACTCTGGCTCGGTGTCGGTGGAGGTCGCGGTCAAGATGGCGTTGCAGTACTGGCGCAGCATCGGCCGCGGCGACAAGCACCGGCTGATGACATGGCGCGGCGGTTACCACGGCGACACCTTCACCCCGATGAGCGTGTGCGACCCAGACGGCGGCATGCACTCGCTGTGGACCGACGTGCTGGCTCACCAGGAGTTCGCGCCGCAGGTGCCGACCGAGTACGACCCCGCCTACAGCGAGGTGTTCGAAAACCAGTTGTCCGGGCACGCCGACGAGCTGGCGGCGGTGATCGTCGAACCTGTCGTGCAGGGTGCGGGCGGCATGCGGTTCCACGACCCGCGGTATCTCGTTGATCTGCGTGCGATCTGTGACCGCCATGACGTCTTGCTGATCTTCGACGAGATCGCGACCGGCTTCGGCCGCACAGGGGAGCTGTTCGCCGCCAACCACGCCGGTGTCAGTCCCGACATCATGTGCGCGGGCAAGGCGCTCACCGGCGGCTACATCACGCTGGCCGCAACGATGTGCACGCGCGACATCGCGGACACGATCAGCAGGCACGAGCCCGGTGCGCTGATGCACGGCCCGACATTCATGGCCAACGCGCTGGCGTGCGCCGTGGGGGTGGCGTCGGTCGAGCTGCTGTTCGAACAGGATTGGCGGTCACAGGTTTCCGCGATCGAGGCAGCGCTGCGCGCGGGGTTGGCGCCCGCCGCGGCGCTGCCGGGCGTGGCCGATGTGCGGGTGCTCGGCGCGATCGGCGTGATCGAGATGGGCAAGCCCGTCGACCTGAGGGTCGCGACGCCGGCCGCGCTGGAGCGTGGCGTCTGGCTGCGCCCGTTCCGCAACCTCATCTACGTCATGCCTCCGTACATCTGCACGCCAGACGAGATCGAGCAGATCACCTCGGCGATGGTCGGTGTCGCCGGTGCGTTAACCTGAACACCGTTCAAGTGCGCACTCCGTTGTTGATGGGATGGTCAGGTGACTCGCGTCGGTCTTTCCCCGCTGGCCTGGCTCGACGACGTCGAGTATGCAGCGTCGCGCGGCCGGACTGCGCCGATCCCTGCCCACCCGACGGCCCGTCGGCGCCGAGCTCGACCTGGCCTCCAACGACTACCTCGGCCTGTCGCAGCACCCCGAGGTGATCGACGGGGGTGTCGAGGCGTTGCGCACGTGGGGCGCAGGCTCGACCGGATCGCGGCTGGTCACCGGCAACACCGAACTGCACGAAGGCCTCGAGACCGCGCTCGCGGATTTCGTCGGCGCCGAGTCGGCGCTCGTTTTCTCGTCGGGCTACACCGCCAACCTCGGCGCGGTGGTCTCGCTGTCCGGGGCGGGATCGCTGTTGGTGTCCGACGCGCTGACGCACGCGTCGCTGGTGGACGCCTGCCGTCTGTCGCGGGCCCGGGTCGTCGTGACACCGCACCGCGACGTGTCCGCCGTCGATGCAGCGTTGTCCGCGCGCGACGTAGAGCGCGCCGTCGTGGTGACCGACTCCGTGTTCTCCGCCGACGGCGTGCTCGCCCCGCTGCGGGCGCTGCACGACGTGTGCAGGCGGCACCGCGCGCTGCTGATCGTCGACGAGGCGCACGGCCTTGGCGTGCGGGGGAGCGGCGGACGCGGGTTGCTCCACGAGGTTGGCCTGGCCGGTGCGCCCGATGTGGTGATGACGACGACGCTGTCCAAGGCGTTGGGCAGCCAGGGCGGTGTGGTGCTCGGACCCGCGGCAGTGCGTGCGCATCTGATCGACGCCGCACGGCCGTTCATCTTCGATACCGGGCTGGCGCCTGCTGCGGTCGGCGCCGCGTGGGCCGCGCTGCGGGTGCTCATCGACGAGCCGTGGCGCGCGCAGGCCGTGCTGGATCACGCGTCGCAGCTTGCGGAGATCTGCAGCGTCGCTGAGCTCCCGGAGTCCGCGGTGGTGTCGGTGATCCTCGGCGAGCCGCAGGTGGCTCTTGCCGCCGCGGTGGCGTGCCTGGATCGCGGCGTGCGGGTCGGCTGCTTCCGCCCGCCGACCGTGCCCGCCGGCACGTCTCGGCTGCGGCTCACGGCGCGGGCGTCGCTGTCCGACGACGAAATGGCGTTGGCTCGCGAGGTTCTCACCGAAGTGCTCGCGCTACGCCCGTGAGCATTCTGGTCGTCACGGGCACCGACACCGGCGTCGGCAAGACGGTGGCGACTGCGGCGCTCGCCTGTCACGCGCGGCTGGCCGGCGTCGACGTCGCAGTGTGCAAACCCGTGCAGACCGGCAGCCCCCGCGACGACGACCTCGCCGATGTGGCGCGGCTGTCCGGGGTGAGCGCGCTATACGGCACATGGCGCTATCCGGAACCGCTGGCGCCCGCAGCGGCGGCCCTACGCGCAGGCATGGCGCTGCCGACGCGCGACGAGCTTGGTGGCGTCGGTCGCGGCGGTCGACGCGAAGCTGACCCTGGTCGAGGGTGCGGGTGGGCTGTTGGTCGAACTGGGCGCTGGCGGGGTGACGCTGCGCGACCTTGCGCGCGACCTGGCCGCGCCGGTGTTGGTCGTCGTTTCGCCGGGCCTGGGCACGCTGAACCACACCGTGCTCACGCTGGAAGCCCTTGCCGCCCAATGGTATTCCATGTGCTGGGCTGGTGGTCGGCGCCTGGCCGCGCGATGCGGATGTGGCCGAGACCGGCAATCGCGACGCGCTGGGCCGATTGGCCGAGGTGCGGGCGGTGCTGCCCGCGGGCGCGGGAGCGATGAGCGCTGCCGAGTTCGAGTCGATGAGCGCGGCCGCGTTCGATCCGGCCTGGGTCGCGAGTTTGGTTTAGCGGGCGATGAGCGCTGGCGCGAAGAACAGCTGACATGGTCCATTCCGTCGAGCTGGTGTTCGACCAAGACACCGAGGCCGCGGTCCGGCAGATCTGGGACGGGCTTCGCGAGGCAGGGATCCCGAGTCAGGCGCCTGCGAGCCGGCCGCACGCGACGCTGACGGTCGCCGAGCAAATCGATCCCGAGGTGGACACGCTGCTGGCGTCGTTAGGCGGCCGGTTCCCGATGCCGTGCCGGATCGGCGCGCCGATGTTGTTCGGCAGGGCGAAGGTGGTGCTCGCGCGGCTGGTGGTGCCGACGGCGGAGCTGCTCGACGTGCACGCGGAGGTGCACCGGTTGTGCCTGCCGCATGTGTCACCCGCTCCCATGGCGAACGCACTGCCCGGTCAGTGGACCGCGCACGTGACGCTGGCCCGTCGCGTCGTGCCCGCCCAGATTGGCCGCGCCGTGCGGATCGCGGGCAAACCGCCGGAGATCATCGGGCGCGCGATCGGGTTGCGGCGCTGGGACGGAAACACCAAGCGCGAACATCCGATCAGTTGACCGATGCCGCAACCTTTTTC
This sequence comes from uncultured Actinomycetota bacterium, assembly GCA_963770125.1. Taxonomy (GTDB): domain Bacteria; phylum Actinomycetota; class Actinomycetes; order Mycobacteriales; family Mycobacteriaceae; genus Mycobacterium. The sequence goes on along the minus strand of CAVYPI010000088.1, from coordinate 84,540 downwards.
GGCACGCACATCCGCCATGCGTCGATGATGAATTCGCGAAGCTCGTCGAGGTCGATCGCGTTGAGCCGGACCAGCACCCAGTTGTAGCGCATCTCGGACGGCCTAGGCAGCATGAACTTCTCGGGCTCCGAGGCCACCAGTGCGGCACGCTCCTCCTTGGGAAAACCGAACCCCATCACTGCCTCGTCGCGCGAGAAGGCCAGGTACACGAGCCGTCCGACGCGGAACTTGATCCGGTCGCCCACCACGACTTCGTAGGACCTGGGCAACGATAGGGCGATGGGTCGCACATCGTCGACGGTGATCACGTCTAGGACGTTATGTGATCGGCTGATTTCATCCGACAAAGTCCGGTAATTTACGCCCTGGTGGCCAAGCAATCGGACGACCAAACCAGGGCTTCCAGCTGGAGTCCCGGTCAACCGCATTGGTGGATGACCACGGCAGTCGCGATCATCGGAGCCGTCGTCGGTGGCACCTCGCTGATCATGAATTTCTTTTATCATCCGAGTCCGCCGCCGATCACCATTGATTCCGGCCATTCGGAATTCATGAAGTTGAGCTATGCGGACAGGATCGATCGGTGCGTGCCATACATCTCCGAGCATCTTGATGCATGGCGCGATAAGTGGCGGACCGCGCTGGACGCCAGTGGCGGCTCACATCAGAAAGCGCCAATGTCCTATGCGGCCCTCGACGATGCGGGCGGAACGGGCCAGGCAATCGTCAATACGCATCTAGCGGTGGTGAATTACGCCGAAAAGCTCGCGCCCAGCGACGAGGGTGAGAATTTGCTTTCTTGCATATACGCCCCTGTGCTGAGGATGGACCCGAACGGCAGCTATCCGGATGTCGAATCGCTTGTCGGAAGCGGCAACGAGGCGCCGAAAGCCGACAACCTCGTCGTACGCGAAAGCCCGGTCTACGATCAGGGCGAGTTCGCCGGTGTAACCGCCGAGGGGCGCCCGAACAAGATCGTCGAGGTGGTCATTCGACCCGGCCCGAGCGAAGCACATCGCGAGTTGGGTTTCGCGATGGTGGCTGGTCACGAGCAAGGAGTCCGCATGTGGGCGCTCACCGCGTCAGTGAACGCCGGCGACAAACAATGGATGAACGGAATCCAGAACTACCGGGGGTTCTAGACCGGTTGCCCGCGCCTCGCGAGGATCCCGTCGACCAGGAGCTGCACCCCGAAGTCGAACCGGCGGCTCGGGTCGGCGGTCAGCACCGACTGGCTGTCGGGCAGCTCCGCGCCCGCGGCGTCCCATTGCAGCCGTGATTGTTCATCGGCGGTGAAGCCCAGCACGTAGTAGACGACCGTGCGAGCGGCCAGCTCGGCGTGGGTGCGGTCTACGCCTGCGTCGGCGGCCGCCTCGCTCAGTTGCGCGAGAATCCGCGCCATCGCGTCCGACTGCCCGGCCGCGAAGCTCGCCGACACCAGCTCGGCGCCGTCGGTGTGCGACAGCAGCGCATCGCGCAGCTGCCCGCAGATCCCCGCGACGCGGTCGCGCCAGCGACCGCGCACATCGTCGACCGACTCCAGGATCCGGTCAGCGACGGCGCCGAGCAGCTGTTGCTTGTTGGCGAAGTGCCAGTACAGCGCACCGGGGGAGACGTTGAGCTCGCGGGCCAGCCGCCGCATCGTCAGGTCGGCGATCCCGTAAGAGTCCAGCAGCGTTGTCGCCGCGTCGACGACGTCGCGTTTGTGGAGCTGCACGCCGGTAGCCTAACCTGAACGCTGTTCAAGTCACAGGAGGCTATTCGGGTGAGCGACATTCTGGCAGAGGCACGCGAGCAGGTACTGAAGCGCGGCGAGGGCCTCGACCAGGACCAGACGCTGCGCGTGCTGCAGCTGCCCGAGGACCGGCTCGACGAGCTGCTTGCGCTGGCGCACGAGGTGCGGATGGCGTGGTGCGGACCCGACGTCGAGGTCGAGGGCATCATCAGCCTCAAGACGGGCGGCTGCCCCGAGGACTGCCACTTCTGTTCGCAGTCGGGGCTTTTCGCGTCGCCGGTGCGCAGCGCATGGCTCGACATTCCCAGCCTGGTGGAAGCCGCCAAGCAAACCGCCAAGACGGGCGCGACGGAATTCTGCATCGTCGCTGCCGTCCGCGGACCCGATGAGCGACTGCTCACGCAGGTCGCCGCCGGTATCGAGGCAATCCGCAACGAGGTCGATATCCAGATCGCATGCTCGCTGGGCATGCTGACCCAGGAGCAGGTCGCGCGGCTCTCCGAGATGGGCGTGCACCGCTACAACCACAACCTGGAGACCGCGCGGTCGTTCTTCACCAACGTCGTCACCACCCACACGTGGGAAGAGCGCTGGGACACCCTGCAGATGGTCCGCGAGGCCGGAATGGAGGTGTGCTGCGGCGGCATCCTCGGCATGGGCGAAACCCTCGAGCAGCGTGCGGAATTCGCGGCGAACCTCGCCGAGCTAGATCCGCACGAGGTGCCCCTGAACTTCCTAAACCCGCGGCCCGGCACCCCGTTCGGCAATCTCGATGTGCTGCCTGCCTCGGAGGCGCTGAAGGCCGTCGCCGCGTTCCGCCTCGCGCTGCCGCGCACAATGCTGCGCTTCGCAGGCGGCCGTGAGATCACGCTCGGCGACCTCGGAGCCAAGAAGGGCATTCTCGGCGGGATCAACGCCGTGATCGTCGGCAACTACCTGACTACGCTGGGCCGGCCCGCCGAGGCGGACCTGGAACTGCTTGACGACCTGCAGATGCCGATCAAGGCGCTCAACGCCAGCCTGTAAGCCTGGGTGATGGCCAAGTTCAACGTCTACACTGGCGAGCCCGCGGGCGGCGCGGTACCCACCGCAGCGCAACTCGGCCTGGAGCCACCCCGGTTCTGCGCGGAGTGCGGGCGCCACATGGTAGTGCAGGTGCGCCCCGACGGCTGGTCGGCGAAATGCTCCCGCCACGGTGAGCGGGACTCCAAGGACCTTGAGGACAGGCGATGAATGAGGTTGCTCCGCCGCGTATTTCGCGGTGTCGCGCACACTTGATCGTGGTTGTCGGACTGGCGATTGCCGGATGCTTGGTGGGGGCGAAATGGGCGTGGCTGGCGCCGCCGCTCCACGGGGTGGTGGCGCTGACCAAAAGCGGCGAGCGGGTCAAGGCCTACCTGGGCAACGAGGGCGACCACTTCTTCGTCTCGGCGTTCCTGTTCGTCGGCATGCTTTGCGTGCTGGCGGCGATCGTGGCAGTGCTGGTCTGGCAGTGGCGGCCCCACCGCGGACCGGGGATGGTGGCCGCATTGGCCATCGGTACGGCGGCCGCCGCGGGTGCTGCCGCCGGTGTGGGTGCGGCGTTGGTGCACTGGCGGTACGGGACGATCGACATCGCAGGCGCGCCAGTGTCGCCCGAGCATCGCGTGCATTACGTTGTCGAGGCGCCCGCGGTGTTCTTCGGGCACTCACCGCTGGCGATTGCCGCGACGGTGCTGTTCCCGGTCGCTATCGCGGCGCTCGTCTATGCGCTGCTCGCAGTATCGACGTCGCGCGACGACCTAGGCGCGTGGCCGCCGGTCGAGGAGCCGGTGCTGACCCCGCCCGTCACCGCGGACGGCGCTCTGCCCTAGGTGAGGGTCGTCGATATCCAGGCCGCCGTTGCTGACATCGCCGCCGAGGAAGCCAGGGTCGCTTCCCGCGCCGCCGTCACCGCCTAAAACGGGGCCGCCTCCCATGGCGTCGCCACCTAGCAACTCGCTGATTCTCGTAAAAAGTTTGCGGACTCGTCATTTTGAGGCGATTTTTGGCGCAGCTATGCCCAGCAAACATACGAGTCCACCAGCCGGGACAGCCGATCTGTCGCCCGTTGGCTCGTGTGCCGTGAAAATCGGCTCGAAAATATCGCGGGTATCGATTTAAGAACCGTTGCGGAGACAAAAAGTAGCTCTGCGAAGTAGATCCAAAATGGTTCTACCCCAGCGTGGACCGCCTCCCGCTCGCCCCATCCGCAGGCCGTCATGTCATCAGGCGAGACGGTGCTGAACTGCCCGCAGAGTCATAATGGAGAGCGCTGTATCGTCCGCCCAGTGATCACCTTGGCGGCGATCTTCGCCAGCCGCGCCATGCCCACGTACGTCATCGGGTTCAGCAGCGTCGGCCACTTCGTCCGCACCAGGTGCTCGTCGAGCGGCTTGCCGTGGAACCGGTCGGTAAGCCAGCGCAACGTCATCGGCGCCGACATCGGGTGCAGCAGCATGTGCTCGCTGAACATGTCGCGGTGGTAGGTCACCGAGGCGCCACCGGCCGAGTACGTATCGGCCAGTTCGTCGATGTCCTCGACGGAGATGATCTGGTCATGGACCGCCTGCACGATCAGCACCGGCGGAGTAGGCACTGCCACGCCGAGCTTGATGTCATCGAAAACGTGCTGAACCACCGGGGTACGGAGGATCTGCTCCAGTGGCTGATCGACCATGTTCCTCCATGTCCTTCCTGGCCATCCGGATGATCGCTTCGGCGGTGGTCATGTGGTGTAGCCGCTGCAGTAGGACCTTGCCCTCTTCGGTGGCGTGCTCCTGGATGACTTTGTTGAGTTCGGGGTAGATGTCCGCGAGCGCGGCGACGACGAGCGCGGGCAGGCCGGACATGTACGTGCCGTTGAGCCGGCGGAAGGTGTGGCCGAGGTCGCCGACCGGTGATCCGAGCACGGCGCCGACGATGTTGAGGTCGGGCGCGTAGGAGCCGCTCATCTCGGCGGCCCAGGCGCTGGCTAGACCACCGCCGGAGTAGCCCCACAAGCCGATCGGCGCGGACGGCGACAGACCCAGCCGTTCGGTGCCCAGGGTGGCGCGCAGTCCGTCGAGCACGTGATAACCGGGCTCACACGGCGCGCCCCACATCCCGTGGAGTCCTTCGTGGTCCGGGCACCGACACCGCCCAGCCCTCGGCCACGGCCGCCGCGATCAGCAGGAACTCGAACTGCGCAATCGCGCCGGGAGCCACGGCGCGTCGGCGCAGCGCGTAGGACGGGAAGCAGCGCGACGTGACGGCGTCGATCGCGCACTGGTAGGAGACCACCGGGGTGACGGCCTCCGGCGCGCGTTCGGACGGCACGATCACTGTGGTGGCGGCCGCCTCCGGAATGCCGTGCATGTCGGTGGTCCGGTAGAGCAGCTGCGTGGCCGTGATGCGCTGCGGGACCAGCCCGAGAAACGCTAGCTCAACGTCGCGGCTGCGGAGCACCGTGCCGGGCCGGGAATGCTGGAAACCTGCAGGTGGATCGTAGAACGGGTCGTCGTCGGGGAGCTGCGGGCGGATGCCCCGCTGCAGTTCTTCGTGCTGCGGCTGCCCGATCCATTCGGCGCCGGTTAGCGGAGCCACGCTGCCCAAGTCCATACGGGCATTGTTACTTAAGAGTCGACTAAGAATCCAGTCGACTCACCCAGGCGGGCGCAACGCTGCGAATTCGTCGGTGACCCGGTACCGCGAGTCCGTGAAGCGGTACAGAGCGGCCGGGCGGCCACCGCTGCGTCCCGAACGCGCGGTGGTGCCGGTGCGGGTGATGACATTGCGGCGCTCCAGCACGCGCTGCAGGTTGGTGGCATCGACTTGATAACGCAGGGTCGCACTGTAGATGTCCCGCAGCGTGGAGATCGCGAATTCCTTTGGCGCCAAGGCGAATCCGATATTCGTGTAGGACATCTTGGCGGCCAGGCGGATGCGGGCGTGATCCACCATCGGGCCGTGATCGAAGGCCATCGGCGGCAGTTCGCTCACTGGATGCCAGCGGGTGTCCGGCGGCAGTTCGGGCGTCGCGGGGGAGGGCACGAGGCCGAGGAACGTCGACGCGATCGTGCGCGGACCCGGCACCCGGTTTGGGTTCGGAGAACACCGCGAGCTGCTCCAGGTGAGCAAGTTCACGCAGGTCGACTTTCTCGGCGAGCTGGCGGCGAACAGAGCTGGTCAGATCCTCGTCGTCGCCGAGCCGGCCGCCGGGCAGAGACCACTTTCGGGCCTCCGGCTCGCGTGCACGCTGCCACAACAGCACGTGAAGTGCGGGTTTCCGGGAGTCGACGCCTCGAACCTGGAACACGACGGCGAGCACCTCGTGCGCGGTGCTAGTATGGGGCATGTTTTCGATTATAAGTCGAAAACCTCGACGGGATTGAGGAGGCGGCCATGACGGTTCTCGACCGTATGCCCTCAGGCGATCTGGCGAACCGAATCACCGAAGGTCCGACCGGCTATGCCGGTGTCGACGGCGACGAGGAATGGTCCGCCGAGGTCCGATCGACTCGCAGACCTGCGCGGCGCCACGCTGCTGGCGCACAACTACCAGCTGCCGGCCATCCAGGACGTCGCCGACCACGTCGGTGACTCGCTGGCGCTGTCGCGAATCGCCGCCGAGGCACCTGAGGACGTGATCGTGTTCTGCGGCGTGCATTTCATGGCCGAGACCGCCAAGATTCTCAGCCCGGACAAGACCGTACTGATTCCCGACCAGCGGGCGGGCTGCTCCCTGGCCGACTCGATCACCGCCGACGAGCTACGCGCCTGGAAGGCCGAGCACCCTGGCGCCGTCGTGGTCTCCTACGTCAACACCACGGCCGCGGTGAAGGCGGAGACCGACATCTGCTGCACGTCGTCGAACGCGGTCGAGGTGGTCGAGTCCATCCCGGGGGACCGCGAGGTGTTGTTCTGCCCCGACCAGTTCCTCGGCGCCCACGTGCGAAGGATCACCGGCCGCAAGAACCTGCACGTGTGGGCAGGCGAGTGCCATGTCCACGCCGGCATCAACGGCGACGAGCTGGCCGACAAGGCACTCGCACATCCCGATGCCGAGCTGTATGTGCATCCCGAATGTGGTTGCGCCACTTCGGCTTTGTACCTGGCAGGTGAGGGTGCCTTTCCCGAAGACCGCGTCAAGATCCTGTCTACGGGCGGCATGCTCGACGCCGCCCGCGAAACCAGGGCCCGGCAGGTGCTGGTCGCCACCGAGGTCGGCATGCTGCATCAATTGCGCCGCGCCGCACCGGAAGTCGACTTCCGCGCCGTAAACGACCGGGCCTCGTGCAAGTACATGAAGATGATCACGCCGGCGGCGCTGCTGCGTTGCCTGGTGGAAGGCGCCGACGAGGTCGACGTCGATCCCGCGATCGCGCGGCTGGCCCGCGCCAGCGTGCAGCGGATGATCGAGATCGGTACGCACGGCGGCGGCGAATGACCGCGTCCTGCGGGGGCGCGCGACTATTGGCAGCAGCGTGCTGACGTTCGTTGTCATCGGCACCGGGGTTGCCGGGCCTTGTCGCGGCGTTGGCGGCGCATCGCAGCGGCCGAAAAGTGGTCGTTCTGAGCAAGGCCAGTGATACGGCGACCTTCTATGCGCAGGGCGGGATCGCCGTCGTGCTGCCGGACACCGAAGACTCGATCGACCAGCACGTCGCCGACACGTTGGCCGCCGGTGCTGGGCTGTGCGATCCGGATGCGGTGCGCTCGATCGTGGCCGACGGCTATCGTGCGGTCGCCGAATTGGTCGACGACGGAGCGCGTTTCGACGAAGCGGCGCCGGGCCAGTGGGCGCTCACCCGCGAGGGCGGACATTCGAGGCGCCGGATCATCCATGCCGGTGGCGACGCGACGGGCGCGGAGGTGCAGCGGGCGCTCGATTACGCCGCGGCTCGGCTGGACATCCGGCGCAATCACGTCGCGCTCGAGTTGCTCCAGGCCGATGGCGCCGCGACCGGTGTGCTCGTGCTCAATGACGACGGGCTCGGCATCGTGCATGCGCCGTCGGTGATCCTGGCGACCGGGGGACTCGGTCACCTCTACACCGCGACCACGAACCCCGAGGGCTCGACGGGCGACGGCGTCGCATTGGCGATGTGGGCGGGCCTGCCGGTCAGCAACCTCGAATTCATCCAGTTCCACCCGACCATGCTGTTTGACGGTGACGCCGGTGGCCGACGCCCGCTGATCACCGAGGCCGTCCGCGGTGAGGGCGCGATTCTCATTGATCGGCAGGGGAATTCGGTGACAGCCGGAGTGCATCCGATGGGCGACCTCGCGCCGCGGGATGTGGTGGCGGCCGCGATCGACGCGCGACTGGCACTGACGGGCGATCCCTGTGTGTATCTCGACGCACGCCGCATCGACGGCTTCAAACGGCGGTTCCCGACCGTGACGGCGGCCTGCCGGGCCGCAGGCATCGATCCGACGCGCGAACCGATTCCGGTCGTGCCGGGCGCGCACTACAGCTGCGGCGGCGTGGTGACCGACGTCTACGGGCGCACAGAACTCGCGGGCTTGTTCGCGGCCGGGGAGGTGGCCCGCACCGGCTTGCATGGTGCGAACCGGTTGGCGTCCAACAGCCTTCTGGAGGGTCTGGTCGTCGGTGGCCGGGCGGGTAAGGCGGCTGCCGAGTACGCCGTGGATGCCGGGCCGAGCCGTGCGATGCTGCCGGAACGATCCACGCGCCGTGCCTTACCGCGGGTCGACCTGCAGCGGGCGATGACGCGCTACGCATCGGTGGTCCGCGACGGCGACGGACTGGAGCGGCTCGCGAAGGAACTCGACACCGCGACGCCACGTGTTCTCAAGTCCCGCAGCGACTTCGAGGACGTCGCGCTGACCGCCGCGGCGGGCGCCGTCGCCGCCGCGGCCCTGGCCCGCACCGAGTCTCGCGGCTGCCATCACCGGTCCGACTACCCGGACACCGAGCCGGCGTTCGCGCACAGCCTCGTGCCCGCGGTGACCTGCTGATGGAGCTCAATACCGACGAGCTGACCGAGGCTCGCAGGGCGATCGCGCGCGCACTGGAAGAAGACCTGCGCTACGGGCCCGATGTCACCACGTTGGCGACGGTGCCGGCCGATGCAAGGACTACCGCGTCGATGGTCGCCCGCGAGCCAGGGGTGATTGCAGGCGTCGACATCGCGCTGCTTGTGCTGGACGAGCTGCTCGGGCCCGACGGCTACCGGGTCAAGCACCGCGTGGACGACGGCGCACGTCTGGAGGCCGGTGCCGCGGCGCTGATAGTGGAGGCGCCGACGCAAGGTCTTCTGACCGCCGAGCGAACGATGCTGAACCTGGTGTGTCACCTGTCGGGGATCGCGACGACGACGGGGGCGTGGGTCGACGCCGTGGAGGGCACGAAGGCCAAGATCCGCGACACGCGCAAGACGCTGCCGGGGCTTCGGGCGCTGCAGAAGTACGCGGTGCGCGTCGGCGGGGGAGTCAACCATCGGATGGGTCTTGGAGACGCCGCGCTGATCAAGGACAACCATGTGGCCGCGGCGGGTTCGGTGGTGGCCGCGCTGCGGGCGGTCCGCGCCGCCGCGCCGGACTTGCCGTGTGAGGTGGAGGTCGACTCGCTCGAGCAGCTCGACGAGGTGCTCGCCGAAGGCGTGGAACTTGTTCTGCTGGACAACTTTCCGGTGTGGCAGACGCAGATTGCCGTGCAGCGTCGTGACGCCCGCGCATCTGAAACGGAACTCGAGTCATCGGGCGGGATGTCGCTGGATACCGCGGCCGAGTATGCGGGTACCGGCGTGGACTACCTCGCGGTGGGTGCCCTCACCCACTCGGTGCGGGTGCTGGACATCGGGCTAGACGTTTAGCGGTGCACGCTGGCGTCGGTTGCAGGAATTCCATCGGCGTTCAACGGCAGCTAATCTACGACGCAGGTCGAAGCCAAGTCGGTCGGGCACCTCGCTTCTATGCTCTGCGAAGGCGTTGGCCCTGTATATCATGCCTCTCACCATGTACGTCTGAAGTCGACAGCAATGCTGATCCAATTGCGAAAGTGTCGAGTTGATGTCGCTTTTGGCCTGTGCATCCCCTACGCTGGCTAACAGCTTGTTATGTGGTCTGCGTCACGGGAGGGGTCCGCCTTGGGGAAGCACCCTAAGCTGCGCAAATCGTGGGGGTCCTACGTCACCGCCGGCATCGCACTAGAGGCGGCGGCGATCTTCGGATTCGCGTACGCCACCGACAGCCACGTGTCACCGCCGGATCTGCTCGCGGCGACGATCTTCGTGGACGGCACCAAGTCGATCACTGGTTCGGAGTAGGGTGTGCCGTTCTTCCGGATGGCGGACAGCTTCCAGGGCGCCTACGACTTACCAGGATTCGACAAGACGTTCATCGAGTACCCGCGCAGCCTGGGGCCGGCCACCGGGCTGGGCGACCCGACGTACGACGAGTCCGAGGCGGACGCCGCCACCAAGATCGTCGATGCCGTCCACCAGGCGCGTGCTGACGACGCCAAGGGCACGATCTACGTCGTCGGCTACTCGCAGGGCTCTGGCGCGGCCGCGAAGGCTATCGACGAACTGCAAAGCGAAGGCTTCGACACCGAGAACATCGAATTCGTGCTGGCCGCCAACCCACGCCGCAACGACGGCGGCATCCTGACGCGGTTGCCCAAGGGCGTTTATCTGCCGGTGTTCGGCGTGACCTTCGGCGACGGCACCACCCCCGAAGGCACGAAAGTGCTTCAGGTGACCAAGCAGTACGACGGTGTGGGCGACGCGCCCAAATATGTTTTCAACATTGCCTCGGACCTCAATGCCGCATTGGGCTTCTACTATCTGCGTCCCGGTTACTACAAGACCGTCGACCCCAATGACCCGAACGCGATTGTCACCACAAGCGCCGACGGCCTCGTCACTGACAAGCTGATTCCCGCGCCTGTGGGGCAATTGCCGTTGACCATGCCGCTGCTGCAGCTCGGTGTTCCGCCCACATTGGTCGCGGCCATGGATCCGTTCCTGCGGTCGGTCATCGAAACCGGTTACGACCGGCCGGATCCCAACGTGCCCGGCTCGTATCCGTCCGAACCGGTGCGGTTCCAACTGGTGCCGCCGCCGCAGCGCTGGCTGTCCGACGTACAGTCCGTCGCGGCGGGCGCCATCCAGTCGGTTCAGTTGCTCGCCAGCGCTGTACAGCCGAATTCGATTGTCGAACAACAAGGTTTCGAGTTTGACCGCCGTGCAACCTAACGACAGCCAGTCCGTGCCGGTTATCCAAGAGAAGCCGATCGTGGAGAAGAAGAAGCGCGAGCCGACAACGGACGAGACGACCACCGGCACCGGGCCCAACAAATTCCCGCCCGCGCAGCAGTCCAAGACCGGCTGGCGGCCCGGCCACCTGTTTCGCTCGCTGTTCCCGCCGCAAGTCGGCGAAGCCCGCGATCGAGCCGCAGGGCTCGACTCCGAGTGCCGATCCGTCGCCTTCCACGGATACTCACGAGGCAACCGGGGACACCGAATCCGGTTCTGCCGCTTAGCTTCTCTCGCCAACTATTTAGTTGAGAAACGGCCGTTAGTCCCGTAGCTGGGCGCCTTGGTTTACCGGACCGTTGACGCCGGTAAGTTAGGGAGAAAACTAGACAGCCGAGCTGCGGAAATGCAGTGCAACCGGGTTCACGGAAGCCGTGTTCTCGTTTCTCTCGAAATCAGACACGGCGGCGCCGCATTCACTCACCTAGCAATCCTTTGAGCATCGCGGTGAGCACCCTGCGTACGAGCGGTTCGATCTCGAAGACCGCGGGGCGGAGGCGCCCATCCAGCATCGGGAAGGGCACCATGCGCGGGTCGCTGCGGTAGAGCGCCGCTACTTCTGGACCTGGGTTGGCCATCTGCCAGAACGCGCCGGACAGTGAGGTCGCGGCGGCGATGATGTCGATGCAGTCTCGTCGGGTGAGGCCGGGCAGGAGCCGACGCATGACCTCGACGATGGCGTCGACTTCGTTGTGGGTGGCGAGCTTGAAGGCGCGGACGGCTTCCAGGGACACATTTCGTTCCAGGTTGAGCGGCGCCTGGGCGAGCAGGTCGCAGAACATGCCGCGCTCGGCCAGTGTGGTGGAGAAGGCAGACGCCACGGTCTTCGCGGTCGGGGAGCCGATCCTCTCCAATTTCGCGCGCAGCGCCGCCGACCATTCTCGCCAGCCCTCGGCGGTGAGGCGCAGGAAGATCTGCTCGCGCGTCTCGAAGTAGCGCAGCAGGGCCGACTTATGCATGCCGACCGTGTCGGCGATATCGGTAAGGGTGATCTGCCGGATACCGCGCTTGGCGCCGAGCGAGCGTGCCGCTGCCAGGATGGCGTCTTCGCGGTGTTGCTTGGCCTCTGGACTGCGGGCCCTCTGAAAAGCCGAGGAATCCATGCACCGACCTTAGCACAACTATGTTTTGCTATTAACACAACACTGTTGTGCTAATAACGCAACGGTGTTTTACTAAGGTGGTCACACCGACATGGTTCATCACCGGTTCGTCCCGCGGCTTCGTGGTTGGAGCACCCGCCACGCAGCTGAGGCGCTAACAGTCAAACCGACAACCGGATGAGGTCCGCATCAACAGGAAAGGAGTCGAGCAACATGCTCGCTAGCATTCTCGGCACACGCCTAAGCTGGCACTTCGCCAACGGGTGGGTCTTCGAACCCGCCATCGTGGGGCCCGACAACGTCGAATACACGCTGACCGCAGGGCCACACGCAGGACGACATGCCATCCAGCACTTCTACTACCAGCGGGTGGCTCCAGGCGTCGAGACCACGGTCTGGTACGAGGAGAGCGGCGCCCTCGTCCACATCACGTGGTACCTGGAGACGCAAACGGTGCATCGTTTCGCCGCTCTTCCTGCCTGGCTGGCGGAAGATATGACCGTCTATCGCGGTGACAACCAAGACCCGGCGTTCATCGCGAAAATCAGAAAACTTAGTTCGCAGCAACAGGATTGGCCGCGGCACATCCTCAACGATGACGGCTACTTCAGGGTGATCTGACGCGCAAGGCCTCGAATCCGCGCCGCTGTCGTAGATCAGGCCGTACCTCATCCAATCACCTTGACCAAGCAACACCACAATGAATGGAGCAGTGACATGGATTTCCTCGACGAGCACCGGTGGAGCGGAAAAATCTTCACTGGCGAGTGGACGGCGCCCGACGGCGGGACGATTCCTGTCGTCGAACCGGCCACGGGCATCGAGATCGGCCGCGTGGGCGAAGCGTCACTCGGCGACCTGGAGCGGTCGGTGGCCCGGGCCCGTGAGGCCCAGATCACCTGGGCGGCGGTGTCATTCACCGAACGGGCCGCGGTCATGCGCCGCGCTGCGGAGCTGTGGACACAGCACAGCGCGGAGGTGCACAACTGGCTGATGCGCGAAGCCGGCGGCATCCGTCTCAAGGCGCAGTACGAAGTGTACGGAGCGGTCCAGGAGTGCCTGGAGTCGTCCGAGCTGCCCTCTCACGCGCTGGGCGAAGTTCTGCCCACCGACCGCGCGCAGTTGAGTATGAGCCGGCGGACCCCGGTCGGGGTGGTGGCCGTCATCGCGCCATTCAATATGCCGCTCAAACTGGCGATCCGCTCGGTGGCTCCTGCCCTGGCACTGGGCAACGCGGTGATCCTCAAGCCCGACCCGCGCACCCCGGTCTCCGGCGGCGTCGTGCTCGCCAGAGTCTTCGAGGAGGCCGGGCTGCCAGCCGGAGTGCTGCACGTCCTGCCCGGCGGCGGTGAACTGGGCTCAGCGATGGTCGCCCATCCCGACGTCAAGGCCGTGTCCTTCACCGGTTCCACCCAGGCCGGCCGCTCCGTCGGCGAGCTCGCCGCACGGCACTTCACCCGCGCCCACCTCGAACTGGGCGGCAACAACGCGATGATCGTGCTGCCCGACGCCGACCTGGACGGCGGGATGAACGCCCTGGCCTACGGCAGCTTCTTCAACCAAGGCCAGGGCTGCATGATCATCGGCCGACATCTGGTGCACGAGTCCATCTACGACGACTACGTGCACCGGCTCGTCGCCAAGGCCGAAACGCTGTCCGTGGGCAACCCGACGACCGGGGATGTGTCGCTGGGTCCGCTGATCGACGCCAAGCAGCGCGACAGGATCCATGGCCTGGTCACCGACAGCGTCGCGGCGGGAGCCAAGCTGCTCACCGGGGGCACCTACGAGGGGCTGTTCTACCGGCCCACCGTGCTGGCCGACGCCGGACCCGGCATCCCCGCCTACGACCAGGAGGTGTTCGGCCCGGTCGCCTGCGTCACGCGCTTCTCATCGCTCGACGACGCCGTGAAGCTGGCCACCGACACCGAATACGGCCTCGCGCTGGGCATCTTCACCGCCGATGTCGCCACCGGACTCGCCCTGGCCGAGCGCATTCCCACCGGCACCGCGCACATCAACGACCAGACGCTGCGCGACGACGCACACGTGCCCTTCGGCGGGGTTCGCAACTCGGGCAACTCCTCCCGCTTCGGCACCGCCGCAGCCAACATCGAGGCATACACCGACACCAGATGGATCACCATGCAAGCCACGCCCCCTGCCTATCCCTTCTGACCCATCGATAGGAGTGGACGGGCGGACCCTCTGTCAATCTGAGGCATTCATCCATTGATCTTAGTACAACACTGTTGCGTTAATAACGCAACAGTGTTGTACTAAAGTCATGACACAGACATGGTTCATCACCGGTTCGTCCCGCGGCTTCGGGCGGGCGCTGGCTCGCGCCGCGCTGGAGGCGGGTGATCGAGTCGCTGCCACCGCACGCCGGCCAGAGCAACTGGATGATCTCGCCAGCGCCTACCCGGATCGCTTACAAGCGCTGGCCCTGGACGTCACCGACGTAGCGGCCGCCGGCGCGGCGATCAGCGAAGCGCGTCAGCGGTTCGGCCGGCTCGACGTCATCGTCAACAACGCGGGCTACGCCAACGTCTCACCCATCGAGACCGGAGATGACGAGGACTTCCGCGCCCAGTTCGAGACCAACTTCTGGGGTGTCTACAACGTCTCGAAGGCGGCGATCCCCGTGCTGCGAGAACAAGGCGGCGGGTTGATCATGCAGTTCTCGTCGATGGGCGGCCGCGTCGGCGGCTCTCCCGGCATCGCCTCCTACCAGGCGGCCAAATTCGCGATCGATGGGTTCAGTCGCGTGCTACGGGCCGAAACCGCGCCGTTCGGCATCAAGGTGATCGTCGTCGAGCCGAGCGGTTTTCGCACCGACTGGGCAGGGTCGTCGATGACTGTCCGGCCCATCCCGGAGGAGTACGCCGACATACTCGCCTGGCGGCGGGAGGGCGGTGGCGTTGCGGCCGGGGACCCGGACCGCGCGGCCGAAATACTCGTCCAGGTCGCGAAGCGTCGCGACATTCCCCGCAATCTGCCTCTTGGGGTGAACGCGACGGAGGGCTCGATACGGATCGACCAGGAGCGCCTCGCCGAAGACCGCAAGTGGTCAGCAGTCAGCCGGTCGGCCGATTCCGCCGAGTCCTACCCGGTCGAGTTTCCGGCAGACATCTGAGAATGACCGGCTAATCGCTATACCAGTCTGAGCAACACATTTAGCACTTTCCGGCGAACGCTTAAAGGCCTTTAGCCGCTATAGTTCGAATTTGTCTGCAAACCACGCAGCGAAACACTTGTGCGGCGACTCGCGGGTGCGGCACGGCGCCCATTTGACAACTTTGCCGTTTACTATCGCCTCATGCCGGAGCGATCGAACGCGTCCACTACTGAGTATCGGGATAGCGACGGGTCGCGCCGGGGGAGGATATGGCTTGTCCTCTCCCTGGTGTTGGCCGTCCTGGCGCTCGGATTGTCCGGGTGGCTGCTGATTCGTCCTGCGCGAGAAGCCGCTCCGTCCTCGCCGAACTACACAGACGCACAGCGCGCCGACGCCAAACAGAAGATCTGCACCGCGACGGACCTGGTGCGCAGGGGTGTGTCGCTCAACACCAATCTGCGACCCCCCGGCGGACCGCAGGATGTCACTGGCTCGCTCGCTGTGGCGGCCAACGCCAGGATATCGCTCTACGACGGCGGCCAGTATCTGCTCGCCCGACTTGATCCTGCGACTCCGCCTGAGCTCTCCGATGCCGTGAAGAAGTTCGCCAACGTGTTGATGGACATCGGCGCAGCTGCCACCGCGGGAGCGCAGAACTCCGAGCCGGAGCAAGCGGCGCGCCTGAAAGACGCGGACGCGAGCAACGGCACGATCATCGAATTGTGCAAATAAACAATCGGCTCAGCAAGCGATAGTATTCCGCTCAGCTGGCTCAAGTAGCCAATTGTCAGCCGGAGGCGGCGAGGCGGCAATTTTGACAGTTTGCGCGTCGCCGCCGCCCGCCGCTGTGATTACGCGAACCTGGTAACAGCGCCAGGGCATCTCGCGACCGATCGCGGCGTGGACCGCATCGTCGAGCATCTTGCTGCTTTCCAACCCGTACCGCTCGGCCCGCAGACCGTGGGTCCGATCTACGGCAAGCTCGGCATCAGCTCACGCCGTGAGCTCCGCTCGCAGGACTGAGCAGGGTGCGCGTCACCGCCTTGGCGGCATTGAGTGCGGCCGCGTCGCCGGCAATCCGCGACAGGATCAGCGCGCCTTCGAGCAGGGCGATCACGGCGAGCGCGGTCTGCTCGGCGTCCTCGTTCGGCCAGCCGTCGGCACGCAGCCGATCCGCGACGGCCAGGCACCAGCCGCCGAATGCCCGTGCCGATGCGTCGCGCACCTGCGGGCTGGCGTTCACGGACTCGGTGGCGATGGGCTCGATGGGGCACCCGTCGCGCCGATCGGAGCTCAGCCCGGCACTCATCAGATCGATCCAGGCGTCGACGATGTCCGCGACGGCCAGGTCACTCTCGAGGAATCCCCGCAGCCGCCGCTCGATGTCGCCGCCGACACTGTCCACCACCGCGGCTGCGAGTTCCTGCTTGCCATCGGGGAAATGGTGGTACAACGAACCGGCCTTGACCTGGGCGGACTCCAGAATCTGGTTCACACCCGTTGCGGCATAGCCCTGCCTGCGGAACAGCAGGGCAGCGCTGTCCAACAGCGCGGCGCGGCTTCGATCCGGACGAGGCATGCCTTGACTTTACTTGAAAGGTCATTCAACAATACTTGAAAGGCCACTAAAGAAAGGTCTGGCATGCACCAGTTGATGTTCGAGGCGGCGGGCGAGTACGCGTGGCGAGACGCCCGTGACCCGCAAATCACGGCACCCGAGCAAGCGATCGTCCGGCCGGTGGCTGTGGCGTGCTGCGACCTCGATGTGGCGGTCGCCGAGGGGAGATTGCTGATGCCGCCGGGGCATGCCGTTGGCCACGAGGGGGTGGCGGAAGTCGTGGCGGTCGGCGATGCCGTCTGCGACGTCAAGGTTGGCGATCGGGTGATCGTGCCGTTCCAGATCAGCTGCGGAACGTGCGCCGCCTGCCTGCGGGGCGTGACGGGGTCGTGCGCGTCGTTGCCGTTGATGGCGATGTATGGGATGGCGCCACTGGCAGGGCTCGACGGCGGCGGCTTCATGGCGGACCTACTGCTGGTGCCGTATGCGGACGCGATGCTCGTGCCGGTCCCTGACACCGTGGATCCGGTCGCGATCGCCTCGTTGTCGGACAACATTCCCGACGGCTGGCGCGCCGTCGGCCCCTACCGCGCGGAACTGGCAGCACTCGATCCCGCGGATCGCCGTGTCCTCGTGGCGGGTCGCCTCTCGATCGGGTTGTATGCCGCGGCGTTTGCGTCGGCCTACGGCGCGCAGGTCGACTACCTGGACACCGACGCACAACGGCTGGCCATGGCCGAAAAGCTCGGCGCCACAGTCCATGACCGGACGAAGCCCGACAAGTCGTGGGACCCGTATCCGATCACCGTGCACACCGCGGCCGACCCCGCGGTCCTGGCGGCGACGATGCGCGCCACATGGCCGGACGGCGTGTGCACCGACACCGGCATCTACTACCAAGGCGCGGTCGAGATGCCACTGTTGTCGATGTACACCCGTGGGCTGCGGTTCGTCACCGGCCGGGTGAACGCGCGGGCCGTGATCCCCGAGATCCTCGAATTGATAACCGCGCATTGCGATCTCGCGCCCGCCGTTGACCGGGTTGTCGCGTGGGAGGACGCGCCGCAGGCGTGGCCGGCGATGACGGGCAAGACCGTCTTCACTCGCTTGTAACGACGAACGGCCTCGTCAGACGGTAGCCGGACCCCGCCGCACCAGCGACAGCACGACGGCAGCCGCGGCGAACAGCCCTGAGAACACCCGGTTCAGGACCGTTTGCTTGCGCGATGTGTGCAGCCAGTTCAACAGCCGCACCGACAGGCCTGTATAGAGCCCCATGACGACGAGGTCGACGGCGATCATCGTCACCCCCACGGCAAGGTATTGCGGCAGCAGCGGCGCCGTCGGCACCACGAACTGCGGCAGCACCGCGAGGAAGAACACCAAGCCCTTGGGGTTCGTCGCGTTGACCAGGAATCCGCGCACCAGCAGGGCCGCCCGGCCACCGTTTATCGCCTTGCCGATCTGCTCACGCAGGTCGACGGTCGCGGTGCGCCATTGCCGCACGGCCAGATAGGCCAGGTACGCCACGCCGATCCACTTGATGATGTTGAACGCCAGGATCGAGTTCGCGACCGCCGCACCCAGCCCGAGAGCGACGAGCGCAAGCTGCAGCATCAGGCCGACCTCGAGGCCGAGGATGCTCCAGTAGCCGCGCCGCACGCCGTGCGTCAGGCCCGTCGCCATCGACTGGATGGCACCCGCTCCCGGTGACACGCTGATCGCGATCGCCGCACCGAAGAACGTCAGCCACACCTGCCACGCCATGGAGTCAGTGTGTCAGGCGATGTCGGCGACGAGCACTCCAATTTTTCGCCCCTGCACCCGTGGCATCCACGGCAGCCCGTCGGCATTGCTTCCGGCGCGCAAGGATCCGCGGATTGACGATGTGCACGTCTCGCCGGATGAAATGCACATCGGCCTCGCCCGCGGCCAGCACGTTCTTTGCCCAGTCGGTCTTCCCGTGGCCGAGCGCGATGGCGAGTGTCTTGCCCTTGCGGTATGCGGTGACGATGGTTTCGTATGGCTTACCCGACTTGCGACCGCGATGCTTGATGACCGCCATGCCCGGCAGATAGCGCGCGAGCGGCTTGATCATCGGGTTGAAGTACTTGACCTGGAAGTCTTCCGCCCAGACCGGGAACACCATCGGCACACCGGGCGCGTTGTTGGGGTGGTCTTCTCTTCGAGATCCAGCGGGCATGGCCATGAATCTAGCCGTTATGCCGTCGCCAGCGTTCGCCGCAATGCGATCAGTAATCGATTTTTGTTCGGGTAGCGCGATCAGGGACAATTGAGTCGATGACCCCGATCACGATGACCCGTATCGACCTGCGCAACCGCACCCTGAGCGCCGCGCAGCTCCGTGCCGCGCTGCCGCGCGGCGGCGTGGACGTGGACACCGTGGTGCCCAAGGTGCGCCCGATCGTCGACGCGGTCGCCGAGCGGGGCGCCGACGCCGCGCTCGAGTACGGCGAGTTGTTCGACGGGGTGCGGCCCGCGACGGTCCGCGTGCCGGCCGGAGAGCTGGACGCCGCGCTGACCGCCCTTGGCGACGACGTCCGCGCCGCCCTGCAGGTGGCCATCGACCGGGCCCGCGCGGTGCACGCCGACCAGCGGCGCACCGACACCACCACCACTCTCGCGCCGGGTGCGACGGTCACCGAACGCTGGGTGCCCGTCGAGCGCGTCGGCCTTTACGTGCCGGGCGGCAACGCCGTCTACCCGTCCAGCGTGGTGATGAACGTGGTGCCCGCGCAGACGGCGGGCGTGGACTCGCTGGTGATCGCCAGCCCGCCGCAGGCCGAGTTCGGCGGCCTGCCGCACCCGACCATCCTGGCAGCCGCCCGGCTGTTGGGCGTCGACGAGGTGTGGGCGGTCGGCGGTGCGCAGTCCATCGCGCTGCTGGCTTATGGCGGGACCGACACCGACGGCGCCGAGCTGGCGCCCGTCGACATGATCACCGGACCGGGCAACATCTACGTCACCGCGGCCAAGCGGATCTGCCGTTCGCAAGTCGGCATCGATGCGGAGGCCGGTCCCACCGAGATCGCGATCCTGGCCGATCACACCGCCGACCCTGTGCACGTCGCCGCTGATCTCATCAGCCAGGCCGAGCACGACGAGATGGCCGCCAGCGTGCTGGTCACCGACAGTCCGCAGTTGGCCGACGCCACCGACCGGGAACTCGCGAACCAGCTGGAGACCACCGTGCACCGCGAGCGGGTGACCGCCGCGCTGACGGGCAAGCAGTCGGCGATCGTGCTCGTCGACGACGTCGACGCCGGTGTGCGCACCGTCAACGCCTACGCTGCCGAACACCTGGAGATCCAGACCGTCGATGCGCGCGAGGTGGCAAGCGGAATCCGTTCTGCCGGCGCGATTTTCGTCGGCGCCTATTCACCGGTAAGCCTCGGCGACTACTGCGCGGGGTCCAACCACGTGCTGCCCACCGCGGGCTGCGCGCGGCACTCCAGCGGCCTGTCGGTGCAGACGTTCCTCAAGGGCATCCATGTCGTCGACTACGACGAGGCCGCGCTCAAGGATGTGTCGGGATACGTCATCACGCTCTCACAGGCCGAGAACCTGCCCGCCCATGGTGAAGCGGTGCGGCGGAGGTTCGGGCGGTGACGCCAGGCAAGAAGGTGACGCTGGACGATCTGCCGCTGCGCGAGGATCTACGTGGCAAGTCGCCCTACGGTGCACCGCAATTAGACGTTCCGGTGCGGCTCAACACGAACGAGAACCCGCATCCGCCCACGCAGGCACTCGTCGACGACGTGACGGCCTCCGTCCAAGCGGTCGCCAGTGACCTCCACCGCTATCCCGACCGCGACGTCGTGGCGCTGCGCACCGACCTGGCCGCCTACCTGAGGGCGCAGACCGGCACGAAGCTGAGCGTCGAAAACCTTTGGGCCGCCAACGGTTCCAACGAGATCCTGCAGCAGCTGTTGCAGGCGTTCGGCGGGCCCGGTCGCAGCGCCATCGGATTCGTGCCGTCGTACTCGATGCACCCGATCATCGCCGACGGGACCCAGACCGCTTGGCTGGTGGCCAACCGCGCCGCCGACTTCAGCCTCGACATAGATGTAGCCGTGGCATCCGTAAATGAGCGCAAACCCGACATCGTGTTCGTCGCCAGCCCCAATAACCCGTCGGGACAAAGCGTCCCGCTCGACGAGCTGCGCCGCCTGCTCGACGCGATGACCGCCGGGATCCTGATCCTCGACGAGGCCTACGGCGAGTTCTCGTCCCAGCCCAGCGCCGTCAAGCTGATCGACGAGTATCCGACCAAGCTCGTCGTCACTCGCACAATGAGCAAGGCGTTCGCGTTCGCCGGTGGCCGGCTCGGTTACTTGATCGCCGCGCCCGCGGTCATCGACGCGATGCTGCTGGTGCGCCTGCCGTATCACCTGTCGTCGATCACCCAGGCCGCCGCCCGCGCCGCGTCTGCGCCACGCCGACGACACGCTCGGCAGCGTCGCGAAGCTCATCGCCGAGCGTCACCGCGTCACAGAAGCGTTGACCGGCATGGGCTTCCGGGTGATTCCCAGCGACGCCAACTTCGTGCTGTTCGGCGAATTCGCCGACGCGCCTGCGACCTGGCAGCGCTACCTCGACGCGGGCATCCTGATCCGCGACGTCGGCATCCCCGGATACCTGCGCGCCACCACTGGGCTGGCCGAGGAGAACGACGCGCTGCTGGCCGCCAGCGCAGCGCTAGCCACCTCGCAATTGGCCCAGTACGAGCCCTCAGTAGGAGCACAGTGACCGAACCCCGTCGCGCGAAAATCGAACGCAAAACCAAGGAATCCGACATCGTCGTCGAGATCGACCTCGACGGCACCGGCGTCGTCGACATCGACACCGGCGTGCCGTTCTACGACCACATGCTGACCTCGCTCGGTAGCCACGCCAGCTTCGACCTGACCGTGCGCGCCAAGGGCGATGTCGAGATCGAGGGCCACCACACCATCGAGGACACCGCGATCGTGCTGGGCCAGGCGCTGGGCCGGGCGCTCGGAGAAAAGAAGGGCATTCGCCGATTCGGCGACGCGTGGATCCCGATGGACGAGACGCTCGCCCACGCGGCCGTCGACGTGTCCGGCCGGCCGTACTGCGTGCACACCGGCGAACCGGAACACCTGCTGCACACCACGATCGCGGGCTCCGAGGTGCCCTACCACACGGTGATCAACCGGCACGTCTTCGAGTCGCTGGCGATGAACGCCCGCATCGCGCTGCACGTGCGCACGCTGTACGGGCGCGATCCGCACCACATCACCGAGGCGCAGTACAAGGCTGTCGCCCGAGCGCTGCGGCAGGCTGTCGAGTATGACCCGCGTGTCACCGGCGTGCCATCCACCAAAGGCACGCTGTGACAGCCAAAGTCGTCGTCCTGGACTACGGCTCCGGCAACCTGCGGTCGGCCCAGCGAGCGCTGCAGCGGGTCGGCGCCGACGTCGAGGTGACCGCCGACGCCGACGCGGCACTCAACGCCGACGGACTGGTGGTGCCCGGGGTCGGCGCGTTCGAGGCGTGCATGACCGGCCTACGAAAGATCAGCGGGGACAAGATCATCGCTGACCGAGTGGCGGCGGGGCGACCGGTGCTCGGTGTGTGCGTCGGCATGCAGATCCTGTTCGCCCGCGGCGTGGAGTTCGGCCTGGAAACCACCGGCTGCGGGCAGTGGCCGGGCGCCGTCGTCCGGCTGGACGCCCCGGTGATCCCGCACATGGGCTGGAACGTCGTCGACGCACCACAGGGCACCACGCTGTTCAAGGGCATCGACGCCACCACCCGGTTCTACTTCGTGCACTCCTACGCCGCGCAGCAGTGGGAGGGCAATCCGGATGCGCTGCTGACCTGGGCCACCCATCACGTGCCCTTCCTGGCCGCGGTGGAGGACGGACCCTTGTCGGCCACCCAATTCCACCCGGAGAAGAGCGGCGACGCCGGTGCCGCGTTGCTGACCAATTGGGTCGGAGCACTAGGTTGACCGACGTGCCTTTGATCCTGTTGCCTGCTGTCGACGTCGTGGATGGCAAAGCCGTCCGCCTCGTGCAGGGGCAGGCCGGCAGCGAAACCGAGTACGGCTCAGCGCTGGACGCCGCCATGGGTTGGCAGCGAGACGGCGCCGAGTGGATCCACCTCGTCGACCTCGACGCCGCGTTCGGCCGCGGCTCCAACCGTGAACTGCTCGCCGAGGTGGTCGGCAAGCTCGACGTCGCGGTCGAGCTGTCGGGCGGCATCCGCGACGACGAGTCGCTGACGGCGGCGCTGGCGACCGGCTGCGCACGCGTCAACCTCGGCACCGCGGCGCTGGAAAACCCGCAGTGGTGCGCCAAGGTGGTCGCCGAGCACGGCGATCAGGTGGCCGTCGGTCTGGACGTCAAGATCATCGACGGCGAGCACCGACTCCGCGGCCGCGGCTGGGAGACCGACGGCGGTGACCTGTGGGACGTGCTGGAACGCCTTGACCGCGAAGGCTGTTCGCGATTCGTCGTCACCGACGTCACCAAGGACGGCACGCTGAACGGTCCCAACCTCGACCTGCTCACCAACGTCACCCAGCGCACCGACGCCCCGGTGATCGCCTCCGGCGGAGTCTCCAGCCTGGATGACCTTCGCGCCATCGCCACCCTCACCGACCGCGGCGTCGAAGGCGCCATCGTCGGGAAGGCTTTGTACGCCGGACGATTCACGCTGCCGCAGGCGCTGGCCGCGGTGGCTCAGTAGGACGTCGATGGCGCTGGACGAGACCGACCTCGACGCACTTGTCGCGCAGGCAGCCGCGATCCTGGACGCCGCCGCCCGGCCGTTCGTCGAGGGCCACCGCGCAGACTCGGCGGTGCAGAAGAAGGGCAACGACTTCGCCACCGAGGTCGACCTGGCGATCGAACGCCAGGTGGTCGAGGCGCTCAACGCCGAGACCGGGATCGAGGTGCACGGCGAGGAGTTCGGCGGAGCCGACGTCGATTCACCGCTGGTGTGGGTGCTCGACCCGATCGACGGCACGTTCAACTACGCGGCCGGCTCACCGATGGCGGCGATCCTGCTCGCTCTGGTCCGCAACGGTGAGCCCATCGCGGGGCTGACGTGGGTGCCGTTCACCGGGGAGCGTTTCACGGCCGTCGTCGGGAAACCCTTGCGCAGCAACGGCGTCGAGCAGCCTCGGTTGCAAACCGCGACGTTGGCCGACTCCATCGTCGGGGTCAGCACATTCAACGTCGACTCGCGAGGGAAGGTGCCGGGTCGCTACCGCCTTGCGGTGATCGAGAATTTGAGCCGGAAATGTTCCCGGATGAGGATGCACGGTGCCACGGGCATCGACTTCGCGTACACTGCGGCCGGAATTCTCGGCGGGGCAATCAGTTTCGGTGCGCACGTGTGGGACCACGCGGCCGGTGTCGCACTGGTGCGGGCGGCAGGCGGCGTCGTCAGCGACCTGGACGGCAGCGACTGGACCACGAAGTCGCGCTCCGCGCTGGTCGCGGCGCCTGGCACGCACGGCGAGCTCCTCGAGCTCCTGAATGCCGTCGGCGATCCGCGGGACTACTGATGGACCCCAAAGACCTCGCGGTGCGCATCATCCCGTGCCTGGATGTCGACGACGGCCGGGTGGTCAAGGGCGTCAACTTCGAAAACCTGCGCGATGCGGGCGATCCCGTCGAACTGGCCGCAACCTACGACGCGGAGGGTGCCGACGAGCTGACGTTCCTTGACGTGACCGCTTCGTCGTCGGGCCGGGCCACGATGCTGGAGGTCGTCAAGCGCACCGCGGAGCAAGTGTTCATCCCGCTGACCGTCGGCGGTGGCGTGCGCTCGATCGCGGATGTCGATGCGCTGCTTCGGGCCGGTGCCGACAAGGTCTCGGTCAACACCGCTGCGATATCCCGGCCCGAACTGCTGGCCGAGCTGTCCCGTCAGTTCGGATCGCAATGCATCGTGCTGTCGGTCGACGCCCGCACCGTCCCGCAGGGCTCCGAGCCGACGCCGTCGGGCTGGGAGGTCACCACGCACGGCGGCAGGCGCGGCACCGGGATCGACGCGATCGAATGGGCAACCCGCGGAGCCGAACTCGGCGTGGGGGAGATCCTGCTCAACTCGATGGACTACGACGGCACCAAGGCCGGTTTCGACCTGAAGATGCTGCGGGCGGTGCGTGGCGTGGTGTCCGTGCCGGTGATCGCCAGCGGCGGCGCGGGCGCGGTGGAACATTTCGCCCCGGCCGTTGTTGCAGGAGCTGACGCCGTGCTGGCCGCCAGCGTGTTCCACTTCCGCGAGCTGACCATCGGCCAGGTCAAGGCGGCGATGGCGGCAGAAGGGATCGTGGTGCGGTGATGATGAGCGCTTGCGCGAAGAACAGACGGCCATGACGCTGGACGCAGGCATCGCGTCGCGGCTGAAGCGCGACGCCAACGGGCTGTTCACGGCCGTGGCGCAGGAGCGTGGCACCGGCCAGGTGCTGATGGTGGCGTGGATGGACGACGTCGCGCTGGCCCGCACGCTGGAAACCCGCAAGGCCACGTACTACTCGCGTTCACGGCAACAGCACTGGGTGAAGGGCGAGACGTCGGGCCACACCCAGTACGTGCACTCGGTCCGGCTGGACTGCGACGGCGACACCGTGCTGCTCGAGGTCGACCAGGTCGGCGCGGCATGCCACACCGGCGACCAC
Source organism: uncultured Actinomycetota bacterium (assembly GCA_963770125.1). Classification (GTDB taxonomy): domain Bacteria; phylum Actinomycetota; class Actinomycetes; order Mycobacteriales; family Mycobacteriaceae; genus Mycobacterium. The sequence continues at coordinate 59,062 of CAVYPI010000088.1, read as the reverse complement.
ACCTGCTTCGACGCGGACCAGTTGCTGGGGCCGGAGGAATAACGAATGAAGAGGGTCGTGGTGGTCGCCGCTCTGGGGGTGGCCGCGTTGGCGACGCGACGCCTACTGACGATGCGGAACGCGTTGAAATCAGTGTCCACAGACCTTCGCAGCCCCTTCCTGCCGTTCTATACGCCCCTGGTCAACGCACAGACGCTGCCCGTGCTTCGGACGGCATTCAGGCTGAGGATGAGGCCAGGGCCAGGTGTCCGGGTGACGGAGCGCCATCTGCTCGGCGAGCCAGCCATTCGTGTGCTTGTCGCTACGTCTTCCGAACGCGAGGTATCCCGTCCGGCGTTGCTCTGGATCCATGGCGGAGGGTTTATCATGGGCTCTCCGCAGGTTGAGCTCCCGATAATCGGCCGTCTCGCACGGGAACTCGGTGCGGTCGTGGTTTCGCCGGACTACCGGCTGGCCCCCCAGCATCCGTTCCCCGCGGCGCTCGACGACTGCATGGCGACCCTGGAGTGGATGCGCGCGCACGCCGACGAATTTGGGATCGACCCCGACCGCATCGCCGTGGGCGGCGCGAGCGCCGGTGGTGGGCTGTCAGCCGCCGTCGCGCAGCGCTGCCGTGATGCGGAAATCCCGTTGCGTGCGCAGGCGCTCCTCTACCCGATGCTCGACGACCGCACCGCGCTGCGCGCGGATCATGGCGGCCGCGGCCGGTTCGTGGTGACGCCGTCGGCTAACCGGTTCGGGTGGACGGCGTACCTCGGGCGGGAGCCGCGTGTGGAGGACGCTCCGGAGTACGCGGCGCCCGTGCGCCGCACGGATCTGACGGGTCTGCCGCCCGCGTGGGTGGGTGTCGGCGAACTCGACCTGTTCCACGACGAGAGTGTCGACTACGCCGATAGGCTCACGGCCGCCGGTGTTCATTGCGAACTCGTCACCGTTCCGGGGATGTACCACGGAGCGGACGGTGTGGCGCCAAAAGCGCTGTCAATGAAGGCCTTCCGCGACAGCATGGTGAACCATCTCCGAGCCTATCTGTAGGCTGCGGCGAAAGCCTCCAGCTCGTGGGCGACGTCGGGACCGCTAGGGGTGTAAATCACCTCGTGCACACCGTGCTCGCCCAACCAGGACAGGTGGGCTCTGATCCGGTCCGCGTCGCCGATCGTCACCAGCGGATTGCGGGCATCGTCAAGCAACGGGCGGTCGCGGTCGCTGAGCCGGGTGACGTGCCCCTCGTGCGTCAACAGATGGCGTTCCCCCTGCGGCGCAAGCGCCTCTAATGTCTCCCGCCACGCTTGTCCTCCGGGCATGGCGTCCACGGCGTCCGCCCCGGCGATGGCGTAGGTCTCGTGGTAGCCCACCACCTGCCACGGGCCCACCGCTTTCCGGACACGCGGACTGTTCGCATCCTCACCCGCATCGAGCACCGTGCCGGCCATCAGCGTGGCGACGGGAAGTGCGTTCGGCGTTGGCAGCCCGATGATTCCGTCGGCGATCCGACCGGCGAGCTCGAGACCGCGAGGCCCGAACACACTGAGCCAGAATTCGACATCGACCGGGCGCGGCGCTGTCAGGCCGTCGGCATGCAGCATTCGGGCCGGCTGCCCGTCGATCGTCACGGTCTCTCCGGCCAACAAGCCGCGCACGGTGGTCACGTAGTCCTCGAGTGCACGCAGCGTCATCGGCTGCTGACCCATGGTGCGGCGCGCGGTTGCGCCCGTGCCGAAACAAGCGCGGAATCGGTCCCCGGAGAGGCGGGCGATCGTGGCGATCGCTGCGGCCATCGACATTTTCGAGCGCTCATCGGGGATCAGCACCGCGGTGCCGAGAGCGATGCGCGACGTGCGCTCCGCGGCGAGGGCCAGATGGATGAAAGGGTCTTCCCACAGCGGGGCCGAGTCGAAGATCCAGATTCGCGAGTAGCCCAGGGACTCAGCGAGAACCGCCATGTCGCTGAAGTCGGGGCCGGGCGGCAACCCACACGAAAGCTCAACCGCCATGGCTGAACATTAGTGCGTCAGGGCTGCGCGGCGTTCTCTTCGTCGATGAGGGTCTGTTGCTGAGCCTCTTCGTTCTGCTGCTCGGCTTCTTGTTCCGATTGCTCCATCTGCTGCAGGGAGTCTTGGAGTTGCTGCTGAGCTTGTTCCTCGTCCTGTTCCTGCTGCTGTTGAAAGTCCTCGTCCTCCTGCTCCTGGACCAGGCTGCTGTCGGCATCGTCGTCGCTGGTGTCGCAGTCGTCGGCGCGGGCAGGCGCGGCGTGGAGGCCCGACACCATCACACCTAGTGCGATCAGAGCAGCTGAGGTAATGGTGCGCTTGGCCATATCGCACGCTATGGCCGTCGTCTATGTCCAGCTTAAGTTCGCGGTCCCAGCCTGCTGTGAACCCGATCCTCCAGCACACTGTGACGGTGTCCCGCTTCGCCGATCGCGCCGCACTCGTCACCGGCGCCAGCTCAGGAATCGGTCGCGCCACCGCGGTTCGGCTGGCAGAGGAGGGCGCGGCCGTCGCCCTGGTGGCTCTGCCGGGAGACGACCTGGACGACGCGCGGCCGAATGTCGCGCCGCCGCAGGCAATGCGTTGGCGATCGCCGCCGCGTTCGATCACGCCGAGACGCTCGGCCCAGTCTCGGCCGTGTTCAGCAAGCCGGCATCTCCATCGTTGGCCCAGCGATATCGCTGGAGGACGACGACTGGCTGCAGCAGCTGCACGTCAACCTGTCCGGCAGTTTCTACGTGGTGCGCGAAGCGGCCAGGCGGATGATTCCGCGGCGCGGCGGCGCCATCGTCATCACCGGTTCAGAACTTGGCCTCCTCGCGCAACCGGGTTACGTCGGCTACACGGCGACGAAAGGTGGCGTGCTGGCGATGACGCGTGCCTTCGCGGCCGAGCTGGCATTGCAAGGCATTCGAGTGAACAGCATCTCCCCGGGGACCACCGAAACTCCAATGCTGATGGCCGAATTCGCTGCCGCGCCCGATCCCGCAAGGGAGCGGGCGGAGAACGAATCGACCATCCCGCTCGGCCGGATCGGGCTGCCGGGTGACATCGCGGCGGCCGTCGCGTTTCTGTTGTCGGACGAGGCCGCCTACATCACCGGCGCCAACCTGGTCGTCGACGGCGGCCGCACATCGTGTTTCACGGCTGGCACACTGGGCCAACAGCTGGGGGCGCAAAACTAAACGTCGATACGGGTGGCCTTGGTGCGGGCGACCCACCTGCCCTCGTCGTAGCGGACCTCAACGGGGTGCGCGAAAGCGGCCGTGACGTTGTCGGTCGTCACGGTTTGGCGCGCAGGCCCGGCTGCGACCGTGCGGCCCTCCGCGATGAGCAGCGCATGCGTCGTGGTGGTCGGCAGCTCTTCGAGGTGATGAGTGACCAGGATCGAGGCCACCTCGGGATGGGTTTCGTCAAGCGTGTCGATGGTTTCCAGCAGCTGTTCACGCGCGGCCACGTCAAGACCCGTGGTGGGTTCATCGAGCAGCAACAGCCGCGGATCCGAAATCAGTGCGCGCGCAATGAGAGTGCGGCCGCGCTCGCCGTGCGACAGGGTTGGCCAGACGTCGTCCGCCCTGCGGGACAGGCCCACCGTCTCGATCATGTCGCCCGCGCGGCGGAGTTCATCGGCTGTGGGTGTCCAGCGGTTCGGGATGTCGATGGTGGCGGTGATGCCGGTGAGCACCACCTCACGCACGGTCAACGGGTACTGCAGGCGGTGCCGCGGATTCACGTGTCCGATCGAATGGCGCAGCCGCGCAAGGTCGACGCGACCCATCTGCTCGCCGAGGATCCGCACGGTTCCCGACGTGGGAAAGGTGACGGCGGCACAGAAGCCGAGCAGCGTGCTCTTGCCGGCCCCATTGGGCCCCAACAGGGCCCAGTGCTCACCCTCGTGCACGGTCAGGGAGATGCCGTCGATGATCTGCTTGCCGTCGCGGCGAAACGTCACATCGACGAGTTCCAGAACCGGTGTCACGCCGATTGCCGTTGCCGCAGCGTCTCTAGCGCCTTGTCGGCGTGGGTGGCCATGCTGAACTCGCTGGCGATCACGTCCAAAACGGTGCGGTCGGTGTCGATGACGAACGTGGTCCGCTTGACAGGCATGAGCTTTCCGAGAAGCCCGCGCTTGACGCCGAACTGCGTCGCGACGGTGCCGTCGGTATCGGACAGCAGCGGGTAGTCGAAGCGCTGCCGGTCGGCGAACTTCGCTTGCTTCTCAACGGGATCGGCGCTGATGCCGACGCGGCTGGCGCCGACCCTGGCGAACTCCGAAGCCAGGTCACGGAAGTGGCAGGCCTCTTTGGTACAGCCAGGTGACAACGCCGCGGGATAGAAGAACAACACGATCGGGCCGTTGGCGAGCAACTCTGTGAGGCTTCGCACAGTGCCCGATTGGTCCGGTAGTTCGAACTCGGCTACCTGGTCACCACGTTTCATGGGTGTCACGCTACGCCGGTCGCCCACGACCGGTCTGGGAGGATTGTTCCGTGCAATCGACCGCCAACCTCGCGATTACCACGCCGCGCGAGGACTTCCGGGCGCTTGCCGCCTGCCACCGCGTGGTGCCGGTGACGCGCAAGGTGCTGGCCGACAGCGAGACCCCGCTGTCGGCGTACCGCAAGCTGGCTGCCAACCGGCCAGGGACGTTCTTGCTGGAGTCGGCCGAGAACGGCCGCTCGTGGTCGCGGTGGTCGTTCATCGGCGCGGGCGCCCCGTCGGCACTGACGGTCCGCGACGGCGAGGCCGTGTGGCTGGGCGTGACGCCGCAGGACGCGCCGCGCGGCGGCGACCCGCTTCAGGCGCTGCGCGCGACCCTCCAGCTGCTGAAGACCGAGCCGCTGCCGGGCCTGCCGCCACTCTCCAGTGGCTTGGTCGGGTTCTTCGCGTACGACATGGTCCGCCGGCTGGAGCGCCTGCCGTCGCTGGCGGTCGACGATCTCGGGCTGCCGGACATGCTGTTGCTGCTGGCCACCGACATCGCCGCGGTCGATCACCACGAGGGCACCATCACGCTGATCGCCAACGCGGTGAACTGGAACGGCACCGACGAGCGCGTGGACTGGGCGTACGACGAGGCAGTGGCCCGGCTGGACGTGATGACCGCGGCGCTTTCCGAACACCTGCCGTCGACAGTGGCGACGTTCAGCCGTCCCGAGCCGTTGCACCGTGCGCAGCGCACGCGACAGGAGTACGGGGCGATCGTCGAGAAGCTCGTCGGCGACATCGAGGCAGGCGAGGCGTTCCAGGTGGTGCCGTCGCAGCGGTTCGAGATGGACACCGACGCCGACCCGCTCGACGTGTACCGGATGTTGCGGGTGACCAACCCCAGCCCGTACATGTACCTGCTGAACGTGCCCAATGATGCTGGCGGACTGGACTTTTCGATCGTCGGCTCGAGCCCCGAGGCGTTGGTGACAGTCAAGGACGGCCGGGCGCGGACGCATCCGATCGCGGGCACGCGGTGGCGCGGGCAGACCGAGGAAGAGGACTTGCTGCTCGAGAAGGAGCTGGCCGAGGACGAGAAGGAGCGCGCCGAGCACCTGATGCTGGTTGACCTGGGACGCAACGACCTGGGCCGGGTCTGCCAGCCGGGCACAGTGCGCGTCGAGGACTACAGCCACATCGAGCGCTACAGCCACGTCATGCACCTGGTGTCGACGGTGACCGGGCTGCTCACTCTCGGTAAGACGGCGCTGGACGCGGTGACGGCCTGTTTCCCGGCGGGCACGCTCTCGGGTGCGCCGAAGGTGCGGGCGATGGAGCTGATCGAAGAGGTCGAGAAGACCCGCCGTGGCCTCTATGGCGGCGTGCTGGGTTATCTGGACTTCGCAGGCAACGCTGACTTCGCGATCGCCATCCGCACCGCCCTGATGCGTGATGGCACGGCCTATGTGCAGGCAGGCGGGGGAGTCGTGGCCGACTCCAACGGCCCATACGAGTACACCGAGGCGGCGAACAAGGCCAAGGCGGTCCTGAACGCGATCGCTGCGGCGGAAACGCTGACCGAGCCGTGATCCGCCCGGCCCAGCTGCTGCTCCTGGTGTCAGCGGGGGCGCTGTGGGTGGCGTCGCGCATGGTGTGGGTCGAGGTGCAGTCGTTCGACGGGCTTGGCCAGCCCAAGACCACGGCATTGACCGGCGCATCGTGGTCGACGGCGCTGGTGCCGCTGGCGGTACTACTGCTGGCCGCCGCGGTGGCGGCGCTGGCGGTCCGGGGCTGGCCGCTTCGGTTGCTCGCGGTGCTCGTCGCCGCGGCGAGCGCCGGGATGGCCTACCTGGCCATCAGCCTGTGGGTGATCCGCGATGTCGCGGTGCGGGCCGCGCATATCGCCGACGTGCCTGTGGCGAACCTGGTCGACACGCAGCGCCACTACGGTGGCGCGATCGTCACGATGGTGGCCGCGGTGGTCACGCTCGTCGGTGCGGTACTGCTCGTGCGCTCGGCGGCCAGAGCCAAGCCCGAGGCGGCCCGCTACGAGCGTCGTGGCGCGCCGCCGCCGGAGGAGGCCATCGCGCCGTCTGAGCGGGCGATCTGGGACGCCCTCGACGACGGGCGCGACCCGACCGATCCGGACAACAAGGGTCGGTGATCGATGATGGTCTGGTGGCGGTTACCCTTCGTTGAAGATCAAGCGCGCTCAATGGGAAGGACAGCGACGGGTATGAGTTCGGCGACTGTGCTCGACTCCATCATCGAGGGAGTTCGCGCCGACGTCGCCGCTCGTGAGGCCGTCGTTCCCCTCGCCGAGATCAAGGAGATGGCCAAGGACGCGCCGCCGTCACTGGACGTGCTGGCCGCGCTGCGCGAACCGGGCATCGGGGTGATTGCGGAAGTAAAGCGGGCGAGCCCGTCGCGCGGCGAGCTCGCGTCGATCTCCGATCCGGCCAAGTTGGCCCGCGCTTACGAGGACGGCGGGGCGCGCATCATCAGCGTGCTGACCGAGCAGCGCCGGTTCAACGGCTCGCTCGAGGACTTGGACGCGGTGCGCGCGGCGGTGTCAGTCCCGGTGTTGCGCAAGGACTTTATCGTCCGGCCGTATCAGATTCACGAGGCTCGTGCGCACGGCGCCGACATGCTGCTGCTGATCGTCGCCGCGCTGGAGCAGCCGGTGCTCGTGTCGATGCTGGATCGCACCGAGTCGCTCGGCATGACGGCGCTCGTCGAGGTGCACACCGAGGAAGAGGCCGACCGTGCGCTGCAGGCTGGCGCGAAGGTCATCGGCGTCAATGCGCGCGACCTCAAGACGCTTGACGTCGATCGTGATTGCTTCGCGCGCATCGCGCCGGGCCTGCCGAGCAATGTCATTCGGGTTGCGGAGTCGGGGATACGCGGCACCGCCGATCTGCTCGCCTACGCCGGCGCCGGCGCTGATGCGGTGCTCGTCGGCGAAGGGCTGGTCACCAGTGGCGATCCCCGCGGCGCCGTTGCCGATTTGGTCACCGCAGGCACGCACCCGTCCTGCCCGAAGCCCGCCCGCTGACAAGTGGCGGATCTCGCCGGCCCGGAGCTACCGCGTTCCAGCGCGGCCGTGGCCGAACCCACCGTCCATGATCCCGATGCGCGTGGCCATTTCGGTGTCTACGGCGGGCGGTTCGTCCCCGAGGCGCTGATGGCAGTCATCGAGGAGGTCACCGCCGCGTATGAAAAGGCCCGCGGCGACCAGGCTTTCCTCGACGAGTTGGACCGGCTGCAGCGCTACTACAGTGGGCGGCCGTCGCCGTTGTACGAGGCGGAGCGTCTTTCGGAGCATGCGGGAGGCGCACGGATCTTCCTGAAGCGAGAAGACCTCAACCACACCGGATCTCACAAGATCAACAACGTGCTGGGGCAGGCGCTGCTGGCGCGCCGGATGGGCAAGACGCGGGTGATCGCGGAAACCGGTGCTGGACAGCACGGGGTGGCCACCGCGACGGCGTGCGCGCTGCTGGGTCTGGAGTGTGTCATCTACATGGGCGCCATCGACACGGCGCGGCAGGCGCTGAACGTGGCGCGGATGCGGCTGCTTGGGGCGACGGTAGTGTCCGTCGAGGCCGGATCCAAGACCTTGAAGGACGCGATCAACGAGGCGTTCCGTGATTGGGTCACGAACGCGGACAACACCTACTACTGCTTCGGCACTGCGGCAGGCCCGCATCCGTTCCCGACCATGGTGCGCGACTTTCAGCGGGTGATCGGGCTGGAAGCGCGGGTGCAGATCGTCGAGCAGGCGGGCCGGTTGCCCGACGCGGTGACGGCGTGCGTGGGCGGCGGGTCGAACGCCATCGGCATCTTCCACGCGTTCATCGACGATCCGGGGGTCCGCCTCGTCGGGTACGAGGCGGCGGGTGACGGTGTCGAGACCGGGCGTCATGCCGCGACGTTAACCGGCGGCTCGCCCGGCGCATTCCAGGGATCGTTCTCGTACCTGTTGCAGGACGAAGACGGGCAGACCATCGAATCGCATTCGATCTCAGCGGGTTTGGACTACCCCGGGGTCGGGCCGGAGCATGCGCTCCTGAAGGACACCGGTCGTGCGGAGTACCGGCCGATCACCGACGCCGAGGCGATGGACGCCTTCTCGCTGTTATGCCGCACCGAGGGCATCATCCCCGCCATCGAGTCCGCGCATGCGGTCGCAGGCGCGTTGAAGCTCGGCGTTGAGTTGGGCCGCGGGTCAATCATCGTGGTGAACATGTCGGGCCGCGGCGACAAGGATGTCGAGACGGCCGCCAAGTGGTTCGGCCTGCTGGACAGTGCGTCATGAGCCGGCTTGCCGGCTTGTTCGACGCCTGCCGCGCCCAGCGCCGGTCAGCGCTGATCGGCTACCTGCCGACGGGGTACCCCGATGTGCCGACGTCGATTTCGGGGATGACGGCCATGGTCGAATCCGGCTGCGACATCATCGAAGTCGGCATCGCTTACTCGGATCCGGGAATGGACGGACCCGTTATTGCAGCGGCGACCGAGGCCGCATTGCGCGGCGGGGTGCGGGTGCGTGACGCGCTGGCGGCGGTCGAGGCGATCAGCAACGCCGGCGGTCGGGCCGTGGTGATGACGTATTGGAATCCGGTGTTGCACTGGGGTGTCGACGCGTTCGCTCGTGACCTGGCGTCCGCGGGTGGGCTCGGGATGATCACGCCCGACTTGATTCCGGACGAGGCGTCGGAATGGCTCGCGGTGTCGGATGCGCACGACCTGGACCGGATCTTCCTGGTGGCGCCGTCGTCGACGCCCGAGCGATTGGCGATGACCGTCCGGGCGTCGCGCGGATTCGTCTACGCTGCTTCGACAATGGGGGTGACCGGCGCTCGTGATGCGGTGTCCGTTGCTGCGCCCGAACTGGTGCGCCGGGTAAAGGCGGTGTCGGACATTCCGGTCGGCGTCGGATTGGGCGTGCGGTCCCGCGAACAGGCGGCGCAGATCGGTGCGTACGCGGACGGGGTCATCGTGGGCTCGGCGTTGGTGTCGGCGTTGAAGGACGGTATTCCGGCGGTGCGGTCGCTGACCGCGGAACTCGCCGACGGTGTGCGGCAGAGGATTACTGCGTGACGACAACAGTTCTGGCCTACATTCCCAGTCCTTCGCAGGGGGTCTGGCATCTCGGTGTGATACCGATCCGGGCGTATGCGCTGTTCATCATCGTCGGCATCATCGTGGCGTTGGTCATCGGTGACCGGCGTTGGGTTGCCCGTGGCGGCCAACCCGGTGTCATCTACGACATCGCGCTGTGGGCGGTGCCGTTCGGTCTCATCGGTGGTCGGCTCTACCACGTCATCACTGACTGGCGGACGTACTTCGGTGACGACGGTGCGGGACTGGCGGGGGCGCTGCGGATCTGGGACGGCGGCCTTGGCATCTGGGGCGCGGTGGCACTGGGCGGCCTCGGCGCGTGGATAGGGTGCCGACAGAAGGGCATTCCGTTGCCGGCGTTCGGTGACGCGATCGCGCCGGGAATCGTTCTGGCGCAGGCCATTGGCCGCTTGGGCAACTACTTCAACCAGGAGCTGTACGGGCGGCCGACGACGCTGCCGTGGGGCCTGGAGATCTATGAGCGCCGTGACGCCAACGGTGCGCTCGACACGTTGAACGGTGTGTCGACGGGCCAGTTGGTCGAGGTGGTCCACCCGACGTTCTTGTACGAATTGCTGTGGAATCTCTTGGTTTTCGCGGCGCTGATCTATATCGACCGGCGATTCAAGATAGGCCACGGCCGGCTGTTCGCGATGTATGTGGCTGGCTACTGCCTTGGCCGGTTCTGGATCGAACTGATGCGCAGCGACGTTGCTACACACATCGCGGGAATTCGGGTCAATTCGTTCACGTCGACATTCGTGTTCATCGGCGCGGTGGTGTACATCATGGTCGCACCGAAGGGCCGAGAGGATCCTGCCTCCCTTGCCGGCAAGCCGGAGAAGGTCGAGGAGGAAGAAGACAAGGTCGAGGCTTTCGCCAAGGAGCTGACCGCGGTAGCCGCCACGACCGGTGTCGTCGCTGCTGCCAAGGCAGCGGGTGACGCGGAAGATGAAGACGCCAAGGCAGCCGCTGACGACGACGAGGAACCGAAGGCGGAAGAACCCGAAGAGCTTGAGGACGAAGAGCCTGCGGCCCAGGAACTCGGCGCAGAAGGCGAGGAAGAGTCCGAAGAACGTGAAGCCGAATCCGAGGAACAATCCGAGGCCGGTTTGGGTGTGGTCGAGGGCGGGGAAGCGGTCGAGGCCCAGAAGGCTGCGCCCGAGGTCCATGAGGCGGCTGTAGAAAGCGCCGACGAGGCTGAGGCTGTCGCTGATGAGGTGGCCGCGGAAAATGAAGAGCCGTCGTCGGACGCGCAGGAGGTCGGCGCGGAGGACGAAGCCGCTGAGGCCGAAGCGGCCGAGCCGGACGCCGGTGTGGGTGTGGTCGAGGGCGGGGAAGCGGTCGAGGCCCAGAAGGCTGCGCCCGAGGTCCATGAGGCGGCCGTAGAAGCCGCCGACGAAGCTGAGGCTGTGGCTGATGAGGTGGCCGCGGAGGACGAAGCCGAAGAACCGCAAGTCGAGGCTGAGGCGGAAGCCGAAGAACCGGAGGCGGAGGAGGTCGGCGCGGAGCCGGAAACCGCTGAGGCCGAAGCGGCCGAGCCGGAGGCCGGTGTGGGTGTGGTCGAGGGCGGGGAAGCGGTCGAGGCCCAGGAGGCTGCGCCCGAGGTCCATGAGGCGGCTGTAGAAGCCGCCGACGAAGCTGAGGCTGTGGCTGATGAGGTGGCCGCGGAGGATGAAGAGCCGTCGTCGGAGGCTGCAGCCGAAGCAGAAGCGCTCGTCGAGGATGTAGCCGAGGCTCCGTCGGCGGACATTGCGGAGGCCGAGGCCTTCGCCGCGGCGGGTGAGGAAGCCGATGCCGAGTCGGATGACTCCGACGCCGATGAGCCGGAGACCGAGACCGCCGAGGCTGCGGTGGAGGACGCTGAAGTCGAACCTTCCGACGCGGAGGCCGCCGAGGAAGCAGAAGCGGTGGTCGAGGCAGCCGATGCCGCCGCGGAGGAGGAACCGACGACGGGGGTCCTCGAGGAGGCGAAAGTCGAGGCGGCGGCTGACGAGCCCGAGCGGGCCGAGGAGTCCGGCGGACGTCTACGCCGCTGGCTGCGTCGTAATCGCTGACCGAAGCGAGTTATCCACAGGGGCCAGAATCTCTGCAGAAGTTGTCGGCCTTTCGCGCGCATTTCCGACGAGTCAACGCGGTCGGTCCACGCGACTATGCTCGAATGTATGTTCGAGTTCCTGGAACCTCCCGCGACGGCGGAGCCGGCTGCGCTACTGGATGACGTGCGCGCGGCGTCGCGCGCCGAGACGCGGGCGGCCGCACAGCGCCTGACGGGAATTTGGAACCTCTATAAGGTGCGGCTGCGGGAAACCGGCGATCGCGCAGAGTGGGCGGTGGACGCCTGGGATGCGGTGGCCGCTGAGGTGGCCGCGGCCCTGAACATCCCTTTGATGTTGGCGGGCAGCTATGTGCGGCTGTCAAAGGCGATGCACGAACGGCTGCCGCTGGTCGGCATGGTGTTCGCGACCGGCGACATCGACTACCGCTCGTTCCAGACGATGGTGTACCGCACCGATCTGATCACCGACGCCGACACTCTCGCGGTTGTCGACGGAGAGCTCGCGAGCCGCGCACCACGTTGGACCGCGCTGTCGCTGGGCAAGTTGGGCCGCGAGGTCGACCGTATCGTCGCAAAGGCGGAACAGGACGCGGTGCGTCGGCGCAAGGACCGTGTCGAGGACCGCGAGGTGATCATCGTCGATTCCGGGGACGGAATGGCCTCGGTATGCGCCAATGTCTTTGCCACCGACGGGCACGCGTTGGAGCAACGGTTGGATGCACTTGCAGCCACGGTCTGCCATGCCGATCCGCGTGCCAAACAGCAGCGGCGTGCCGACGCCATAGGGGCGCTTGCCGCCGGGGCCGACCGTCTGGGCTGCCAATGCGGCAAGTCCGATTGCGTGGCCGGGCGCAAGGCGCCGGCGGCTTCAATCGTGCTGCACCTGGTGGCTGAGCAAGCGACCATCGATGGGACGTCCGGCAAGCCGGGTTACCTAGCAGGGTGCGACGACCTTATTCCCGCCGAACTGGTTGCAGAATTAGCGGAGTCGGCGAAAGTGCGGCCGCTGTTCAACCCGGTGGATGCTCGGCCGGAGCCGGGCTATGTGCCCTCCGCCAAGTTGGCCGAGTTCGTCCGTTGCAGAGACCTGACATGCCGGGCACCCGGCTGCGATGTCCCGGCCAGCCAGTGCGACATCGACCACGTCATTCCCTACGCCGACGGTGGTCTGACGCACGCATCGAATCTGTCGTGTAAGTGCCGAAAACACCACTTAGCCAAGACTTTCTGGGGCTGGCGGGACCGACAGCTGCCGGACGGCACGGTCATCGGCCTAAGATACCTCCATGACCAATGCGTACTACCTGCGCCAATCCCTCGACCGCGACCTGACCAAGGTGTCGATCGCCTACCAGCGCGAGGGTCTGCGCAAGCTGTGCGACGCCAAGGGCTGGGACGCGCCGGTGGAATACCTCGACCGCAACGTCAGTGCGACCACGGGCCGTCGGCCCGCCTATGAGGATCTGTGCCGTGACATCGCCGGCGGCGTGGTCAAACGGGTCGCCGTCTGGGACATGGACCGGCTGCACCGCCAACCCCGCGAGCTCGAAGACTTCATCGACCTGGCCGAGCGCCACGGTGTCGAGCTCGCCAACGTCGGCGGCGACGTCGACCTGTCCACGCCGAGCGGGCGCATGTTCGCCCGCATGAAGGGCACCGTCGCAAAGTACGAGGTCGAGCAGAAGTCGGTGCGGCAGAAGGCGGCCAACGCCGAGCGCGCCAAGAACGGAAAGCCTTGGGTGCAAAGGTCTTTCGGCTACGACGGCAACACCATCGTGCCTAAGGAGGCGGCGGCGATCCGCAAAGCCTGCCACGCGCTGCTCAACGGCGCGACCCTGTGGAGCATCGCTAAGGACTGGAATGCGAAGGGGCTCAAGACATCCAAGGGCTACCTGTGGGAAGGCAGCAAGGTGCGACAGACGCTGCTGCGGCCATCCATCGCCGGACTCGCGGTACACGACGGCGCCATCCTCGACGGCGCCACGCCCGCGTGGAAGCCGATCGTCGACCGCGACACCTGGGAATCGGTGCGAAAGTACCTGGCCGACCCCAAGCGGTTCACGGGTCGGTCCATGGGTCGCAAGCATCTGCTATCGGGCATCGCCAACTGCGGCGAGTGCGGCAAGCGGATGGGCACGGTAGCCAAGCCGACCAAGAGCGGCACGAAACGCATTGCCTACCAATGCAAGAACATGGGTTGCATGCGGATCGTGCGCGACCTGGCCCGCACTGACGAGCTGGTGATCGGCGTCATCACCGAGCGGCTCGCCGACCCCGAGGCGGCGCGCAAGCTGGGCAAGCCCACCGTCGACACCAAGGTGCTGCACGACCAGATCGACACGTTGCGCAAGCTGATCACGGCGACGCGTGAGGAGTACAACGAGGGCCTGATCAATGCCCGCGACCGCAACGCCCGCATCGAGCGGACCCTCGAGAAGCTGTCCCCGCTGGAGGACAAGCTGCTGGGCAGCCACATGTCACGCGACGTGAAAGACCTCGCCGGGAAACCCGACGCCGCCGACCGGTTCGAGGCGCTGCCGCTGGATCGCCGGCGCGGTGTCATCGACACGCTGACCACGGTGACCATCCGGCGGCAGGCCAAGGCCGGCGGCCGGTTCGAGCGCAAAGCGATCACCATCGACTGGAAGTGATTTGCTTGAACCCCCGCGCACTACGGCGTTACAATAAGTCTTGAGGTCAGGGCCGGTGTCGGCCACATCGAGCACAACTGAACACAGCAGCTAGCCTGAATATTGGCCCAGGCGGCCTGAATACGGCGAACGGCGAGAATCTCCCAGGAGGAGAACACCGAGCAGCACCGCAACCCGCTAGGGGTTGTCGAGTCGCGCTTCGTGTTCTCCGTCTTTCGTTTCAGGGAGAAGCTGTGACCAAGCCGAATGTCGTTACCCGAGACACTATCTCGCTATTGCCCGATCACCTCCTCGACATCGAGGAGGCCGCTGCATTTCTCAACTGTTGCCGCGCCACCGTGCGCCGCGAGGTCGCTCGGGGTCGTCTACGTGCGCAGAAAGTCGGCCAGCGTTGGCGCTTCGCGCCCGAGGACTCTGCTCGCCTACCTCGACGGCGAGGACCCGGCCAGCACCACCGAGCGCGCGGCCTGGGACGCCTACATCCGCAAGGTGGTGGCCGCTGCGCCGCCGCTGCGGCCCGAGCAGGTCGCTGCGCTGTCCGCACTGTTCGACTGGCAGCCCGCAGCCGATGGCGGTGGTGCGAGATGACCACCGGAAGGGCCGGCGTCTCCCCGGACGCCGAGCCCGTCACCGATCAGCTCCCGAGTCCCCAACAGACCGTTCGCCACTCGCATTTTATCGCGACGGCGGCCGGGCGGGGTGACCACCTGGCGGTGACGTGATGGCCGACCTCACCGCTCAGGCGCACGCACTGCTTGCGCGGGGCCTGCATCCGTTCGCGTGCGACCACCCCGACCATCAGGATTGCATCGGCGCGCACACCAAGATCCCGTGTGACGGCCAGCGCGGCAAGCACCCTACCGGCGCATGGAAGACATGGGCGGCGGCGGTCACCGACCAGCAGATCGATCGCGCGTGGTCCAAGTACAACGGGCTCGCAAACATCGGCATCGCGTGCGGACCATCCAACCTCGTCGTCCTCGATGAAGATCAGGCCGCCGAGCTCGACCGCTGGTGCACCGCATACGGAATCACATTGCCCGACGACTTACGAGGTCTCCACGGGCCGCGGCAGGCACCTGTCGTCTACTACTGGGATCACAGCACTCAGCCCATCGGTAACGGCTCAAAAGCGTTCGACGGGTTCAAGATCGACGTACGCGGCCAGGCGGGATGGTCATCGCCGAAGGCTCGAAACACGCATCGGGTGTGGATTACATCGGCAACGGCAAGCCGATAGTCCCCCTTCCTCAAGAGGTGGCCAACAAGATCATCGCCGGACAGACGCCGCCGCAGCCACAGCAGTCGGCACCCGCCGCGGGCACCGGCAACCCGAACGCCATGATGATCCCCGACGGGAAACGGCACAAGGCGCTAATCGCATACGCCGGTCGACTCCTCAAGAATCGCAACGACTTCGCCGACGCCGAGATTCTGTTCCGCGCACGTTGGCAGCTGTGCGAGCAGCCCGACGGCGAGATCCCCGAAGCGAAATTCCACACCCCGACATGCACTTACGCATTCAAATGGTCCGAGGCGCGCGACAAGCTGGTCGACGCATACAACCGCTATCCGCTCGGGCCGAAGCCCAAGAAAGCCAAGAAAGCCAAGAAGGCGCAGGCGGCCCCAAACCCCCAACCCGCCGGCGTTTCCTACGCCAAGACATCGCCCGGCGGGCCGTCGCGCCTCGATGACGCACACATCGGTCAGTACATCGCCGACACGTACTTGAAGGGCAGATTCCTGATCACCGGGGGCCTCGGATGGATGGAGTTCGACGGCAAGCGGTGGGTATCGATCCCCGAACCCGTCGTCGGCGAAGCGGTGCGACTCGGCATCATCGACCTGTACGCCGCCGAAGCGAAGTCTCACGTCCACCCCGACCGGCTCAAGGCCATCTCTAGCCTGTTCTCGGTCAGCCGGATCTTCGCGATCGTACGCATCGCCAAGGGGTATCTG
Organism: uncultured Actinomycetota bacterium; assembly: GCA_963770125.1. Taxonomy (GTDB): domain Bacteria; phylum Actinomycetota; class Actinomycetes; order Mycobacteriales; family Mycobacteriaceae; genus Mycobacterium. Next base: position 42,851 of record CAVYPI010000088.1, on the reverse strand, counting down.
TTCGTACCGGTCGAGGAGTTCGACACGCACCCCGACCTGCTCAACGTCAACAACGGCGTCGTCGACCTTCGCGACGGCACCCTGGCGGCGCATGATCCAGCCCTGCTGTTCACCAAGCTGTGCCCGACCGACTACGTCCCCGGCGCCACGCACGCCGATTGGACCAAGGCGCTGGCGGCCCTGCCCGACGACGAGGTCCGCGTGTGGCTGCAGATCCGCCTTCGGTCAGGCGATCACCGGATACCCGACACCCGACGACGTGCTCACGTTCCTGAACGGCGGCGGCGAGAACGGCAAGACCACCATTGTCGACGCCGTGCGCGAATCGGTCGGCTGCGACTACGTGGTGACGTTGCCCGACCGGGTGCTGCTGGCCAATACCGGCGACCACCCGACAGAGCTGATGACGCTGCGCGGCGCACGGTTGGCATTCATGGAGGAGCTACCCGACCAGCATCTGAACATCAAGCGGCTCAAAGACACTCACGGCACCGGCCGCATGTCGGCGCGGTACTGCGGCCAGGACAGCGTCGAATGGTCGCCGACCCACTCCGTGTTCGTCACGACCAACCACTTGCCGAGAATCGACGAACCGGAACACGCCGTCTGGCGCGGCTGGCCATGGTGGTGTTCCCGCTGCAGGTACCGCAAAGCGCACGAGCCGATCGAAGGCCCGATCGACCGCCGCGGCGACGCCGGTTTACGTGAACGGTTGCGGAGCCCGCGCAGCAAGCGCCAGCACGAAGCGGTGCTCGCATGGCTGGTCGCCGGCGCGGTCAAGTGGTACCAGAACGGAATGCCCGAGCCGCCCGCCGAGGTCGAGGCGGCGAAAACGGCTTGGCGCGTGCAGGTCGACGTGATCCTCAAATACGCCTGCGACAACCTTGTGCCCGCCGACCCCAACCATCCCGTCAACAACCCGGCCGTCGACCACATATGGACACCGGAACTGTACGGCGACTTCGCCGAGTGGCTCAAAGCCAGCGGCCAGAGCGCATGGGCGGAACAGACGTTCCAAGCCCGCTTCGAGCAGCACCCGTGCATCACCAAGAAGAACATCGCCAAGAAGCGGTTCCAGAGGTACGGCAAACAGTGGAAGGGCCTGGCGCGAAGGCCGCTCTTCTTCACCAGCTACGGCACCAACACCACCATTTCACCCCTTCCGGAGAAGTACTCGGCGTGGTTGGGCGTTCGGTTCCGTGTTCCCGGCGACACTTTTGACCCCTACGGCAAAAACGGTTGGTGATCAGTATGAATACTTCATTTTGGACAAGGGTGACAAGGGTGTCCGGTTCGCTCGCCTATGAAACCCCTTCACGTGAGAGTTACCGGTTCACCCCTGTCACCCTTGTCCAAACCTGTCCGTGCCTCTTCGTCAGCAAACCCGCCCAGCAAAGGATCGCCATGACCAAACGCGGCGTCATGATCACCTGCACATGATCGAGCAGCGCGGAGACTCCGTCACCATCACCGGGCGCCAGCTGCTGGGTGAGGTCTACCGCGCCACGCTGAACCACATTTCACGCCGACGCTCCAGCGGAGCATCAAGCGACGATCTGCGGCAGCTGGCCAAGTTGTTGTACCGGGCCTACATGTCGCCGCAGCGACACGAAATCGACACCGCGGCAGACACCCCGGCAAGCTCAAAGAGTCAGGACGACGACCTGATCAGCGTCGGCGAGGCGGCTCTCATCCTCGTTTTGTCTCGCCGCAGCGTGCAGCGGATGGCTGCCGACCCAGGCGGTCTGAGCGCCGTCCGCATCGGCCACACGTGGGCGCTGCGCAGGTCGGTCGTTCTGGCACTGGCCCAACAACGAAGGCAGGCATCATGACACAAGGACCGACGGCGTATCCCTCAAATTGGCGTCCAGCAGGCGCACCGCCACCCGATGAACCACCCAACGTCGAAGCGGTCGTGCTGGCCATCGACAGTTATCTCGTCGCATTGTCTGATGAGGAATTTGCCGCGCTGGTCGCGAGGGTTCGCAACGGGCAGCAGCAGCCTCAGCAGCCGTATACACAGTCGGCCTACTGATGTCAGCGACCACATCGCTCGCCGACTGCAGACGGTTCTGCGCATCGATCACCGCGGCCGGTGGAGCCGTCCCAGACACTCTCGGGCGCTTGATATCTGCCCACTCGGTATTGTGCGCCCACGGCCCTACCCGTCGGCCGGAGGACCTGATTATGGACGCCGTGCTGGACGGCAGCCTCGACGCCGAGAAGCTGGCCAAGTTACTGCCCGCGGCGGCGTCGGCGGCAGTGGTCAACCAGTACGCCCGCGACTTGGCCCGCGAGTCCGAACACGTCCTGGTTGGTGAGTTCCATCGGGCACTCAAAAGGGACGGTTGCATCGACTCGATACTGGACAGCCTGCGTCCGAAGTTCGACAAGCACGCCGCGGCCATCGAGCATGCCCGCGACCTGATCGACCCGGAATTGTCGGTCGAGCAGATCCTTGAGAATGGGGCGCCCGAATTGGTCGCCGTTTGGCAAGGTCTCAAAGCCCATATTGTGGCCGTGTCCGCCATCGGCGATGTGGCACGGATGTTCGGTCCGAGGTTGGGCCTGTTTCCGGCGATCATCGAATACCCGTTGGCAGAAGGTTTTAGGGTCGATGATCGGGCGTTGTTCTGCGTCGGCGGACACGACCTCGCACTCGACAGCGCACCGTTCTTGGTGCCCGACTCTCCGCATCGCGGCTCGGCATGGTTCCGGGTTCCCTTGCGGCTGAACACATTAGAGCAAGCCCGCGACCGTTACCGCCAGTTTGCATCCGACCAGTGGGAACGCGTGAACAGTTCGCCACCGGAAATGTGGCTCGATGAGAAGACCGGCAAGACGGCTCCGGTGCGGCGGCCAACCAATCCGTACGCTGATGCCGCCGTGGGGTAGCAGACGCGGTGTACCGAGCACCACACGAGCGCGGATCCTGTTGCGCGACCGAGGCGAGTGTCAGCTCGGGCTCGACTGCTGCACACTGATCGCAACCGAGATCGATCACATCGGCGATCCGTACGACGACAGTGACGACCTGCTGCGTGCCGTATGCGCGCCATGTCATCGTGTCCGCTCGGATGCCCAACGCGACGCCGCGAGCAGAGCGGCGAACGCACGCAGGTACGCGCGCAGACACTTGCCGAAGCAGAAGCATCCCGGCGAGCCCTAACCCGGGGTGGGGGAGGTCTACGGGCACCCCCCATCGCCCGCTCCTCCCGGTATACCGTCGCGGGGTGCGTACGCTCTGCCGCCCAGGGCTTAGGGTGGTTGTCACATCTTTGGAGGTCGCCATGGCAGCCCGTTCGTACCCAAATCCGCCCGGCCGTCCCCCTAAACCGGAGTCGCAGCGGCGGCGGCGCAACATCCCGAAGTCGTATGGTGCGGCGGAGCCGACGACCGCGCCGGCCGCCGAGACGACGACTCGCGAGCTTGGCATCGACGGCGCACACCCGCTCGTCGCGGCGATGTGGGGCACGGTGCAGCAGTCGTGTGAGGCGGCGTTCTACAGCGAGGCTGATTGGGTGCGGCTGCGCTGGGAACTGTGGTTCGCCAACAGGACCATGAGCACCGGCCGCCAGGTGTCCAGTCGCGCCTGGTCGGCGATCCAGTCGGGGATGAACGAGCTTCTGTTGTCGCCAGCGATCAAGCGCCGCGCCGGGATCGAGTTGCGGCGCCAGGGTATTGACGCTGATGTGGTTGCTGCGGATGCGATGGTCGGCAAGTACAAGCGGACGCTGAAGTCGGTCGGTCTAGTGCCGGCGGACAGGCGCGAACAATCCGACGAATCGGATACAACCTGTCACCTCCCTAGATGGGATAGGACACCCTGGGACTAGGACGACGGATAGCATCCGGGGTATGGGCCAGGATTCGCAGTCATCGTGTGGAGGTTAGCGCGATGCCTGGCAGGGTGTATCTGATAGGAGCGGGCTTCAGTCGTGCCATCAGCGACAAGATGCCAATGATGGCTGGCCTGTCCGAGGCCGTGAAAGCCGACTTAGCGGACTTCGACCTTCCAGGCATGGACCGCCCGGTTTCGGCCAATTTCGAGCAATGGCTGAGCTACCTCATCGAGACGACGCCGTGGCTCGGAGCGGTGGAGCAGGCTGCCAATAGCGCTGCCTTCTTGCGTATATCGCGGGCCGTTCACAAAGTAATGTGCAGAGCCCAAAAGGAGGCGGTCGAAACGCAGGACGAGTGTCCGGCATGGCTGCAAGAACTCGTCTCACTGTGGCAGCGTGAGTCGGCCACCGTCATCACCTTCAATTACGACCAGCTGGTTGAGCTCGCATGGCGGATATACGCTGCGCCATCGAGTTTCGGACCCGACAAGCCTCACCTACCGCGGCCCTGGATAGATCTCTATCCCATCCCCATCACCAATGTCGGCCGCAGAGTGGCCCTCGTTTTCGGCGACAGTGCTCCGGCGGACGGCATGAAGCTGCTCAAGTTGCATGGTTCGTTGAACTGGAGATACTCCGGCCCCGACGGCGCCGGCAGTGATCCCTTGTACGAGATGATGGGGGCGGAATCCGCCCTGGGTTGGAATGCGCAGTCCCTCAAACCGAGGGACACGGATGAGGCGGCCGCATTCGACCTTGTACCGATGATTGTTCCGCCTGCGGCGGTCAAGAGTCCGTACTACGGCAACCGCATGCTCAGCGCACTCTGGAGACGTGCCGCACAGGCACTAAACGCCGCCAACGAACTCGTTCTCATGGGGTTCAGCCTTCCCCCAACTGATTTGGTCGTCAGCTCGATGCTTGCGACAGAACTGCCGCTAGACAGTTCTGTAACACCTGTCGATACCAACCGGGACATCGTTCAACGCGTACAAGACGCTTTCGTTACAAGAAATTATCCCCGGGCCATCACGGACGACTTCGCGGGCGATGATAACCCCATCGACAGATGGGTTGATGCACATGGGAGATGAGGTCCTGGCGGCACGACCAACAACCCATGTACAAGCTAGCCAGAAAATTGACGAAGCGTTCCCTTCGGCACGGGCAGCTAGGCTGCCGTCGGCGGCGCGGCTACAGAGGGTTGAGGAAGGGCTTGCCAGCGGACAGCGCGCCACGTTGCACCTCGCGCTCCAGCACCAGCGCCTCCCCGCCGTCGGGGGTTGTGACGAAACGGAACTCGTAGCGTTCACGGATGAGCTGTCGTGTGAGCGCGTCGAGAGACAGTTGGCCGTCCGCCACCTGGCCCTGCTGCTCCCCGGATAAGTGCGGGACGATGAAACGGTCGCACACGTACACGCAGAACTGATCTCCGCTTCGTCGGCCGGTTGCATGCGAGTTGAGACGGTTTAGAAGTCCTTTTGCCTTCACCGGCTCGTCCGGGGCGTCGATGTCCTCGGCCGCGAGCCCACGACCAGCCATCCCGACGTAAATGAAGCGGTCATGATCCCAGATCGTGTAGACACCAGCCGCGACCTTCGGTACCGCCTGGACGGGCCAATCCGAGAACCGGTGACGCGCACCCTCTTCGAGTGCGCGCAATAGCTCCTCGCGCGAGTCTGACTGCTTATCGAGCACCACGGAAGCTTCCCACACCAGCGGCCCTAGCTCTGCGAGCAACGCGCTCACACGGGCCAGGGCGGCCACCACGGCCGGGTCATCGGGGTCGTATCCCTCGGCGGCGATGGCCGCGCGTTCGATTGTCATTCATGCCGGGTTAGACGGGTGCGGGCGGCCGGACGGTTCCATCGTCGTAGGGACGGCGTGGCTCCGGTTGATCAGCACAAGGCGCCAGCATCATGGCCGAGTGATGCAGGCGCTCGCGATCGTGTGGTTCGCGGCTGAACCATGCCCGTTGGTATCGGACTCCGGCTGGCTCAACCAGCCGACGGCAACAGTGTTAGCCGCAACCATCGCTGTTGTCGCTGCCCTGATCGCCTATCTAGGCGTGATCAGGACGACGTCCACAACACGACGAGAGAGCCGCCGACAGGAGAAGGTCGAAGTTCTCGTAGAAGCATTGGCAGCGATCCGCAGCAGTGCGGGAGAAATCGCCGCGATCGGGAAGATGGTTGATCCGGACGAGCGCGCCGCTATGGTGCAAGAATTGAAGAAGGGTGGATTTGGGGAGATCCAGGACGCGGTCGGGCTTGGAAACACCAAGTTGATGTTGTACCGATTTAGCGATGTCCTGGTCACCATGGATCCGCTCATCGACCTCATTAGCGAGGCATGGGTTGCGTTGCGGGCCGACCCGGCCACGACGATTGATGTCGATGAGTTGGGGGACGCTTTAATACAGACTCTCACCGCTTTTCGAAGGGCGCTAAGCGACCTGAAGTAGCCATGGACTGGCCTGTGTCTTAGAACAATTGCCGATGGCACTATCGTGCGGTCATGGAACGGGTTCATCGTTTAGCCACCTACGGAAGCCTCGCACCCGGTCGCCCAAACGCGCATCAGCTGCAATCGCTCAAAGGGCGGTGGATCAGCGGCCATGTCCACGGCACGCTGGTCGAAGCGGGCTGGGGAGCTGCCCTCGGTTACCCGGCCCTAGTCCTCGCGCCCACGGACCCGGCGATCGAACTGCATGTCTTCGAGTCCATCGAACTGCCACTTCATTGGGCGAGGCTCGATGACTTCGAGGGGCCGGAATATCAACGGCTGCCCGTTACGGTCCACACCGCCGAAGGGCTCCTCGAGGCGTTCCTCTACGCTCACCGCTCGACGTGTGCCTGACGTCACTGCCGCCCCAACTCCGCGCGCGCAATTGCCGTACCTGTATCCCAGGTCGATGCCGGACGGCGCTGGCAGCTGGATCTCTTCTACGGGAACGCTGCGATGGTTGGGCGATGCATCTCGATGATCGAGGAACGTGACATTCTTCAGACCATGAACAACGACACGCCTGGGCTCCACTTTCTCGGCGTTCCGGTGATTCTTGTCATCCTGTTGTGGCTCGCAATGCCCGTTGTGGCGGCCATCGTCGCACCCGCCGATAGGCGCGGTACGTTCTTCCTCATCACCTTGTTTCTCGGCCTGGCCCGCGACTTTCAGCAATGTTGCTGGCAAACAGCGCCAGATATGGGACGGTTGGCGTATGGCCGACCGAGGGGTGGCTGAACAGGTGAGAAAATCACGGGTCGTTGTCGCAAGGGTGATGATGCTGGTGGTCGGCGGAACCGGAACCTCTATCTCAGTACTATCTTTCGCGCCACCAGCCGCCGCAGATTCGAATTACGTAGCGTTCCTGTCTCCGTCAAATAACATCAGCTGCGAGCTCAACTACCAACGCGGCCATGGTATACCCGACGCAGCCTTCTGCTTAACAGGCTCGCCGCAGCAGTCCGTGAGTATGGACGCCGACGGGGTGCTCTCCATCTGCTCAGGCGGCGATAGGTGTGAGGCCAACGCCGCGCAAGGCACTCCGACCCTCGCCTACGGCCAGACGATTCGAAACGGCCCGTTTAGTTGTCTGTCGGAGGTGAGTGGGGTCACCTGCACCGTCGTCTCGGGTCGCGGCTTCACAATATCCAATTCGGGAATCACACCCGTCGGCTGACTCGGCCTGCGGTTCCTGCCACATGGCCGATGAGGGACGATGGTCACACCGCAGTAGACGCCTCACCTATCAGTTCGCCGAGCGCCTGTCGCTGTTCAGACATTCTGCCCAGCAAGGGCGGCACGCCAGACCCTCATCGGTGCCGGAAAACCCAATGTCACTGGCAGAAGGACACGACTTCGTGAACGGCCTCGTCATCGCGTGGATGAAATCGCTGGCTCCGTAGCCGCCGAGCCGGTTGCAAAACCGGTATCCCAGAAAATTCCCGATGGTCCTGGGTTTTGGACGTGCTTATTTAGCGGGGTTAGCGCCCGTGGCCGCTTCCACCTCCGCTACCTCCGCCTTCGTCGCTACCTCCGCCACCTCCGTCGCTACCTCCGCCGCCTTCGTCGCTACCGCCGCCTCCGTCGCTACCTCCGCCACCTCCGTCGCTACAGCCTCCGCCACCGTCGCTAAAAGGGCTGTAGCCGCTGGTGTTGTAGAAGCCGCTGTAGTTGTCCCCTATAAAGCCGCTCGGGTGCGCGACGCCGCCCCCGGCCCGCCACGCTTCAATTCCACGTTTGAGCCGTTTTCGTGAAGCCTGTTCGTCCCGCAATACGCTCCGCCTGAGCAGCCAGTACAGTCCCGCGACGATCGCGATGACAACAACTATCAGCAGGATCTTCACAACAACCCCCCAGCCTGCGCTGATTAAGCGAACGCTACGCCGGTGTGCCCCCGCCGTATAGCAGTCAGCGCGTCATCCGCGCTCGCGTCGCAATCATCGACCGCTGCCAGATCGACGCCGTCCGATACACCCGATCGGCTTTCGCTTCCGCGACCGTCTCGCCGCAGAGCCCGCATCGGCACACCGGTCGATGCGAATCGCACGTCGCTTAGTGTGAACCGACTTGTCCTTAGCTACGCACAGCACAGTTTCGGTCAATCCATGCAGCCTGTATCTCAGAAAAATATCCGATGGCACGCTGATTTGGACGCTGCCCGGAGGCCAGACCTATGTCACCACACCCGGCAGTGCGCTGCTCTTTCCCAGTCTGTGTGCGCCCACGGGCGAGCTCGACATGCCTGAGCCATCCGCAGACGACCGCTGCGTCGACCGAGCGGCGATGATGCCTAGGCGGCGGCGCACTCGCGCGCAGAACCGTGCACAGCGCATTGAAGCGGAACGTCGGCAGAACCGACAAAGCCGAGAAGCGAGACGCGAAGCGCGCGAGGCGTTCTATGCCGAACTCATCGCACCCTCAGACGGGGACGGCGAACCACCGCCGTTCTGATCGGCGGTGGCTGACCGCCCAACATGTGGCGGGTTTCCTTACTTACGACCGGACGTCTTCCTCTGGCATGCTGATGCCATGACCGAGCCGCAGTTCAGTGGCAGCGCGAGTGGGAACCCTTATCCACCGCCCCCGCAGCAGCCGGGTTACCCACCGCCGCCTGGCCAATACGCGCTGCCCCCCATGCACTACCCGCCGGCGTACATCGATCCTGCGGCGCCGTACGGCCGTCATCCGCTGACCGGTGAACCGTTGTCGGACAAATCGAAGGTCGTCGCGGGACTGCTGCAGTTGCTCGGACTGTTCTGGGTCGTCGGCATCGGCCGCATCTACCTCGGCTACACCGGGCTGGGCATCGCGCAACTCGTCGTCGGGCTGATCACCTGCGGCCTGGGCGCGGTCGTCTGGGGCATCATCGACGCCGTTCTAATACTCACCGACAAGGTCCGCGACCCGGAGGGGCGTCCACTGCGCGATGGCACCTAGCGCCCCCAGCCGGGGACGGCTCTACGGCGCACTCGGCACAGGCGCCGTACTCGTGGGCGGCCTCGCCTACGTCGGTCTCGGCGATCCACACAGCCCGGACTTCGTGTTTCCGGCCTGCCCGTTCAAGGCGCTGACGGGCTTGAACTGCCCCGCCTGCGGCGGCTTGCGGATGACCCACGACCTGCTGCACGGTGACCTCGCCGCCGCCGTCGTCGACAACGTCTTCCTCCTCGTCGGCCTGCCCATGCTGGCGGCCTGGCTTCTGGTGCGCTGGCGCCGCGGGCAACCGTTGATGCCCATGCCCGCAATCGTCGTCATCGTCGTCGCCGCCATCACCTGGACGGTGGTGCGAAACCTGCCCGGGTTCCCGCTGGTCCCGACGCTTCTTACCGGGTAGCTCCGCAGCTGCGCTGATACAATCATCAACCGGGCCGGTGCAGTCCCGGACAGAGATTTTCCGGACTGCGGAGGTACCGTCCAGTGCTGTTTTCGGCATTGCCAGACCGCCAGGGGTTGTACGCGCCAGAGAACGAGTCGGACTCCTGTGGCGTTGCCATGGTCACCGACATACAGGGCCGTCGCTCGCACGCCATCGTCGCCGACGGGCTCGTCGCTCTGGAACACCTCGAACACCGCGGCGCCGCCGGCGCCGAGCCCAACAGCGGTGACGGCGCAGGCATCCTCATCCAACTGCCCGTCGAACTCCTCAAAGAGGTCGTCGACTTCGAACTTCCCGCGACCGCGCCCGACGGCACGAACGCCTTCGCCGCAGGCATCTGCTTCCTGCCGCAGGACCCCGCCGCCCGGGCCGCCGCCTGCGAAGACGTCGAAGCCATCGCCGAAGAGGAAGGGCTGCATGTCCTCGGGTGGCGCGCGGTGCCCGTCGACCCTGACGGCGCCGAAGTCGGCGTGACGGCACTGGGCTGCATGCCTTACATGGCCCAGCTGTTCGTCACCGCGCCCAACGGCGTCGGCGGCATCGACCTCGACCGCCGTATCTACCCACTGAGAAAGCGCGCCGAGCGCAACGGCGTCTACTTCCCGTCACTGTCCAGCCGCACCATGGTCTACAAGGGCATGCTGACGACAATGCAGCTGCCCCAATACTTTCCGGACCTACGGGACGAACGCTGCATGAGTGCGATCGCGATCGTGCACAGCCGGTTCTCCACCAACACGTTCCCGTCCTGGCCGTTGGCCCATCCGTTCCGCTTCGTCGCGCACAACGGTGAGATCAACACTGTGCGCGGCAACCGCAACCGCATGCACGCCCGCGAGGCCATGCTCGCCAGCACGAAGATTCCCGGCGACCTGTCCCGGCTCTCGCCGATCTGTACGCCGGAGGCGTCGGACTCGGCGTCTTTCGACGAGGTGCTCGAACTGGTGCATCTGGGCGGCCGCAGCCTGCCCCACGCCGTGCTGATGATGATTCCCGAGGCGTGGGAGAACAACACCACGATGGATCCCGCCGAGCGTGCGTTCTGGCAGTTCCACGCATCCCTGATGGAGCCGTGGGACGGACCGGCCTGCGTGACATTCACCGACGGCACGCTCGTGGGAGCGGTGTTGGACCGCAACGGGTTACGGCCAGGCCGCTGGTGGCGCACCATCGACGACCGCGTCATCCTCGCCAGCGAGAGCGGCGTGCTCGACGTGCCGTCCGCGGAGATCGTCGCCAAGGGTCGCCTTCAGCCCGGCAAGATGTTACTGATCGATACCGCGCAAGGCCGCATCGTCCCCGACGACGAGATCAAGGACGACCTGAGTAAGCAAGAGCCCTACGGTGAATGGCTGCACGCAGGCCTGCTCGACCTCAAGACGCTTCCCGAGCGCGTGCGTGTCCAGCCCAACCACGAATCGGTGGTAAGACGACAGATCTCCTTCGGCTACACCGAGGAAGACCTCCGCATCCTGCTCACCCCGATGGCCGCATCGGGTGCCGAGCCGCTGGGCTCGATGGGCACCGACACGCCGACCGCCGTGCTGTCCCAGCGGTCCCGGCTGCTCTACGACTACTTCGTCGAACTCTTCGCCCAGGTGACCAATCCACCTCTGGATGCCATCCGCGAAGAGGTCGTCACCTCGATGGCCCGCGTCATGGGTCCGGAGCAGAACCTGCTAGAGCCGACCGCCGCGTCCTGCCGCCAGATCGTGCTGCGCTGGCCCGTTCTCGACAACGACGAGCTCAACAAGATCGTCCACATCAACGACGACCGCGAGCACCCCGGTCTCAAGACGGCCGTGCTGAAGGCGCTCTACGACGTCGAACGCGGCGGTGAAGGCCTCGCCGACGCGCTTGAGGATCTGCGGCAGCGGGCCTGCGATGCGATCGCCAAAGGTGCACGCACACTGCTCATCTCGGACCGCGACTCCGACCACACCAGGGCGCCGATCCCTTCGCTGCTGGCTGTCTCGGCGGTGCACCACCACCTCGTCCGCACCAAGGAACGCACCACCGTCGCGCTCGTCGTCGAAACCGGTGACGCCCGCGAGGTGCACCACATCGCGATGCTCATCGGCCTCGGCGCGGCGGCGGTCAACCCGTATCTTGCCTTCGAGTCCATCGAGGACCTGATCCGCGAAGGCGAACTCACCGGCATCGAACCGACCGCGGCCGTGCGCAATTACCTGAAGGCGCTGGGCAAGGGCGTGATGAAGGTGATGAGCAAGATGGGCATCTCGACCGTCGCCTCCTACACCGCCGCGCAGGCGTTCGAGGCCGTCGGCATCAACAAGGACGTCATCGACGAGTACTTCACCGGAACGCCAACCCAACTCGGCGGCGCCGGGCTGGACGTGATCGCCCAGGAAGTCAAACAGCGGCACCGACGTGCCTACCCGGAGAACCCGACCGAGCGTGTGCATCGCCGCCTCGAGGTGGGCGGCGAATACGCCTTCCGCCGCGAAGGCGAGCTGCACCTGTTCACCCCGGAAGTGGTTTTCCTGCTGCAACATTCGACCCGCGCCGGTCGGCACGAGGTCTTCGGTCAGTACTCCGACGAGGTGAATCGCCTCTCCAAGGAGGGCGGCACCCTGCGAGGACTGTTCGAGTTCAAGAAGGGTCTGCGACCGCCCGTGCCGCTGGAGGAAGTTGAACCCGTCGAGTCGATCGTCACCCGATTCAACACCGGTGCGATGAGCTATGGCTCCATCTCCGCCGAGGCCCATGAAACCATGGCCATCGCCATGAACAACCTCGGCGGCCGGTCCAACTCCGGCGAGGGCGGCGAGGACGTCGACCGTCTCTACGACCCGAAACGCCGCAGCGCCGTCAAGCAGGTCGCCTCCGGCCGCTTCGGTGTCACCAGCGACTACCTGGTCAACGCCACCGACATCCAGATCAAGATGGCTCAAGGTGCCAAACCTGGTGAGGGCGGCCAGCTTCCGGGATTCAAGGTGTATCCGAACATCGCCAAGACCCGGCACTCGACACCAGGAGTGGGGCTGATAAGCCCCCCGCCGCATCACGACATCTATTCGATCGAGGATCTCGCCCAGCTCATCCACGACCTGAAGAACGCCAACCAGGACGCCCGCATCCACGTCAAGCTCGTCAGCTCCGTCGGTGTCGGCACCGTCGCGGCAGGTGTGTCCAAGGCGCACGCCGACGTCGTGCTGATCTCGGGTCACGACGGCGGCACTGGCGCCGCACCGCTGACGAGCCTCAAACATGCCGGCGTGCCGTGGGAGATCGGCCTCGCCGACACACAGCAGACGTTGGTGCTCAACGGGCTACGGGACCGCATCACCGTGCAATGCGACGGCGGCATGCGCACCGCGCGCGACGTCATTGTCGCGGCGCTGCTCGGCGCGGAGGAGTACGGATTCGCCACCGCGCCGCTGGTGGTGTCGGGCTGCATCATGATGCGGGTGTGCCACCTCGACACCTGCCCGGTCGGCGTCGCCACCCAAAACCCGGAACTGCGCGCCAGATTCAACGGCAAGCCGGAGTTCGTCGAGAATTTCTTCCGGTTCATCGGCGAAGACATCCGGCGCTATCTGGCCGAACTCGGCTTCCGCAGCATCGACGAGGCCATCGGCCACGCCGAGGTGCTCGACACCGACAACGGCGTCGCTCACTGGAAGAGCCAGGGCCTGGATCTGACCCCGGTGTTCGCCGTGCCGAAGGGTGCGGCACCGCGACGGCGCGTAAGAGGCCAGGACCACGGCCTCGATCAGGCCCTGGACCGCACGCTGATCCAGCTCGCCGAGGGCGCGCTCGAGGACGCGCATCCGGTGCGACTCGAACTCCCCGTGCGCAACGTCAACCGCACCGTCGGCACCCTGCTCGGCTCCGAGGTCACTCGCCGCTACGGCACGCCGGGTCTGCCCGACGACACCATCCACGTCACGCTCACCGGCTCGGCGGGCCAGTCGATCGGCGCGTTCCTGCCGCCCGGTATCACCCTCGAGCTGATCGGCGACGCCAACGACTATGTCGGCAAGGGCCTTTCGGGTGGCCGCGTCATCGTCCGGCCGCCCGACGACGTGCTGTTCCTGCCCGAGGACAACGTGATCGCGGGCAACACCCTGCTGTTCGGCGCCACCTCCGGCGAGGTCTACCTGCGCGGCCGGGTGGGGGAGCGGTTCGCCGCGCGCAACTCCGGCGCGCTGACCGTCGTCGAGGGCGTCGGCGACCACGCCTGCGAGTACATGACCGGCGGCCGGGTCGTCGTTCTCGGAAAGACCGGCCGCAACATGGCGGCAGGCATGTCCGGCGGCATCGCGTTCGTGCTCGGTCTCGACCCCGCCAAGGTCAACACCGAGATGGTCGAGCTGCAGCGCCTCGAGCCCGAGGACCTGACCTGGCTGCGCGACGTCATCGCCAAGCACGCCGCCTACACCTGCAGCACCGTGGCCACCTCCGTGCTATCCGACTGGCCAAGGCGCAGCGCGCAATTCACCAAGATCATGCCGACCGACTACCAGCGGGTGCTGCAGGCCACCCGGATGGCCAAGGCCGAGGGCCGTGACGTCGACGCCGCGATCATGGAGGCCAGCCGTGGCTGATCCGCACGGGTTCCTCGAAGTGGCCAAGGTCGAGGCCGCCAAGCGGCCGGTCGACGAGCGTGTCGGCGACTGGCGCGAGGTCTACGAACTGCAGGACCCGCACGAGCGGGCCGGAGAGGTGTCGCAGCAGGCCCGCCGCTGCATGGACTGCGGAATCCCGTTCTGCCACTCCGGAACCGCGGGTTGTCCGCTCGGCAACCTCATCCCCGAGTGGAACGACCTCGTCAGGCGGGGCCGCTGGGACGCGGCCAGTGACCGCCTGCACGCCACCAACAACTTCCCGGAGTTCACCGGACGGCTCTGCCCCGCGCCGTGCGAGGCCGCCTGCGTGCTGTCCATCGCCGAGGAGCAGACCGGCGGCAGCGTCACGATCAAGCGCATCGAGCAGACCATCGCCGATCAGGCCTGGATGGACGGCATCGTCGAAGCACGGCCCGCCGCCATCTCCACCGGCAAGCGCGTTGCCGTCGTCGGCTCCGGGCCCGCGGGACTGGCTGCCGCACAACAACTCACGAGGGCCGGCCACGACGTCACGGTCTACGAGCGCGACGACCGCATCGGCGGACTGATGCGCTACGGCATCCCCGAGTACAAACTGGAGAAGCGCGCGCTCAACCAGCGGCTGGCCCAAATGCGCGCGGAGGGAACCCGGTTCGTCACCGAATGCGAGGTCGGTGTCGATCTGACCGTCGAGCAACTGAGAGGGCAGTACGACGCCGTCGTGCTCGCGGTGGGTGCGCTGAGGGCCCGTGACAACGACGTCGAGGGCCGCCACCTCAAGGGTGTGCACCTGGCGATGGAGCACCTGGTGCCCGCCAACAAGGAGTGCGAGGGCGACGGGCAAAGCGCGATCTCCGCCAGGGACAAGCACGTGGTGATCATCGGCGGCGGCGACACCGGCGCCGACTGCCTCGGCACCGCGCACCGGCAGGGCGCCACGTCGGTGACCCAACTGGACTACAACCCCGAGCCGCCGGAGTACCGCGACGAGTCACGCTCACCATGGCCGACGTGGCCGATCGTGCTGCGCACCCGCTTGTCACCCGCGCACGCCGAGGGCGGTGCCCGCCGCTACGAGGTCGCGGTGCAGCGTTTTCTCGGCGACGAGCACGGCCACCTGCGGGCCATAGAGATCGCCGAGGTCAAGGTCGAACGCGACGCCGACGGCCGCAGGCACATCACCCCGGTCGGGGATTCGCTGGAGATTCCCTGTGAATTGGCGTTGCTGGCGATCGGGTTCGACGGCGTCGAGCACATGCCGCTGCTCGACGGGCTCGGTCTCACCCTCAACCGGCGGGGGGCTTTGCCCTGCGGATCGGATTGGCAGACAGACGCGCCCGGCGTGTTTGTCTGCGGCGACGCGCACCGTGGTGCGTCGCTGATCGTGTGGGCCATCGCGGAGGGCCGCAGCGCCGCGCACGCCGTCGACACCTACCTGATGGGCGAGTCCGATCTGCCCGAGCCGGTCAAGCCCGGCGTCCTACCGCTGGCCGTCGTCTGAACCGATTCACGACTATGCTTCTCACTCGTGACTAGACGCGGAAAGATCGTCTGTACGCTAGGCCCGGCCACCGCATCCGACGACGCTGTCAGGGCATTGGTCGAGGCAGGAATGGACGTCGCGCGGCTCAACTTCAGCCACGGCGACTACTCCGATCACGAGGCCAACTACAAGCGGGTTCGCGCCGCATCCGACCTGACCGGTCACGCCGTCGGCATCCTCGCCGACCTGCAGGGACCCAAGATCCGCCTTGGCCGGTTCAAGGACGGCCCCACCTTCTGGGCCGCCGGCGAGACAGTTCGGATCACCATCGACGACGTCGAGGGCACCCACGACCGTGTGTCGACCACCTACAAGCGGCTGGCCGAGGATGCCACGCCCGGAGACCGCGTGCTGGTCGACGACGGCAACGTGGGCCTGGTGGTCGAGGCGATCGACGGCAACGACGTGGTCTGTGCCGTCACCGAGGGCGGACCGGTCAGCAACAACAAAGGCATGTCGCTGCCGGGCATGAACGTCTCGGCCCCGGCACTGTCCGAGAAGGACATCGACGATCTGGAGTTCGCGCTGAGACTCGGCGCCGACCTGGTCGCGCTTTCGTTCGTCCGTTCGCCCGCCGACATCGAACTGGTCCACGAAGTCATGGACCGCGTCGGCCGCCGGGTGCCCGTCATCGCCAAGCTCGAAAAGCCAGAAGCCATCGACAATCTCGAGGCGATCGTGCTGGCGTTCGACGCGATCATGGTCGCCCGCGGTGACCTCGGCGTGGAGCTGCCGCTCGAGGAAGTGCCGCTGGTGCAGAAGCGCGCCATCCAAATGGCGAGGGAGAACGCCAAACCCGTCATCGTCGCCACCCAGATGCTGGAGTCGATGATCGAGAACTCCCGCCCCACCCGCGCCGAGGCGTCCGACGTCGCCAATGCGGTGCTCGACGGCGCCGACGCGGTGATGCTCTCCGGCGAGACGTCGGTGGGCAAGTATCCGCTCGAGGCGGTCAAGACTATGGCGCGGATCGTATGCGCGGTGGAGGAGAACTCTGTTGCCGCACCGCCTCTCGCGCATGTGCCCCGCACCAAGCGCGGCGTGATCTCCTACGCGGCCCGCGACATCGGCGAGCGCCTGGACGCCAAGGCGCTGGTGGCGTTCACGCAGTCGGGTGACACCGTCAAACGGCTGGCCCGGCTGCACACCCCGCTGCCGGTGCTGGCGTTCACCGCGATTCCCGAGGTGCGCAGCCAGCTGGCGCTGACGTGGGGGACCGAGACGTTCATCGTGCCGCACATGCAGAGCACCGACCACATGATCCGCCAGGTGGACAAGTCGTTGTTGCAACTCGGCCGCTACAAGCGCGGCGATCTGGTGGTCATCGTCGCCGGCGCGCCACCCGGCACAGTAGGCTCCACGAATCTGATCCATGTGCACCGGATGGGGGAGGAAGACGTATAGAAGGGGCCCGAGTGTCTGGCGATGAGCCGCTTGCACGAAGAGCAGCAAGGCGAGCAGATTGCGAGGAGCTGCTGGCGGTACTGGACCTCAATCAGATAGCCGACGACACCTTCGTCGGCTCGCATCCCAGCAAGAACCCGGTGCGCACGTTCGGCGGCCAGATGGTGGCGCAGTCCTTCGTTGCCGGCAGCCGCACGGTGTCGGAGAAGCTGCCGCCGAGCGCGATCTCGGCGCACTTCATCGCGGGCGGCGACCCCGAGAAGGACCTCGAGTTCCACGTGGTGCGGCTGCGCGACGAACGCCGCTTCGCCAACCGCCGCGTCGACGTGATGCAGGACGGCCAGCTGCTGACCACGGCGATGATCTCCTACCTGTCCGGCGGTCGCGGCATCGAGCACGGCATCGAACCGCCGGAGCTCCCCGATCCGGAGTCGGTTCCCTCGGTTGACGACCTCCTGGTCGGGTACGAGGACGTGGTGCCGCATTTCGTCAACGCGCTACGGCCGATCGACTGGCGGTACACCAACGATCCGACCTGGGTGATGCGCGACAAGGGGGAGAAGCTCACCTACAACCGGGTCTGGATGAAGGCCGAAGGCTCCATTCCCGACGACCCGGTGTTGCATGCCGCGGCGCTGGTGTATTCGTCGGACACCACCGTGCTCGATTCGATCATCACCACGCACGGGCTGTCCTGGGGTTTCGACCGTATCTTCGCCGTGACCATGAACCACTCGGTGTGGCTGCACCGGCCGGTGCGCTTCGACGAGTGGGTGCTGTATTCCACGTCCTCGCCGGTGGCGGCGGACTCACGCGGCCTCGGTACAGGGCACTTCTTCGACCGGTCGGGGCAGTTGTTGGCCACCGTGGTGCAGGAGGGTGTCGTCAAGTATTTTCCGAGTGCAAAGACATAGCGGGCGTAACCTTTTGCTGTGAGCGAATCGCGCGTCAAATTTGCTCCGAGGTTGCGGGCCCGCGAGCGGGTCGTCGTTCAGGTGGATTCGCCTGCCGCCCGCTGGATCGGCGCGCTGGCGGTGCTGTCCCTGTTCTGCTGGCTGATCATGCTGCTGGCCCGTGACCACGATCGCGACTGGCAGGCCGCGGGCAGGCTGGCATGGTCGCTGACTCTTCTCACCGCGGTCGCGCTGATCGCCCGCGGCATCTTCCTTGGCAGGCCGGTGACGGCGGTACATGCGTGGCTGGCGCTGGTTGCGGTGCTGGCCGGCCTCGGCGCGCACATGCTGGTGTTCGACCGGCTCGGCAATTTGATCATCGTGTGGGCAGGCGCGGTGCTGATGTGGCCGACCTCGGCGCGGCCGAATCCCGCTGAACTGCACAGGGTTTGGGCTCTGGTGGACATGACGAAGGGTGATCCGCTCGCGCCGTTCGCCATGCAGGATCTGAAGTGCTATCACTTCAACGCCGACGGCACGGCGGCCATCGCGTACCGCACCAGGATGGGTTACGCGGTGGTCAGCGGCGACCCGATCGGCGACGAATCCCGCTTCGCCGACCTTGTCGCCGACTTCGCCGCCATGTGCCACGCCCGCGGCTGGCGCATGGTCGTGCTTGGCTGCAGCCAGCGGCGGCTGGACCTCTGGGCGGATGCGACGGTGCTCGGCCAGTCGCTGCGGGCGGTGCCGATCGGGCGCGACGTGGTCATCGACGTGACGTCGTTCGACTTGGTCGGGCGCAAGTACCGCAACCTGCGTCAGGCCGTGCAGCGCACGCAGAACTTCGGTGTCACCACCGAGGTGGTTTCCGAGCAGGGACTCGACGACCGCAGGCTGGCGGAGTTGACGGAGGTGGTGCTGGCGTCGCCGAGCGGAGCCCGCACCGAGCGAGGGTTCTCGATGGGCCTCGACGGCGCTCTGGAAGGCCGGTATCCCGGGGTGCAGTTGATCGTCGCCCGCGACAAACACGGGCGGGTGCAGGGTTTTCACCGCTATGCGACCGCCGGGCATGGCAGCGAGGTGTCACTCGATGTGCCGTGGCGGCGCCGCGGTGCCCCCAACGGCATCGACGAGCGGCTGTCGGTCGACATGATCGCGTGGGCCCGCGACAACGGGGCGCAGCGGTTGTCATTGGCGTTCGCTGCGTTCCCCGAGATCTTCAGCGACAAGAACCGGGGCAACATCTCCAGCTTGATCTACACGGCGATCCACCTCGGCGACGCGCTGATCGCGCTCGAATCGCTGTACCGCTACCTGCGCAAATTCCACGCGCTCGGCGATCGCCGCTACGTGATGGTCTCACTGACGCAGGTGCTGCCGCTGCTGGTCGTGCTGCTGTCGCTGGAATTCATGCTGAGGCGGCGCCACCTGGGTTAGGGCGTCGGCGTGACCGTGATCGAGAACTGGTTTTCGACGCGGTCGCGGAATTGGTCAGCGCACTTCTGGATGGCCTGCTCGTCGGACCCGGCCTTGGACAGGCAGCCGATGTAGTCCGTCCCGCCCACCTCGTCGAAGACCCCGATCCAAATCGGAATGAAGATGAGCGCGACGATGATCGCCAAGAACCCCAACACGATTCCGGCGATCGCGACGCCGCCGTTGGTGGCCTCACCGCGTTTGACCCGGCCCCGCGCGACGAACCCGATGATCACGGCGCTCACACCAAGGATGACACCGCCGACCACCGTCCAGCAGAACGCCAGCCCGATGATCGCGATCACCAGCGCGGCGATGCCGAGCCCGTTGTTTGGCCCGGTCGGCGGAGGGGTGAACCCGGAATAGGGCTGCGGTGGCGGCGGCGGGTAGCCGCCTGGATACACGCCCCAGTGGGGCGGTGGCGGCGGCGGTTCGCTCATGCCGGTGAGGCTACTCGCCGGCCCTGAGATTGAGTACCGGACAGACAACGTCCGGTAGGTGGTGGGTGGCGACGACGACGGTGCGTTCGGCCGGGAAAAGCGCGCCGGGGGTGAGGAGTTCGCTCAGCAGCCGGCCGCCGTCGGCCGCGTCGAGGTGCTCGGTCGGTTCGTCGAGCAACACGGTCGGCACCGTCGAGACAAGCGCCCGCGCCAGCAGCAGCCGCCTGCGCTGTCCGGCGGAGACGGCCGCCGCACCGCCGACGAGCATCGTCGACAGGCCGTTGGGCAACGCATCGAGCCAATCGCCAAGGCCAACCCGCCCCAGCGCATTCCGCAGTTCCTCGTCGGTGGCGTCGCCGCGGGCAACCAGCAGATTGTCGCGTAGGGTGGTGGCGAACAAATGCGCGTCTTCGGCGAAAAACGCTGCCTTCGAAGGGTTTTCGGCCATGGCCATCAACAGCGTCGTCTTGCCCGAACCGCTGGGGCCGGTGACCGCGAGCCGGGCGCCCGGTTCGAGCGATACGGGCGTCACTGGCGGCCGCATCCGCATCTCGCTGTCCGGCTCGGTGAGGTCGCGAAGCCGCCGTGCCGCGATCCGCGAGCGGGTGAGCTGCACAGCGGCGGCAGGCAATGCGGTAGTCGCCTCGAAGGCCGACAGCGGCAACAGCATCAGGATCGCCGCGGTCATCGGTGCGACCGTGTCGGCGATCCCGATCGCGGCGATGATGGCGCCCAGCATGCTGATGCCGACGGCCGCGGTCGGCGCGGCGGCCGCCACAGCGGCGGGAGCGGCGGCCCGGTCGGTGGCGCGGCCCCAATCGCGGTGCCGGTGCTCGGATTCGGCGATCACCGCATCTAGGCGGCCACTGACCCGCAATTCGGGCGCATGCTCGAGGGCAAGCATCACCGCGACGTCGCGGCCGGAATGATGCTGCGCCGCAACGGCCTCCGCGGCGGCGGCGGCCCGGGCGGCCAACCGCGGCGCGACGACGCCCGCGATCACCAGGCAGATCGCGAGCACGACCGCCGATGCTGGGGAGATCACCGCGATCGCCGCGACGGCGGCCACCGACAGCACGGCGGCGACCGCAATCGGCAACACGGCGCGCACCAGCACATCGGACAGCTCGTCGACGGAGGCGCCGATGCGGGCGACCAATTCACCGCTGTGCAACCGCATCGCGACCTCGGCGGGCGCGTCGGCGAGCCTGCGGTACAGGGCCTCGCGTGTGTCGGCGGCGGCCCGCAATGCGGTGTCGTGCGACGCCAGCCGCTGGCAGTAGCCGAACACGCCGCGCGAGATGCCGAGCGCGCGCACCGCCACCACCGCCACCGTCAGGTCCAGCACGGGTGGCATCTGCCATGCGCGGGTGATCAGCCACGCTGAGACTCCAGCCAGCGCCAGCGCGCTGCCCAGCGACAGCACTCCGAGCGCGACGGCGAGCAGCAGCCGTGGCAGCCGTGGGCGCAACAGATCACGCATCGACCATGCTCCCCATGTGCAGCATCCGGTCACCGATCGTGAGCAACGGGTCGCGGTGGCCGACGACGAGCACGGTGGACCCCGCCCGTGCCCGCGCCACGATGGCTTGGAGGACGCGGGCTTCCATACCCGCATCCAGGTGCGACGTGGGCTCGTCGAGCAGCAGCACCGGCGCAGGGGAACCGAAGACCCGCGCCAAGCCCAGCCGCTGCCGCTGGCCCAGGGACAAGCCGATGCCGTCGCGGCCTATGACGGTCTCCATTCCATCCGGCAGCATGGCCAGCACCTCGTCGAAACCCGCGGCGCGGCAGGCGCTGTCCAGGGCGGTAAGCGGCCCGAACAGTTCGAGGTTCTCGCGGATGCTGCCGGGCACCAGGACGGGACGATGTGCGAGCCATGCCACCTGACCCCACCACGCCTGGGGATCCAGGTCGGCGACATCGACACCGGCGACCCGAACGTCGCCGGGGCTCAACCCGAGAATGGTATGCAGCAGCGTGGTTTTCCCAACTCCGTTCGGTCCGGTCAACACCGTCACCACGCCCGGTTCGATGTCGGCATTCAGCGCACCGATGTGGATGATTGCACCCGCCGCCGCGACGGTGCGCGTACCCGCGGGTTGCGTGTGCAGCGTGGCGAGTAGCCGGGATGCCTTGTCCGCGGCTGCCTTTCCGTCCTGGGCGGCATGGAACTCCATACCGAGGCGGCGCAGCGGCCAGAACACCTCAGGCGCCAGCAGTAGGGCGGTCAGAGCGGCCGCCAGCGTCACGTCGCCGAACACCAGGCGCAGGCCGACGCCAACCGCGACGAGCGCAACACCGAGGGTGGCCAACAGCTCCAGTACGAGCGCGGACAGAAACGCGATGCGCAGTGTGGACATCGCCGAGCGGCGATGGGCCGCACCGAGTTCGGCGATCCGCTGTGCGGATCCCCCCACCCGGTCAAGTGCGCGCAGCGTGGGAATGCCGGCCACCAAGTCCAGCAGCCGTGACTGCAGGGTGGTCATCGCGGCCAGCGACGCCGCCGAGCGTTCGCGGGTGAGCAGTCCGATCAGCACCATGAAGATCGGGATGAGCGGTAGCGCGATCAGGACGATGACCGCCGACGAGACGTCGTAGATCGCGATGACCACGACCGCGGCCGGGGTGAGGATGCCGGCAAGGAACAGCGATGGCAGATACGCGGTGAAGTAAGGTCGCAGCCCGTCGAGGCCCCGGGTGATCAGCGCGGCGGCCGAATCACGGTGCGCGGCGAGTTGACGCGGTGGCAGCGCGGTCACTGTGCGCAGCACCTCGCCGGCCAGATCGGCGATCACCGCCGTCGCGCCCCGCTGGGACAGCCTGCCCTGCAGCCAGTGCGCGAGCGTGCGGACCACCCACAGCGCCAACAGGATCCACAACGGTCCGGCCCAGTGCGCCACCGTGCGGGTTCCAGGCTCGGTGATGACGCCCGCGACGATGTGCGCCAGCACCACGGCCGACGCGATCGTGGTTCCGCTGATGACCACACCGCAGGCCACGGATGCGGCCAGGAAGCGCCGCATCGCTTTCGAAGCCCGCAACAGGTTCAGCTCGACCGCCTCGACAGCCCGATGGATGCGGGTATCGCGTCGGCGGTGATCCGCCGGCGGAACACCCAGTACGTCCAGGCCTGGTATCCGATCACCAGCGGCAGCAGAGTCAGCGACGCCCAGGACATGATCTTCAGCGTGTACGGGGTCGACGACCCGTTGTAGATCGTCACGCTCCAGTCCGGATTGAGTGTGGACGGCAAGAGGTTTGGATACATCGAGCCGAACAGCAACACCACGACTGCGGCGATGACAACCACGGTGGACACGAACGCCCAGCCCTCACTGCGCCGGGCCCACATCAGCGCGACGGCGGTCAACAGTGCGACGACCGCGACGCCAAGAGCAAGCCACGTCCAGGCCTTGCCGTACGCGAGCTGCGTCCACAACCCGAACCCCCCGGCCAGCACGATGACCGGCACCGACAACACCCGCGCGAATCGGAAGGCGTCGTCGCGCACGGGTCCGGCGGTCTTCAAAGCGACGAACACCGCGCCGTAGAAGGCGAACAACGACGCGGTAGCAAGGCCGCCGAGCAGCGTGTAGGCGTTGAGCACGTCACCGATCGACAGGTGCACGCGGTGGTCGGCGTCGATCGGCAAGCCGCGCACCAGGATTGCAAACGTCACGCCCCACAGGATCGCGGGCACCCACGATCCGATCGCGATGCCGACGTCGGCCCGGGCGCGCCACCGCGGGTCGTCGATCTTGCCGCGCCACTCGATACCCACGATGCGCAAGATCATCGCGAACAGGATGGCCAGCAGCGGCAGGTACAGCGCCGAGAACATCGTCGCATACCAGTTCGGGAACGCCGCGAACATCGCGGCACCGGCGGTGATCAGCCACACCTCGTTGGCATCCCAGACCGGCCCGATGGTGTTCAGCACTGCGCGCCTGCGGGTTTCGGGGTCACCGTCGCCCACCGCGCCGAGGGGCACCATCAGCATGCCGACCCCGAAGTCGAAACCTTCGAGCACCAGAAAACCGAGGAACAGCGCCGCGATCAGAAAGAACCACAGTTCTTGAAGTCCCACGATGACCTCCTCTCAGTAGGCGAAGGACAGGGGCGCGACGTCCTCGGACTGTGGCGGCGCAGGCGGGGCGGGTTCGGAGTCGTGTTCCTGTGGTCCTTCGATCACGTAGCGCCGCATCAACCAGAACCAGATCACGGCCAGCGTGCCGTAGAGGAGCGTGAACACCACGAGCGAGGTCACCACCATGGCGGCCGCGTGGTCGGACACGCCCTGCTGCACGGTCAGCCGCACCATCGGGTCACCGGTCGGGTTGGGTACGACTACCCATGGCTGTCTGCCCATTTCGGTGAACACCCACCCCGCCGAGTTGGCGAGGAACGGTGTCGGGATGGTGATCAGCGCGAACCACCCGAACCAGCGCTGGTCGGGAATCCGCCCACGACGCGTCAGCCACAGCGCGAGAAGGGCGAAAGCCACTGGGACCAACATCAATCCGATCATGGCGCGAAACGCCCAGTACGTGACGAACAGGTTGGGCCGGTAGTCGCCGGGGCCGAACTTCTGCTGGTCCTGCTCTTGAAGGTCCTTGACACCCTGGAGGGTGACGCCGGTGAACTTGCTCTCGGCGAGGAACGGCAGCACGAAGGGCACCTTGATGACGTGCGTGACGCTGTCGCAGTTGTTGTGCGTGCCGATCGTGAGAACCGAGAAGTCCGGGTCGGTTTCGGTGTGGCACAACGATTCCGCCGAAGCCATCTTCATCGGCTGCTGGACGAACATCAGCTTGCCCTGGAAATCGCCGGTGAAGAACAGCCCCGCCGCGGCGGCCAATGCCACAAGGCTGCCCGCGATCGTCGCGGGCCGATACATGGTCCTGGCCTCGTCGCCTTCGGCGGGTCGTTTGTGTGACCGCACCATCAGCCACGCGGACACCCCCGCGACGAAAGTCCCGGCGGTGAGGAAGGATCCGGCCACCGCGTGCAGAAACGCCCAGATCGCGGTGTTGTTGGTCAGCAGCGCCCCGAAGTCGACGAGCTCGGCGCGCCCGGTCTCGGGGTTGAAGCGGGCGCCTACCGGATGCTGCATGAACGAGTTGGCCGCGATGATGAAGTACGCCGAGGCGTTGACCGCAACGGCGACGACCCAGATGCACGCCAGGTGCACCAGCCGCGGCAGCCGACTCCACCCGAAGATCCACAGCCCGATGAACGTGGACTCGAAGAAGAACGCGATCAGGCCTTCGAACGCCAACGGCGCGCCGAAGATGTCACCGACGAAGCGGGAGTACTCGCTCCAGTTCATCCCGAACTGAAACTCCTGCACGATCCCCGTCGCGACGCCGAGCGCGAAGTTGATCAGGAAGAGCTTGCCGAAGAACCGCGTCAGCCGGTACCACGCGGCGTTGCCGGTAACGGCCCACGCCGTCTGCATCGCCGCGACGAGCGGCGCAAGGCCGATCGTGAGCGGGACGAAGATGAAGTGGTAGACGGTGGTGATTCCGAACTGCCACCGCGAAATGTCCAGGACATCCATGCGCCACTCCCAGGCCTAGATACTATCTACGACGAATTGTAGTAGTCATCGTGAGCCGTGGCGATAAGGCTTCGGACCCGCCTTGTTGAGTCGTCTGGCCTACGCGGCTGGCCCGGTCGTCGGGGGCGTCGTCAGCCGCTCCCGCACTGCGGCGACGTTCTTACCGGCTTTGCGGATACCGAACGCCGACACCACCTCGAAGACCCCGATGACGATCAGCCAGATCCCGACGACAAGGGTCAACACCGCAATCGAGTCGAGCGGACTCGCCATCACCACGACGCCCGCGATTGTGGTGATGATGCCGAAGAAGATCGACCACCCCCGCCCAGGTATGCCGGGGTCACTGATGGCCGACACGGTGGTCGCAACGCCGCGGAAGATGAAGCCGACTCCGATCCAGATCGCCAGCAGCAGAATCGCGTAGCCCTCACCGAAGTGACGGAAGGCAAGCACGGCCAGGATCAGCGACGCGGCGCCGCTGATGAACAGCAGCACCCGCCCTCCGGCCGAGACATCCAGGCTGAATGCGAATATCACCTGCGCGATGCCGGTGATCAATAGGTAGGCGCCGAAGAAGATCGCGGCGACGACAATCGTCTTGCCGGGCCAAGCGAGCACCAGAATGCCAAGGATGACTGCGAGAATCCCGGAGAGCAGTGTGGATTTCCAAAGATGTTGCATCATGGCGGGAGGAGCGGGGCTTTCCATGGCCGAAGTGTGGCATAACAGCTAAGCGATATCTGGCGTTTCTGGATTGGCCGCAGTCAACGCAAAGGAAGTTGTGACTTCGGCGCAAAGACGCCGCCTCACCCCTGGAATCCAATTCCGGGCAACGCGACGTTTGTTGGCTTCGATGAATAGACGAACGATACCGCTCAGCACAGCTTCGCGACGCCCAGGGGCAAACAAGGAGTGAGGATGTCGAACACGGCGATTCGCCGAACCACCAGCGCGCTGTCTCGACACCTCGCGGCAGGGCGGCTCGACCTGGTAGGCACGGTAGCACCTCATGAAGGAGGAGGGCTGGACGGAGACGGAGGTCCACGACCTTCATCCAAGCCGCAATCCCGACGTACTGCCCTCGCTCTGGGGTTGATCGGCGGCTTCCGTTCTCCTGCCAGCGCGTTAGGTCTCTACTACTGTTCCGTTACCGGTGTTGCGCGCCGGATCCACGAAGCAGAAAGTAGAGGCAACCGTGTCAGCTGGATGTCAAGGCGGACCAAATAAGTTCTGGCGCATCGCAGCGGTGTTTGCTGCGACCGGCGCTCTCGTGCTGTCGGGATGCTCGAGTAAATCCGAGACGAGCGGACCGGCGACCCCGACATCGGCGGTGAACGCCGAGAAGGTCGATGCAATCGCGAACACCGTGCCCGAGGCCATCAAGTCGTCCGGAAAGCTGGTCGTCGGTGTCAACATCCCCTACACACCCAACGAGTTCAAGGACGAAAGCGGCAAGATCGTCGGCTTCGACGTCGATCTGATGAACGCGATCGCTGCCACGCTCGGATTGACCGCGGAGTACCGCGAGGCGGACTTCGCCAAGATCATCCCGTCGATCCAGGGCGACACCTTCAACGTCGGGATGTCGTCGTTCACCGACACGAAGGAGCGGGAGCAGACGGTCGACTTCGTCACGTACTTCTCGGCCGGCATCCTGTGGGCCCAAAAGGCGGGCGCCGGGATCGACCCCAACAATGCGTGCGGGAAGAAGGTTTCGGTCCAGGCCACCACGACCGAGGAAACCGTGGAGCTGCCTGCCAAGAGCAAGGCGTGCACAGACGCCGGCAAGCCGGCGATCGACATCATAAAGTTCGACGGCCAGGACGCGGCCACCAACGCCGTGGTGCTCGGCCAATCCGACGCGATGTCGGCCGACTCGCCGGTGACGCTGTACGCGGTCAAGCAGAGCAACGGCAAGCTCGAGACCGCCGGCGAGATCGCCGAGGCGGCGCCGTATGGCTGGCCGGTGAAGAAGGGCTCGCCGCTCGCGCAGTCGCTCCAGCAGGCGCTCGAGCACCTGATCGAAACCGGCACTTATAAGCAGATCGCCACGAACTGGGGCGTCGAGAAGGGCATCATCGACAAGCCGGTCATCAACGGCGCGATCAACTAGGTCGAGGATCTGCACATGACTGATGTCGACACGTCGCCACCCACCAGCCCAGCCGCGATCGATGCTGTTCCGCTGCGTCATCCGTGGCGGTTGGTGGCGGCGGCCGTCATCACCATCCTGGTAGGGCTGTTCCTCTACGGGATGGCTACCAACCCGGCCTACAGATGGAACATCTTCGCGAAGTACCTCTTCAATGATCGGATCTTGTTCGGTGTATGGAACACCTTGCAGCTGACCATCTACTCGATGGTGCTCGCCATCGTGCTTGGTGTGGTCCTCGCCGTCATGCGGCTGTCGCCCAACCCGATCTTCCGGTCGGTGTCGTGGGTGTTCCTCTGGATCTTCCGCGGCACGCCGATCTACGTGCAGTTGTCGTTCTGGGGCCTGATCCCGACGATCTATGCGCACATCCAGCTGGGTGTGCCATTCGGGCCGTCGTTCTTCCACCTTAACCTGCAGGCGCTGTCCATCCCGTTTATCCTCGCGATGCTCGGCCTGGCCCTGAACGAGGCCGCCTACATGGCCGAAATCATCCGTGCCGGAATCAGTTCCGTGCCGGAGGGCCAGTCGGAGGCTTCGACAGCATTGGGCATGTCGTGGGGGATGACGATGCGGCGCACCGTGATTCCGCAGGCGATGCGGGTGATCATTCCGCCGACGGGCAACGAGGTCATCAGCATGCTGAAGACCACATCGCTGGTGACGGCCGTGCCCTACGCGTTTGACTTGTACAGCATCGCCACCCGCGAGATCGCCGCCCGGACCTTCGAGCCCGTCCCGCTGGCGCTGGTGGCGGTGGCCTGGTACCTGCTGATGACAAGCATCTTGATGGTCGGCCAGTATTACCTGGAGCGGTATTACTCCCGCGGGGCAAGTCCGAAAGTTGACCACCAGACAGCTCGAGGCGTTGGCCAAGGCGCAGCAGATAGGTGAGGCGGGGCACGTATGACGACGACACAAGAATCCAAGCCGATGGTGCTCGCCGAGAGCGTCTGCAAGAACTTCGGCGCCCTGCAGGTGCTGAAGGGCATCACGCTGGAGGTCGGCAAGGGCCAGGTGCTGGTCATGGTCGGCCCGTCGGGCTCGGGCAAGTCGACGTTCCTGCGCTGTATCAACCATCTCGAGCAGGTCAACGCGGGCCGGCTGTACGTCGACGGTGATTTGATCGGTTACCGCGAAAAAAAACGGGGTGACAAGCTGTACGAGATTTCGCCCCGTGACGTCGCCAAGCAGCGCCGCGACATCGGCATGGTGTTCCAGCACTTCAACCTCTTCCCGCATCGCACCGCGCTCGAGAACCTCGTCGAGGCGCCGATACACGTCAAGGGGGTCAAGAAGGCTGAGGCTGTGGCGCGGGCAAAGGATCTGCTGGATCAAGTGGGGATGGCGGAAAAGGCCACCGCCTATCCGGCACAGCTGTCCGGCGGCCAGCAGCAACGCGTCGCGATCGCCCGCGCGCTTGCGATGAACCCCAAGCTGATGCTGTTCGACGAGCCCACCTCGGCGCTCGATCCGGAGCTGGTCGGCGAGGTGCTGGAGGTGATGAAAAAGCTGGCCCAAGAAGGCATGACGATGGTGGTGGTCACCCACGAGATGGGGTTCGCCCGCGAGGTCGCTGACCAGCTGGTGTTCATGGACGACGGGGTGGTCGTGGAGAGCGGGCCTCCACGCGAGGTGCTCGCCAACCCGAAACACGAACGCACGAAAGCCTTTCTGTCCAAGGTGCTCTAGTGCGTTGAGCCCGACCCGCTCACCCCACTATGGCCGGCGGCCCTGATGGCCGCGCAGACGGCCAGACACGAGGAGGCGGTCGCCGAGGGTCGTGTCGGGGTGGCCAAGCTGTTCCTGTTCGACCTCGGCACGATGGACGGCATCTTCTGCGTGGTGGCAGCAGGATCAATCAGGTGTGATCCAGGCCACAGCACTAATTTGGACTCATTCCAGAATATCCGGCGTTGATCCAAGCATGAGCACTACAACACGTCACACAGAAACAGAACTACACGGATTTCAGGCATCGCCGGCGCTCAGCGCCAACCTGCAACGGGTGCTGGTCGACCTGATCGAGCTTCACCTGCAGGGTAAGCAGGCGCATTGGAACGTGGTCGGCACCAACTTCCGCGACCTTCACCTGCAACTCGACGAGCTCGTCGACTTCGCCCGCGAGGCAAGCGACACTATCGCCGAGCGGATGCGGGCACTGGACGCGGTGCCGGACGGCCGGTCCGACACCGTCGCGGCCAGCACAACGCTGCCGCAGTTCCCGGCCTACGAGCGCAGCACCACCGAGGTCGTCGACCTGATCACGGGTCGCACATACGCGGCGGTCGACACCATCCGCACCGTGCATGACGCGGTCGACGCCGAGGACCCCAGCACCGCTGACATCCTGCATCAGCTGATCGACGGCCTGGAGAAGCTGGCCTGGCTGATCAAGTCGGAGAATCGCAAGGTCTAGTCCGGCCGAGCGCAGATCACGCCGACCGTGGCGCCGATCAGCGCGTCAAGGACCACTGTGGATGCGCCGGTGCGGGCACGCAACGCAAGGGTGTTCAGCGCGGCCGTCGCGATTTGTGCGAGCACGTCGGGCGCGTGCGGGGACAGTTCCCCGTCGCGTTCGGCGCACTCGAATCGTTGGGCGCCCGACGGGCTGCGCGCGATCTACAGATCCCTGCGCTGGCACCACCGCGTCATCGCCGCCGACTGGGCCGCTTCAACCTCGTCGCACACGACTACGGCGGCTTCCTCGGGTGGTGCGGAGCGGCCAAAGCCGGTGAGTGTGTCGAGAGATGTGGCCGCCTCGCGCCAACAGGTGTGGGACGTGATGGCCGATGGATGGACATATTCGCAGTGGGTGGTTGGTAACAGTCGCATGCGTGCGGTCGACGGGTGCGGCACGAGTGACGTGCGGCCCAGCGATATTCCCAACGGCTGCCGTGTCGAAATGGACGAAGTGGGGGTGCGGGGGCCTATGAGCTGGATACCGCATCCAGCGCAGGCGATCGCCTTCTGGCCGCGCAACCACGAAAGCCTTTGGCGCCTGGGCGCACTGGCTGAACGACTCAAGCCCAGCGACCTGGACTAGACGCTGCGCCTGGTCGCGCCCTGTGTTCGACCGCGCGTCGTACGGCCTCGTCGTTGCGACGGCCGACCAGGTACCAGGTGTGCATGACGCCCTTGCCCTTGACGTCGACATTGCCGCGCTCTTCCAGCAGGAACGCGTGGTTGAGCCGCTCGTAGACGTCCTGTGGCACCTGAATGCGACCCTCGACGTCGGTGGTTTCCATCCGCGCCGCGACGTTGACCGCGTCGCCCCAGACGTCGTAGAAGAACTTGCGTGCCCCGACCACACCTGCGACCACGGGCCCGGCGGCGAGGCCGATCCGCAGCGGCACCTCGCGTCCCTGCGGATCCTTGAGGTCCGCGACGGCGTCGGCCATGTCCAGCGCAAGGCAGGCCAGCGCCTCGATGTGATCGTCGCGGGGTTCCGGCACGCCGCTGACCACCATGTATGAGTCGCCGCTCGTCTTGATCTTTTCCAGGCCGTGACGGTCGACCAGCGCGTCCAAGTCGGTGTAGAGGCGGTCGAGGAAGCGCACCAGATCGCTTGGCGTGGTGTCGCTGGCGCGCTTCGTGTAGCCCGCGATGTCGGCGAAGAGAATCGAGGCGTCGTCGTACTTGTCGGCGATGATGCTGCGCGACGGGTCCTTCAGCCGCTGGGCGATCGTGGCAGGCAGGATATTGGTGAGTAGTCTTTCGGACCGTTCGTATTCGGCCTCCATTGCTTCGCGGGCGCGACGGATTTCGCGCAGTGCGTACCAGACCACCGCGACGACCATCACCCAGGCGGAGACCACCGTGAGGATGAAACCCAACCTGAAAGCCCAATCCGGTTGCACGCCAGTGTTATAGGGAACGACTATCTCGAGCGCGATGATCGTCGCGGCGCCGAGGGCAGCGAGTACCGACGCGAGCACGATGCGATCGACACCGAGGATCAGCACCATGAGGGTTGCGGCGAGCAGATAGTAGAAGGGGAGGCCGGAGCCCGTGCCTAAGTGCCAACACAGCACAGTGATGGACGTGTAGGCGACGAAGAAGAACACCAGTGGCGCGACAAGTTCGCCGAACCGGTACAACAGCGGGATCAGCAGGAAGATCACGCCGCTGGCGAGGTTGGACGTGGCGATCCACACCACGTCCTGGCCCACGATCAAGCCCTGGAGGCCGAAGAAGACGCTGACAACCGCGCCGATGCGTGTTGTGACGGTCAGAACCCCCAGGTGGCGGGCCACGGTCTCGGCATGGTGCCACGTCCGGGCAGGAACTCGGCGTTCGAGCGCCACCTCCGGCACGCAGACGGGTCGGCCCTTGACCGCCACGGAACAAGCGTAACGCCGGACCCGGCGACCTGGGGTTTTCGGTTCTGCCCGGCAGTCCCAACGTCGGATAGCGCCACGCCGGGAGGCCCAAGAGCGCAGTTGACGGGGGTTCTTCGCGGAGTCGCGCCTCAACACACAGTGCCCTCGGTGGGATTCGAACTCATTCAGCGGTCCCGGTCAGAGGGTACGAATGCCCAATAGCATTGATTGGGGCGAAACCCATCACGACGTCGCCATCATCGACGACAGCGGCCGGCTGGTCGCCAAGAAGCGTATCCCCGACGACCCGAGCGGGTTCGCTCAGTTGGTCGTGCTGCTCGCCGAGGCCGGTGATTGCGCCGAACACCCGGTGCCGGTGGCGATCGAGACCCCACGCGGACTGCTGGTTGCGTCGCTGCGGGCAACCGGCCGGTCGGTGTATGCGATCAACCCACTGGCGGTGGCCCGGTATCGGGAACGTCACTCGGTGGCACGGTCGAAGTCCGATCATGCTGACGCGATGACGCTGGCCAACATCCTGCGCGTCGATGCCCACCCACCGCCGACTGCCGGCCGACAGTGAGTTGTGTCAGGCGATCGCGGTGCTGGCCGGTGCACACCAGGACGCGATCTGGCGGCGCACCACCGCGCACCATCAGCTGCGGTCGTTGTTGCGCGAGTTCTACCCGACCTTCCTGGCGGTCTTCACGAGCCGATTCACGCTGGGGATCGCCAGCCCGGAGGCGCGTGCCGTGCTGGCGATTGCGCCGACAGCGGCCGCCGCAGCCAAACTGTCGGTGAGCCGGGTCGCGGCCGCGCTGCGTCGCGCCGGCCGTAGCCGCGGTATCGATCAGACCGCCGCCGAGATCAAAGCCGAGTTGCGGAAACCCCAACTGCACCAACCAGTTCTGGTCGAGAACGCAATGGGCAAAAGCGCGCAGGCGCTGCTCGCCGTCCTCGACACCGCGTGCGCCAATGTCGACGAGCTCGGTCCGGCATCGGCGGAATTGTTCCAACAGCACCCCGATTACGCGATTATCACCAGTTTTCCGGGGCTGGCGGACTCGACCGGCGCCCGGGTGCTCGCCGAGATCGGAGACGACCGCGCTCGTTTCACCGACGCCCGGGCATTGAAGGCCTACGCCGGATCGGCTCCCGTCACCCGCGCTTCGGGGCGCTCGTTGTCGGTCACCCACCGCCATATCAAGAACAACCGGCTGGCCAGTGTCGGCTGGATGTGGGCATTCTCGGCGTCCGCCACCTTCGAACCGGCCGCCAGCACTACCGGCAGCGGCGAGAACACGGGGACCGCCACCCCGCCGCCAACAGCAATCTGTTCAACAAACTCCTCGGCCAGCTCCACCACTGCCTACAACACGGGCAGACCTTCGACGAGGCCAAGGCATTCCCGGCACCGCTACGCGACGCGGCCTAGCGACACTTCAGTCGCGACTCGTGACGACCCTGGATCGGGTCGCCATGTGAGACAGCAACGAGACTCCGTGAGGTGCGGAAATGCCCGCCGTCGAACACCGGGAAGACCCCCTCATTTCTTTAGAAACGACCGGGTCACCGGATGACACGGTAGCGCAGGTGGGCCACGCCCGGGGCCTCGAGCACGCGGACGAGCTCAAGTGTGGGCTTGCCGGCCTCGAAGCCGTCGAGGAGGCGCTCACCCGACCCGAGGATGACCGGGTTCACTTGGAGGTCGATCTCGTCGACGAGCCCAGCCTCGATCGCCTGCCGGGCGCATGAGGCTCCTCCCGCGATGGAGATGGCCCGGCCACCAGCAGCCGCCTTAGCTTGGGCGTATGCGGATTCGATCCCGTCGGTGACGAAATGAAAGGTGGTTCCGCCCTCCATGTCGATCGGGTCGTGCGCGTGGTGGGTCAGGACATAGACCGGGCAACGGTACGGCGGGACGTCACCCCACCACCCCCTCCAATCCGAGTCACCCCACTCGCCGCGAATCGGGCCGAACATGTTGCGGCCCATGATCGTTGCCCCTATGCCGTCCATCATGTCCGAGATCACTTGCCGGTTAACTGGATGGTCCTTGGTTGGGCCGAGGTGCCACTCGTGAAGCGCTTTGCCGCCGACACCGAGCGGGTGCTCCTGACACTGGTTGGGCCCCGCGACGTAGCCGTCGGCAGAGATCGACATCGAAAGATTAGTTCTGGTCACAGGGCCTCCGTTTTGGCGGGCGATTCCGTTGGGTACGTCTAGGCAGACTGCGGCGGCCTGCGAAACTCACCGGTATCGGAGCTGCTGCTCGCAGCAGCAAACGACTTCGCCGTCACGCCGCCCGGTGCAAAAGTACCTCGGCGCTGAACGGTTTCGCGTCCATCTCGTTGGTTCGGAATTTTTCAAGGTGGATGAGTCCATCGGGTGTTAGGCGGCTGTCGTGTCGGTCTCCTGAGTAGTGTTCTGGGCTGGTCGGTTGATCCAGGCGGTGTCGGGCAGGTCGAGGATCTTCGGCGCGTGGGTCGTGCCGAAGCGGTGCGGGTGCCGGGCGCGGGCGTCGGTGAGCACGGCGCGCCGGTCGGTGGCTTTGTCGGTGGCCAACCCGAAGTGCACGTCGGCGGGTGTGTGCAGCCCGATGCCGGTGTGACGATGTTCGTGGTTGTACCAGTTGGTGAAGGTTTCCATGAATTGCCTTGCATCGCTGAGTGATCCGAAGCATTCGGGGAACTCGGGTCCGTACTTCAAGGTCTTGAACAACGACTCGGAGTATGGGTTGTCGTTGGATACCCGTGGCCGCGAATGTGACCGGGTGACCTCGAGGTCGGCGAGCAGCGCGGCGACGGTCTTGCTGGTCATCGAGGTCCCCCGATCGGCGTGCACGACCTGCGGGACACCGTGGACGGTGAAGACCTGCTCCATCAGTTCCCGCGCCAGCACGCCGGATTCGTGGGCATGGACCTCGACCCCGACGATGTAGCGGGAGTAGATGTCGATCATCACGTACGCATCGAAGTAGGTGCCCTTCACCGGGCCCGCGAGTTTGGTGATGTCCCAGGAATACACCTGCCGCGGCGCAGTCGCGACCAGCTCCGGGCATACCATCGCCGGATGCCGCGCCTGCCGGCGGCGCTCAGCCACCAGGGTGTTCTCTGCCAATACCCGGTACATCGTGGACACCGAACACAGGTAGAGGCCCTCGTCGAGCAGCTGGGCGTAGATCTGCAACGGCGCGACATCGACGAACCGGTCACTGGTGAGCACGTCGAGGACCCGGCGCCGTTCCAGCGCGGTCAGCTTGTTGACCGGGTCTCCCGCTGGTGGCGCCGACACCACGGGAGTCGGTGCCGTAGCGGCAGTGTGTCGCCGGGTGGCGGTTGAGCGCACCATCCCGGTCAACACCGCTGCGTGCCTCGTAGAGACACCACCGGCGATCAGCGACACATAGGTCTGCGTCATCGATTCTTGCGCTTCTCGTCGCAATCCGCTCTCTCGGAAAGACTTTCCAAGAGAGCGTGTGCTTTTCCCATGATGTCCAGAGCTGCTTCGGTGGTGGCCAACCGCTTGCTCATCCGGGCGTTCTCCCGCGTGAGCCGGGCGATCTCGGCTTGCTCGGCGGTCAGCCGACCGACCTTCTCACCGGGCCGTTTGCCCGCCAGCACCCCGGCGTCGCGTTGCTTGCGCCATTCACTGATCAACGACGAATACAGGCCCTCCCGCCGCAAGTAGGCGCCGCCGTCGCCGTGTGCGCATGCCTGCTCGTAGGCCGAGAGGTAGGCAATCTTCTCCGACGCGGTGAACGCGCGACGCCGCCGCGGCCCGTCAGCTCTGGGGTGGGTCGGATCCATCCGTTCATTGTCGTTCACCGAGGAAATCGTTGAGCTGGTCATAATGTACCGATCCGAATCTCGCCCTGCGTCAGGCCGATTTGCTGTGAACCAGTGGACTCAACTCACCCTGACACGCAGGGCTCGCCCGTTCCGCCCATGGCACGCGGAGCGACCGGCGGCGTTACGTCACGTGACGCAGGACGCGCGGTCTGTCCTCTTAACCCATGTCAGCGATACCACCTACACGGTCCTCGAGAGTTGAGTTGCCCACTACATTAAGGAAATCGTCAGCGGTGCAACGTGACTGGCACGTACCGGTAACCCGCCGTATTCGATCCGGCCGTATTCGTCGTCCGCGCGCTGACTTCCGAGTGTCGCCCGTGCAGGTAGAGCTACAGCGTCAGGTAAGAGCCGACGGGGCCGGGCCGGGAAGGTCAGGGTGAGCGGCAGGGGAGCAGCTGTTTGCTGGACCCGCAGCGAGGCTTCTCTTCGTCAGCAGAATCTAGTTGATGCAGGAGGGGCCGGAGGGCGAGGCTGATCTGCTTGCCGATCAGCGCGCCTTTTACCGGGCACGTATCGCGGTGACCGAGGATTTGTGGTGGGATCCGACCGCCAACGTATGCCGTCTGCCACTGATACCGCCGGCCGCCTAGCCAGTGCAGCAGAGAGAGAGAAGGCGGCTTGCAGAGGTGAATCGCCTTCTCTGGTGACCGTGTGCGAAACCCCGGATCCGGCAGCGCTCCCTGTGTACCGTCATCCAATGGTCCAGTGTGCCGGTTAGGAACAATGTCAGGAGGCTTTCCATGAGTGATATTCGCGAAGACCGGATCGCCCTGTTCGCTAATTTGGCGAGGGCGGAAACCCAGCCGAAGTTCTGGGATCGCGTGGCCGAAAACGTCGATTGGACTGTCGAAGGCACTCAGCCCCTCGCCGGCCGCTACCATTCCAAGGCCGAATTCCTGGCCGCCACCTTCACCCGCCTTGAGGGGGTACTGGTCGGTGGCGCGACGCTGGAGGTGCAGCACCTCCACGTGGACGGCGACACGACGATCGCTGAGCTGCTGTCCACATCGAAGACCAACGAAGGCGCAACCTTCGACAACCGCTACTGCTGGGTATGCCGCTTCGACGGTGACATGATCGTGGAAGTCCGCGCCTACCTCGATTCGGCCATGGTGGCCTACACCATTCTGCGCAACGAGCCCCAGCCAGGCGGACAGCCCGCGTAATCGGCGCAGACGGATGCTCGGTATGCGACTAGGGAGGCGGTAACTCATGGGAAAGCCTGACCACCCTGACCGCCACCCCCCAGAGAAGCCCAAGCCAATCATTTCAGGGCCAAGCCAGGCCGAAGGTATCGCGCGATTCGCCTGCCGCACAACGTATGCGGAACTTACTGCTGAGCGGCGCGAGCGGCTCAAGGTGAGCCTCCTTGATGCGTTGGCGTGCGCCATTAACGCTCTCGGAGCGCCGCCGATCGAAGCGTGCCGGGCACAGGCAGAGGAGTTCAGCGGTCGGGTCGGTCGCTGCACTCTAATCGGCGGTGGACGCGGCAACATAATCTATGCGGCGTTCTACAACACGGCGCTGGTCCGCTACGTCGACTATATGGACAGCTATCTCGTCGGCGGCGGGCTCTGCCATCCCTCGGACAACACGGGGGCGATCCTCGCCGCGAGCGAGCACGCCGACCTTTCGGGAAGGATTTCCTGATCGCCCTGGCGCTTGCCTACCAGGTCGAGTCACGGCTCACCGCGGCGGTTCCCTTCATGGCCCACGGGTTCGACCTGACGGCGCCGCTCTCCTTCTCGCTAGCAGCCGGGGTGTCGAGGACTCTCGGCCTGGACGAGGCACAGACGGCGGCGGCCGTCGGGATCTGTGGCGACGTCATTCCTTTGCTTGTTGCGCGGACCACTCCGATCTCGCAGTGGAAGGGCCTATCCTCATCTCAGTTGGCCTTGGCGTGCGTCCACGGAGTCTTCTTGGCGTCCCGCGGCGTAACTGGCCCTACGTATGTCATCGAGGGACCACATGGCCTCGCCCAGGCCCTCGGACAACCGATCCACATCGATTGGGACCACGAGAAACTGGACTGCTTCGACCGGCTCGCCTTGAAGAGCTACAACACCGCGGTTCCCGGCCAATCGTCGATTTTCTGCATGCTTGAGCTGCGCAACGCGTCCGCAATTGATCCGTCTCAGGTCGATAGTATCGATGATGCCGTCTTCCGGGACGCCTACGACTTCATGGGTGGGGGGACCTTCGGGCCGAAGACCGCCGTGCACACAAAGGAACAGGCCGATCACAGCCTGCCCTACCTGCTGGCCGTCGCCCTCCTTGATGGCGACGTTCAGCCAGCGCAGCTCGGGCCCAGGCGCATTGAGGCGCCGGACGTCCAGGGCTTGCTCCGAAAGGTCACGGTGAGGCCGGATGACGGGTTCACCGCCCGCTACCCCAGGGAAGTCCCGAGCCGGGTGACAGTCCGGCTCAACGACGGCAAGTCCTACAGTCACGAGGTGAAGAGCTACCCCGGGTTCCCGACCCGGCCGTTCACCTGGGATGAAATCGGCGCGAAGTTTGACAAGCTCGTAGCCGGCCGCGCCGATGACGGCCTTGCAAGAGAAATCAAGGCTGCCGTCCGCTCGCTGGAGACCATCCAAGTGAAGGACCTAATGAAACTGCTCGGCCACGTGACGGCAGATCAGCGGGGATAGGCGTTCAGTCCTGGTTGTCAAGGGATTTTTGCTGACTGCGGCGACCGGCGGCTGATGCGAGAGTTACAATGAGAGACGCGAAAATCGTTGAGAAGGAGCAGTTTACCGGTAACCCTCAATATTCGATCTCGCCGTATTCGGTCGTGTCGGGAAGATGCCATGGCTCCAGAATCGCTAAGCGGATGGTGCCCGATCGTCTTGGTTCCGTGCCCGGGGTCGCGTCGATGTCGTCACTTTGCGGAGACGCCGTCCCGTTTGCTGGTGTGTGGCCGCGATGGCCCAAAACCTTTGCAGCACAGATTGAATAAGATCCCGGGTCAGTTCGATTCGGCGGCTGTCTTGGTCACGTAGCGGGCCCATGGCTGGGCTGCGATTTCAGCAGCTCGGCGTGTTCGGGCGTATCCGCAGTGGTGGTGAGTTCGATGGTCATGCGCTGTCTTCCTTTGAGTGGTGGAGTTTCTTGTTTTCAGATCAGGTGCATGCGTTGGGCGTTGTCGGTGAGCCAGCCCCGGTAATCCGGGTGTGCCAGCCCGATGAGTGCACCGGCACGTTCGGTGGTCGACAGCGCCTTGAGGTTGACGACGCCGTATTCGGTGGCGACATAGTGGGTGTCGTTGCGGGGCGAGGTGACCGGTCCCGACAGCCGGGGAACGATCTTGCTGATGGTGCCGCCGCGCGTGGTCGATGCGAACGCGATCACCGATTTGCCGCCCCGCGAGGCGTACGACCCGCGCACGAAGTCCAGTTGGCCACCGGCGGCGCTGAATTGGTGGCCGCCGATGTGTTCGGAGTTGCACGCACCGGTCAGGTCCATCTCCACGGTGGAATTGACCGAAACCACGTTGTCGTTTTGGGCGATCACGGCGGGGTCGTTGACGTAGTCGACCGGATAGCTCTCCACGGCGATGTTGTC
Source organism: uncultured Actinomycetota bacterium (assembly GCA_963770125.1). Taxonomy (GTDB): domain Bacteria; phylum Actinomycetota; class Actinomycetes; order Mycobacteriales; family Mycobacteriaceae; genus Mycobacterium. The sequence goes on along the minus strand of CAVYPI010000088.1, from coordinate 3,343 downwards.
GTTCATGAACTGATACATCTCGCGGTCGCCCATCGCGAAGGTGAACACCGCCTTACCGCGGTTGAGTGTCTTGAAGCGGCCGGTGACCACGCCGCGGCGCACCAGATCGGCCATCGGCGGGGTGAACACCTCCGAATGGATCCCCAAGTCGGTGCGGTCACGAAGTTCCTCGCATACCGCCTGGGGCAGACCCCCGACACCGATCTGAACACATGCCCGATCGCCCACCAGGGCGGCCACGTGTTTGCCGATGACACGATCGATGTCGGATATCGGCCGCTGCGGGAGTTCCAGCAACTGCGCGTCGTTCTCGACGATGGTGTCGACCTCGGAGATGTGCAGCGCTGATCCGCCATAAACCCTCGGCATATTGGGGTTGACTTCGACGACCAGCTGGTTGGCCTGTCGGGCCACCGAACTGGTGTAGTCGTTGTTGGTGCCGAAGGTGAAGTATCCGTGCGCATCCATCGGGGACACGGTGGCGATGCAGGTGTCGATGGGAATCGACTCGGCGAACAGTCGCACCGACTGGCTAAACGCGGTCGGGATGAAGTAGACGACCTTGCGACCGTCTTTGTCGCCCCGCTTGATCAACTCACGGTCGGCGCGCTGCAAAAACAGCGAGTGCGGCAGGAACCGTCCCATCAACTCGTAGCGCAGCACGGTCTGGGCCATCGGGGCCTCGGCATGGAAGTAAAACAACTTGACCCGATCGATCTCGCCCCGTTCGGCCCTCGCCGCCAACGCCCGCAGCAGCGCCGGCGGTTGGCCAGCAGCCATACCAATGGCCACCGAGGAACCGCTGACCACCGATGCGATGGCGGTGTCGGCGTCGGTGAGCTTGGCGTGGTAGATGCCCATGCTCGGGTTGTCGATCAGTGTGGAGTTCGTCATCAGTACTTCGCCTCCTGGGCCGGTGAGCCCTCGCGGGTGTAGATCAACATGGTGCGTTCGAAGGTCATCACCACAACACCGTGCTGGTTGGTTCCAGTGGTTTGCACCGTGACGATGCCCTGGGTGGGCCGGCTTTTCGACAGCCGTTTCGACAACACCTTTGAGGTCGCATACAGGGTGTCCCCGGCAAACACCGGTGCGGTGGCGCGTACCTTGTCCCAGCCCAGGTTGGCCACCACCTTGGCGCTGACGGTGCGCACGCTCATGCCGGTCAGCATCGCGATGGTCAGCGTGGAATCGACGAGCAGCTTCTTCCATTCGGTGGCCGCCGCGTAGTTGGCGTCGAAATGCACCGGCTGGGTGTTCATCGTGAGCAGTGTCATCCAGATGTTGTCGGTGTCGGTGATGGTGCGACCGGGTCGATGCTCGAAGGTGTCGCCGACGACGAAATCCTCGTAATACAACCCGGATGTCTCGCGGTACACCCGCGGGGCCACCTCGTTGTAGGCCGATATTGGGGTTTCCATGTTTGTGTCCTTCACTGGTTGGTGTTGTGCAATATTCGGCGGGCGCGACGGGCGACCGCTTCATCAACCATCAACCCTCCGACGGTTCCTGCTCCCGCCTCGTTTGCGGTCATCACCTTTCTGGCCCAATCGATCTGGTCCTGGTTCGGTATGAATGCCGCGTTGATGACGGGTACCTGCGCCGGGTGGATCGCCGCCTTTCCGGCGAATCCCTCGGCAACGGCGTGGTTGACCGCTTGCCCCAACCCGTCGCTATCGGCGATGTTGAAAAACGGCGAGTCGATGACCGGAATCGCGGCGGCGGCCGCCTGCGTCAACAAAACGCTGCGCGCGTAGCCGGTGACATCGGCGGTGATGTCCGCGCTGAGATCTGCCGACATGTCATCGCCGCCGAACATCACCGCATCGATGACCCGGTGATCCAGAAGGTCTCCGATGTGCGCTGCGGCATAGGCGCTTTCATAGATCACGATGATCCCGGCGGTTTTCTGCGCCTGATGCAGCAGGGATTTGACCAGAGCGGCCACAGCCGCGGATTCAGCTTTCGGGATCACGATAAAATCCGGATCCGCAGCAGACTGCAGCAGTGCGCCCAAATCCTGCCATCCGGCCAGCGTCGCAGGGGAATTGATCCGCAGTGCCGCTGATGTGCGCGACGAGCGCTTGGCCGCAAGGTAATTCAGGGCCGCGAGTCGCGCCCCGTCTTTCGCCTCCGGCGCTACCGAATCCTCCAGATCGAGGATCACAGCGTCAGCGCCCACGTTTGCCGCCGCGTCAAAGTGGTCTGTCTTCGTCGCCGGAGTGAACAACATACTGCGGGGAATTGGTCTCATATCCACACTCCTTCTGATTACCTTTGCGGTTGGCTCAAATCCGCGTCATCACTGTTGACACCCGGCTTCATCCACACAGAAGGCGCTCAACGGGTGCTCGACGCCATGACCGCGATGACCGCGATGACCGGCGGCGACGATGAGTCCGCCCGCAGTGAATTGATACGCCAGCTCGGCGGCATCGTCCTCAACCGTGCCGGCCGCCGCGACGAGGTCGCCGAACTCGTGGCGTTTGTCGTCTCCGATCGCGCGAGCTACATCACCGGAGCCGATTCCATGTCGACGGCGGCACGATACCCACGGTATAACCCCATGAGAAATCCGAGCCTACGCTTGTCGAGGATGGCGGGCGGCGTGCCGCCTGGGCGCCGTGGTCAAGGCCACAGGAAGAAGGAAGACTGAAAGATGAGTTCTACCAGCACCCGCAAAACCCTGCGCGCGCTGGCCGAGGCGCGCCGCGGCGTGCTGGTGCCGGGCGCGTTCAACGCCCTGTCGGCCCGCGTGATCGAGGACCTCGGCTTCGAGGCCATCTACGTCACCGGCGCGGGCGTGACCAACATGTGGTTCGGGCTGCCCGACCAGGGCTTCATGGGCCTGGCCGAGATCGCCGACCACACGGCGCGCATCCGCGATGCGGTGGGACTGCCGCTGATCGTCGATGCCGACACCGGCTTCGGCAACGCGCTGAACGTGCGCCACACGGTGCGCACCCTGGAGCGCGCCGGCGCCGACTGCATCCAGCTCGAGGACCAGGTCGCGCCCAAGCGCTGCGGCCACTTCGCGGGCAAGGACGTGATCTCCACCGAGGAGGCGGTCGCCAAGATCAAGGCCGCCGTCGATGCCCGGCAGGACGCCCAGCTGATGATCATGGCCCGCACCGACGCCTGCGCCACGCAAGGCTTCGAGGCGGCGGTGGAGCGGGCGCAGAGGTTCGCAGAGGCGGGCGCCGACATCCTGTTCGTCGAGGCGGTGACGAAGGCGGAGGAAGTGCGCGCGCTGCCGCGCCGCCTGGCCAAGCCGCAGCTGATGAACATGGTGATCGGCGGGCGCACGCCGATCTTCAACGCGCAGCAGCTGGGCGAGCTGGGC